>NZ_JAHKRO010000004.1 GCF_019396325.1 Nonomuraea ceibae
TCACGGCGGAGTTCATCAATAACACCACCGGTGAGATCAAGAGCCAGACGGTGTTCATGGGCGACTTCCCGCTCATGACGCCGAAGGGCACCTTCATCATCAACGGCACCGAGCGTGTGGTGGTCTCGCAGCTGGTGCGTTCGCCGGGCGTCTACTTCGACCGCAGTGTCGACAAGACGTCCGACAAGGACCTGTACGGCTGCAAGGTCATCCCGTCGCGGGGTGCCTGGCTCGAGTTCGAGATCGACAAGCGTGACAGCGTCGGTGTGCGCATCGACCGTAAGCGCAAGCAGGCCGTCACCGTGCTTCTCAAGGCGCTGGGGTGGACCAGCGACCAGATTCTCGAGCGGTTCGGGCAGTACGAGTCGATGCGGGCCACGCTGGAGAAGGACCACACGGCCGGTCAGGACGACGCGCTGCTCGACATCTACCGCAAGCTGCGGCCGGGTGAGCCGCCGACCAAGGAGTCGGCGCAGACCCTGCTGGAGAACCTGTACTTCAACCCCAAGCGTTACGATCTGGCCAAGGTCGGCCGCTACAAGATCAACAAGAAGCTCGGGGTCGGTGCGGAGATCACGCAGGGCACGCTGACCGAAGAGGACATCGTCGCCACGATCGAGTACATCGTCCGCCTCCACGCGGGCGAGGAGACGATGCCGGCCGCCGAGGGCGCGCCGATCGACACGGTGATCGTCGAGACCGACGACATCGACCACTTCGGCAACCGCCGCCTGCGCAGCGTCGGCGAGCTGATCCAGAACCAGGTCCGCCTGGGCCTGGCCCGGATGGAGCGCGTCGTGCGCGAGCGCATGACGACGCAGGACGTCGAGGCGATCACGCCGCAGACCTTGATCAACATCCGCCCGGTCGTCGCGTCGATCCGGGAGTTCTTCGGCACCTCGCAGCTGTCGCAGTTCATGGACCAGACCAACCCGCTGGCCGGCCTGACGCACAAGCGGCGTCTGTCCGCGCTGGGCCCCGGTGGTCTGTCGCGTGAGCGGGCCGGCTTCGAGGTCCGAGACGTGCACCCGTCCCACTACGGCCGGATGTGCCCGATCGAGACCCCTGAAGGCCCCAACATCGGCCTCATCGGCTCGCTGGCCTCCTACGGCCGGATCAACGCCTTCGGCTTCGTGGAGACTCCTTACCGCAAGGTCGTCGACGGCAAGGTCACCGACCAGATCGACTACCTGACGGCCGACGAGGAGGACCGCTTCGTCAAGGCGCAGGCCAACACGGTGCTCAACCCCGACGGGTCGTTCGCCGAGTCCCGCGTCCTGGTCCGCACCAAGGGCGGCGAGACCGAGCTCGCCCGCGCCGAGGAAGTCGACTACATCGACGTGTCGCCGCGCCAGATGGTGTCGGTCGCCACCGCGATGATCCCCTTCCTCGAGCACGACGACGCCAACCGCGCGCTCATGGGCTCCAACATGCAGCGCCAGTCGGTGCCGCTCCTCAAGAGCGAGGCGCCGCTGGTCGGCACCGGCATGGAATACCGTGCCGCGACCGACGCCGGTGACGTCATCAGCGCCGAGAAGGCCGGCGTGGTCGAGGAGGTCTCCGCCGACTACGTCACGGTCATGAACGACGACGGCACCCGGACGACGTACCGGGTGGCCAAGTTCAAGCGCTCCAACCAGGGCACCTCGTTCAACCAGAAGCCCATCGTGGCCGAGGGCGACCGCATCGAGGTCAACCAGGTCATCGCCGACGGTCCCTGCACCGACAAGGGCGAGATGGCGCTGGGCAAGAACCTCCTCGTGGCGTTCATGCCGTGGGAGGGCCACAACTACGAAGACGCGATCATCCTGTCCCAGCGGCTGGTCCAGGACGACGTCCTCTCCTCGATCCACATCGAGGAGCACGAGGTCGACGCCCGTGACACCAAGCTGGGCCCGGAGGAGATCACCCGCGACATCCCGAACGTCTCCGAAGAGGTCCTGGCCGACCTCGACGAGCGCGGGATCATCCGCATCGGCGCCGAGGTCGTCCCCGGCGACATCCTCGTCGGCAAGGTCACGCCCAAGGGTGAGACCGAGCTGACCCCCGAGGAGCGGCTGCTGCGCGCGATCTTCGGTGAGAAGGCCCGTGAGGTCCGCGACACCTCGCTGAAGGTGCCGCACGGCGAGCAGGGCAAGGTCATCGGCGTCCGCGTGTTCAGCCGCGAGGAGGGCGACGAGCTTCCCCCCGGCGTCAACGAGCTGGTCCGCGTCTACGTGGCCCAGAAGCGTAAGATCACCGACGGCGACAAGCTGGCCGGCCGCCACGGCAACAAGGGCGTCATCTCCAAGATCCTGCCGGTCGAGGACATGCCGTTCCTGGAGGACGGCACCCCGGTCGACATCATCCTCAACCCGCTGGGCGTGCCCGGCCGAATGAACGTCGGCCAGGTGCTCGAAACCCACCTGGGGTGGATCGCCGCCCGGGGCTGGGACATCACCGGCGTCCAGGAGGCGTGGGCCGAGCGGCTGCGCGACAAGGGCTTCGGCCAGGTCGAGCCGCGCACCAACATGGCCACGCCGGTCTTCGACGGCGCCCACGAGGAAGAGATCGTCGGCCTGCTCGGCAACACCATCCCCAACCGTGACGGCGACCGGATGGTCGAGCAGAGCGGCAAGGCGCGGCTGTACGACGGCCGTTCCGGCGAGCCGTTCCCGTACCCGATCTCGGTCGGCTACATCTACATCCTCAAGCTCCTCCACCTGGTCGACGACAAGATCCACGCGCGTTCGACCGGCCCGTACTCCATGATCACCCAGCAGCCGCTCGGCGGTAAGGCCCAGTTCGGCGGCCAGCGCTTCGGTGAGATGGAGGTGTGGGCGCTGGAGGCGTACGGCGCCGCCTACGCCCTGCAGGAGCTCCTGACGATCAAGTCCGACGACGTCCTCGGCCGCGTGAAGGTCTACGAGGCCATCGTCAAGGGCGAGAACATCCCGGAGCCGGGAATCCCCGAGTCCTTCAAGGTCCTCATCAAGGAAATGCAGTCGCTGTGCCTGAACGTCGAGGTGCTCTCCAGCGACGGCATGTCCATCGAGATGCGCGACACCGACGAGGACGTCTTCCGCGCAGCGGAGGAGCTCGGTATCGATCTGTCCCGGCGTGAGCCGAGCAGCGTGGAAGAAGTCTGAGGGGGATCGCACGAATGCTGGACGTCAACTTCTTCGACGAGCTTCGGATCGGGCTGGCGACGGCCGACGACATCCGTCAGTGGTCGCACGGCGAGGTCAAGAAGCCCGAGACCATCAACTACCGCACCCTCAAGCCGGAAAAGGACGGGCTCTTCTGCGAGAAGATCTTCGGCCCGACCCGCGACTGGGAGTGCTACTGCGGCAAGTACAAGCGCGTCCGCTTCAAGGGCATCATCTGTGAGCGCTGTGGCGTCGAGGTCACGCGCGCCAAGGTGCGCCGTGAGCGGATGGGCCACATCGAGCTGGCCGCGCCGGTCACCCACATCTGGTACTTCAAGGGTGTCCCGTCGCGCCTCGGCTACCTGCTCGACCTCGCCCCGAAGGACCTGGAGAAGGTCATCTACTTCGCGGCGTACATGATCACGCAGGTCGACACCGAGATGCGCGAGCGTGACCTGCCCTCGCTGGAGGCGAAGATCTCCGTCGAGCGGCAGCACATCGAGCAGCGTCGCGACGCCGACGTCGAGGCCAGGCAGAAGAAGCTCGAAGGCGACCTGGCCGAGCTCGAGGCCGCCGGCGCCAAGGGCGACCAGCGCCGCAAGGTGCGTGAGGGCGCCGAGCGCGAGATGCGCCAGCTCCGCGACCGGGCCCAGCGTGAGCTGGACCGGCTCGAGGAGGTCTGGAGCCGCTTCAAGAACCTCAAGGTCCAGGACCTCGAGGGCGACGAGCTGCTCTACCGCGAGATGCGTGACCGCTTCGGCCGCTACTTCAAGGGCGGCATGGGCGCGCAGGCGATCCAGGACCGCCTGATCAGCTTCGACCTCGACGCCGAGGCCGAGAACCTGCGCGAGACCATCCGCAGCGGCAAGGGCCAGAAGAAGGCCCGCGCGCTCAAGCGGCTCAAGGTCGTCTCCGCGTTCCTCAACACCACCAACTCGCCGCGCGGCATGGTCCTCGACTGCATCCCGGTGATCCCGCCGGACCTGCGGCCGATGGTTCAGCTCGACGGTGGCCGCTTCGCCACCTCCGACCTGAACGACCTCTACCGCCGGGTCATCAACCGCAACAACCGCCTCAAGCGTCTGCTCGACCTCGGCGCGCCCGAGATCATCGTGAACAACGAGAAGCGGATGCTGCAGGAGGCCGTCGACGCGCTGTTCGACAACGGCCGTCGCGGCCGCCCGGTCACCGGCCCCGGCAACCGCCCGCTCAAGTCCCTGAGCGACATGCTCAAGGGCAAGCAGGGCCGCTTCCGCCAGAACCTGCTGGGCAAGCGAGTCGACTACTCCGGCCGTTCGGTCATCGTCGTCGGCCCGCAGCTCAAGCTGCACCAGTGCGGTCTGCCCAAGCAGATGGCGCTGGAGCTGTTCAAGCCGTTCGTGATGAAGAGGCTCGTGGACCTCAACCACGCGCAGAACATCAAGTCGGCCAAGCGGATGGTCGAGCGCGCCCGCCCCGTGGTGTGGGACGTGCTCGAAGAGGTCATCACCGAGCACCCGGTGCTGCTCAACCGCGCGCCCACGCTCCACCGTCTGGGCATCCAGGCGTTCGAGCCGCAGCTCGTCGAGGGCAAGGCCATCCAGATCCACCCGCTCGTCTGCACCGCCTTCAACGCGGACTTCGACGGCGACCAGATGGCCGTGCACCTGCCGCTGTCGGCTGAGGCCCAGGCCGAGGCGCGCATCCTGATGCTCTCGACCAACAACATCCTCAAGCCGGCCGACGGCAAGCCCGTCACCATGCCCACCCAGGACATGGTCATCGGCCTCTACTGGCTGACGACCATGAAGGAGGGCGCGCTGGGTGAGGGCCGGGTCTTCGGCTCCATCGCCGAGGCGCAGATGGCCTTCGACCGTCGCGAGCTGGAGATCCAGGCGAAGATCCAGATCCGGATCAAGGACGTCCTGCCGCCGCGTGACTGGGTGGCCCCCGAGGGCTGGGAGCAGGGCGACCCGATCCGACTGGAGACGACGTTCGGCCGCTGCCTGTTCAACCAGACGCTGCCGCTGTCCTACCCGTTCGTCAACTTCCAGGTGGGCAAGAAGCAGCTGTCCACGATCGTCAACGAGCTGGCCGAGACCTACCCCAAGGTCGAGGTGGCCAACTCGCTCGACGCGCTCAAGGACGCGGGCTTCCGCTGGGCGACCCGCTCCGGCGTCACGATCTCGATCGACGACGTCGTCGCGCCGCCCAACAAGCAGGAAATCATGGAGAACTACGAGCGCCGCGCCGACAAGGTGCAGCGTGAGTACGAGCGCGGTCTGATCACCGACGAGGAGCGCCGTCAGGAGCTCATCGAGATCTGGACCCACGCCACGGCCGACGTCGAGACCGACATGGTCAACGCCTTCCCGGCGACCAACCCGGTCTGGATGATGGTCAACTCCGGCGCCCGCGGTAACAAGATGCAGGTGCGTCAGATCGCCGGCATCCGTGGTCTGGTGTCCAACACCAAGGGTGAGACGATCCCGCGGCCGATCAAGGCCTCGTTCCGCGAGGGCCTGTCGGTGCTGGAGTACTTCATCTCCACCCACGGACAGCGGAAGGGTCTGGCCGACACCGCCCTGCGCACCGCCGACTCGGGTTACCTGACCCGTCGTCTGGTGGACGTCGCGCAGGACGTCATCGTCCGCGAGATCGACTGCGGCACCGACCGCGCGGTCCCGCTGCACGTCGGCGAGCGCGACGCGTCGGGCAACCTGGTCAAGGCCGAGAACGCCGAGTCCAACGTGCACGGCCGCATCCTGGCCGAGGACGTCGAGGTCGACGGCAAGATCATCGCGGCGGCGGGTGTCGACATCAACGACACGCACGTCACCGCCCTGGTCGAGGCCGGCGTCGAGACCGTCCGCACCCGCAGCGCGCTCGTCTGCGAGGCCAAGATCGGTGTCTGCGCGACCTGCTACGGCCGTTCGCTGGCCACCGGCAAGCTCGTGGACGTCGGCGAGGCGGTCGGCATCATCGCCGCCCAGTCGATCGGCGAGCCCGGCACCCAGCTGACGATGCGGACCTTCCACACCGGTGGTGTGGCGGGTGCCGACATCACCCACGGTCTGCCCCGAGTCCAGGAGCTGTTCGAGGCGCGCATCCCCAAGGGTGTCGCCCCGATCTCCGAGGCGGAGGGCCGGGTCCGGATCGACGAGACCGACAAGTCCCGCAAGATCGTCATCACGCCCGACGACGGCTCCGAGGAGATCGCCTACCCGGTGTCCATGCGGTCGCGGCTGCTGGTCTCCGAGGGTTCGCGCGTGTCGGTCGGCCAGCAGCTGGTCGCCGGCGCCGTCAACCCCAACGAGGTGCTGCGCATCCTCGGCCCGCGGGCCGTGCAGCTGCACCTGGTGGCCGAGGTCCAGCAGGTCTACCGGTCGCAGGGTGTGTCGATCCACGACAAGCACATCGAGATCATCGTGCGGCAGATGCTCAAGCGCGTGAACGTGCTCGAGTCCGGTGACACCGACCTGCTGCCCGGCGAGCTCGTCGAGCGTCCGCGCTTCGAGCAGATGAACCGTGAGACGGTGGCGGAGAACGGCTCCCCGGCCGCCGGTCGCCCGGTGCTCATGGGCATCACGAAGGCGTCGCTCGCCACCGAGTCGTGGCTGTCGGCGGCCTCCTTCCAGGAGACGACCAGGGTCCTGACGGACGCGGCGATCCACGCCAAGTCCGACTCGCTCCTGGGCCTGAAGGAGAACGTCATCATCGGTAAGCTCATCCCGGCCGGCACGGGCATGCCCCAGTACCGCAACATCCGGGTCGAGCCGACCGAGGAGGCCAAGGCCGCCATGTACACGGTCGGCGGCTACGACGGCTCCGCGGCCGACTACACCTTCGGCACCGGCAGCGGCGAGGCCGTCCCGCTGGAGGAGTACGACTTCGGTCAGTACAACCGGTAACGGTCGTCAGCACGGCGAAGCGCCCGGGTCTCGTTCGAGAGGCCCGGGCGTTTCCCGTTTCCGGGCCCCGCGCCTCGGGCGTGGAGGTCCCGTGCGGGGTCCGTACGCGTCCGTCAGCCCTTCACGGGTGCGAGTGCTCCGCCGGGTGTCGTCCCGGAACGGCGTCGGCGTACGGGCGGACGTGGGCCCGTGGCCGTGAACGCGAATGGGCCTGTTCGTGGCCTTGGGCGGGCCGGTCCGAAAAGAAGAAGGTTTTGGGGTTGAGCATGGGGAAGGGGCTATATCATGGTCGGCGGAGCAGCGGCCACGAGACGGGCCGCACAGAGCGGATGCGAGACGCCCCCCATAGCGACTCGCGCCGTTTTGACGTGTCGGGCGGGCCTGGTAACCTAGACCATCGTGCCCGTAGCTTTGCGGGCTCTCGGCTGTGCGCTCATATCAGAGGAGTGCCAGTCGGCTTCCTGGCTTGAAGCGTCGTGGATGTGTCTGTGCGGAGAGCGCGACACGCCCGAGCGCGGGGGCGCGGGAGCAAGGACAATCCGCAGGTCATGACACCGGCAGAACCTGTGGATTCGCACAACTGACGTAACACCGGCCAAGGCACGAAACGGAGTGGCAGTGCCCACTATTCAGCAGTTGGTCCGCAAGGGCCGGCAGGACAAGGTCTCCAAGACCAAGACTCCTGCCCTCAAGGGGAGTCCGCAGCGGCGCGGCGTGTGCCAGCGCGTTTACACCACGACCCCGAAGAAGCCCAACTCGGCACTGCGCAAGGTGGCCCGTGTTCGGCTCACCAACGGCATCGAGGTCACGGCCTACATCCCGGGTGTGGGTCACAACCTGCAGGAGCACTCCATCGTGCTCGTGCGTGGCGGTCGTGTGAAGGACCTGCCGGGTGTTCGCTACAAGATCATCCGCGGCTCGCTCGACACCCAGGGTGTCCGCAACCGCAAGCAGGCCCGTAGCCGCTACGGCGCGAAGAGGGAGAAGAGCTAACTATGCCTCGCAAGGGTTCTCCTGGCCGTCGTCAGCTCATGTCTGACCCGGTTTACAGTTCGCCGCTGGTCACCGCCCTGATCAACAAGGTGCTCCTGGACGGCAAGCGCTCCATCGCGCAGTCGATCGTCTACGGCGCCCTCGAGGGCTGCAGGGAGAAGACGGGCAACGACCCGGTCGTCACCCTCAAGCGCGCGCTTGACAACGTCAAGCCGACCCTCGAGGTCCGCAGCCGCCGTGTCGGTGGCGCCACCTACCAGGTGCCGGTCGAGGTGCGCGCCGCGCGCAGCACCACCCTGGCCCTGCGCTGGCTCGTGCAGTACTCCCGGGCCCGCCGCGAGAAGACCATGACCGAGCGCCTGATGAACGAGCTCCTCGACGCCAGCAACGGCCTCGGGGCGAGCGTGAAGAAGCGCGAGGACACCCACAAGATGGCCGAGTCCAACAAGGCCTTCGCCCACTACCGCTGGTAACCCCGGCGGGTTCGACGAGACGACGAGGACGCGAAGAAAGTGGCCACCACGACCGCTCTTGACCTGGCCAAGGTCCGCAACATCGGGATCATGGCCCATATCGACGCGGGCAAGACCACCACGACCGAGCGCATCCTGTTCTACACCGGCATCAACTACAAGCTGGGTGAAGTCCACGAGGGCGCAGCCACCATGGACTGGATGGAGCAGGAGCAGGAGCGCGGCATCACGATCACGTCCGCCGCGACGACCTGTGAGTGGGCCGGTCACACCATCAACATCATCGACACTCCGGGGCACGTCGACTTCACCATCGAGGTGGAGCGCTCGCTGCGCGTGCTCGACGGCGCCGTCGCCGTGTTCGACGGTGTGGCGGGTGTCGAGCCGCAGTCGGAGACGGTGTGGCGCCAGGCTGACGGCTACAACGTCCCCCGCATCTGCTTCGTGAACAAGATGGACCGGGTCGGCGCGGAGTTCCACCGCTGCGTCGAGATGATGATCAGCCGTCTGGCCGCGACCCCGGCCGTCGTCCAGCTCCCGTGGGGCGTTGAGGCCGACTTCAAGGGCGTCATCGACCTGATCAAGATGAAGGGCCTCCTCTGGAGCGCCGAGGCTGCCAAGGGCGAGATGTACGACGTCGTCGACATCCCGGCCGACCACGCCGAGGCCGCTCGCGAGTGGCGCGACAAGCTGGTCGAGACCGTCGCCGAGAACGACGACGAGCTGATGGAGCTCTTCCTCGAGGGCACCGAGCCCACCGAGGAGCAGCTGGTCGCGGCCCTGCGTCGCGCGACGCTGGCGAGCGCCGTCAACCCGGTCCTGTGTGGCACCGCGTTCAAGAACAAGGGCGTGCAGCCCCTGCTCGACGCGATCGTCGCCTACCTGCCCGCGCCGACCGACATCCCGGCCATCGCCGGTCACGCCGTCGGTGACGAGAGCAAGGCCGTCGAGCGTCACGCGGACCCGACCGAGCCGTTCTCCGCGCTGGCCTTCAAGATCGCCAGCGACCCGCACCTTGGCAAGATCACCTACATCCGCATCTACTCGGGCACGCTCGAGGCCGGTTCACAGGTCATCAACTCTGTGAAGGGCAAGAAGGAGCGGATCGGCAAGATCTACCAGATGCACGCCAACAAGCGCGAAGAGCGCCCGTCGGCGATCGCCGGTCAGATCGTCGCCGTGATGGGTCTGAAGGACACCACCACCGGTGACACCCTGTCCGACCCGGCCAACCAGGTCGTGCTCGAGTCGATGACGTTCCCGGCTCCGGTCATCAACGTCGCCATCGAGCCCAAGACCAAGGGCGACCAGGAGAAGCTGTCGACCGCGATCCAGCGGCTGGCCGAGGAGGACCCGTCCTTCCAGGTCCGTCGTGACGAGGAGACCGGCCAGACGGTCATCTGGGGCATGGGCGAGCTTCACCTTGAGATCCTCGTCGACCGCATGCGTCGCGAGTTCAAGGTCGAGGCCAACGTCGGCCGTCCCCAGGTCGCCTACCGTGAGACCATTCGCCGCAAGGTGGAGAAGGTCGACTACACCCACAAGAAGCAGACCGGTGGTTCCGGTCAGTTCGCGCGGGTGATCATCGACCTGGAGCCGCTGGGCGAGGGCAACGACGGTTACGAGTTCGAGAACAAGGTCACCGGTGGCCGCGTGCCGAGGGAGTACATCCCGTCGGTCGACGCGGGCGCGCAGGAGGCCGCTGAGTTCGGCGTGCTGGCCGGCTACCCGATGGTGGGCGTGAAGGTGACGCTGACCGACGGTGCCGCGCACGACGTCGACTCCTCGGAAATGGCCTTCAAGATCGCCGGTTCGATGGCGTTCAAGGAGGCCGCGCGCAAGGCTGACGCCGTGCTCCTCGAGCCGATGATGGCCGTCGAGGTCACCACGCCCGAGGACTACATGGGTGATGTCATCGGCGACCTCAACGGTCGTCGCGGGCAGATCCAGGCCATGGACGAGCGGGCCGGCGCCCGTGTCGTCAAGGCGCTCGTGCCGCTGTCGGAGATGTTCGGCTACGTGGGTGACCTGCGCAGCAAGACTCAGGGGCGCGCGAGCTACAGCATGCAGTTCGACTCCTACGCTGAGGTGCCTCCGGGCATCGCCAAGGAGATCGTCGCGAAGGCCCGGGGCGAATAGTTCCGGTCCCTGGCGGGACGGTGCGAGCCGTCCCGCCGCCTAGGGGTTCGGGATCACCCGGGCCCGAGTGTGTATGACGAAAGTCAGTCAGATTCTCAAGGAGAGAACCAGTGGGCAAGGCCAAGTTCGAGCGGAACAAGCCGCACATGAACATCGGCACCATTGGGCATATCGACCACGGTAAGACCACACTGACCGCGGCGATCACCAAGGTGCTCCACGACCGTTACCCGGACCTGAACGCGGCGACCCCGTTCGACAAGATCGACAAGGCGCCGGAGGAGAAGGCCCGCGGCATCACGATCTCCATCGCGCACGTCGAGTACCAGACCGAGAAGCGCCACTACGCCCACGTGGACTGCCCCGGTCACGCCGACTACGTGAAGAACATGATCACCGGTGCCGCTCAGATGGACGGCGCGATCCTCGTGGTCGCCGCCACCGACGGCCCCATGCCGCAGACGAAGGAGCACGTCCTCCTGGCCCGCCAGGTCGGCGTCCCCTACATCGTCGTGGCCCTCAACAAGGCCGACATGGTCGACGACGAGGAGATCCTGGAGCTCGTCGAGCTCGAGGTCCGTGAGCTCCTGTCCGCTCAGGAGTTCCCCGGCGACGACCTGCCGGTCGTCCGCGTCTCCGCGCTCAAGGCTCTCGAGGGCGACGAGAAGTGGGCCGACAGCATCATCGAGCTGATGAACGCCGTCGACGAGAACGTCCCCGAGCCCCCGCGTGAGACGGAGAAGCCGTTCCTCATGCCGGTCGAGGACGTCTTCTCGATCACCGGTCGCGGCACCGTCGTCACCGGTCGTATCGAGCGCGGCATCGTCAAGGTGAACGAGCAGGTCGACATCATCGGCATCAAGCCGGAGAAGACGACCACCACCGTCACCAGCATCGAGATGTTCAACAAGATGCTCGACGAGGGCCACGCCGGCGACAACGCCGCGCTGCTCCTCCGTGGCATCAAGCGTGACGACGTCGAGCGCGGCCAGTGCATCATCAAGCCGGGCACGACGACCCCGCACACCGAGTTCACCGGCCAGGTCTACATCCTGTCCAAGGACGAGGGCGGCCGCCACACGCCGTTCTTCAACAACTACCGCCCGCAGTTCTACTTCCGTACGACGGACGTGACCGGCGTGGTGAACCTCCCCGAGGGCACCGAGATGGTCATGCCGGGCGACAACACCGAGATGCGCGTTGAGCTGATCCAGCCCATCGCCATGGAGGAAGGCCTCAAGTTCGCGATCCGTGAGGGTGGCCGCACCGTCGGCGCCGGTCGGGTCACGAAGATCATCAAGTAGCTCGACCGCGGGGTGGCGGTCGGCCTCCACACAGGGGCCGGCCGCCGCACCACGACAGGGGTTCGGAGTCCGTACGGGCTCCGCTCCCCGGCTCCACGGCAAAGCCGTGATCCAGCAGTCACTTCGGCCCAGTGACCGAAGCAGGCCAGTGACCGAAGTTACTGCCGGATCACGGAAGAAAAGGCAGATCGACTGCGTCTGTCTCGTGGAGCATCGCACCACCCAGCGGCATCCTGCCGCACGATACTTTTTCAGACGACAGCGAAGGACACCGAGGCCACTATGGCGGGACAGAAGATCCGCATCCGGCTTAAGGCCTATGACCACGAGGTCATCGACGTTTCGGCCAAGAAGATCGTCGAGACGGTGACGCGGACTGGCGCGAAGGTCGCGGGCCCGGTGCCGCTGCCGACCGAGAAGAACGTGTACTGCGTCATCCGTTCGCCGCACAAGTACAAGGACAGCCGCGAGCACTTCGAGATGCGCACGCACAAGCGGCTGATTGACATCATCGATCCGACCCCCAAGACGGTTGACTCGCTCATGCGGCTCGACCTCCCCGCGGGCGTCGACATTTCGATCAAGCTCTGAGGGAACGCACTGACATGGCTAAGACGATCAAGGGCGTCCTGGGCAAGAAGCTCGGCATGACCCAGGTCTTCGACGCGGACAACCGGATGGTCCCGGTGACCGTGGTCGAGGCCGGTCCGTGCGTGGTGACCCGCGTCCGCACCGCTGAAAAGGACGGCTACTCGGCCATCCAGCTCGGCTTCGGGCAGGTCGACCCCCGGAAGGTCAACAAGCCGCTCGGCGACTACCTGCGTAAGCACGACATCACCCCGCGCCGTTACTTCGCGGAGATCCGCACCGACGACGCGAGCGACTACACCCTCGGCCAGGAGCTGCTGGCCGACACCTTCGAGGCCGGCCAGTTCGTCGACGTGACGGGCAAGAGCAAGGGCAAGGGCTTCGCCGGTGTCATGAAGCGGCACGGCTTCGGTGGTCTGGGCGCGTCGCACGGCACGCAGCGCAAGCACCGGTCGCCGGGTTCCATCGGTGGCTGCGCCACCCCGGGACGCGTATTCAAGGGTCTGCGCATGGCCGGTCGGATGGGTAACGTCCGCACCACCGTGCAGAGCCTGAAGGTTCATTCCGTGGACGCCGAGAAGGGTCTCATCCTGATCAAGGGTGCGATCCCCGGCGCCAACGGCAGTCTGGTCCTCGTTCGCACCGCTGCCAAGAAGGGGGCTGCCAAGTGAGCACCATTGACGTCCTTGACGCCAGCGGGGCGAAGACCGGGACCGTCGACCTGCCCGAGGACATCTTCGGCGCCAAGGTCAACGTGCCGCTGATCCACCAGGTGGTCGTGGCCCAGCTCGCCGCTCGTCGGCAGGGCACCCACAAGGCCAAGACCCGTGGTGAGGTCTCCGGCGGCGGCAAGAAGCCGTACCGGCAGAAGGGCACCGGCCGCGCCCGTCAGGGCTCGACCCGTGCGCCGCAGTTCGCGGGCGGCGGCGTCGTCCACGGCCCGGTGCCGCGCGACTACTCGCAGCGCACGCCCAAGAAGATGAAGGCCGCCGCGCTCCGCGGCGCCCTGTCCGACCGGGCCGGCGGCGGTCGTGTGCACGTGGTGAGCAGCCTGGTCTCCGGCGAGACGCCGAAGACGAAGGCCGCCCTGCAGGCGCTGCGCACCATCACCCAGGCCAAGTCGGTCCTCGTCGTGGTCGACGAGACCGACGAGCTGACCTGGCTGAGCCTGCGCAACGCGCCGGAGGTCCACCTGCTGGACTCCGGTCAGCTCAACACCTACGACGTGCTCGTCCACGACGACGTGGTCTTCACCCAGGAGGCGTACGACCAGGTCGTCGCCAGGCTGGGCCAGGGCGGGAAGGAAGAGGCCTGATGGAGAAGATCGCCGACCCGCGCGACATCATCCTCAAGCCGGTCGTCTCTGAGAAGAGCTACGGCCTGATCGATGAGAACAACAAGTACACGTTCCTGGTGCGCAAGAGCGCGAACAAGACCCAGGTGAAGATCGCCGTTGAGCAGATCTTCGGGGTCAAGGTCACCAGCGTGAACACGATCAACCGGCAGGGCAAGCGCAAGCGCACCCGCACCGGTTTCGGTAAGCGGCCCGACACCAAGCGCGCGATCGTGAGCTTGGCCGAGGGCGATCGGATCGACATCTTCGGTCAGATCGGCTAACCACGCGGGAGGCCCGGCCTCCCGCGAGCCCCTTTTCTGGGGCTTCGCACGAAATTGATACCCCAGGTCCCCGGACCTGGGGTCCGACAGAGGATGAACGAAAAAGATGGGCATCCGTAAGTACAAGCCGACGACTCCGGGTCGCCGCGGTTCCAGTGTCTCGGACTTCTCCGAGATCACCCGCAGCACGCCGGAGAAGTCGCTGCTTGCACCCCTTCATAACAAGGGCGGCCGTAACGTACACGGCCGGGTCACCGCTCGCCACCAGGGCGGCGGTCACAAGCGCGCCTACCGGATCATCGACTTCCGCAGGCATGACAAGGACGGCATTCCGGCCAAGGTCGCTCACATCGAGTACGACCCCAACCGCACCGCCAACATCGCTCTGCTGCACTACGCCGACGGCGAGAAGCGCTACATCATCGCGCCGACCGGCCTCAAGCAGGGCGACCGCATCGAGAACGGCCCCGCGGCCGACATCAAGCCGGGCAACTGCCTGCCGCTGCGCAACATCCCGACCGGTACCTTCATCCACGCGGTGGAGCTCCGTCCGGGCGGCGGCGCCAAGCTCGGCCGTTCCGCGGGCGCTCAGATCCAGCTGCTCGCCAAGGAAGGTCAGTACGCCACGCTGCGTATGCCCTCCGGTGAGATGCGCATGGTCGACGTGCGCTGCCGCGCGTCGGTCGGCCAGGTCGGCAACGCCGAGCAGGCCAACATCAACTGGGGCAAGGCCGGCCGTATGCGGTGGAAGGGCAAGCGCCCCACCGTCCGCGGTGTCGCGATGAACCCTGTCGACCACCCGCACGGTGGTGGTGAGGGCAAGACCTCCGGTGGTCGCCACCCGGTGAACCCGAAGGGCAAGCCCGAGGGCCGCACCCGCCAGGCCAACAAGGCCAGCGACCGGCTGATCATCCGTCGGCGCAGCAAGAGGAAGAAGCGGTAGGAGCAGCCGAAATGCCACGTAGCCTTAAGAAGGGTCCCTTCGTGGACGAGCACCTTCAGAAGAAGGTCGACGTCCAGAACGAGAAGGGCACCAAGAACGTCATCAAGACGTGGTCGCGGCGCTCCATGATCGTTCCCGACATGCTCGGGCACACGATCGCCGTGCACGACGGCCGTAAGCACGTCCCGGTGTTCGTCACCGAGTCGATGATCGGTCACAAGCTCGGAGAGTTCGCCCCCACGCGGACGTTCCGGAGCCACGTCAAGGAAGACCGGCGCAGCCGGCGATAGACGCCTTCAGAAGCACTTAGAGGAGTAAGCGATGGAAGCCAGGGCTCAGGCGCGGTTCGTCCGTGTCACGCCCCTCAAGGCCCGCCGCGTGGTGGACCTTATTCGCGGGCTGCCCGCTTCGGAGGCGCAGGCCGTTCTGCAGTTCGCTCCCCAGTCGGCGAGCGAGCCGATCTACAAGGTGCTCAGCAGCGCCATGGCGAACGCTGAGCACAACTTCGATCTCGACCCCAGCACGCTCTTCGTGAGCCGCG
This sequence comes from Nonomuraea ceibae, assembly GCF_019396325.1. GTDB lineage: Bacteria > Actinomycetota > Actinomycetes > Streptosporangiales > Streptosporangiaceae > Nonomuraea > Nonomuraea ceibae. Next base: position 15,617 of record NZ_JAHKRO010000004.1, read on the forward strand.
CCTGGGTTGACGAGGGCCCGACGCTGAAGCGGTTCCGTCCGCGTGCACAGGGTCGCGCCTATCGGATCAACAAGCGGACGAGCCACATCACCGTGATCGTGGAGTCCCGCGAGCCGAAGGGAAGGACCCGATAGTGGGCCAGAAGGTTAACCCGCACGGGTTCCGCCTCGGCATCACGACCGACTTCAAGAGCCGGTGGTACGCCGACAAGCTGTACAAGTCGTACGTCGCCGAGGACGTGGCGATCCGTCGCATGCTGCAGAAGGGCATGGAGCGGGCCGGCATCTCCAAGGTCGAGATCGAGCGCACGACCGACCGCGTCCAGGTCGACATCCACACCGCCCGGCCGGGCATCGTCATCGGCCGTCGCGGCGCGGAGGCCGACCGCATCCGCGGTGACCTGGAGAAGCTGACCAAGAAGCAGGTCCAGCTCAACATCCTCGAGGTGAAGAACCCCGAGATCGACGCGCAGCTCGTCGCGCAGGGCGTGGCCGAGCAGCTCTCCAGCCGTGTCTCGTTCCGCCGTGCCATGCGCAAGGCGATGCAGTCGGCCATGAAGTCCGGCGCCAAGGGCATCCGTGTCCAGTGCTCCGGTCGTCTGGGCGGCGCCGAGATGTCGCGGTCGGAGTTCTACCGTGAGGGCCGGGTGCCGCTGCACACGCTCCGCGCGGACATCGACTACGGCTTCTACGAGGCCCGTACCACCTTCGGCCGCATCGGCGTGAAGGTGTGGATCTACAAGGGCGAGGCCGCGACGAGCCGCGCCGAGCGCGAGGCGGCGGCTGCCGGCGCCCGTGCCGGCCAGCGTCGCGAGCGTGACGACCGTCGTGGCGGCGGCGGCGACCGTCCGCGTCGTGGTGGTGGCGCCGGTGGCGCCCGCCGCGGTGGCGGTCGTGGCGGCGAGCGCGGCGACCGCGCCCCCAGGACTGAGGCGGCCTCCCAGGCTGCCCCCGAGACCGGCCCGGCTGCTCAGCCGGGTGCTGAAGGGAGCTGACCATGCTGATCCCTCGCAGGGTCAAGCACCGCAAGCAGCACCGGCCCGACCGCAGCGGAGCCGCCAAGGGCGGCACCAGGGTCGTCTTCGGCGAGTACGGCATTCAGGCGCTTGAGCACTCCTACGTGACCAACCGCCAGATCGAGTCCGCTCGTATCGCGATGACCCGTCACATCCGTCGTGGCGGCAAGGTGTGGATCAACATCTACCCCGACCGTCCCCTCACCAAGAAGCCTGCCGAGACCCGCATGGGTTCCGGTAAGGGTTCGCCGGAGTGGTGGATCGCCAACGTCAAGCCCGGACGCGTGATGTTCGAGCTGTCCGGCGTGGCCGAGCCGATCGCCCGCGAGGCGCTTCAGCGCGCGATCCACAAGCTCCCGATGAAGTGCAAGATCGTTAAGCGTGAAGTGGGTGAGGCGTGATGGCTAAGGGCCTGACCGCCGGCGAGCTGCGGGTGGAGGACCAGGACACCCTGGTCCAGAAGCTCAAGGAAGCCAAGGAGGAGCTGTTCAACCTCCGCTTCCAGTCAGCGACCGGTCAGTTGGAGAGCCACGGGCGGCTGCGTGCCGTCCGCCGCGAGATCGCCCGTATCTACACCGTGATGCGCGAGCGCGAGCTGGGCATCGTCACGGTCGAGAAGGAGTCGAGCGATGGCTGAGACCGAGACCACCGAGACCACCGAGTCGACGGGGCGTAACTTCCGCAAGGTCCGTGAGGGCCTGGTCGTCAGCGACAAGATGGACAAGACCGTCGTCGTCGCCGTCGAGGACCGCGTGAAGCACCGCCTCTACGGCAAGGTCATCCGCCGGACGACCAAGTACAAGGCACACGACGAGTCCAACGCCTGTGGCGTGGGCGACCGCGTGCTTCTGATGGAGACCCGCCCCCTCTCCGCCACCAAGCGGTGGAGGGTCGTGGAGATCCTCGAGAAGGCCAAGTAGGCCCTCTCGGATATACCGCGCCTCGTGGGGGCCTCAGGGCCCCCATGACGGTGTCCAAGGACGCGGGAGCCTCGCTCCCGCGTCGCCTGCGGTGCGGCCCCCTACGGGGGCTGTGGCCGGAGGAACAAGACAACGATGGGTTCCGCCAGGCTCAGCGATGAGAACCGGCGCGACTAACAGGAGTACAACGTGATCCAGCAGGAGTCGCGGCTCAAGGTCGCCGACAACACGGGTGCCAAGGAGATTCTCTGCATCCGTGTTCTCGGTGGCTCGGGCCGACGCTACGCCGGTATCGGCGACGTCATCGTCGCCACTGTCAAGGACGCGCTGCCGGGCAGCACGGGCGTCAAGAAGGGCGACGTGGTCAAGGCCGTCGTCGTCCGCACGGTCAAGGAGCGCCGCCGGCCCGACGGCTCCTACATCCGCTTCGACGAGAACGCCGCCGTCATCATCAAGGACAGCGGTGACCCTCGTGGCACTCGTATCTTCGGCCCGGTCGGCCGCGAGCTGCGCGACAAGAAGTTCATGCGCATCATCTCGCTCGCACCGGAGGTGCTGTAATGCCGAAGCTGCATGTGAAGAAGGGTGACCTGGTCCAGGTCATCGCCGGCAAGAACAAGGGTGCCAAGGGTCATGTGATCGCGACCTTCCCACGCGAGGACCGCGTGGTGGTCGAGGGCGTCAACATGATCAAGAAGCACGGCAAGGAGACCAACCAGGGTCCGCGTGGCGCCAAGACCGGCGGCGTGCAGACCATGGAGGGGCCCATCCACGTGAGCAACGTGAAGAAGCTCAAGGAAGACAAGGCCGCCGAAAAGCCCGCCGACAAGAAGGCTGACAAGGCCGACGAGACGGGTGAGGACAGCTGATGACTGCCACGACCACCGAGACCGAGCGCCCGACGCCGCGCCTCAAGACGAAGTACCGCGAGGAGATCGCGGCTCAGCTTCGCGAGCAGTTCGGCATCGAGAACGTCATGCAGATCCCCGGCCTGGTGAAGATCAAGGTCAACATGGGTGTCGGCGAGGCGGCCCGCGACTCGAAGCTGATCGAGGGCGCCGTTCGCGACCTCACCGTGATCACCGGCCAGAAGCCGGCCGTCGTCCGGGCGCGCAAGTCCATCGCGCAGTTCAAGCTGCGTGAGGGCATGCCGATCGGCGCGCACGTCACGCTTCGCGGTGACCGCATGTGGGAGTTCCTCGACAGGCTGCTGTCGCTGGCGCTGCCCCGCATCCGTGACTTCCGGGGCCTGTCGCCGAAGCAGTTCGACGGCAACGGCAACTACACCTTCGGTCTGACCGAGCAGGTCATGTTCCACGAGGTCGACCAGGACAAGGTCGACCGGCCGCGGGGCATGGACATCACGATCGTGACCACCGCGAAGAACGACGACCAGGGCCGGGCGCTGCTCAAGCTCCTCGGCTTCCCCTTCAAGGAGGCCTGATCCAATGGCGAAGAAGTCGCTGATCGCCAAGGCGGGGCGCAAGCAGAAGTTCGAGGTCCGGGCCTACACCCGTTGCTCGCGCTGCGGTCGTCCGCGCGCCGTCTACAGGAAGTTCGGCCTGTGCCGCGTGTGCTTCCGTGAGATGGCGCACCGGGGCGAGCTGCCTGGCATCACCAAGTCCAGCTGGTAGTTACCCTTGGGGGCGGCACTGGTCGCCCCCGGGGCGGCTTCCGGCCGTACATATCCGTAAATGTCAAAATCAGGGGGCTCTCCTAGAGAGCACCCACGACCGCGCCGAAGGTCCACCGGCAGAGCAGTGCGCAGCACTGAAGCTTCGCCGACTGGAAACCGCGGCGAGGAAGGCCATTGGCCATGACGATGACCGACCCGATCGCAGACATGCTCACGCGTCTGCGTAATGCGAACTCGGCGTACCACGACAGCGTGTCGATGCCGTACTCGAAGATCAAGGCGCACATCGCCGAGATCCTCCAGCAGGAGGGTTACATCCAGGCTTGGACCGTCGAAGACGCCAAGGTTGGCAAGAACCTCGTGGTGGAGCTCAAGTTCGGGCCTACTCGTGAGCGTTCGCTCTCTGGACTGCGCCGGGTGTCCAAGCCCGGTCTGCGGGTCTATGCGAAGAAGGACAATCTGCCTCGAGTCCTGGGCGGGCTGGGCGTCGCGATCATCTCGACGTCCGCCGGTCTCATGACCGACAAGCAGGCCGGCAAGCGTGGTGTGGGCGGGGAAGTCCTCGCCTACGTCTGGTAGAGGGGAGGAACACAGCATGTCGAGAATCGGACGGCTGCCCATCCCTGTGCCCAGTGGCGTAGACATCACGATCACCGGCCAGGATGTCCAGGTCAAGGGCCCGAAGGGCACGCTTTCTCACACGGTCGCCGAGCCCATCGCAGTGGGCCGCGACGAGGACGGCGCCATCGCCGTCACCCGTCCCAACGACGAGAACAAGGTCCGTGCGCTGCACGGCCTCTCGCGGACGCTGATCGCCAACATGGTGCAGGGCGTCACGCAGGGCTACTCCAAGACCCTGGAGATCGTCGGCGTCGGTTACCGCGTCCAGGCCAAGGGCCCGGCGCAGCTGGAGTTCTCGCTGGGCTTCAGCCACCCGGTCATCGTCGACGCCCCCGAGGGCGTCACCTTCCGCGTCGAGAAGCCGACCCTGTTCCACGTGGACGGCATCGACAAGCAGAAGGTCGGCGAGGTCGCCGCCAACATCCGCAAGCTGCGCAAGCCCGACCCGTACAAGGGCAAGGGCGTGCGCTACCAGGGCGAACAGATCCGCCGCAAGGTCGGAAAGGCTGGTAAGTAGGCATGGCTCCGAAGACTGCGTTCGGCAAGCACACGGCTGCCCGCACCGTCTCGCGGGCCCGCCGTCACCGCCGCGTCCGCAAGAACGTCGTCGGTACGGCCGCGCGTCCGCGCCTGGTCGTCAACCGTTCGACGCGTCACCTGTTCGTGCAGATCGTGGACGACACCGTCGGCCACACCCTGGTGAGCGCGTCCACCATGGACGCCTCGCTGCGCACGCTGGAAGCGGACAAGACGGAGAAGGCCAAGAAGGTCGGCGAGCTCCTCGCTCAGCGGGCCAAGGAAGCCGGGATCACGGCGGTCGTCTTCGACCGCGGTGGCAACCGCTACGCCGGGCGCATCGCCGCTCTGGCGGACAGCGCCCGCGAAGGTGGGCTCGAGTTCTGATATGGCAACTGAGATGAGGAACCACTGATGGCTGCAGCTCCGCGTCGCGGTGGCGGCACCGGTGGCGAGCGGCGGGACCGTCGTGACGATCGCCGCGGTGGCGCCGCTGACAAGGGCGTCTCGTACATCGAGCGCGTAGTGAAGATCAACCGAGTGGCCAAGGTCGTGAAGGGTGGTCGTCGCTTCAGCTTCACCGCCCTCGTCGTCGTCGGCGACGGCAACGGCCTGGTCGGCGTCGGCTATGGCAAGGCCAAGGAAGTCCCCGCGGCCATCGCCAAGGGCGTCGAAGAGGCGAAGAAGCACTTCTTCAAGGTGCCTCGCATCCAGGGCACGATCCCGCACACGGTGCAGGGCGAGGAGGCGGCCGGCGTCGTCTTCCTGCGTCCGGCCTCGGCCGGTACCGGCGTCATCGCCGGTGGCCCGGTCCGCGCGGTCCTGGAGTGCGCGGGCATCCACGACGTGCTGTCCAAGTCGCTCGGCTCGGACAACCCGATCAACATCGTGCACGCCACCGTGGCGGCTCTGAAGGGCCTTTCGCGCCCCGAGGAGATCGCCGCCCGCCGTGGCCTGCCGATCGAGGACGTGGCCCCGGCCCGGATGCTGAAGGCTCAGCGCGAGGGTCTCGCCGAGGCGGCGGCCGCGAAGGCGGTGAGCTAGTCATGGCACGCCTGAAGATCACTCAGGTTCGCTCGAAGATCGGTGGCAAGCAGAACCAGCGTGACTCGCTGCGCTCGCTTGGCCTGAAGCGAATCGGCGACGTCGTCGTCAAGGAGGACCGGCCCGAGATTCGCGGCATGGTCTCCGTGGTGACGCACCTCGTCGTGGTGGAAGAGGTCGACTAGTCATGACTGACAAGGCTCCGCTCAAGATTCACGACCTGCGTCCTGCTCCTGGCGCCAACAAGTCGAAGGTCCGCAAGGGCCGCGGCGAGGCGTCCAAGGGCAAGACCGCCGGTCGCGGCACCAAGGGCAGCCACGCCCGTACGACGGTTCCCCTCGGTTTCGAGGGTGGCCAGGTGCCGCTGCAGAGGCGTCTGCCGAAGCTCAAGGGCTTCTCCAACGCCATGTTCAAGACGACCTACCAGGTCGTCAACCTGGACCGGCTCGGCGAGCTGTTCCCCGAGGGTGGCGACGTCACCGTCGAGGCGCTGGTGGCCCGGGGCGCTGTCCGCAAGAACCAGCCGGTCAAGGTGCTGGGCACCGGTGAGATCTCGGTCGTGGTGAACGTGACGGCGCATGCCTTCTCGTCCACGGCGAAGGAGAAGATCGCCGCTGCCGGCGGCTCCGTTACCGAGCTGTAAGTGCATTTACGACGCGTGGGGGTTCTGACAATGGGCCCCCACGCGCGTAGTGCGTTAGAGTTCGCGAGACGGCAGGATACTGTCCTGCTGGATGTTGACCTGAGACTTCAGATGGCAGATCCCCGCACCATCGCATACTCACATCGCCTCATAGGCGCGCAGGAGGGACCGTGCTGACCGCGTTTACCCGGGCGTTCCGGACGCCGGACCTGCGCAAGAAGTTGCTCTTCACGCTGGGCATCATCGCGCTTTTCCGACTCGGCTCGGTTCTTCCGACTCCGGGCGTTCACGTCCAGAATCTGGCGGCCTGTTTTGAATCGGCCCGTGAGGGCGCCGCCGGCCAAATCTATGGAATGGTCCAGCTGTTCAGCGGTGGCGCGCTGCTCAAGCTGTCGATCTTCGCACTGGGCATCATGCCCTACATCACCGCGAGCATCATCCTGCAGCTGCTCGTCGTGGTCATCCCGCGTCTCGAGGCGCTGAAGAAGGAAGGCCAGTCGGGCCAGACCAAGATCACGCAGTATACGCGTTATCTGACCGTCGGTCTCGGTGTTCTGCAGTCGACGGCGTTCATCGCCCTCGCCCGCTCGGGCCAGCTGTTCCCCAACTGCCAGCAGGACGTGCTGCTCGACCCGGACAACGTCTTCCAGATCGTCACGATGGTCGTCATCATGACCGCGGGCACCTCCGTGATCATGTGGCTGGGCGAGCTCATCACCGACCGTGGTGTGGGCAACGGCATGTCCATCCTGATCTTCACCTCGGTCGTGTCCATCTTCCCGTCCGAGATGGCCAACATCTTCCAGGCGAACAAGTTCACCTTCGCGGTCGTCATGGTGGTCGGCATCTTCCTGATCGCCGCCGTGGTCTTCGTCGAGCAGGCGCAGCGCCGCATCCCGGTCCAGTACGCCAAGCGCATGGTGGGCCGGCGGATGTACGGCGGCACCTCGACCTACATCCCGCTGAAGGTCAACCAGGCCGGCATCATCCCGGTCATCTTCGCCTCCTCGCTCCTCTACCTGCCGCAGCTGATCACTTCGCTCTTCGCCAACGCGGAGAACCCGAACCCGGTCGTGCAATGGATCTCCCAGAACCTCGCCACCGGCGACACGCCGATCTACATGGCGACGTTCTTCCTCTTGATCGTCTTCTTCACGTACTTCTACGTGTCCATCACTTTCAACCCCACTGAAGTGGCTGACAACATGAAGAAGTACGGTGGGTTCATTCCGGGCATCCGCCCGGGCCGGCCGACGGCTGAATACCTGAACTTCGTGCTCACCCGTCTGACCGCGCCCGGCGCGCTCTATCTGGGTCTGATCTCCATGGTCCCGATCGTCGCGCTGGCGGTGGCCGGTGCGAGCCAGAACTTCCCGTTCGGAGGGACGAGCATTCTGATCATGGTTGGTGTCGGCCTGGACACGGTCAAGCAGATCGAGAGCCAGCTGCAGCAGCGTAACTACGAAGGTTTCCTGCGGTAGTGCGTCTCGTTCTGGTCGGGCCCCCTGGAGCGGGTAAAGGGACGCAGGCCCAGTACATCGCATCGAACCTGTCAATCCCGAAGATCTCGACAGGTGACATTTTCCGTGCCAACGTCTCAGGCGGCACGGACCTCGGCAAGCTGGCCAAGACATACATGGACCGCGGCGACCTGGTGCCCGACGAGGTCACCATCGCCATGGTCCGCGACCGCCTCTCGGAGGACGACGCGCAGGACGGTTTCCTGCTCGACGGCTTCCCGCGCAACGTGCCGCAGGCGGAGATCCTCAAGAAGATGCTCGCCGACTGGGGTCAGGCGCTCGACCTGGTGCTGGAGCTCGTCGTCGACGACGACGAGGTGGTCCGGCGGCTGGCGGGCCGGCGCACCTGCAGCCAGTGCGGCCGCATCTGGCACGTGGAGTTCGACGACAAGCAGGACGACCGCTGTGACGCCTGCGACGGCGCGCTGTTCCAGCGCGACGACGACAAAGAAGAGACCGTCAGGCACCGCCTGGAGGTCTACGGAGAGCAGACGGCTCCGCTGATCTCCTACTACGCGGACGAGGGCATCCTCGTCGGGGTCGACGCTACCGGCCCGGTCGAAGAGGTCACTCAGAGGGCCATGGAGGCCATCAGGCCCTTCATGGGGTGAGGGTGACGACCTACTGCGGAGGTGGCACGGGTTTCCGTGCCACCTCGCGGCTATTGTGGGGGGAATTGGGCTCCCACGTTTGCCCGTTGAAGTCCCTGGGGGTGCCGTAAACGTGTTCAAGAGAAACAAGCATGGGATTCAGATCAAGTCGCCCGAGCAGCTGGAGAAGATGCGGGCGGCCGGTCTGGTCGTCGGGCGCACGCTGGAGCTGCTGAAGCAGTCGGTGCAGCCGGGGATGACGCCGCTCGACCTCGACGTCATCGCCGAAAAGGCGATCCGGGACGAGGGCGCGATCCCGTCGTTCAAGGGCTACCAGGGCTTTCCGGCGACGATCTGCGCGTCGGTCAACCACGAGGTGGTGCACGGCATTCCGACGGACGCCCGCAAGCTGCGCGAGGGCGACGTCATCTCGATCGACTGCGGGGCCATCCTCGACGGCTGGCACGGCGACTCGGCCGTGACCGTGCCGGTGGGCGAGGTCGACCCGAAGCTCACCGAGCTCATGCGCATCACCGAAGAGGCGATGTGGGCCGGCATCAGGGCCCTGACCCCCGGACGCCACCTGTCCGACATCGGGTACGAGGTCGAGCGCTACGTCAAGTCGCAGGGCCGGTTCGGCATCCCGCCGGAGTACGGCGGCCACGGCATCGGCACCGAGATGCACATGGACCCGTGGATCGCCAACCACGGCAAGCCGGGCCGGGGTCCGGTGCTGGAGGTGGGCATGTGCCTGGCCGTCGAGCCCATGGTGAACCTCGGCACCGAGCGCACCCGCGTGCTGGCCGACGACTGGACCGTGGTGACCGTCGACGGAAAGGCGTCCGCTCACTTCGAACACAGCGTCGCCGTGACACATAATGGACCTTGGGTGCTGACCGCCCTTGATGGGGGCAAAGAGCGCTTGGCACAGCCGTAGACGAGCCGGGAGTGGTGGGAATGGCGCAGAGTCCCGAGATGCGTGCCTCCGACGTCGACCGCGACCGGGTGGCGGCAGTACTGCGCGAGCACACCGCCCAGGGCCGCATCACGATGGAAGAGTTCAACGAGCGGCTCGAACAGCTCTACCAGAGCAAGACGTACGGCGACCTGGCCAAGCTGACCGCCGACCTGCCGGACGTCGACCTGCGCAACCGGCCCGCCAAGGTGACGCCGGAGCCGCTGGCCAAGCGGCGGATGCACCCCGGCATGGTGGCCGCCTGGAGCGCCTGGGCCGGCGCCAGCGCGGTCAACTGGGTCATCTGGCTGATCATCAGCATCACGGCGGGCGACTTCATCTATCCGTGGCCGCTGTGGGTCATGGGCCCGTGGGGCGCGATCCTGCTGGTCAGCACGGTCTTCGGGAACCCGCCGCCGAAGCGGTGACGACGGGCTTGTGTGCATAAGTGCCGTCTGCGCATTCGTCCACAGAACGTCGGGGCGCGCATTCCTAACGTGAGCGGTGTCCAGAACACCACCCACGGAGGAAATCATGCGCAAGATTTTCGCGGCCACCGCCATCGCCGGCTCCCTCGCCGCCACCGGCCTCGTCCTCGCCCCGGCCGCCACCGCCCAGGCGTCGTCCGCCGCCAGCGTCCAGGCCGCCTCATCGGCCGGAGCCTGGGGCAAGTACTACTCCAGCAACAAGAAGGCCTACACCTTCGGCAAGACGTGGAAGGCCGGCGGCAAGGTCTTCACGAAGTGGTACGGCAAGGAGTTCACCGCCAAGCGGGGCTACGTCTGGTTCCGGTACGAGTACAAGAACGGGCGCACCGGCAAGCACTTCTACGGCTGGAACGGGTCCCAGGTCCACACCTGGGGCAAGGGGAACATCAAGAAGCTCTGGACGTACACCTGCTGGGGCGGCGCGGCCAAGTACTGCGGTGCGGCCCACCGCATCTACTGAGCCGCCAGAAGGGCCGCTGAGGCCCGGGGAGAGGCGTTCAGGCCCGCCGGCGTCCTGTCGGCGGGCCTCCGGCATGCGTCAGGGCGCGATATCGGGTACAGTGACACGTGGTTGTGTCAGGGCACCTGGCACGCGTTTCGCGTTTGAGCAACAGGTGTCGTACACTCCTTAGTCGGCTCACTATGACTATCACGCGTCGGCGGCCTTTGCCGGTCGCCGCTCTCTTCGAAGCGTGAGGTCGCGGCTGCTTAGTGAACCGGAGCCTCAGACGACCGATCAGTGAAACGCGAGGGACTTTTGGCCAAGAAAGACGGCGCCATCGAGATCGAGGGCACTGTGGTTGAGTCGCTCCCGAACGCCATGTTCCGGGTGCAGCTCGACAACGGCCATAAGGTCCTGGCCCACATCAGCGGACGGATGCGGATGCACTACATCCGGATCCTGCCCGACGACCGGGTAGTCGTCGAACTGAGCCCCTACGACCTGAGTCGTGGGCGGATCGTCTACCGATACAAATAAGACGTCTGAGGAACACGAAGGACAATGAAGGTAAAGCCGAGCGTCAAGAAGATCTGTGACAAGTGCAAGGTGATCCGCCGGCACGGTCGCGTCATGGTGATCTGCGACAACCTGCGCCACAAGCAGCGCCAGGGTTAGTCGCCGCAAGGCTTCTCCGAGTCCGCCCCGTCAGGGAGCGGGCTCGACGCATGAGGAGCCTGAGACAGTAATCGCGCGCCACACCTGAGCAGGCGACGCCGCCGATCCGTCGGCGCCCGTCGAACCGTTCAGGAGACCCCCGGTCGGAGGCCGGGGCCCTCACCCCGGGCATGGGGAGGGGAAGTGGGGCGCAAGACCTCCGCCACAGAGAAGGAGAATGCCCGACCATGGCTCGCCTGGTTGGCGTCGACCTCCCCCGCGAAAAGCGGCTGGAGATCGCTCTCACCTACATTTACGGCATCGGCCGCACCCGGGCCCAGGAGATCCTCCAGGCCACCGGTGTCAGCGGCGATCTGCGCGTGCACCAGCTCTCCGACGCCGAGCTCGTCCCGATGCGTGACTACATCGAGGCGAACTTCAAGATCGAGGGTGACCTGCGCCGTGAGGTCCAGGCCGACATCCGTCGCAAGATCGAAATCGGTTGCTACCAGGGCATCCGCCACCGCAAGGGTCTTCCCGTCCACGGCCAGCGCACGCAGACCAACGCGCGCACCCGTAAGGGCAAGAAGAAGACCGTCGCCGGTAAGAAGAAGCCCGGTAAGAAGTAGTCCTCGCAGCCGCGGGACCGAAGACCTCAGGAGTTAAGGCAAACAATGCCTCCTAAGAGCCGCCAGGGTGCGCCGAAGAAGGTGCGCCGCAAGGAAAAGAAGAACGTCGCTCACGGGCACGCCCACATCAAGAGCACGTTCAACAACACGATCGTCTCGATCACCGACCCCAACGGGAACGTGATCTCCTGGGCCAGCGCCGGCCACGTGGGTTTCAAGGGCTCCCGTAAGTCCACCCCGTTCGCCGCGCAGATGGCCGCGGAGAACGCCGCGCGCCGCGCCATGGAGCACGGCATGCGCAAGGTCGACGTCTTCGTCAAGGGTCCCGGCTCCGGCCGTGAGACCGCGATCCGCTCCCTCCAGGCCACCGGCCTCGAAGTGGGCTCGATCCAGGACGTCACCCCGGTTCCGCACAACGGCTGCCGTCCGCCGAAGCGCCGCCGCGTCTGATTCCCAGGAGATATTGAGAAATGGCTCGTTACACGGGCGCGGACTGCAAGCTCTGCCGTCGCGAGAAGACCAAGCTCTTCCTCAAGGGCAGCAAGTGCGAGTCCGCCAAGTGCCCCATCGAGATCCGTCCTTACCCGCCGGGTGAGCACGGCCGCGGACGCCCCAAGGAGTCCGAGTACCAGCTTCAGCTTCGCGAGAAGCAGAAGACCCGCCGCATCTACGGCGTCCTCGAGAAGCAGTTCCACAACTACTACGAGGAAGCCACGCGCAAGGCGGGCAAGACCGGTGAGGCGCTGCTCCAGATCCTGGAGAGCCGTCTCGACAACGTCGTCTACCGCGCCGGGTTCGCCCAGTCGCGTGACGCCGCCCGCCAGCAGGTCCGTCACGGTCACATCACCGTGAACGGCAAGAAGGTGGACATCCCGTCGTACCGCGTGCGCGAGCACGACATCGTCGAGGTCCGCGAGACCAAGCGCAACCTCATGCCCTACGAGGTGGCCCGGGCGACCGCGGGCGAGCGCACGGTTCCCGCGTGGCTCGGCGTCGTGCCCGAGAAGCTCCGCGTCCTGGTGCACCAGCTGCCGGTTCGCCAGCAGATCGACACCCAGGTCCAGGAGCAGCTCATCGTCGAGTACTACTCCAAGTAGTCACTCGTCCGTTTGGTTCGAGTACGGATTCCGTACTCGAACTAAACTGTTTGTCGGGGTGGCGTCATATAGCGGGCGCCACACGAAACAGGGGAGAACCCACACATGCTGATCGCTCAGCGTCCGACTCTTCTCGAAGAGTCGATCGACGAGACCCGGTCCCGGTTCGTCATCGAGCCGCTGGAGCCCGGCTTCGGCTACACCATCGGCAACTCGCTGCGTCGCACGCTGCTGTCGTCCATCCCGGGCGCCGCCGTGACGAGCATCCGCATCGAGGGCGTGCTGCACGAGTTCTCGACCGTTCCCGGGGTCAAGGAAGACGTCACCGACATCATCCTCAACCTCAAGGAGCTGGTCGTCTCCTCCGAGCACGACGAGCCCGTCGTGATGTACCTGCGCAAGCAGGGCCCGGGTGAGGTCACCGCCGCCGACATCGCGCCTCCGGCCGGTGTCGAGGTGCACAACCCCGAGCTGCGCATCGCCACGCTCAACGGCAAGGCCAAGCTGGAGATGGAGCTGACCGTCGAGCGCGGTCGCGGCTACGTCTCCGCCGCCCAGAACAAGCAGCCGGGCCAGGAGATCGGTCGCATCCCGATCGACTCCATCTACTCCCCGGTGCTCAAGGTTACCTACAAGGTCGAGGCGACCCGAGTCGAGCAGCGCACCGACTTCGACCGTCTGATCCTGGACGTCGAGACCAAGCCGGCCATGAAGCCCCGCGACGCGGTGGCCTCCGCCGGTAAGACCCTGGTCGAGCTGTTCGGCCTGGCCCGCGAGCTCAACGTCGAGGCCGAGGGCATCGACATCGGCCCGTCGCCGACCGACGCCGCCCTGGCGGCCGACCTGGCGCTGCCGATCGAGGAGCTCAACCTCACGGTCCGCTCCTACAACTGCCTCAAGCGCGAGGGCATCCACACCGTGGGCGAACTCGTCGCGCGCAGCGAGCAGGACCTGCTCGACATCCGCAACTTCGGCGCCAAGTCGATCGAAGAGGTCAAGCAGAAGCTGCACGAGATGTCGCTGGCGCTCAAGGACTCCCCGCCCGGGTTCGACCCGACCGCGGTGGCCGGCGGCGGCTACGACGACGACGACAGCGCGTACGTCGAGACCGAGCAGTACTGATATTTCCCGATAGCGCGGACCCGTCCCGGGTCTGGCGGCCCGACCCCGGTACCTGGTACGGCCGGGGCGGGTGAACACACAAGGAGAGAGCAATGCCCAAGCCCACCAAGGGCGCGCGTCTTGGCGGCAGCCCGGCGCACGAGCGGCTGATCCTGGCCAACCTTGCCACGGACCTGTTCCGTCACGGCAAGATCCGCACCACCGTCGCCAAGGCCAAGCGCCTTCGCCCGGTCGCGGAGCGCCTGATCACCAAGGCGAAGAAGGGCGACATCCACAACCGTCGCCAGGTGCTCACCGTCGTCAAGGACAAGGGCGTCGTTCACCACCTCTTCACCGAGATCGCGCCGACGTTCGCCGAGCGTCCCGGCGGCTACACCCGCATCACCAAGGTCGGTGCGCGTAAGGGCGACAACGCCCCGATGGCTGTCATCGAGCTGGTGACCGAGCCGCTGAACGGTGTCACCGTCTCCCGTCCGGCCGCGCCGGCCGCCGCCGAGGCGCCCGCCGCCCCGGCTGAGGAGAAGACCGAGGACAAGACCGAGGAGACCGCCCCGGCCGCGCAGGCCGAGGAGACCGAGGCTCCTGCCGAGGAGGCCCCGGCCGCCGAGGCGAAGAAGGACGAGGCCTGATCCATCAGGCTGCCGGGCCCGGACCCCTTCGTGGGGGCCGGGCCCTTTTCGCTTACCGGGAGGAAGATCGTGGTACGGCTCCGGCTCGACCTCGGCTATGACGGGGGCGGCTTTTCCGGGTGGGCCCGCCAGCCCGGGCTCCGTACGGTCCAGGGGGAGATCGAGCGGGCGCTGGGGCGGATCCTGCGGCTGCCCGAGCCGCCCGACCTGACCGTGGCCGGCCGCACGGACGCGGGCGTGCACGCCCGGGGGCAGGTGGCGCACGTCGACGTGTCGGACGAGGCGCTGGCGGAGCTTGACGGCAACAGCCCGGCGCCGCTCGGCGTGGACGAGAGGCTCGCTGCGCTGGTGCGGAGGTTCGGGGGAGTGCTGGACCCCGATGTACGGATATTTCGTGTCTGCGTGGCTCCTGAGGGCTTTGACGCCCGGTTCTCCGCCGTCTCCCGGCGCTACGCGTACCGGATCAGCGACGCCGTCGGCGGCGTGGACCCGCTGCTGCGGCACGCGGTCGTCTGGCACAACCGGCCCCTCGACCTCGACGCGCTCAACGCCGCCGCCGCCCGGCTCCTTGGCGAGCACGACTTCGCCGCCTTCTGCAAGAAGCGCGAAGGCGCCACCACGATCCGAGAACTCCAGCGGCTCGACTGGATCCGCGAGGACAACGGCGTGCTCGTCGCCACCGTCGTCGCCGACGCGTTCTGCCACTCGATGGTGCGGGCGCTCGTCGGCTCCCTGCTGGCCGTCGGCGACGGACGGCGGCCGGTGCCGTGGCCAGGCGAAGTGCTCGCCCAGGCCGTACGCGACTCCGGCGTCCACGTGGCGCCCGCGCGCGGCCTCTGCCTCGAAGAGGTGACCTACCCGCCCGCGGCCGAACTCGCCGCGCGAGCCGCCGCCACCCGGCGCGTCCGCACGCTGCCGGGCGTCAGTTCTGGTTGATCCGCCGCTCCAGAACCTCCGCCGTCTCGTCCCGGAACGCGCTGCTGACCTTGATGAGCGTCTTCTCCTTGGCCTCCGGCGTGTGCCCGTCGGCGTGGGTGGCGTAACTGAAGACGATGTAGCGGCCCCACACCAGGCCCGCCGCGTAGCCGCCCGCGATGTGCACCCGGTCGCCGCCCGAGCCCGCCGCGCCGGGCAGCGCGCGGAACCAGACATTACGGCTCAGGTTCTTCGCCCGGTCGGCCTTGAGCGCCGCGTCCTTGCTGGGCAGCACCGCGATGCCGGTCGTCACCGCGTAGCGGCGCTTGGAGTCGACGTACGTGGCGCGTAGCACGCGGCTGCACTTGTGTTCGCGCAACGCCTCCGCGAACGGGCCCGCCGCCGCCTCGTCGCACTTGGCCGCCAGGTCAGACTTCACCCGGGTGAACGAGGCGCCCGCGGCCGAGACCTTCTTCTCCGGGAACGCCTCCGCCAGCGACAGCTTCTTCGGGTCGGTGATCTCCGAGTTGAGGATCGACGCGCCGGCGGGCTCCTGCGGCGTGCTTGCGGGCGGGGCCGACGTCGGCGTCGGCGGCTGGACCGACGGCTGCGAGGCCGCCTCCGGCGTGGGCGAGCTCACCGACCTGACGGCGAAGAACCCGCCCGTCGCCACCCCGGCCAGCACCAGCACCCCCAGCGTCGCGAACAGCGCCCGCTTGCTCTTGCCCGGCTGCTTGACCGGCGGCATCGGCGCGAACGGCGGCTGCCGGAACGCCTCCGGAGCCAGCGCCGGCAGGCTGTTGCCCGGGCCCTGGTGACGGTTGCCCCACACCTCGGGGCTGAACGGCAGCTCGGGGCCCTTGGCCGCCGGGTCCTCGTTCGGTGGCCAGACGGGCACGTCGCCGGGCTCGGGCTGGCGCTGGGTGCTCGGGTCGAACAGCGGGGCCGGCGGCTGCTTGACCCCCGGCATCGGCACCGGCACCCCACCGGCCTTCCGGCCAGCGGGGGGAGGAGCGGTGTCCCCGGTGGTGAACGGCGGGGGAGCGACCTGCCCGCGTCCGTTCTGGTCGTGCCCGGTCTGGTCGTGCGTGCCCTGGTCGGGTGCAGGCTGGGGGGAGGCGGCGGCGGGGAGAGCCGGTTCGGTGGGCTGACCGGCGGCAGGCTGAACGGGCCCGGTGGGCTGGCCGTGGGCCGGCGGCTGACCGTGGGCGTCGGGGTGACCGGACGTGACGGCCTCCCCGCGACCGTCCGGCTGACCGTGCGGGGCCGGAGCGTGGGCGGTGGGTTGCCCTGGGGCGCCCGGGTGGGCAGGCCCGTTGGGGTGGTCCGGGGCGGTGGCCGGGTGCTCGGCGGTGGGCTGGGGGGCGGGCGCTGCAGGTGGCTGGTGGGCTCCGGTGGCAGGCTCGGGCGCGGGGTGGGCGCGGTCGTCCGGGTGGTGCTGGGCCGAGCCGGTCGGCTCGGCGGCGTACCCGGAGGGCTGCTGTGCCTGGCCGGGGGCGGTCGGGTGGGGGACGTCGTCGGCCTCGGCCTCCAGCTCGCCGGTGGCGGCGGGCCAGGGCGGCATGGCGACCGGGTCGGCGACCGGAGCGGGCCACACCTGCATGCCCGCTGCGGCGGCGGTGAACGCGGGCGGCGGCTCCCACTGCGGTCCGCCCGGCGCCGCCGGATCGGCGGTCCACCCCTGGGCGACGGCGGCCTCGGCGGTCCACCCCTGGGCGGCGGACGCCTCGGCGTTCTCCGGGTCGGCGAACCAGTCGTACGGAGCGGCGTCCCCGTCGTTCACCTCCCACGGCTGGGCGCCGGGGAACGCGGGCAGCGCCGACATCCCGCCGCCCTGCCCGTCCGCAGGGGGATGCCACTGCCCGGCAGTACCCGGGGCCTCGTCGGCCGCCCGCCTGTGCGGGTCATCCTCGTACGTGTGCCCGGCCTGCGGGTTGCCGTACGTGGGTCCCGGGTGCGGTTCGTTCTCGTACGCGGGGCCCGGTGGGGGTGGGCTCGGCTGGTTGCCGTACGCGGGGCCTGATGGGGGCTGGTTCTCGTACGTGGGGCCCGGTTGCTGGGAGTGTGTCTGGTCGGGGTTGTGCCACTGGTTGACGGGCTGGGCGGGAGGCCAGGCGGTGCCGGGGCGGGTGGCGCCGTCGTCCTGAGGGGTGGCCCAGGGAGCGGCGGGGGTGGCCTCGGTCGTCGGGGGCCAGGGCATGGGGGAGGGCGCGTCGCCCTGGGCGGGCCAGGGGCGCGTGGGCGGCGCTTCGGCGTGTGGGGGTTCGCCGTGTGGGGGTTCGGCGTGGGACGGCCACGGCGGGGTGGGCGGGGCGTCGCCGGCCGGGGTCGGCCACGGGGGCGGGACCTGGGGCTGGGGCGGCGTCCAGGGAACGGCGGCGTGCGGGGGGAGGCCGGCGGGCGGCCAGGCCATGGCGGGGCGGGTGTCGCCCTCCACCGGCGGGGTGTCGGCGACGGAGAGCCACGCCTCGGCCGGGGGCGTGTCGCCGGGCGCCGGCCAGCCTTCCCGGGCGGGCGGCTCGCCTTCGACCGACAGCCAGCCCTCCGCCTCCTCGGCGGTCGGCTCAGGGTAGACGGCCGGTGGCTGCTGCTCACCGCCGTGCTCGCCCGACCCCGCGTACGGGCTCGCCGCCTGCTCGCCGGACCCCGGGGCCGTCCCCGCATATGGGGATGCCGGGGGCTCGCCCGAGCCCGGGCCGTGGTCCGGGGGTGGGGGTGCGTAGGGGGCGGCGCGGTGGCCGCTTGGCGGTTCGCCCGGCGGCGGTTGATGGCCGAAGCTAGGCGGTGGCGTCGATGGTGCGGTCGCGGAGTCGGCTTCGCCACGCTCGTGCTCAGACCCGGGTCCCTGGCCACGCATAAGGGCGAGCCTAGCGAGAGTCGCTAGATCGTTCCCTAGGTATGAGCGTTCCCGGTCGGATCGATCGTCCTGTTTGCGGGGTTAACCGACCGGATGGCCGATATCAGGTTGCGCGCATCCCGGTCAGCGCCCGCCTGTCGAGGGCCTGGAAGACCGTTTGCTTGGTGATGTCCTCGGCCGCCTGGAAGAGCTGCTTCGACAGCTTCTTGTCGGGCTTGACGCCGTCCTTGCTCTGGAACCACACCAGCACCGCGTAGTGGCCGTGCGCCCAGACCTTGGCGCCGCCGCTGCCCGAGCCGAGGAACTTGGTGATCTCGTCCTTGCCGGCGAGCGGCTTGACGTAGTCGGCGGTGCCGCCGGCCTTGGCCACCTTGGCGGCGCTCTTGTAGGTGTTGAGGTTGGCGACGCCGACGGTGCCGATCACCTTGCCGGACTTGTCGCGGAAGCTGGCCCGCATCATCTGGGTGCACTTGCCGCTCTTGAGTGCCTTGGCCATCTTGTCGCCGAGCACGCCGTCGGCGCACTTCTTGTCCTTGCTGGTGACCGTCATCTGGTAGGCGCGGCCGGAGACCGTGAACTTCTTGGCCCGGAAGAGTTCCTTGACCGTGAGCGGATCGGGGTCCGTACTGCGGCTGGCGGCGTAGCCGAACTCGCCGGGCGGGGGCGACGGGAGCGGGGCGGAGGTGCGCTGCTCGGAGTTGGCGGCGGTGGTGGCCGGGTCGTCGGCGTTGAACATGATCGCCAGGCCGCCGCCGAACAGGCCGAGCACGGCGACGCCGGCGACGACCGCCCAGAGCGGGCCGCGCGAGCGGTTCTCCTCGTCGTAGGGGCTCCAGGTCTGCCGGGGGCGCTTGCCTTCGGAGCGGTTGGAGCCGGACCTGCGGCCGCGCTTGGGCTCGTCCAGAGGCGCGTCGGCGTCGGGGTCCCCGTCCGGGGAGGGGGCGCCGTCCAGATTGAAAGCACCGCCGGGGTTGGGGCCGCCGCCACCCGGATTGAAAGCGCCACCCGAGTTGGGGCCGCCGCCCGGGTTGAAAGCGCCACCCGAGTTGGGGGCACCGCCCGGGTTGGGGCCGCCACTCGGGTTGGGGCCGCCGCCCGGGTTGGGGGCGCCGCTGGAGTAAGGGGGGCCGCCCAGGCCGCCGAGGCCGCCCTGGTTGGGGGCGCCGCCGGGGGGCGGAGGGCCGGCCGGGGTGAAGGCGCCGGCGAAGGAACCGGGGTCGGCGTCGGCCTTGCGGTCCCTGCGGGAGCGGCGGGGGGTGCTGTCCGTGCCGGATTCACGTTCGTCGGGAAAACCCATGCGGAGACATTACCGTGCGAAGGTCACGAGCGTCCGAAGTCCTGGGTCCACCAGATGCCCTCGGGGCTGGAGACCACGCCGACGCCGATGGCCTTGAAGTCGCAACTGAGGATGTTGCGCCGGTGGTCGGGGCTGTCGAGCCAGCCGCTCACGGCCTCCTCGGCGGAGGAGTAGCCGCGGCCGATGTTCTCGGCGGCGCCCGCGGGGTAGCCGGCGCGCTCCATGCGGTCCCAGGGCGAGGACCCGTCGGGCGATTCATGCGTGAACTGGCCGGAGCGGGCCATCTCGTACGAGTGCTCCCGGGCGGCCCTGGTCAGCCGGGCGTCGGCGCGCAGCGGGCCGCAGCCCTGCCTGGCGCGGGCGGTGTTGGTGAGGCGGACGACCTCGGAGGCCATGCCCGGCACGCTCTGTACGGGCTCGCTGTCGCGCAGGACCTGGACCGGCTCGTCGGCGGTGTAGCCGGGCACCTGGTCGGTGGGGCTGGGCGTGGGCCTGACCTGCCGGTGGCGGGCGCGGGGCGCGGCGGCGGTGGTGGTCTGGCGGGGCACGGCCTCGGCCATCGGCTGGGCGGCCCGCTTCTGCGCCGGGGCGGCGGCCTTGGGGGTGGGGGCCGGGGTGGCCTCGTTGAGGTAGATGTGGCCGGTCGGCACGGGATCGCCCGACATGCGGCCGAGCAGCACGCCGGTGAACAGCGCGGCCATGAGGCAGGCCAGCAGACCCAGATGGTTCCGGCGCCGTGCGCTCCGCTGGGTGTGCCGGGTGTGAGAACTCTGCCACATACCGCCACCAACGATAGGGATGTCTCGTCCTGGTGAAGAAGGGATCCCAGGGAACTGAAATAGAACCGTTCTGTGATCAGGTAGACTCGGCCAGGGTTACCGGTCTTTTGACCTGCCGCCGTTCGGGCGGGTAACCTAATCGTTCGTTGTGTGCATAGGTCCAGCGTGACCAATGCGCGGCGCGTCCGGCGTCATCTCCCATCTGTGCGGAGACGGAAGGTCCGGGCCGTCGTGTGCCCGCACCGACCGACCCCAAGCGCTGCCGCATCCGGCAGCGCGCCGAAGACGCGAGCATAAAGAAGGCTACGACCGTGCGCACGTACTCACCGAAGCCCGCCGACGTCCAGCGTCAGTGGTACGTCATCGACGCGACCGATGTCGTGCTGGGCCGGCTGGCCAGCCACGTCGCGACCCTGCTCCGCGGCAAGCACAAGCCGATCTTCGCCAACCACGTCGACACCGGTGACTTCGTCATCGTCATCAACGCGGACAAGATCGCGCTCAGCGGCAACAAGCGTGAGCAGAAGAAGGCCTACCGCCACTCGGGTTACCCGGGCGGTCTGCGTTCCGTCAGCTATGGCGAGCTCATGGACAAGCGCCCGGACAAGGCCGTGGAGAAGGCCGTGAAGGGCATGCTGCCGAAGAACTCCCTCGGCCGGAAGATGGCCAAGAAGCTGAAGGTCTACGCGGGTTCCGAGCACCCGCACCAGGCCCAGCAGCCGGTGCCGTTCGAGATCACCCAGATCGCCCAGTAGTAGTTCGCGAAAGAGTTAGAGGAGAACCGTGGCTGAGCCCACCGGTGTCGAGACGGCCGTCGAGACGGCCGAGGTCGAGGACTACTCCGGCGAGGAGTTCCCGTCCGAGTACACCACCGAATCCACCGCCAGCGCTGACGCTCCCGTGCGCAAGCCCGTCACCACGGGCAACTCGTACGGCACCGGCCGCCGTAAGGAGGCGATCGCCCGCGTGCGCATCGTCCCCGGCACCGGCAAGTGGACGATCAACGGTCGTTCGCTGGACGTCTACTTCCCGAACAAGGTCCACCAGCAGATCGTCAACGAGCCCTTCGTGGTGCTCGGCGCCGAAGAGGCGTTCGACGTCATCGCGCGCATCGACGGCGGCGGCGTGACCGGTCAGGCCGGCGCGCTGCGCATGGGTCTGTCCCGCGCCCTGGCGATCCTGGACGTCGAGGTCAACCGCCCGCCGCTGAAGAAGGCCGGCTTCCTCACCCGTGACGCCCGCGCCACGGAGCGGAAGAAGTACGGCCTCAAGAAGGCCCGCAAGGCTCCGCAGTACAGCAAGCGCTAAGTTGGCGCGGCTTTTCGGCACCGACGGGGTACGTGGGGTCGCGGGACGCGACCTCACGGCCGAGCTCGCCATGGACCTTTCGGTCGCGGCGGCTCATGTCCTCGGCGATGCAGGCGTGTTCGCCGCCACCGGCTCCAGCGGCTCAGGCCGCAAGCAGCGGCCGGTGGCGGTCGTAGGCCGGGACCCGCGTGCCTCGGGAGAATTTCTCGAGGCCGCCGTGGTCGCCGGCCTCGCGTCGTCTGGAGTGGATGTGCTGCGCCTCGGCGTGCTGCCCACCCCGGCCGTCGCCCACCTCACCGCCGCGCTCGGCGCCGACCTCGGCGTCATGCTGTCGGCGTCGCACAACGCGGCGCCCGACAACGGCATCAAGTTCCTGGCGCGGGGCGGCTTCAAGCTGTCCGACGCGGTCGAGGACGAGATCGAGCGGCGGCTCGGCGAGGACTGGAGCCGTCCCGTCGGCGCGGCCGTCGGCCGGGTCCGCGACGCCTACGGTGAGGCCGACCGCTACATCACGCACGTCCTCGACACGGTGTCGGGGCGGCTGGACGGGCTGGACATCGTGGTCGACTGCGCCCACGGCGCGGCCCACATGGTGGCCCCGGAGGCGCTGCTGCGCGCGGGCGCCCGCGTCGAGGCGATCGGCGCCAGGCCCGACGGCCTCAACATCAACAACGGCTACGGCTCCACCCATCTGGACAAGCTCCAGCAGGTGGTGGTCTCGCGCGGCGCCGACCTGGGCATCGCCTACGACGGCGACGCCGACCGCTGCCTGGCGGTCGACCACACCGGCGCGATCGTCGACGGCGACCAGATCATGGCCATCCTCGCCGCCGACATGCACGCCGCCGGCACGCTGGCCAAGGACACGGTGGTCGCGACCGTCATGTCCAACCTGGGCTTCAAGCTGGCGATGCGCGAGGCGGGCATCACGGTGGTGGAGACCGCCGTCGGCGACCGTTACGTGCTGGAACGCATGAAGAGCGAAGGCTACAACCTGGGCGGCGAGCAGTCGGGCCACGTCATCATGCTCGACCACGCCACCACGGGCGACGGCCTGCTCACCTCGCTCCACCTGCTGTCGGTGGTGGCCCGTTCGGGGAGCACGCTGCGCGACCTGGCGTCCGTCATGACGGCACTGCCGCAGATCCTGATCAACGTCAAGGACGTCGACCGGGGCAAGGCGTCGGCCGGCGAGCTCACCTCCGCGGTCGCCGAGGCCGAGGCGGAGCTGGGCGAGACGGGCCGGGTGCTGATCCGGCCCAGCGGCACCGAGCCGATGATCCGCGTGATGGTCGAGGCGGCCTCGGAGGAGCAGGCGACCAAGGTCGCCGAACGCCTCGCCGACGTCGTCCGCGTGGCCTGCGCCTGACGTCTTCTCCGGGTACGGGATCCCGTACCCGGAGATCGGTCACTCGTCGCCCGTGAGGGCGAAGCCGCGCAGGCGGTGGCCCGCCCAGAGGACGGCGCCGACGGTGACGACGACCAGGGCCGGGACGGCGAAGCCGAACGTGACCCTGGTGGTGAGGAACGGCGAGTCGGAGAGCTGGTCGGCGACGGTCAGGGCCCACCGCTGGATCGAGAACTGCTGCGCGCCGGGGACGAAGCCGCCGACGAGGCTCTCCCAGACGAGGGCGTAGGTGATGCCGATCGTGACCGCGTGGCGGGTGACGATGCCCAGGAGCAGGAAGACGGCGGCGTAGGCGATGCCGGCGACCAGGGCGCCGAGGGCGAAGCCGGGGGCGAGGCCGTCCTCGTTGCCGACCAGGAGCCAGACGGCGACGTAGGTGGGCACGGCGGCGAACAGCGCCAGGAGCGAGGCCGCCACCAGGAACTTCGTCCGTGTGATGGCCGGGCGGGAGATCGGCTTGGACAGCAGGTGGATGATGGTGCCGTCGTCGATCTCGGGGGCGATGACGCCGGTGCCGGCGATGAGGCCGAGCAGCGGCAGCATGGTGCCGATGGCGAACTTCTCCATCAGCAGCACGGCCGAGCGCTGGTCGTCGCTGCCGATGACGCGGAGCAGCACGGCCAGGCCGATGAGGGCGAGCGGCAGGAGGAGCAGCAGGATGATGCGCCGCCTGCCGAGCAGGGCCCGGTAGGTGATGCCTGCGACCACGGTGTTCATCAGGTGCTCCTGGTGATCAGGTAGGAGAAGACGCTCTCCAGGTCCTCGTCGGCGGGTGACACCTGCTGGAGGTGGACGCCTTCGGCGCGGGCCACGCGGGGGAGCAGGCGGGCGAAGCGCCGCAGCTCGCTGGCCTGCACCTCCAGCCCGTCGGGGCCGAGCGTGACGCCGCCGGTGGAGTCGTCGAGGAGGAGGGCCGCGGCCAGCCTGCGGTCGTCGCTGGAGCGGATCTTGAACAGGTGGGGCCGGTCGGTCATCAGGCGCCGGATCTCGCGGAAGTTGCCGGAGGCGGCGTGCCTGCCGGCGACCACGACCTCGATCTGCTGGGCGACCCGCTCGACCTCTTCGAGGATGTGCGAGCTGAACAGGATCGTCTTGCCGGCGGCGCCCATCGCGCGGATCAGGTCCATCAGGTGCATGCGCTGGCGCGGGTCCATGCCGTTGAAGGGCTCGTCCAGCAGGAGCACGTCCGGGTCGTGGACGAGCGCGGCGGCGACCTTGACGCGCTGGCGCATGCCCTTGGAGTAGGTCTCGACGCGGCGGTCCTTGGGGGCCTCCATCTCGACGGTGGCCAGGGCCTTGTGGGCGGCTTGGGCGGGGTCGGGCAGGCCGTGGAGCTTGGCGGCGGACAGGACGAACTGCCAGCCGGTGAGGAAGCCGTAGACGCCCTCCCGTTCGGGCACTAACCCGATATTTCGATAAATATGGTGGTTCTTCCAGACGTTCTGGCCGTCCAGCGTGACCGTGCCGCCGGAGGGCGCCAGGAAGCCGGCCATCATGTGCAGCAGCGTCGACTTGCCGGCGCCGTTGGGCCCGAGCAGCCCGGTCACCCCCGGCCCGATCGTCATCGTGACGTCGTTGACCGCGACGACGTTGCCGTACCAGCGCGACACCTGCGCGAGCTCGATCTTCATCGCGAGGCGGCCTTCCGGTAGCGGGCGGCCAGGACCGCCAGGGCGAGGCCGATGAGCGCCACCACGATGACGGCCGGCATCGGGCCGCCGGGGTAGGCGCCGTCGGCGTTGGGCGGGGTGTCGAACAGCCACACCTGCACGGCGTCGACCAGCCAGAACGGGTTCATCAGCCAGGCCCACGAGGCGGCCGAATGGTAGCCCGACATGTCCAGCGCGGTGTAGACGAGCGGGACCGAGGCGAAGGACAGCAGGTAGACGGCGATGACCGAGGCGACGCCGAGCCCGCGCCGGGGCGTCAGCGAGGCCAGTGCCAGGCCGAACGTGGCCAGCAGCAGCGCCAGCACCAGGGCCATCGACAGGGCGCCGAGGAACTCCTTGGTCTGCGGCGGCCCGTCGAGGTCGATGACCAGCTCGCCCACGTACATGAGGATCAGCGGAGCCGCGAGCATGAGGAACAGCGCCCCGGTCATGGCTGCGACCTTGGCCCCCACGTACGCGGAGACCGTGATCGGGCGCGACAGGTAGAGCGGCAGCACCCGGTGGCGCAGGTCGGGGGCGACGGCGGTTGGCGCCTGCGAGGCGAGGAAGATCGCCGCGATCGGCTGCATGATGACGGCGTAGCCGCTGTAGGTCATGGCGCGCTCGCCGAGCATCGCCATGACGGCGACGGACACGACGGCGGGCAGCAGCATGATGGTGGCCAGCGAGAACGGCATGATCTTGCTGCGCGCGGTGCGGCCGAGGCCGTAGATGCCGCGCAGGCTGTGGACGGCCAGCGCCCGCGTGGCGTGGCCGCCGCCGAGGCGGGGGCCGTCGTAGTGGCGATAGCCGATGTCGTAGATCTCAGACATGGGCCGCCTCCTCCCGGAAGACGTCCTCGATGCGGTGGCGGCCCTGCTCCAGCCGGATGAGGCACAGGTCGAGGTCGACGGCGGCGTCGCGGATCGCGTCGTAGGTGCCGGGGCCGGACACCTCGACGAGCAGCAGGCGGCCGTGCGGGCTGACCTTCTGGCCGAGCTCGGTCAGGCGGGCGGCCAGCGGCTCGGTGCCCTCGTCGACCTCGACCGTGACGGTCCGGGTCGCCTGGGTGAACTCGGTGATCGCCGAGGAGCGCAGCAGCCGCCCGGCGTCGATGACGATCACGTGGTCGCAGATCCGCTCAAGCTCGCCGAGCAGGTGTGAGGTGACCAGCACGCTGATGCCGAACTCGGTGCCGATGCGCCTGATCAGCGCCAGCATCTCGTCGCGGCCGCGCGGGTCGAGGCCGTTGGTCGGCTCGTCCAGGAAGATCAGCTTGGGGTCGTGGACGAGCGCCTGGGCCAGCTTGACCCGCTGCTTCATGCCGGTCGAGTAGCCGCCGATCGGGCGGTAGCGCTCCTCGGCCAGGCCCACGTGGCGCAGCACGTCGGCGGCCCGCTCGCGGGCGGCCGTGCGCGGCAGGCCGGACATGCGCGCCATGTGCACCACGAACTCGGTGGCCGACACGTCGGGCGGCAGGCACTCGTGCTCGGGCATGTAACCCACGAGCCTGCGGATGTCGGCGCCTCGGGTGGACACGTCGAGGTCGAGCACCCGGGCGGTCCCCGAGGAGGCGGGCAGCAGGCCGAGCAGGATCTTGATGAGCGTCGACTTGCCCGCGCCGTTCGCCCCGACGAGGCCGGTGACGCCGGTTCCGACGGTGACCGTGAGCTGGTCGAGCGCCGTGACGGTGGGGAAGCGTTTGGTCAGCCCCTCGGTGGCGAGGATGTGCATGCCCGGGACACTACCCGCCCAGGTGCTCGTGGGGCCTCGTCCCCGGGGATGAACGGCGTCCTACCTGAGGCCAGAATTTCCGCTGGACCCACAGGGTGGCGGTGCCCGCGATGACCATGCCGAGCACGTTCAGCGCGAGCTGCGAGACCGACCCGGCGACCGCCCGCCACTCGCCGAGGGCGAGCGCCACCGCCATGTAGCCGGCGGCGGGCACGGTGGTGACCGAGATGAACACGCCGATCAGCGCCGACGACTTGCCCGCCGTGACCGACAGCACCCCGGCGGCCCCGGCCAGCACGGCCACGATGAACGACCAGCGGTCGGGCGTGACGATGAAGCCGACCTCGACGTTCGTCCGCAGGCTCTCCGGGCCGATCCAGCCGAGCCGGTACGAGACGAACGCGCAGGCGAACGTGAGCCCGATCGCGAACGCGAACCCGGCGACCAGCGTCCGGAACGCCCCGATGATCAGGTGCAGCCGGCCGCCCAGCAGCCCGAAGCAGATCGCGGCCACCGCGCCGAACTCCGGCCCGAGCACCATCGCGCCGACGATGAGGATGACCGAGTCCTGCAGCACGGCGATGCCCGCGAGCTGCGTGGCGATGCCGAGGAAGGCCAGGTACGCCCAGGTGATGCGGGAGTCGGCGTGCACCTTCTGGGCCAGGTCCTCCCACACCACCGCGTCGTCGGGGTCGCCCGGCGCCTCCTCGACGGCTTCCTCGGCGGCCCTGGACAGGGCCATGTCGAGCTGCTCGGCCGCGATCGAGCCCTCGTCCTTGAGCCATTCGAGCCGGCCGATGACCTCGTTGGCCGACTCGCGCGCGAGGTCGCACAGCACCAGGTCGCCGGGCGGCCGGTGGGCGGCGCCCGGCAGGACCGCGACGTTGGTGACGCCGGCGCAGTCGTCGAGCACCTCCAGCACCTCGCCGGTGCGGTCGGCCGGGCTGATCAGACGCAGATGGAGCACCCGGCCATTGTCGTCCATCCGACGTTGACGTTCCGTTGAACGTGATCAGGCAGGCTGACTTCATGCGGATGTTGACATGTCATGACCACGGCGAGGAGTGCTGGTTCGCGGACATCGACGACCTGGGCTGTTCGGGGCGGTTCGCGAGTTACCTGTTCGACGAGGTGTTCAGGTCCGGCGAAGCCGTACCCGCCTGACGGAGTGGTCGGCGCCCTTGTGCAGGACGAGGTCGGCGCGGCCGCGGGTGGGGGCGATGTTCTCGACGAGGTTGCGTTCGTTGATGTCGCGCCAGACGTTGACCGCGAATTCGGTGGCCTCTTCGTAGGACAGCTCGGCGATGTGCCGGAAGTAGGACTTGGGGTCCTCGAACGCGGTGCGGCGCAGCTTGTGGAACCGGTCGACGTACCAGGTGCGGATGTCCTCGACCTTGGCGTCCACGTAGATGGAGAAGTCGAAGTAGTCGTTGACGGCGAGTGAGGTGGGCGGGGCGGGCTGGAGGACGTTGAGCCCCTCGATGATCAGGATGTCGGGGTTCTGCACGGTCTGGCGGGCGCCGGGGACGATGTCGTACTCCAGGTGGCTGTAGACCGGTGCGTTCACCTCGGCCGCGCCCGCCTTGACCTCGGCCACGAACCGCACCAGCGCCCTGCGGTCGTAGCTCTCGGGGAAGCCCTTGCGGTGCATGATGCCCTTGGACTCCAGCACCGCGTTGGGGTAGAGGAAGCTGTCGGTGGTGATCAGCTCCACGTGGGGGTGTTCGGGCCAGCGGGCGAGCAGCGTGTGCAGCAGTCGCGCCGTCGTCGACTTGCCGACCGCGACGCTGCCCGCGATGCCGAGGATGTACGGCATCCGCCCGCCCGGTCGCCCGAGGAACGCGCTCAGCACGCTGCTGCGCTGCTGCGAACCGGTGAAGTGCAGGTTCAGCAGCCGCGTCAGCGGCAGGTAGATGTCGGTGACCTCGGCGAGGTCGATGGGGTCGTCGACGCCTCGCAGCTCTTCGAGCTCGTCCGCCGTGAGAGTCAAGGGCGTGTTCTTGCGGAGCTCGCTCCACTGCTCCCTGCTCAGTTCAACGTAACCGTTGTTCACCCTGGCAGCGTAGCGATGGTGTCAGAATGCGGTTCCGGCCGGGGTATCCACAGCCTGTGGACAAAATCGGGGGATTACCGATACTCAGTTCGGGGAATGAAGAGGGTTTTCGCATGGACCGAGCTCGCATGGACCGACGCGGCTTCCTGACCCGGGCCGTCCTGGCCGCCGGGCCGTTCGCCGGCGTGGCCTGCGCGGGGCAGCGCGGCGGCGCCGCCCCCGCGCCCGGTTACGGGCGGCTCGTCCCCGTCGCCGACCAGCGCGACGGCGAGGTGCGGCTGCACCTGCCCGAGGGGTTCCGCTACCGCTCGTTCAACGCGGCCGGGGAGAAGTTCTCCGACGGCAGCACGGTGCCCGGCAGGCACGACGGGATGGCCGCGTTCCCCGGGCCGCGCGGCAGCGCGATCCTGGTGCGCAACCACGAGGTCAACGGCCCCGTCGGCGCGTTCGGCGACGAGCGGCTCGCGTACGACCCGATGGCGGGCGGCGGCACGGCGACGCTGCGGGTCAGCCGCTACGGCGAGGTGGCCGAGAGCAGGCCGTCGCTGACCGGCACGATGATGAACTGCTCGGGCGGCCCGATGCCCTGGGGCGCCTGGGTGAGCTGCGAGGAGACCGTCAACGGGCCCGACGTGGGCGACGACTTCACCGGCGGCGACAACTCCCGGCTGACCGAGAAGCACGGCTATCTCTTCGAGGTGCCGCTCAAGGGCGTCTCGCGGGCCAGGCCGATCAGGGCCGCCGGGCGGTTCGCGCACGAGTCGGCGGCCTTCGACCCGGCCACCGGCACGCTCTACCTGACCGAGGACAACTTCGGCTTCCCGTCCGGCTTCTACCGCTACGTGCCGCCCCGGCATCCGATGCGCGAGGGGCGACTGCTCGACGGCGGCAAGCTCCAGATGCTCGCCGTCGCCGACCGGCCGCGCGCCGACCTGTCCACCGGGCAGGAGCCCGGCGCGGCCTTCGCCACCACCTGGGTGGACATCGACGACCCCGACCCCGCGTTCACCGGCAGGCCGTCCAACGACGTCGCCGTGCAGGCGGTCGGCAGGCAGGGCCGGGCGGCGGGCGCGGCGATCTTCTCCAGGCTCGAAGGCGCCGTCTTCCACCAGGGCACCGTCTACTTCGTCTCCACCCAGGGCGGCGACCCCGCGCCCGGCGAGACGCCGCCCGACGGCTTCGGCCGGGGCCGCGGCCAGGTGTGGGCTTACGAGACGTGGAGCGGCCGGCTCCGGCTCGTCTACCAGTCGCCCCGCGCGGCGGCACTCGACCTGCCGGACAACGTGACCGTCAGCAGGCGCGGCACGCTGGTCCTGTGCGAGGACGGCGACGGCGACAACTACCTGCGCGGCCTCACCAGGGCCGGGAAGATCTTCGACTTCTGCCGCCTGGCCCCCATCCCGGGCGACGCGGGCGCGGAGTTCGCCGGCTCCGCCTTCGGCCCCGGCGGCCACACCCTGTACGTGAACGTCCAGTCCAAGCGGGGCCGCTCGTTCGCCATCTGGGGTCCCTGGCAGCGCGGCGACTTCTAGATAGCCTGGGCCCCATGATCCTGGGCATCGGGGTCGACGTCGTCGACATCGCGCGTTTCGAGGCCACGCTCAAGCGCACCCCCGCGCTGCGCGAGCGGCTGTTCACCGAGGTCGAGCAGCCGCTCGCCGTCCACTCGCTGGCGGCCAGGTTCGCCGCCAAGGAGGCTGTGGCCAAGGCGCTGGGCGCGCCCCCCGGGCTCGGCCACCGGGAGGCCGAGGTGCGCTGCGACCCCCACGGCAAGCCCGAGCTGTACGTCAGCGGCAAGGTGGCCGAGGTCGCCTACGGCCTCGGCGTCAAGCGCTGGCACGTCTCGCTGAGCCACGACGGCGGCATCGCCATCGCCTACGTGATCGCCGAAGGATGACGTGATGATCACCGCCTACACCGCCGACCAGATCAGAGCCGCCGAACAGGAGCTCATGGCCCGCCTGCCCGGCGGCACGCTCATGCTCCGCGCCGCAGCCGGCCTCGCCGCCGCGTGCGCGGGCCTGCTCGGCGGCGTGTACGGCAGCCGCGTCGTGCTGCTCGTGGGCAGCGGCGACAACGGCGGCGACGCCCTGTACGCGGGGGCGGCGCTCGCCAGGCGCGGGGCCGCGGTAGAGGCGGTGCTCGCCGGGTCGCGCACCCACGAGGCCGGGCTGGCGGCCTTCCGCGACGCGGGCGGGCGGATCGGCGAGGCCGCCGCGCTGGACCGGGCCGACCTGGTCGTCGACGGCCTGGTCGGCATCGGGGCCACCGGCGCGCTCCGGGAGCCGTACGCCGCGCTCGCGGAGCGGGCGGGGGCGGGCCCCGGGCTGGTCGTGGCCGTCGACGTGCCCAGCGGCGTGGACGCGAGCAGCGGGCGGGTGGCGGGCGCCGCCGTGCGCGCGCACCTGACCGTGACGATGGGCGCGTACAAGACGGGGTTGCTCGTCGATCCCGGGGCCGGGCACGCCGGGCGGGTCGAGCTGGTCGACATCGGGCTCGGCCCCTGGCTGCCGGAGCCGGACGTGACGGCGCTGACCCGCGACGACGTGCGCGAGCTGCTGCCGAGGCCGGGCGCGGAGTCCGACAAGTACCGCAGGGGCGTCGTCGGCGTCGCGGCCGGCAGCGACCTCTACACGGGCGCGGCGGTGCTCGCCGTCGGCGGGGCGCTGCGGGCGGGCGTGGGCATGGTCCGCTACGCCGGTCCCGCCGGGCCCGCGGACCAGGTGCGGGCGCGCTGGCCGGAGGCGGTCATCACCGAGCTGGCCGAGCCGTCGATCGACCGCGTCGGGCGGGTGCAGGCGTGGGTGCTCGGGCCGGGGCTCGGCACCGGCGGCTGGGCCCGCGAGCTGGCCACCCGGGTGCTCGCCTCGGACGTGCCGGTCCTGGTCGACGCCGACGGCCTGACCCTCGTGGCCAAGGAGCCGGGGCTGCTGCGCCGAGCCGCGCCCGTGCTCGTCACCCCGCACGCCGGCGAGCTGGCGCGCCTGACCGGGGCCGCGCGGGAGGAGATCGAGGCCGACCGGCTGGCGCACGCCCGCCGGGCCGCCGCCGAGCTGGGCGTGACCGTGCTGCTCAAGGGCTCCACCACGGTGGTGGCCGAGCCGGGCGGCGCGGCCCGCGTCAACACGACGGGCACCCCCTGGCTGGCCACCGGAGGCACCGGCGACGTCCTGTCCGGCATCGCCGGGGCGCTGCTCGCCCAGGGATTGAGCAGCGCCGACGCCGGAGCGTGCGGCGCCTGCCTGCACGGGCTCGCCGGACGCCGGGCCGCGGGCGGCGCGCCGCTGACCGCCGCCGACGTGGCGGACGCGGTGCCGTCGGCCATCAGGGAAATCGCGCTCGACCATCGGGACGAGCTGCCAAACTAGAGGTATGGACTCCCGGACGGCGACCCCCGCGCAGGCGCGCGTCGACCTCGCCGCGATCAGGCATAACGTGGCCCTGCTCAAGGACCGCGCCTCAGGCGCGGAGCTCATGGGGGCCGTCAAGGCCGACGCCTACGGGCACGGCCTGGTGCCCGCCTCGCGGGCCGCGCTGGAGGGCGGCGCTAGCCGGCTCGGCACCGCGTTCGTCAGGGAGGCGCTCGCGCTGCGCGAGGGCGGCGTCACCGCCCCCGTGCTGGCCTGGCTCCTCACCCCCGGCGAGCCCCTGGACGAGGCGCTGCGGGCCGACGTCGAGCTGTCGGCCGCGAGTGAGGAGCTGCTCGACGAGATCGCCGCCGCCGCCCGCCGCACCGGCGTCACCGCCCGCGTCCACCTGGAGGCCGACACCGGCATGAGCCGCGGCGGCGCCCCGCTCGCCGCCTGGCCCGCCCTGGTGGCCAGGGCGGTCGCGCTGCAGGCCGAGGGCGCCGTCGAGGTCACCGGGCTGTGGTCGCACTTCGCCTGCTCCGACATCCCGGGCCACTCCTCGATCGAGGCGCAGATCGACACGTTCGAGACGGCGCTGAAGCTGGCCGAGCAGGCCGGGGCCGGCGGCTCCCACGTGATCAGGCACCTGGCCAACTCCGCCGCCATCCTGACCCTGCCCCGGACCCACTACGACCTGGTCAGGCCCGGCATCGCCATGTACGGGCTGAGCCCGATCCCGGAGGCGGGCGACTTCGGGCTCACCCCGGCGATGACGCTGACGGCCCGCATCGCCCTCGCCAAACGCGTCCCTGAGGACTCCGGAGTGTCCTACGGACACCTTTACATCACGGATCGCGAGACGACGCTTGGCCTGGTGCCGCTCGGGTACGCCGACGGAATCCTGCGGCACGCGACGGGGCGGGCCGAGGTGCTGGCGGGAGGCCGTCGCAGGCTGGTGGCCGGTCGGGTGTGCATGGACCAGTTCATGATCGACGTGGGTGACGACCCGCTGGCCGCGGGCGACGAGGTCATCCTGTTCGGGCCGGGCGGTCAGGGCGAGCCGACCGCCCAGGAGTGGGCCGATACCCTCGGCACGATCACTCATGAGATCGTGACGAGGATCGGCGCTCGGGTGCCGAGGGTGTACGAAGGCTGAGGGACATGACGACGACAACACGGCGGAAGGTCGGCATCGCGGGCGCGCTCGTCGGCGCCGCCTCCGCGGGGATCGCCGCGGCCGCCATGGCCAAGCGCTACGCGGTCGGCCGCATCCGGCTGCGCCCCGACACCGAGGCGAGCGAGCCGTTCGGCGAGCTGCGCGGGCGCGAGCACACGCTGATCACCTCCGACGGCAGGGCGCTGCACGTCGAGGTCGACGGCCCCGACGACGCGCCGCTCACCCTCGTCTTCTGCCACGGCTACTGCCTCAGCCTGGAGTCGTGGCACTACCAGCGCCGCGAGCTGCGCGAGCAGCACCGCATGGTGCTGTGGGACCAGCGCTCCCACGGCCGCTCCCAGCGCGGCGCGGCCGACGACAGCACGATCGACCGGCTCGGCCAGGACCTGGCCGAGGTCATCGAGCAGTACGTGCCCGGCCCCTGCGTGCTCGTCGGCCACTCCATGGGCGGCATGACGATCATGGCGCTGGCGGACAGCCGCCCCGAGCTGTTCGGCGACAAGGTGCGCGGCGTGGCCCTGCTGTCCACCTCGGCCGGCAAGCTCGCCGAGTTGACCCTGGGCCTGCCCGCGCTGGCCTCCAAGGTCGTGCACAAGCTGGCCCCCACGACCGTGTCGATGCTGGGCCGCCGCGGCTCGTTCATCGACCGCACCCGCCACGCGGGCAGCGACATCGCCTTCCTCATGACCCGCTACATGGGCTTCGGCGACTCCAAGAACGTCAGCCCGACCGTGGTCGACTTCGCCGAGTCCATGATCCGGGGCACGCCGACCGAGGTGGTCGCCGACTTCTACCCGGCGCTGATGGACCACGACAAGCTGTCCGCGCTGCACGTCCTCGACCCCGTGCCCACCGCGATCATGGTGGGGGACAAGGACTGGCTGACCCCGCCCGACCACAGCCGGGCGATGGCCGAGGCGCTGCCCAAGGCCCAGCTCACCGAGGTGCCCGACACCTCGCACCTGCTCCAGCTCGAGCGGCCCGGCGTGGTCAACGACGCGCTGCGCGACCTGATCAAGAGGGTGGCGCTGTGAGGCTGCCGACCGCCGAGGAGATGCGCGCGTTCGGCGCCCGGCTGGCCGCCCGGCTGCGGCCCGGCGACCTGGTGGTCCTGTCGGGGCCGCTCGGCGCCGGCAAGACCACGCTGGTGCAGGGCATCGGCGAGGGCCTGAAGGTGCGCGGGCCGATCACCTCGCCCACGTTCGTCATCGCCCGCGTCCACCCGTCGCTGGCCGGCGGGCCGCCGCTGGTCCACGTCGACGCCTACCGGCTCGGCGGCGACCTGGAGGTGGACGACCTCGACCTCGACGCCTCGCTGGAAGACTCGGTGACCGTCGTCGAGTGGGGCGAGGGGCTGGTCGAGGGGCTGTCCGACGACCGGCTGGAGATCCACATCGACCGCGAGGCGGGTGACGAGGCCCGCCTGGTCACCCTGCGCGGCGTCGGCGCCCGCTGGGCCGACGACACGCCGTCTGAAGGGGCACAAGAGTAAAACCACCGCCACGCCCCGGTGATCCTGTCACCCTTGACGTATCACGCCGATGACATGAAACATGATCATTGGTAAGGGTTGGCCCAGAAATTCTGGGTATCAGGAGGGGCGGCATCCACGAAAACTGGTGGATGCTTGGTGAAAGACGGCGGAGTGGGGTGCGGCGGTGCTCAGGGTCAGCCAGGTCGCGTACGCGGGAGCCATCCTCATGATCGGCCTCGCCGGTTGTTCGGCGGAGGCGCAAACACCGCCGTCGGGGTCGGCCTCCCCGACAGTGAGTCCCACCGGCAGCCCGACCGGCAGCCCCACGGCGGCGCCCACCGCCACCACGAGCTCCACGGCGACCCCGGCGGCCACCCGCCCGTCCATCCTGGTCCAGCTCAACCCCGACCGCGTCACCGCGGGCGAGACCTCGACCGTGTGGGTGCTGGCCAACTGCCCCGAGCCCACCGGCGGCCCCGCCCACAGCGGCACCGCGACGTCCCGGGCGTTCGTCAGCGGCGTCACGCTCAACCCGGCCGACGCCGCGACCTCCTCGCCCTCGCCGACCGGCGCCCGGGCTGGCGGCGCCTGGGTGCGCGGCCAGGCACAGGTCAACGGCACCGTCCGGCGCGGCTCCTACCGGGTCGACGTCAAGTGCGACGGCACCAACCACGTCGGCCGGGCCACGCTGCGCGTCCGCGCGCCCGAGCCGCTGCCCGACGACGTGCCCACCAAGGCCCCCAGGGCCGGCGGCGGCGGCACCTTCGGCAAGGACGTCGACGAGGGCTCGTCGATCCCGCTCGTGCCCGTGGGCCTGGCGCTCGGCGTCGCCGCCGCTGCCGGGATCGGGATCGCGGTCAAGCGCCGCCGGTCCTGAAGATGGCGCGTTCGGGACGGGTCGTCCTCGCGGGCGCCGTGACCGGCCTCGTGCTGGTCGCCTTCGGCAAGAACATGCAGTCCGCCCCCGAGGAGACGGCGGCCGGCGTGGTGCCCCGCAGCATCGACATCCCCTCGATCGACGTCGAGGCGCCGCTGATGAAGCTCGGGCTCAAGGACGGCGAGGTCGAGCTGCCGCCGTACGAGAAGCCCAAGGTCGCCGGCTGGTACACCGGCAGCGCCGTGCCGGGCGAGAAGGGCGCCTCCGTCATCGTCGGCCACGTCGACACCAAGACCTCGCCGGCCGTCTTCTACAAGCTCCGCCAGGTCCGCAAGGGCGAGACGGTCAAGGTCGAACGCAGCGACGGCAAGGTCGTCGAGTACAAGGTCACCGCGATCGAGCAGGTGCACAAGGACGACTTCCCGCTGCGCAAGGTCTACGTCGAGGACGGGCTCAAGCTCGTCACCTGCGGCGGCAAGTTCGACTACGCCAAGGGCGAGTACCTGGACAACATCATCGTGTACGCCAGCGAGGCCTGAGAAAGCGGTTGCGCCCCTCTGTGACGATGGAGGGCATGAGCGTGGACACCAGCCCGCCCGCGTCCGGCTCCCGGGTGCCCTGGCCCGAGGTGCACCCGGGCGTCCGCGAGGCGGTCGAGAAACTGCTCGGCGCGCCCGTCGCCGAGGCGGTCACCCAAG
Source organism: Nonomuraea ceibae (assembly GCF_019396325.1). GTDB lineage: Bacteria > Actinomycetota > Actinomycetes > Streptosporangiales > Streptosporangiaceae > Nonomuraea > Nonomuraea ceibae. The sequence goes on from NZ_JAHKRO010000004.1 coordinate 51,714, forward strand.
AGGGCGGCTTCTCCCCGGCCGCCGCCGTTCGGCTGCGCGCCGCCAACGGCCGCCGGGCCTTCGTCAAGGCCGTCGGCCCCGAGCCGAACGCCGAGTCGGTGCGCATCTACCGGGCCGAGGCCCGGGTCGCCGCCGCCCTGCCCGCCTCGGTGCCGGCGCCCCGGCTGCTCGACGCGTTCGAGCTCGACGGGTGGGTGGCGATGGCGTTCGAGGACGTCGAGGGCCGCCACCCGGCCATGCCGTGGCGGCGCGACGAGCTGGACCTGGTGCTCGACGCCGTCGAGCGGATGTCGGCCGCGCTCACGCCGTCACCGGTGGACGTGCCGCCGATCGGGGAGGTCATGGGGCCGTCCTTCCAGGGCTGGCGCAGGCTGCTCGGCGAGGACACCACCGGGCTCGACCCGTGGGCGCTGCGCCACCTGCCGGCGCTGGCCGAGCTGGAGTCCGGCTGGGCCGAGGCGGCGGCGGGCGACACGCTGGCCCACTGCGACCTGCGGGCCGACAACGTGCTCATCTCGGACGGGCGCGTCCACGTCGTCGACTGGCCGTGGGCGTCGCGGGCCGCCGCCTGGTACGACCGGGTGGCGATGCTGCCGTCGGTCGGCATGCAGGGCGGGCCGCCGCCGCACGAGCTGCTGCCTGACCCCGACCCGGACATCACCAAGGCCGTCACCGCCCTCACCGGCTTCTTCGTCCGGCAGTCCCGCCAGCCGGCGCCGCCCGGCCTGCCGACCCTGCGCGCCTTCCAGCGGGCCCAGGGCGTGGTGGCGCTGGAATGGCTCAGACAGCGGACCGGCTGGTCCTGAAGCATCGGCAGGCCGAATCGGCGGAGCGGCCGGGTCTGACCTGTCGGGCCGGTAGGCTAAGCAGTCGTGCTGGTCCTGGCCTTTGACACCGCGACGCCCGCCGTCACCGCCGCCCTTCACGACGGGCAGCGGGTGCTCGCCGAATCCACCACGATCGACGCGCGCCGCCACGGCGAGTTGCTCGTGCCCACCGTCGAGCGCGTCCTCGCCGAGGCGGGGGTCGCGCTGCGCGACGTCACGGCCGTCGTCGCGGGCAGCGGCCCCGGCCCCTACACGGGCCTGCGCGTCGGGCTGATGACCGCGCAGGGCCTGGCGACCACCCTCGGCGTGCCCGCCCACGGCATCTGCACGCTCGACGCCGTCGCCTACGGGTCCGGGCTGGAGGAGCCGTTCCTGGTCGCCACCGACGCGCGGCGCAAGGAGGTCTTCTGGGCCCGCTACTCCGACCGCCGCACGAGGGTCGACGGCCCGCACGTCGACCGGCCCGCCGACGTGCCCGTCGAGGGGCTGCCGGTGGCCGGGGCCGAGCTCTACCGCGACGTCCTGGGCCCCGCCGTAGCCCCCGCCTATCCGTACGCCGGGTTCCTGGCCGCGCTCGCGGCCGAGCGGATCGCGGCGGGCGCCCCGCTCGACCCGCCGCGCCCGATCTACCTGCGCCGCCCCGACGCCGTGGTGCCCGGGGCGCCCAAGAAGGTGACGGCGTGAAGCTGCGGCAGATGACCGAGGCCGACCTGCCGGCGGTCATGGCGATCGAGCGGGCCACGTTCCCGCGCGACGCGTGGAGCGAGGGCATGATGCGCGGCGAGCTGGCCGACCAGCCGCGCACCCGCCATTACGTGGTGGCCCTGGTCGAGGAGCAGATCGTCGGCTACGCCGGGCTCGCCGTCGCCGCCGACCAGGCCGACGTGCAGACGATCGCGGTGCTCGACACCCACCGCGGCACCGGCGTCGGCGGCGCCATGCTCTCCGCCCTGCTGCAGGAGGCCGGCCGCAGGGGCGCCAGGGAGATCTTCCTGGAGGTGCGCGAGGACAACCCGGTCGCCCGCGGCGTCTACACGCACTTCGGGTTCGAGGAGATCGGCACCCGCCGCCGCTACTACGAGGACGGCACCGACGCGATCATGATGAGAAGGAAGCTGGATGGCTGACGCACCCCTGGTCCTGGGCATCGAGACGTCCTGCGACGAGACCGGCATCGGCATCGTCAGAGGCCACACGCTGCTGGCCAACACCATCGCCTCCAGCATGGACGAGCACGCCCGCTTCGGCGGCGTGGTGCCGGAGGTGGCCTCGCGGGCGCACCTGGAGGCCATGACGCCGACGGTCGAGGCCGCGCTGTCCGCCGCCGGGCTGAAGTTCTCCGACATCGACGCCATCGCCGTCACCGCCGGCCCGGGGCTGGCCGGGGCGCTGCTCGTCGGCGTCGCCGCCGCCAAGTCCTACGCGCTCGGCCTCGGCGTGCCCCTCTACGGCGTCAACCACCTGGCCGCGCACGTCGCCGTCGACCAGCTCGAACACGGGCCGCTGCCCAAGCCGTGCATCGCCCTGCTCGTCTCCGGCGGCCACTCCTCGCTGCTGCTGGTGCCCGACGTGGCCGAGGACGTGATCTCGCTCGGCTCGACCGTCGACGACGCGGCGGGCGAGGCGTTCGACAAGGTGGCGCGGGTGCTCGGGCTGCCGTTCCCCGGCGGGCCGCACATCGACCGGGCCGCCCGCGACGGCTCCGGCGCCGCCGTCGCCTTCCCGCGCGGCAAGATGGACGACGGCACGCTCGACTTCTCCTTCTCCGGGCTCAAGACCGCCGTCGCCCGCTGGGTGGAGGCCCGCGAGTCGTCCGGCGAGCGCATCCACGTGCCCGACGTGGCCGCCTCCTTCCAGGAGGCCGTGGTCGACGTGCTCACCCGCAAGGCGCTGCAGGCGTGCAAGAAGTACGAGGTGCACGACCTGCTCATCGGCGGCGGCGTGGCGGCCAACTCACGGTTGCGCGCGCTGGCCCAGGAGCGGTGCGACGCGGCGGGCGTCCGGCTGCGGGTGCCCCGGCCCGGCCTGTGCACCGACAACGGCGCCATGGTCGCCGCGCTCGGCTCCGACCTGGTGGCGGCCGGGGTGACGCCGTCGACGCTGGAGATCCCGGCCGACTCCTCGCTGCCGATCACCACCGTCCACGTGTGAGGCTGCACTAGTGCAACTCGGGGGAATTCCCCTGCTGGGAAGGCTTTTCCGGGCCCTCTGCGTACGTTGTCAGCATGAAGTACACAGAGGGCCCGTTCGCGCCCGTCACCGAGGAAGTCACGGCCTACGACCTGCCGGTCACCGGGCGCGTGCCGGCCGAGCTCAACGGCCGCTACCTGCGCAACGGCCCCAACCCGCTGGGCATCGAGGACCCCGCCGTGCACATCTGGGGCATGGGCCAGGGCATGGTGCACGGGGTGCGGCTGCGCGACGGCCGGGCCGAGTGGTACCGCAACCGCTGGGTCCGCACGCCCGGCCACGGGCCGATGGTGCACGTGATCGAGCACGCCGCCCGCACGTTCGCGCTGGCGGAGGGCGGGCTGCCGCCGGCCGAGCTGGACGCCGAGCTCGGCACGGTGGGCGTGTGCGCGCTCGGCGGCACCCCCGAGGGCTTCACGGCCGGCGCCCACTCCAAGCACGACCCGCTCACCGGCGCGCTGCACTCGCTGTCGTACCAGGTGGGCCAGAGCTTCGTGCAGTACATTGTGACCGGCCCCGACGCCGCCGTGATGGCGAGCACGTCGATCCCGCTCACGCGGACGCCGTTCATGCACGACTTCGCGCTCACCGAGAACCACGTCGTCCTGTGGGACACGCCGCTCGGGTTCGACGGGTTCGAGTGCCGCTGGCTGCCCGGGCACCCCACCCGGGTGGGCGTCATGCCGCGCGCCGGAGGCGAGGTGCGCTGGCTGGAGATCGATCCGGTGCACGTCAGCCACACGCTCAACGCCTACGAGGACGGCGGCGCGATCGTCGTGGACCTGGTCACCGCCGACGGGCCGTTCGACCCGGCCGACCCCGGCGGCATCCGCCCCGCCCTTGACCGGTGGACGATCGAGACCGACCGGGTCGTCCAGCGGCGCCTCGACGACCGGCCGCAGGACTTCCCGCGCCTGAACGAGTCACGCACCTCCCGCCGCCACCGCTACGGCTACGCGGCGGCCACGGACCTGTACGGCATCCCGTTCACGCCCGCGGGCGCGCCTCCCGACGACGCCTTCACCAACGCCCTGGTCAAGCACGACCTGGACCGCGGCACCACCGAGGTGCACGGCTTCGGCCGGGGCGAGTCGGTCGGGGAGGCCGTGTTCGCCGCCACGGGGACCGGCGAGGACGACGGGTACCTGCTCACGTACGTGTCCGACCCGGAGCGCGGCGCGAGCGACCTGGTGATCCTGTCGGCGCAGGACTTCACCGGCGCCCCCGTCGCCAGGATCCACCTTCCCGTACGGGTGCCGCTCGGGCTGCACGGCAGCTGGCTGCCCGAGCCCGTGTGACACTGTTGGATCGTGACCGACCCCCGTCCGCCCTACCAGCGGATCGTCGCCGACATCGAGCGGCGCGTCGCCGAGGGCGAGCTGCGACCCGGTGATCCGGTCCCCACGACCCGGGCGATCATGCGGGAGTGGGGCGTGGCGATGGCGACCGCCACCAAGGCGCTGACCGCGCTCAAGCAGGCGGGCGTCATCGAGTCGGCGCCCCGGGTGGGCTCCGTGGTCGCCGCCCAGGCCGCCCCCAGGCGCTCCGCCGAGACGCTCGAACGCGACCGGATCGTCCGCGCCGCCATCGAGATCGCCGACGTCGACGGGCTGGCCTCGCTGTCCATGCGCTCGGTCGGCTCCCGGCTCGGCGTGGCGACCATGTCGCTCTACCGCCACGTCGAGTCGAAGGGCGAGCTGGCCCGGCTGATGGCCGACGCGGCGTTCGCCGAGATCGACTATCCCGAGCCGCCGCCGGGCTGGCGCTCCCACCTGCGGGTGGCCGCCCGGTTGCAGTGGGCGGCCTACCAGCGTCACCCGTGGCTGCCCCGGGTGGTGTCGGTCACCAGGCCGATCGTGCTGCCCGGCATGGTGGCCTACGCCCAGTGGTCGCTGCGGGCGCTGGACGACCTCGGGCTGCCCGCCGACACGCGGCTGCTCGTCTACGCCACCCTGGTCAACTACGTGCGCGGCACGGCGGTCAACATCGAGAGCGAGACCGACGCCGAGCGCGACACCGGGCTGACCAGCACGCAGTGGATGTCGCGGCGCCTGACGGTCGAGGGACGGCTCATCAAGCAGGTGACCGACCCCAGGGTGGCGATCGACCTGGAGACGATCTTCGCGTTCGGTCTCGAACGGGTGCTGGACGGGCTGTCGACCGTCATCACGCCGCGGCGCTGAGCGGCCGCGTCAGTCCTTGGCGCGGGTCGGCCGCAGCAGGGCCTCGGCCAGGGCCAGCATGGTCTCCTCCAGGGCTCCCAGGCGCTTGTTGAGGTCGGCTGTGGCGGGCTCGACGATGCCGGAGACCGTCTCGGCCAGCGCGTCGCGGTCGGGGCGGGAGCGGACGACCTCGGTGAGCGACGTCGCGGCCTCGGTCAGCCGCCGCAGGTGCTCGTCGCGGTGGGTGTCGAGCAGCTCGCCGATGCGCTCGTCGATGGCCAGCGCGGCCGGGAGCCTGCCGATGGTCTCGCCGACGCTCTCCAAGGCCTCGCTGGCCTGCTCGGAGCGGGTGGTGAGGCCGCTGAGGTGGGCGTCGAGGCCGTCGACCCGGGTGACCAGGTGCTCCTCGGCCGCGGCCAGGCGCTCGGCCAGCGCGTCGAACCGGTCGCCCTGGCCGCCGAGGCGCTCGGCGAGCGCGTCGAAGTGCTCGTCGTGCTCGCCGAGCCGGCTGTCGAGGCGGTCGAAGCGCTCGTCGTGGCCGCCGAGCTGCTTGGCCAGGGTGTCGAAGTGGCCGTCGTGGCCGTGGAGGCGGTCGGTGAGGGCGTCGAGGCGCTTGTCGTGGCCGGTGAGGCTCTGCGCGAGGGCGTCGAAGCGGGCGGCGTGGCCGGTGAGCTCGCCGTTCATCGAGCTGAGGCGGCCGTCGACGGAGGCCAGGCGGGTGCCGAAGCCGTCGAGGCGCGTGTCGGTGGCGGCGGCGCGGCCGTCGAGGCTCTGCAGGCGGCCCTCGATCCCGGCCAGCGTCTCGTCGGTGCTCTCGAAGCGCACGTCGACGCTCTCCAGGCGCGAGTCGATCGCGACGAGCCGCCCGTCGACCCGGTCGATCCGGCCGTCGACGCCGTCGAAGCGTCCGCCGAGCCGCTGCTCGGCGTCGTCGAGGCGGCCGAGCAGCCGCTCCTCCAGCGCGTCGACCTTGGCCGTGACCTGCTCGGTCGTGGTGGTGAGCTGCTGGGCGGCGAGGGCCAGGCGCTCGTCGAGGCTGTCGGACAGGTCGAGCATCACGCCCTCGACCCGCTCGGTGCGCGAGTGGAGCTCGGCCAGCGACTTGTCGATGCGGGTGAAGCGCCCGGCGGCGACCTCCATGCCGGCGCTGACCTGCGCCAGCTTGCTGGTGACCTCGCCCATCCGCTGGGTCACCCCGTCGGTGACCTCCAGCACCGACTGCAGCCGGCTCAGCGCCTCCTCGACGCTCTCGGACACGGTGCCGAGGTCGGCGCGCAGCTTGGGCAGCTCCAGGATCGGGTGGACCCGCTGGCTGACCGCGTCCACCCGGGTGTCGACGCCGCCGACCTGCTCGCCGACGGCGTCGACGTGGTCGCGCACCGCCTCGACGTGCTGGGCCAGCCCTTCGGCCCACATGGGCGGTTTGGCGGCGATGTCGTCGAGCCGTCCGGAGACGGTCTCCAGGGTGCCGCTCAGCCCGCCGAGCTCACGCTCGCGCACCTCGCGGAGGAGCCATTCCATGCCCTCCAGCCGCTGCCGGATCTCGTCGAGGACGGCTCCCTGCGTGCGCTGTTCGTACACGTGATCCTGGGCGGCACGCGCCAGCAGCTCCCGCATCCTGTCGGAGATGGCGGTCTGGCCGCCTGCCTGCAGAAGGGTGGTGGTGTGGTTGGAATGGTCCACCGAAAGGCTCCTTCGCTGTCGACGGTCTGCCGCGTGGCGGTGGGTTGGGTCCGATGTGCAAGTGAAAGAAGGAGAACGCGGCTCACCGCAATAGGGGGGAGAACTCCCGCCCGGCTACCTTAGCCTTTCGATCAAGGTCCGTCATCGGCGAAGGAGAAGATCGCTCTTATGATGGAATCGTCCAGATTTGTCATTCACGCAGGTCGTGACGGGCGGCAGATCAGAACGGATGGTTTATTCATAATCCTCGTCAGAATGACGACGGCGGATTCTTCACCGGAAAGCCGGAGGTCGCCGCGCAGCCGCTCGATATCCACAGCCGATCCGCGCTTTTTAATGGTGACATTTCCGACGCGGCGTGCCCGCAGCGCCGCTCTGAGCCGTTTGAGCGAGAACGGCAGCGTCTCGACCACCTCGTACCGCGCGGCCCACGGCGTGTCGACCGGCTCGTCCCCCGAGATGTAGGCGATCATCGGGTCGGCCAGCCACCCGCCCACCAGCTCGGCCACCTCGCCCACCAGATGCGCCCGCACCGCGGCCCCGTCCGGCTCGTACACATAGCGCCCCACCGGCCCGGTGCCGGCCTCGACCCCGGTGGCGGTCAGCGTGTGACCGCCCGGCAGGAGCGTCGCCCGCCGCCCGGGCTCGCCGGCGCCCGTCCAGAGCGCGGCCTCCTTCACCTCGCCCTTGTACGAGACCCACTCGGCCTGCGCCTGCGCGGGGATGAACTCGTACGGGATGCCGGGGGCGACCTTGAGGCAGGCCAGGCGCGCCCGGGAGAGCAGGTCGAGGACGACGGGCCAGGGCGGCGAGTAGGACATCGGGTCGAACGTGCGGCCCCGCGAGCCGCGCCTGGCCGGGTCGGCGAACAGCACGTCGTGGTCCTCGGGCCGCACGGTCGCGGCGTCGGCCACCCGCACGGTGACGCGCTCGCCCAGGCCGAGCGCGTCGGCGTTGGCGCGGGCGACGGCGGCGGTCAGCGGGTCGGCGTCGACGGCCTCGACCGTGCGACCGGCGCGGGCCAGCGCCAGGAAGTCGCCGCCGATGCCGCAGCAGGCGTCGGCGACGCGCGGCCCGGCGCCGCACTCGGCCAGGCGGCGGGCCCGGTGCTCGGCGACCTCGGCGCGGGTGGACTGTTCGAGGCCGTGCGGGGTGAAGAACATGCGCGCCGCGTCGGCGCCGAACTTGGCGGCGGCCCGCTCGCGCAGCCCCGCCTGGGTGAGCGCCGCCGAGGTCAGGGCGGCGTCGTAGGTGCGGCGCAGCCGGGTGGCCGCCGCGACCGGGTCGGCGCCGGCGAGCTCCTCCGCCTCGGCCAGCGCCCGCAGGCCGCGCGGTGTCAGCAGCTCGGTGAAGGCGTCCAGGTCCACGACGTACGACGGTAGTGCACGCGGCGGGCCGGCTCAGAGATCGGTGTCGCGCAGGGAGACGAGCAGCTTGCGCAGCAGCCCGGCCAGGGCGGCGCGCTCGTCGTCGTCGAGCCCGGCCAGCAGGTCGCGCTCGTTGTCGAGGTGCCCCTGCAGCACGTCGTCGACCAGGCGCAGCCCCTCGGGGGTGAGCGAGACCAGGATCATGCGGCGGTTTCCCGGCGCCGGCCGGCGGTCGACCAGGCCGCGCTCGACCAGGCGGTCCATGCGGTTGGTGAGCGCGCCGGGGCTGACCATGGCGGAGGAGGACAGGTCCTTCATGCACATGGTGTGGCTCTCGCCGCTGCGCAGCAGCGTGGCCAGCATGTCGAACTCCCAGGGCTCCAGGCCGCGCCCGGCCAGGAACTCCTTGACGCCGCGTTCGAGCAGGCGCGAGAGGCGGGAGACCCGGCCGACGACGCCCATGGGCGAGGCGTCCAGGCCGGGGCGGGCCCGCGCCCACTGTCCGAGGATCACGTCGACGGCGTCTTCCATACGCCCGACGATATCAAAAATTTCGACGTTGAAATTTCTGGGGAGCCGCGCTAGTTTCCGGAGTGTCGAAGTGTTCAATGTCGAAGTGTTCGAGGTGGAAGGCATGAAGGTGCTGGTGCTGGGCGCGACGGGCTACATCGGCGGAGTGCTGGTCGAGCGGCTGATCGAGCGCGGCCACGAGGTCGCGGCGCTGGTGCGGCCGTCGGCCGACGGGAGCAGGCGGGTGCCCGGGGCGGCCGACGAGCGCCACGGCGACCTGGCGGACCCGGCGTCGGTCGCCGCCGCGCTGACCGCCGACGTCGACGCCGTGGTGCACGCCGCCGAGCTGACCGGCGACCGGGAGACCGACCTGGCCTCCGTCGGCGCGCTCGCCGCCTCCGGGAAGCGGGTGACGTACGTGAGCGGGGTCTGGGTGCTCGGCGAGGTGGACGGCGGGGACGAGGAGAGCCCGGCCGACCCCGTCCCGCTGGTCGCCTACCGCGACCAGGTCGAGCGGCTCGTGCTCGACGGCGGCGGGGCGGTGGTCCGGCCGGGCGTCGTCCACGGCCGGGGCGGCGGCATCCCCGCGCTGCTGCGCGAGCAGGCGGCCCGGCGCGATAAGGGCGTGTACGTGACCGCCGGGGGAGTGCCCGCCTGGACGGCCGTGCACGTGGACGACCTGGCGGACCTGCTCGTCGCGGTCGTGGAGAAGGGGGAGGCGCGGATCTACCACGCCATCGCCGAGGAGGGCGTGCCCGTGGACGCCGTCGCCGAGGCGGCCGGTGTGGCGGCCGGTGTGGGCGCCGTCGCGGAGCCGTGGCCGCTCGCGGAGGCCGCCGGAGTGCTGGGCGAGGGATTCGCCCAGGCCCTCGCGCTCAGCCAGCGCATCGGCGCGTCGCGCACCCGGGCGGCCCTGGGCTGGAACCCCGGCCGGGCCGGGATCGTGGCCGACCTGGCGGAAGGCTCCTACGCCTGATCGCCCAGAGCTGACGCGTTCGTGTTGACTGTCAAGCCCCTCTTGCATATGTTTCCTGTTGGCACTCTCCCCTTGAGAGTGCCAACTGTGCGACGAGGCAGGTCTGGCACCCGCGACGGCAGGCCCCGCTGGTCGCCTCTTCTGATCATTCAAATCTGAAGGGGAGGTCCGATCGTGACGACCGCCACCAAGGTTCCCGTTAAGCCGCTCGGCGACCGCATCGTGGTTCAGCCGCTTGAGGCAGAGCAGACCACCGCTTCCGGCCTGGTCATCCCGGACACCGCCAAGGAGAAGCCGCAGGAGGGCAAGGTCCTCGCGGTGGGCCCGGGCAACTGGGACGAGGACGGCGACAAGCGGATTCCGCTCGACGTCTCCGAGGGCGACATCGTCCTCTACAGCAAGTACGGCGGCACCGAGGTCAAGTACGGCGGCGAGGAGTACCTCGTGCTCTCCGCCCGCGACGTTCTCGCGATCATCGAGAAGTAAGCCGGTCGTGTCGGGCCCCGGGCGCTCCCAAGGCGGCCGGGGCTTTCGACGCTAGGAGAGGACTTTCAGCAAAATGGCGAAGATTCTGGAGTTCGACGAGGACGCCCGCCGCGCGCTTGAGCGCGGAGTCAACGCCCTCGCGGACGCCGTGAAGGTTACCCTCGGCCCGCGTGGCCGCAACGTCGTCATCGACAAGAAGTTCGGTGCTCCGACGATCACCAACGACGGTGTCACCATCGCTCGCGAGGTCGAGCTGGAGGACCGTTACGAGAACCTCGGCGCCCAGCTCGCCAAGGAAGTTGCCACCAAGACCAACGACATCGCGGGTGACGGCACCACCACCGCGACCGTCCTGGCCCAGGCCATGGTCCGCGAGGGCCTGCGCAACGTGGCGGCCGGCGCCTCGCCGCTGTCGCTCAAGCGCGGCATCGACAAGGCCGCCAAGGACGTCAGCGACAGGCTGCTCGCCTCGGCCATCCCGGTCGAGGACAAGAAGGCCATCGCCGACGTGGCGACGATCTCCGCCCAGGACGCCAAGATCGGTGACCTGATCGCCGAGGCGTTCGACAAGGTCGGCAAGGACGGCGTGCTGACCGTCGAAGAGTCCAACGCCATGGGCATGGAGCTCGAGTTCACCGAGGGCCTGCAGTTCGACAAGGGTTACCTGTCGGCCTACATGGTGACCGACTCCGAGCGGATGGAGTCCGTCCTGGAGGACGCCTACATCCTGCTCACCCAGGGCAAGGTCTCCTCCATCGCGGACTTCCTGCCGCTGCTGGAGCAGATCGCCCAGACGAAGAAGCCGCTGCTCGTGGTCGCCGAGGACGTCGAGGGCGAGGCCCTGGCCGTCCTGGTCACCAACAAGATCCGCGGCACCTTCACCTCCGTCGCCGTCAAGGCTCCGGGCTTCGGCGACCGCCGCAAGGCGATGCTGCAGGACATGGCCATCCTCACCGGCGGCCAGGTCGTCAGCGAGGAGGTCGGCCTCAAGCTGGAGAACGTCGGCCTGGAGGTGCTCGGCACCGCCCGCCGCATCGTCGTCACCAAGGACGCCACGACCATCGTCGACGGCGCCGGCGACCCTGCCGCGATCGAGGACCGGGTCAAGGAGATCAAGCTCGCCATCGAGCAGTCCGACTCCGACTGGGACCGCGAGAAGCTCCAGGAGCGCCTGGCCAAGCTCGCGGGCGGCGTGTGCGTGCTGCGCGTCGGCGCGGCCACCGAGGTGGAGCTCAAGGAGAAGAAGCACCGCCTCGAGGACGCGATCTCCGCGACGCGCGCCGCGATCGAGGAGGGCATCGTCTCCGGCGGCGGCTCCGCGCTGATCCACGTCTCCAAGGACCTCGACGACCTCGGCCTGACGGGCGACGAGGCGACCGGTGTCAACATCGTGCGCCGCGCGCTGGTCGAGCCGGCCCGCTGGATCGCCGAGAACGCCGGCCTGGAGGGCTACGTCGTCACCCACAAGGTGGCGGAGCTGCCTGCGGGCCACGGCCTCAACGCGGCAACCGGCGAGTACGGCGACCTGCTCGCGCAGGGCGTCAACGACCCGGTCAAGGTCACCCGCTCGGCGGTGCAGAACGCGGCGTCGATCGCGGGCATGCTGCTGACCACCGAGGCCCTCGTGGTGGACAAGCCCGAGGAGGAGGCCCCGGCCGGCGGCCAGGGTCACGGCCACGGGCACGGCCACTAGGGTTCGCTGTAACGCGCTTCGGCCCGCACCGGGATTCCGGTGCGGGCCGTTTCGTTGTTTGTAGCGCTATGTCACATTTTTCTGTGAAATATTGTTTATCTGAGTAAACCTGGAGTGCGGGTTAAGCGTCCGTGGTCTGACGAATGTCGTGCCATTTGGCTTATAACGTGAAACAATCTGCCAGGCATAAAGGCTTAGTGTTGTCACTCGATTACTATCGGTTATCGTCGCTTCAATGTGACCAATCCGTAGCCGTTCGCCATGACGACAGGCCGGAGCGGGCCGGGCATCATGCCTAACGTGAGCGAGGGAAGCGTCGCCGACGCCAAAATTGGGGTAAGGCTCGCGTCGAGACTTCCGGCACGGACGGATGACTCCGACCTAAGAGAACTGACGAGCCTCGCGGTGCAGGGAGATCGCAGTGCGATCGAATCCTTGCTCGGCGAGTTGCGTCCGATGGTGGTGCGCTATTGCCGCGCCAGGCTGGGCCGCGTTTCGGGGCAATATCACATTGCCGATGACGTGGCCCAGGAGGTGTGCATCGCGGTCCTGTCCGCGCTGCCGCGATACCGCGACATGGGGCGGCCGTTCGCGTCGTTCGTCTTCGGGATCGCCTCGCACAAGGTGGCCGACGCGCTGCGCAGCTCCGTGCGCTCGGCCGTGCCGACCCAGGATCTCCCCGACGGGCCCGACGACGGGCCGGGGCCGGAGGAGACCGTCGTCCGCTACATCGAGGTCGAGCACGCCCGCAGGCTGCTCGCCCGGCTGCCGCCCAACCAGCGCGAGCTGCTGCTGTTGCGGGTGGTGTCGGGGCTGTCGGCCGAGGAGACCGGTAATGTACTCGGCATGTCACCAGGTGCCGTACGCGTCGCCCAGCACCGGGCGCTGGCCAGGCTGAGGCAGATGGCCGAGCTGGAGTCGGCTTGACCCCTGAGGAAGAGAGCGACGCGCTGCTCGACGCGCTCGCGGCCGGTGAGCTGCCCGACAGCGGCGACCCGGCCGCCCGGGTGCTCGCGGCCCTGGTCGGCGACGTGCTCGATCAGCGGCGTTCCTCCGTGTCGATGACGCCGTCGACGTAGCCTCGCGCGTACTCCCAGGTGACGTAGGCGGCCGGATCGGGCTGGAAGGCCGGCTCGTGCATCTGGGGCTGGCCCAGCTCGATCATCTGGCGCAGGTTGCCGCGCAGCAGGTCCCAGTCGAAGAAGTGCTGCTCGCCGCACTCCGGGCAGTCGAGCACCAGGCCCAGCACCCCCTGCTGCTCCAGCAGGGAGCGGAAGACCTCGACGTCGGCCAGGTCGGTGATGGCCTCGTCGCGCTCGGCGGCGGTCAGCGGCTCGGCCTCGCCGAGCTCGCCCATCGCAGCGGAAGGGTCGTTGGGGTCGTCCGCGAACGGGTCGCGGGGGACGTCTTCCAGCACCTTCCCACCATATGACCGATGCGGCGCGAGCGGTGGGCATTGACCGACCCGGCCACGCCGCACACCCTCAGCCCCGCCCTCACGGTCGCCTCGGGCCGGCCTTGGGTCAGGTCAGCCAGCCGCGGCGGGCGGCCTCCACGCCGGCGTGGAAGCGGGACTGGGCGCCGAGCTCGGCCATCGCGTCGGCGAACCTGGCCCGTACGGTGCGGACCGACAGGCCGAGCTGCCGGGCGATGGACTCGTCGCACAGGCCCTGCGCGGCCAGCCGCAGCACCTGCGCCATGCCGCCGCCGCGCTCCCAGGGCAGCGGCACGGCCCGCCCCCACCACTCCTCGAACAGCGAGCGGAGCATGCCCGCCACGATGGGGGTGCGCATCAGGTAGAAGTTGTAGGCGTGGTCGGGCAGGTTGCCGCCCCAGGTGGCGGGCAGCCCGGCGGTGTCGCTGCCGGCCGTCATGAACCAGCTGGGCACCCGGTCCAGCGTGCGCACCTGGCCGCCGGTCGCGAGCAGCCGGGTGAGCTGGTCGCGCACCCCGGGCAGGGTGAGGGTGGCGACGGGCAGCACGGCGCGCACCACGAGCAGGCCGCGGCGCTGGGCGTCGATCCACGGCTCGACGAACTTGGCGGCGAAGTCGGCCATCGTCCGCTCGTCGGGGATCGCGGTCAGCAGCGTCATCGGGGGAGCCTGCACGGCCATGCCCATGACGCTCTCGTACAGCACGTCCGCGCCGCTGGCGGACTCGACGGGGAACGGGCCGCTGCGGTGGTCGCGGCCGGCGTCGTAGTCGCGGATGAGGCCGCGGATCGAGCCGAGCACGGTGTCGATGCGGCGGCTCTCCTCGGCCAGCCGGTCGAGCCGTTCGGCCACGAGCCGCCCGAGCGCGGCCGCCGGGTGGCGGGCCAGGTACTCGCCGGACTGCTCGTCGACGACGCCGAGCCTGACGAGGTCGTCGAGCTGGTCGGCGACCTGGTCGACGGGCCCGTCGGTGGCCTCGGCCAGCTCGGTGCGGGTGGCGCGGTGGAGGCGCAGCACTGCCGTGTAAAGGGCCGTTTGCGTGGGATCGAGGCCTAGCGTTTCGAGCGGATCTGGCACAGTTTGGTGCTCGTTGCGCATGTGTCGGGCTCCGTAGGGGGGAACGCGCGGCGTGCCGCGAGGATAACCCGGCATTCCTTACTTGTCCGCTGGTTGCGCCGACTGCCCCGGCGGGGGGTGCAACTTCGTGCAATTGCACGTTTTCACATTGCGCTGTGCCGTTCCGTAACCCACGCTTAACTCAGCGTCGGCATTCCGTTACAGGGCCCGGCGCCGCCGGCCATCAGGACGCGGAGGGGGGTTCGGTGGCGTGCGCGGCGTCAGGCCCGGATGCCGGTGGCCGGGGGACGGCGCGGCTCACCGACCGCTCCGTCCCCCGGCACTTCTGCTGGATGCCGGGAGTACGACGGACCGTGGGGGTCATCGTCCTCCCGGCATCCATGCGTTTTGGAGGCAGGCCCTAGACTTGCTGCATCAGCGCAACGGCAGGAGGGGCCGCAGCATGTCCAAGTTCACACAGACGGGTCTGACGTTCGACGACGTGCTGTTGGTGCCGGCCTATTCCGACCTGCAGCCGGGCGAGGCCGAAACCGCCACCAGGCTGTCACGCCGCATCACGCTGTCGATCCCGCTCGTCTCGGCGGCGATGGACACTGTCACCGAGGCGCGCATGGCGGTCGCGATGGCCCGGCAGGGCGGCATCGGCATCCTGCACCGCAACCTGTCGGTCGAGGAGCAGGCCCAGCAGGTCGACCTGGTGAAACGGTCCGAGGCCGGCATGGTGACCAACCCGGTGACCTGCAGCCCCGACGACACCCTGGCCGACGTCGAGCGCCTGTGCGCCACGTACCGGATCTCCGGGGTGCCCGTCACCGACGCCTCCGGCATCCTCGTCGGCATCGTCACCAACCGCGACATGCGCTTCGAGACCGACCAGGCGCGGCCGGTGCGCGAGGTCATGACCAAGATGCCGCTCGTCACCGCCCCCGTGGGGGTCTCGCGTGACGACGCCTACGCGCTGCTGCGCAAGAACAAGATCGAGAAGCTGCCGCTGGTCGACCCGGACGGCAGGCTGCGCGGCCTGATCACGGTCAAGGACTTCACCAAGAGCGAGCAGTATCCGCTCGCCACCAAGGACGCCGACGGCCGCCTGGTGGTGGGCGCGGCCGTGGGCGTCGGCGGCGACGCCGAGGTGCGCGCCAAGGCGCTCATCGAGGCGGGCGTCGACACCATCGTGGTCGACGTCGCGCACGGCCACTCCAAGGGCCTGGCCGACATGATCGCCAAGGTCAAGGCCAACAGCAAGGTCGACGTCATCGGCGGCAACATCGCCACCAGGGCCGGCGCCCAGATGCTCGTCGACGCGGGCGCCGACGCGGTCAAGGTCGGCGTCGGGCCGGGCTCGATCTGCACCACCCGGGTCGTCGCCGGTGTCGGCGCGCCGCAGGTCACCGCCATCTACGAGGCGTCGCTGGCGTGCGCCCCGGCCGGCGTCCCGGTGATCGGCGACGGCGGCCTGCAGTATTCGGGCGACATCGTCAAGGCCATCGCGGCCGGCGCCGACAGCGTCATGCTCGGCTCCCTGCTGGCCGGCTGCGAGGAGTCGCCCGGCGAGCTGATCTTCATCAACGGCAAGCAGTTCAAGTCCTACCGGGGCATGGGCTCGCTCGGCGCGGTGCGCAACCGCGAGCGGGGCGGCACCTCGTTCAGCAAGGACCGCTACGCCCAGGCCGAGGTCGGCGGCGAGGACAAGTACATCCCCGAGGGCATCGAGGGTCAGGTGCCCTACCGAGGCCCGGTCGCGGCGGTCGCCCACCAGCTCGTCGGCGGTCTGCGCCAGGGCATGTGGTATTCCGGCTGCCGCACGATCCCCCAGATGCACACCGACTGCGAGCTCATGCCGATCACGGCAGCGGGCCTCAAGGAGAGCCATCCCCACGACATCCAGATGACCGTGGAAGCTCCTAACTATCACAGAAGGTAAAACCGCATGACTCAGCAGGTGGAGATCGGCCGGGGCAAGGCAGGCCGCCGGGCTTACTCGCTCGACGAGATCGGCCTCG
The DNA here is from genome assembly GCF_019396325.1 of Nonomuraea ceibae. Lineage (GTDB taxonomy): Bacteria > Actinomycetota > Actinomycetes > Streptosporangiales > Streptosporangiaceae > Nonomuraea > Nonomuraea ceibae. The sequence goes on from NZ_JAHKRO010000004.1 coordinate 68,121, forward strand.
TCCCGTCGCGGCGCACCCGCGATCCGGAAGAGGTCTCGATCGCCTGGCAGATCGACGCGTACCGGTTCGAACTGCCCGTCGTCGTCGCGCCCATGGACAGCGTCGTCTCGCCCGCCACCGCGATCGAGATCGGCCGGCTCGGCGGGCTCGCGCCGCTCGACCTCGAAGGGCTGTGGACGCGCTACGAGGACCCGTCCCCGCTGCTGGAGGAGTGCGCCTCGCTCGACGCCGAGGCGGCCACCCGCAGGCTTCAGGAGATCTACGCGGCGCCGATCAAGGAAGAGCTGATCGGCCGCCGCATCGAGGAGATCCGCGCCTCCGGCGTGACCACGGCCGTCCGGCTGTCGCCGCAGCGCACGGTGCAGTATCACAAGGCGGTCATCGACGCCGGGGTCGACATGTTCGTCATCCGGGGCACCACGGTCTCCGCCGAGCACGTCTCGGGGCGGGCCGAGCCGCTCAACCTCAAGCAGTTCATCTACGAGCTCGACGTCCCGGTGATCGTGGGCGGCTGCGCCACCTACACGGCGGCGCTCCACCTGATGCGCACCGGCGCGGCCGGCGTGCTGGTCGGCTTCGGCGGCGGCGCCTCCCACACCACCCGCAACGTGCTGGGCGTGGCGGTGCCGATGGCGACCGCGATCTCCGACGTGGCCGCGGCCCGCCGCGACTACATGGACGAGTCCGGCGGACGCTACGTGCACGTGATCGCCGACGGCGGCATGGGCACCTCCGGCGACATCGCCAAGGCCATCGCGTGCGGCGCCGACGCCGTCATGGTGGGCTCGCCGCTGGCCCGCGCCTCCGAGGCGCCCGGCCACGGCTTCCACTGGGGCTCCGAGGCGCACCACCCCGACCTGCCGCGCGGGCGGCGGGTCGAGTTCGGCACGGTGGGCACGCTGGAGCAGATCCTGCACGGCCCGTCCAGCGTGGCCGACGGCTCGATGAACCTGATGGGCGCGCTCAAGCGCACGATGGCGTCGACCGGCTATTCGGACATCAAGGAGTTCCAGCGCGTCGAGGTCGTCGTCGCGCCGATCCAGCGCTGATCTCGGGATGAGGATTTCTCCACCGCGTAGAAAGAATTTTGCTCGCGGTGGAGAATCCTCCACCCGGCCGCCAGTGTCGCCCGCGCATGATCGTCAAGATTTCCCTGGGCGGTCCCTGCCTGGTGGGAGCAGGCGAGGGCCGCCTCTCAGCCGATCACCCGCGTCGCCTCGTCCAGCCACACCCGCTGCTCCTCCGGGGTGACGGTCATGCCGAACCGCTCGTGACCGGGCTCTCCCCAACTCACCCAGGTGAAGTAGGCGTTGACCGCCTCCGCCCACACGTCGCGGTCGCCGAACCTGTAGACCTCGTAGTCGTCGCGGTGCGGCTGCCAGCTCGCGGCCGCCCACTCGTCCGGGCCGCCGATCACCCACATCCGGTAGAAGTCGTCCTCCTGGTAGACGCTGGTGCGCAGCCCGGTGAGCGCGGAGACGGCCAGGTCGGCGCCGAGCGGGGCGTAGGCCAGGGTGCGCGGGTCGACCGGGGTCCTGAACTCCAGCGCGTCCTCGCGCCGCCACGGCCCGAGCTCGGCGGGGCGCTGGGAGCGCATCATCATGTAGTGGGCGCCGCCGGAGAAGCGCCCGGCCGCCGTGCCGCCCGGCATGACCGTCAGGCGCAGCGCGTGGCCCGCCCCGAAGCCGGGGCAGTAGGGTGCGACGATCGCGCCGCCGGGCCGGGTCTGCTCGATCCACGCGTACGGCACCGTACGGACTCCGCAGGTGACGTGGACGCGGTCGTACGGGGCCCGCTCCGGGCAGCCGTAGGCGCCGTCGCCGACGATCAGGCGCGGGCCGTCGCCCAGGCGTCGCGCGGCGTCGGCGGCCACGGCGGGGTCGATCTCGATGCTCGTCACGTTCGCCGCGCCGACCAGGTGTGACAGCAGCGCGGCCGTCCACCCGGTGCCCGTGCCGATCTCCAGCACCCGGTTGCCGGGGGCGGCGTCGAGCAGGCGGAGCAGGTGCGCGACCGTCGCGGGCGCCGAGCACGACGAGGTGTAGCCGCCCTTGGCGGTCCGGAGGTCGGCGCGCCCGTCGTCGAGCTGCGTGACGATGGGGGACGCGGAGCGTACGGCCTGCCACCAGCCCTCCGGGTCGGCTTTGCGGTCGATCAGGAGTGGCGGCCCCTCCGGCTCCGGGACGTGTAAGGCCACGTCGGGCACGAACCGGTGGCGCGGCACCGCCTCCATCGCCCGCGCCACGGCGGTGGCGCTCACCTCGCGCCGCCTGCCTTCTGACGCTCGCCCACGGGACCTCCTTCGGCTCGACGGTGACGGACCGTGATCGTAGGCAGGCGGTACGGGCCGGGCAAGGGATTCGCCGAAGAGCGCTGACGGCAGGTGGAGAACTTTGTGCATCGGTGGAGAATCGTCATCCCCCGGGAGAAAGTCAGGGGCGTACGGCACGGATGTAGTAGAGCAGCGACGGCAGCGGCCCCTCCGCCTCGACCCGGAAGCCCGCGTCGGGGATCAGGGTGCCGAGCAGCTCCTGCGGGGTGTGGTCCATGGCGGGGCCCGAGATCATGGCCATGAGCCGCTTGAGCAGCGGGTGCTCCGGCGGCCTGAATTCGGCGACGAGCAGCCGCCCGCCGGGCCGCAGCACCCGGAACATCTCGCGCGCCGCCGCCGGCCGGGCCTCCGACGGGATGTGGTGCACGGCCAGCGTGGAGACGACCAGGTCGAACGAGCCGTCGGGGAAGGGCAGGTCCTCCCCTCCGGCGACGACGTACTCGCAGTTGCCCGGGGCGCGGTCGCGGGCGTAGCCGATCATCGCGGGGGACGGGTCGACGCCCGTGACCTGCCCGCCGGGGCCCGCGACGGGCGACAGGATGCGGCTGAGGTAGCCGGTGCCGCAGCCGACGTCGAGGATCCGGTCGCCGGGCCGCGGCTTGGCCTGGGTGGCGACGCGGGTGAAGGCGGCGCGGCGGCCGCCGGGGTAGCCGAGCGAGGCGACGACCTCGTAGGCGCGCGGGTGGTCGATGGTGCCGCCCGCGTCGGCGTGCTCGGCGTGGTCGTGCAGGAGCCTGCCCAATCCCATGACGTCCTCTTCTCGGTACGGAACAAGGTGTTCGGTATTGAATGGTGCGTTCACCAGCCTGAGGAGTCCAGGACAGGCGGGTGCGGCGGACCCGCCGGGCCGTGCAGGAGCGGCGGCGGCTGGTGGAGGCGCTGCTGGGCCGCCGCGGGCGCGCGGCCGTCGCCGGAGCTGGACCGGCTGGTGGTGTGCGTGGTGGGGGGCGTTCATGGCGCTGGTTCAGGGGCGGAAGAGCCGCCAGAACGCCAGGGCCAGCTCGCCGGCCGGGGTTTCGCGAGGCCCGGTCACCCAGTGGGCGATCACGCCGACGAGCGCGCCCGACAGGTAGGCGGCGTGCACTTCGGGCGGCACGTCGTCGAAGCCGGCCGGCCGGGAGCCTTGCCGGAAGCGGGCCGACAGCTCGCCGGTGAGGCGTTCGCGCAGGCGGGAGGTGCAGCGGGGGCTGCCGAGCAGGCACGCGTAGAGGGCGGCGCTGGCGGAGATGTGCGCGAACAGGGCGGTGAGCGGCTCGGGGGCGCGGTCGCGGGGCGCGTCGAGCGGGCAGAGCGCGGCGGCGCGGGCGACCTCGGCGACCGCGTCCTCCAGCGCGTCGGCGGCCAGCGCGTCGACGTCGGGATAGTGCAGGTAGACGGTGGCCCGGTTGACCTCGGCGCGCTTGGCGACCTCGGAGATCGTGATCGAGCCGGGCTCGCGTTCGGCCGCCAGGTCGAGGAGGGCGGCGTGCAGCCTGGCCCGGGTGCGCTGGGCGCGTGGGTCGTCGGGGTTCATGCCGCCCACTATACGACATGTGTTGCTTAATTGACAGTTGTCGCATAGTCTCGGTGTCATGCGAATCGAGATCTGGGCCGACGTGGTCTGCGGCTGGGCGTACATCGGCAAGCGGCGCCTGGAGAAGGCCCTCGAAGGGCTGGACGCCGAGGTGGTCTGGAGGCCGTTCCGGATCGACCCGACGGCCCCCGCCCAGGCGATCCCCTACGAGGAGGCGATGGCCGACCCCCTGGTCGACGCCGCGGTGGAGCGCTGCGCCCCCGGCCTGACCCCGGGGGAGAACCGGGTGCGGATGTCGCTCATCGCCGCCGAGGAGGGCTTCGGCTGGCGCTGGGGCCCCGCCTGGCGCGCCAGCAGCCACGACGCCCACCGGCTGATCGCGCTGGCCGCCGAGCATGGCGCCGACCAGGACGCCGTGGCCGAGCTGGTGATGAAGGCCCACTTCATCGACGGCCTCGACATCAGCGACCGCCAGGTCCTGCACCGGATCGCCGCCGAGGCCGGCTTCCCCGAGGGCGCCGCGCTGCTCGACGACGGCGCCGGGGAGCGGCTCGTCCGCGAGCTCCTGCTCCGGGGCAAGGCCATGGGCGTCGCCACCTCGCCCACGCTGGTCGTCGGCGGCCGGGCGCTGGCCGGGGCCCAGTCGCCCGAGGTCATCAGGGACTTCGTGCTGGCCGGCGACGGCCCCGGGCGGCGGCTGCCCGAGGAGGTCGAGCGCTACCGGCACGCCGAGTCGCTGCTGGACCAGCGCGACCCGCTCGGCGCGCTGGTGCTGCTCGGGCCGCTGCTCGGCGAGCACGGCGACGACCGCAACGTGCTCATGCTCGCCGGCCGGGCCTACTACGCCTCGGCGCAGCTCGGGCGCGCCCGCGCCACGCTGGAGCGCCTGGTCGAGCTGTCGCCCGACGACGCGTACGTCCACCAGCTGCTTGGACGCACGCTCCAGCGGCAGGGACGGCCCGACGAGGCCGCGCCGCACCTGCGGCTGGCCGGCGCCATGGTGCCGGACTACGCCTGACCACCTAGCATGCGAAGATGGCCGATCTCCAGGGGACGCACGCGGTCGAGGTGCGGGGCGACGTCGTCACCAAGCGCTACAAGGAGGAGAAGCCGGGCGCGGCCGAGCGCGAGTGGCGGGCACTGACCCTGCTGGCCCGCTACGCGCCCGGGCTCGCGCCCCGGCCCATCTCCAACGAGGGCGGCGTGACCATGTCCCGCATCGACGGCGTCCCGCTGCGCGGCCTGGCCGACGCGCCCGCGCACGCCGCCGACCTGGCCACCGCGCTCGCCGAGCTGCACGCCGCCGTCCCGCCGCAGGTCCTCGCCGGCGTGCCCGTACGCCGCTGGGGCCCGCAGGCGCTGGCCGGTCAGGTCGGGCAGTGGTGCGAGCAGTGGCAGCCCAGGGACCCGGCGGCCGACCGCGCCGTGAGCGAGGGCCGCCGGTGGCTGGAGCGGTGGCGGCCGAGCGAGGGCGACCCGCCGGTGCTCGGCGCCGGTGACGGCAACCTGGCCAACTTCCTGTGGGACGGCGAACGGGTGCGGATCGTCGACTTCGAGGACTCCGGCCGCAGCGACCGCGTCTACGAGCTGGCAGAGCTGTCGCAGCACGTCTCCATGTGGGTCGACGGCGAGGTCGACGTCCTGCGGCACGTCGAGCTCACCGCCGCCGAGCGGGCCCGGCTGCGCGAGTGCAGCAGGCTCCACGCGCTCACCTGGCTGTTCCTGCTGTCGGGTGAGGGCCCGCGCAACCCGCCCGGCACCTTCCGCCGCCAGGTCGAGCGGGTCCTCGCCGTGCTGGAGGCGTGAGGCGGCTCAGCCCGCGAGCACCCCGAGCAGGTGGCTGACCTCGCGCGACACCGCGTCGCGGCCGGCCTTGACGTACTTGCGCGGGTCGACGACCTTGCCGTCGTGGTCCAGGTAGTCGCGGATCGCGCCGGTGAACGCCTTGTTCAGGTGGGTGGCGATGTTGACCTTCTTCATGCCCTGGCGCACCGCCTCGCGCAGGATCTCGTCGGGCACGCCGGACGAGCCGTGCAGCACCAGCGGCACCGGCAGGGCCGCCCGCAGCTCGCCGATGAGGCCCAGGTCGAGCACGGCGTCCTTGGTGGTCATCGCATGCGAGGTGCCGACGGCCACGGCCAGCGCGTCGACGCCGGTCCTGGCCACGTAGTCGGCCGCCTCGTGCGGCTTGGTGCGGGCGCCGGGGGCGTGCACGCCGTCCTTGCCGCCGACCTCGCCGAGCTCGGCCTCCACCCAGACGCCGCGCTCGTGGCACCAGGCGGTCACCTCGGCGGTGGCGGCCACGTTCGCCTCGTCGGGCAGCGCGGAGGCGTCGTACATGACCGAGCCGATCCCCAGCGTGACGGCCTCCTCGACGAGCGTGCGGTCGGTGGCGTGGTCGAGGTGCACCGCGACCGGGACCTCCGCGCGGCGGGCGACCGCGAGCGAGGCGAGCGCGATCGGCTCCAGCGCGCCGTGGTAGCGGACGCAGTTCTCGCTGATCTGGAGCACCACCGGCAGGCCGAGGGCCTCCGCGCCCGCGACGATGGCGGTGGCGTGCTCCAGCTGGATGACGTTGAACGCGCCCACCCCGGCGGGTGACTCACGGACGATGTCGCCGATTCCGGCGAGCGGCATGACGGGCTCCTTCTACACGATCTCGATGAGGGGGTGGACGTGCGCGTACACGTCGCGGTCGAAGTCGCCCGCGACGGGCGCGGCCACGGCTGCGGCGCCCAGCGCCGCCGCCCGCCGCAGCCGCTCGGGCCACGGCGACCGTTCCACCAGGCCGAGCGCGAGCCCGGCCACCAGCGCGTCGCCGGCCCCCGTGGGGTTGCCTTCGACCTTGTACGGCATGCGCGCCCGCAGGACGCCCTCGGCGGTGACCGCCAGCAGGCCCGCCTCGCCCTGGGAGACGACGACGGCCTCGGCGCCCCGCTCGCGCAGCGCCTGGGCGCCTTCCTCGGGGGTGCCGTGCGGGACGGCCCTGGCCAGCTCCTCGGCGTTGGGCTTGACGACGGCGGGCCGGCCGCCGGGCGCGTGCCTGAGCGGCTCGCCGTCGGCGTCGACGATCGCCGGCACGCCCCGGTCGGCGGCGACGGCGGCGAGCCTGGCGTAGACGTCGGCGGGGACGCCCTGCGGCAGGCTCCCGGAGATGACCACCGCCCGCGCGCCGTCGAGCAGCGACTCATAGTGAGTCAGGAAATCTCCCAGCTCGTCCTCGGAGACCCGGGGCCCGGGCTCGTTGAACAGCGTCGCGCCGGAGGGCTGCGACACCGCGAGCGTGGTGCGCGACTCCCCGGCGATCGGCGCCAGCGCGGCGGGCAGCCCCGCCGCGCCCAGGTCGGCCTCGATCGCCCGGCCGGTCGGCCCGCCCGCCAGCCCGGTGACCAGCACCTCCTGCCCGAGCGCCGCGAGCACGCGGGCCACGTTGACGCCCTTGCCGCCCGCCCGCCGGTGCACGGCGGCCACCCGGTTGACCCCGTCCCACTCGACGGCGGGCACCTGGTAGGTCACGTCGAGGGCGGCGTTGAGCGTCACGGTGAGGATCATCGAGGCTCCGTGATCCAGACGCCGCGCTTCATCACTCCGGCCACCTCCAGCTCGTCGGTCAGCACCACCAGGTCGGCCGACTTGCCGACGGCGATCGAGCCGGCCCGGTCGGCCAGGCCGAGCACCCGGGCCGGCGTCAGCGAGGCGATCTGCGCCGCGTCGGGCAGCGACAGCCCCATGTCCTGGACGGCCCGCCGGAACGCCACGTCCATGGTCAGCGTGGAACCCGCGATCGAGCCGCCCTCGACGAGGCGGGCGACGCCGTCGAGGACGCGGACGCCCATCGGCCCGAGCCCGTACTCGCCGTCGCCGAGCCCGGCCGCCATCATCGCGTCGGTCACCAGCGCCGTGCGCCCCGGCCCGGCCACCTCGCAGGCCAGCCTCAGCATCGCCGGGTGCACGTGGACGCCGTCGTTGATCAGCTCGACCGTGACCCGCTCGTCCTCCAGCAGGGCCGCGATCGGGCCCGGGTCGCGGTGGCCGAGCTGCGGCATCGCGTTGTAGAGGTGGGTGGCGACGGTGACGCCGGCCTCGATCGTCTCGCGGGTCAGGTCGTAGTCGGCGCTGGTGTGGCCGAGCGCCGCGATCACGCCCTCGGAGACGGCCAGCCTGATCGTGTCGAGCGCGCCGGGCAGCTCGGCGGCGATGGTCAGCATGCGCACGTGCCCGCGCCCGGCCTTGAGCAGCCCGGAGAACTCCTGCGGCGAGGGCTCGCGCAGCAGCGCCGGGTTGTGCGCGCCGCAGCGCGATTTGGCGATGTAGGGGCCCTCGAAGTGGATGCCGGCCAGCAGGCCGTCGTCGCACAGGTCGGCCAGCGACGAGGCGGCGGCGGACAGCCGGTCGATCGAGTCGGTGACCAGGCTGGCCACCAGGGTCGTGGTGCCGTGGCGCTCGTGCAGCGCCACCGCCTCACGTGCTTCTTCCTGCTCGCCGGTCGGGAACGACCCGCCCGCGCCGCCGTGGTTGTGCATGTCGACGAAGCCGGGCACGACGTGCCGCCCTCCCAGGCTGTGACCCGGGCGGGGGGCGCTTCCGTGACCGACGTGCGTGATGCTGCCGTCTTCGATGGTCAGCCACCCCTCGTGCACTCCCTCGGGGGTCACGATGCGGGCGTCGGCGAGAGTAAGGCTCATGGAGAAAGGATCACAGATCGCGTGAGGTGCATGGGCTCGTCGGGGTTCAGTCCGCGGGCGAACGCGCGGGCCACCGCGACCCGCTGGGCCCGGATCAGCTCGGCCATCGGGTCGAGCCCGCTCTCCACGAACGTGCCGCCGGTGGCCTCGACCTGCGCGCGCAGGCCCTCGGGGGCGGTGCCGAGCATCCAGGTGACGCGGCCGGGCCCGGCGATGCTGATGGGGCCGTGGCGGTATTCCATCGCCGGGTACGCCTCCGTCCACGAGCGGGACGCCTCGCGCATCTTCAGCGCGGCCTCCTGCGCCAGGCCGACCGACCAGCCGGAGCCCAGGAACGTGAACTGCTCGGCGGCGACCAGCTCGTCCGGCAGCGGCTCGGCCAGGGCGAGCTCGGCGTCGGCGACGGCCTGGCTCAGGTCCTCGCCGAGGCTGGCGCGCAGCAGCGCGAGCTGGGTGGTGGCGAATCGGGTCTGCACGACCGACCGCTCGTCGGCGTAGTCGAGCACGACAAGCTCGTCCGCGGCGGTCCTGATCGGCGTCTCGGGGTCGGCGGTGATGGCCGTGGCCGGGATGTCGATCCGGTTGAGCAGGTCGAGCACCTCGGTGGTGGTGCCCGACCGGGTGAGCGCGAGCACGCGGTCGTAGCGCCGCCCGGCGGGGACCTCGGACGCGGCGAACGCGTCGGTCTCGCCCTGCCCGGCGCCTTCGCGCAGCGCGGCGTAGGCCATCGCGATGAACCAGGAGGTGCCGCAGCCGACGACGGCGACCCGCTCGCCCGGCTGGGGCAGCGCGCCCGCCGGGACGGCGGCGACGGCACGGCGCCAGCACTCGGGCTGGGACGCGATCTCGGCCTCGGTATGGGTGGACAACGCTTACCTCCGGATGTTCGTTTCTGCGTTGTTTATAGCAGAATAGAGCAGTAATGGACACCGGTGGCTCGGATCTCGCGGCTGTGCCACGCTTGCCCCCTGACGGATCTGGCGAAGGGAGGCTGATCGTGTCCCGTTACGATCGGTGGAACGCGATTCTCGAGCTGCTCAGCCAGGAAGGCCGCCTGACCGTCGAGGAGGCGGCCCAGGCGCTCGACGTCTCCACCGCGACGATCCGCCGCGACTTCGACCAGCTCGCGCAGCAGCAGATGCTCATGCGCACGCGCGGCGGCGCGGTCGCCCAGAGCGTCAGCTACGACCTCCCGCTGCGCTACAAGACGGCCAGGCACGCCGACGAGAAACAGCGCATCGCCGCTGCCGCCGCCGAGCTCGTCCGGCCAGGCGCGGTCGTCGGCATGAACGGCGGCACCACCACCTCCGAGCTGGCCCGCACCCTCGCCACGCAGGCCACGCTGGAGTCGGGCTTCACGATCGTCACCAACGCGCTCAACATCGCCGCCGAGCTGACCGTGCGCCGCCACGTCAAGATCGTCGTCACGGGCGGGGTGGCCAGGCAGCAGTCCTACGAGCTGATCGGCCCGCTCGCCTCCGGGGTGCTCGACCAGGTGACGATGGACGTGGCCTTCCTCGGCGTCGACGGCCTGGACGTGACGCTGGGCGCGTCGGCGCATCACGAGGGTGAGGCGGCGGTCAACCATCAGCTCATCAGCCGGGCCGGGCACGTCGTGGTGGTGGCGGATTCCTCGAAAATCGGAAAGAGGGCATTTTCCCGTATCTGCCCCATCGAGCAGATCGACACGCTCGTCACCGACGCCCTGCTCCCCGACGACTCCGCCGCCGCCCTCACCGAAGCCGGCGTCAAGGTGATCCGCGCCTGACCACTGACCACCCCGGGGGCAGGTGATCCGGGGTTGAACGGGTAAGTATGGGATCAATGCAGCCCATACCCAGGGGGAGTCATGGCGGCGGGAAGGGGCGTGGCCCGGCTGGGGCCCGCCGAGCGCGGCGCGGCGCTGGAGACGATGGCCGCGCGCGAGCTGGACGTGGTCGTGGTCGGCGGCGGCGTGGTCGGCGCGGGCATCGCGCTCGACGCCGCCACGCGCGGCCTGGAGGTGGGCCTGGTCGAGGCCCGCGACTTCGCCTCGGGCACCTCCTCACGCTCGTCCAAGCTGATCCACGGCGGCCTGCGCTATCTCGAACAGCTCAACTTCGAGCTGGTCAGGGAGGCCCTTCAGGAGCGCGCCCTGCTGCTCCAGCGGATCGCCCCCCACCTGGTGCGGCCGGTGCCGTTCCTGTTCCCGATGACCCACTTCGGCTGGGAGCGCCCGTACGTGGGGGCCGGGGTGGCGCTCTACGACACGCTCGGGTTCGCCACCGGGCTGACCAGGGGCGTGCCGGGACACCGGCACCTGTCGAGGAGCCGGGCGCTGCGGCTGGCCCCGGCGCTCAAGCGCACCGCGTTCACCGGCGCCGTGCAGTACTGGGACGCGCAGGTCGACGACGCCCGGTACGTGATGACGATGCTGCGCACCGCCGCCACCTACGGCGCGCAGGTGGCGCCGCGCGCCCAGGCGGTCGGGTTCCTGCGCGAGGGCGAGCGGGTGACCGGGGTGCGGGTGCGCGACCTGGAGACCGGCGACGAGCTGGACGTGCGGGCGCAGCAGGTGGTCAACGCCACCGGCGTGTGGACCGACGACATCCAGGAGCTGGTGGGCGGGCGCGGGCAGATCCACGTGCGCGCGTCCAAGGGCATCCACCTGGTGGTGCCGCGTGACCGCATCCACTCCCTGACGGGGCTCATCCTGCGTACGGAGAAGTCCGTGCTGTTCGTGATCCCGTGGGGCAGGCACTGGATCATCGGCACCACCGACACCGAGTGGACGCTCGACAAGGCGCACCCGGCGGCGTCCCGGGCCGACATCGACTATCTGCTCGACCACGTCAACGCCGTCCTGTCGGTGCCGCTGACCAGGGACGACGTGGAGGGCGTCTATGCGGGGCTGCGCCCGCTGCTGTCGGGCGAGTCGGACGAGACGTCCAAGCTGTCGCGCGAGCACGTGGTGGCGCACCCGGTGCCGGGGCTGGTGATGATCGCGGGCGGCAAGTACACGACGTACCGGGTCATGGCCAAGGACGCCGTCGACGCCGTGGCGCACGGGCTGGACCAGCGGGTGCCGCGCTCGTGCACGGACCGGATCCCGCTGGCCGGGGCGGAGGGCTACCAGGCGCTGTGGAACGCCAGGCACCGGCTCGCGCACGAGTCGGGGCTGCACGTGGCCAGGATCGAGCACCTGCTCCAGCGCTACGGCTCGCTCATCGACGAGGTGCTGGAGCTGATCGACGAGGACCCGTCGCTGGCCAGGCCGCTGTCCGGGGCCGACGACTACCTGCGCGCCGAGGTGGTGCACGCCGCCACCCACGAGGGCGCCCGGCATCTCAACGACGTGCTGACACGCCGTACGCACATCTCGATCGAGACCTTCCACCGCGGCCTGGCGGTGGCGCAGGAGGCCGCCGAGCTGCTCGCCGGGCCGCTGGGCTGGGACGGCGAGCAGGTCAAGCGGGAGGTCGAGTACTTCACCAAGCGAGTGGAGGCCGAGCGGCTGTCGCAGGAGCAGGACACCGACCACGCGGCCGACGCGATCAGGCTGGGCGCGCCCGAGATCGTGCCGGTGGCCGCGCCCGAGCGGTCATGACCCGAGCGGGATCCAGCCTCGTTCGGCGAGCGTGGCGGCGTCGTTGACCTGGACTCCCGTGGCGGAGAACGTCCAGATGGCGTCACCGATGATCATCGAGCGCTGGATGCCCGGCTGGTAGGACTCGCCGCGCGGGGCCGGGTGCTCGATCAGGCCCACCTTGGCGATCTCCGTGTCGGTGATCTTCAGCACCATCGCGCCCGACCGCTGGTCGCCCTCGGTGTAGCTGCTGAGCGGGATGACCGCGGTGCCGGTCTTGGGCCAGTAGAGGAACGCGTGCGGGTCCCATTCGGCCTCGGAGCCGGAGTTCTTCTGGAAGAACTGCGACAGCCTGGCCGGCTTGGCGGGGTCGGCCACGTCGAACAGCGAAACCTGGGTGCCGCGCGTGCGGCCCTCCTCGCTCGCCTCCTGGCCGATGCCGATCAGCCGGCCGTCGCCCGCCGGGTGCAGGTACGCCGAGTAGCCGGTGATCTTCAGCTCGCCGGTGACCTTGGGGGCGGCCGGGTCGCGCAGGTCCAGCGTGTAGAGCGGGTCCACCTGGCGGAAGGTGACGACGTAGCCGACCGGGCCGATGAACCTGACGGAGTAGATGCGCTCGCCGCCGCCCAGGCCGCCGACCTTGCCGACCTCGGCCAGGGTCGCGGCGTCGAGCACGTGCACGCTGCTGGAGCTCGTCCTGGCGTCGGCCGAGTTGAGCGTGGTGGCCACGCGCAGGCGGCCCTCGTGCTCGGAGAGTGAATACTGGTTGAGCAGCCGGCCGGGCACCTTCCCGGAGGCCACGTACGCGGGGGCGCCGGGGCCGCCGGTGTCGAAGCGGTGCACCTCGGTCTCCTCCGGCGGCAGCTTCGGCTCCGCGGGCGTCGGCTCATCGGCGGGCGGCACCGGGGTGTCGCTGAGGGCGACGGCGATGGGCGACCACCAGCGCGGGTTGCTGGCCACGTACAGGCTGCGGCCGGTGCCGTACACGATGTCGCCGTCGGCGGCGAGGCTGATCGGGTCGGTGCCGGCGGCGGTGAGCCCCTGCGCGAGGTCGAGCGTGTGCACGGTCAGCAGCGAGGTGCCGGTGTAGTCGTCCGGGTGGCTGACCCGCTCGCACGGCACCCGCTTCTTGGTCGTGGCCCCGGCGGCGTCGGTGATCTCGATCTCGGGCAGCCAGGCGTCGGCCGGGGCCTGTCGGATCGCCTGCTGGTTGACCTTGGTCCGCTCGGCCTCCGGCATGGTGTCCTTGGGCTGCGGGAACGTGATGTCGGGCTGGCTGCGGGTGATCAGCCGGACGGTCGAGCCGACCATGCGGGCGTCGACGTGGGAGCCCTCCGGCGTGACCGAGCCGAGGACCTTCGGCTGCCCGGCCAGGTCCACGAGCACGTAGCGGGTGTCGCCGACGGGGGCGAAGCCGCGGTAGAGGGCTGGGCCGCCCTGGAACATCACCAGCGCCCGGTCGCCGGAGACGAGCAGGCTGCTGGGCGCGTAGCCGCGGTCCTCGGTGTCGGCCAGGTCGAGCGTGGCGGTGACCTTCCTGGTCGCGGTGTCGATGACGCGCAGGGTGCCGCCGTTGACGGTGAAGACGCGATCGCCGTCGGTCTTGACCAGGTCCGGCTCGTCCACGCCCGCCTCGTGCACGTTCGTGGTGGAGTGGTCGGGGGTCTGGGCGACGTCGCTCTCCTGGGTGACCGCCGCCCGGTCCTCCGCCTTGAACATGACGGGACCGCCGCCGAAGCCCCACGGGCCGACGTTCTCGGCGGCCTTCTCGCGCAGGCCGGCGAGCAGGTCGTCGCAGCCGCTGTAGGCGACCAGGCGGACGGCTCCCAGCCGCGTCTTCTCGACGGTCGGCGGGCCGGCCGGGGTGGGGGTGGTGCAGGCGGCCAGGGCCGTCGCGAGGGCCGCGACGGCGATGACCGGGCGGATCGGGGTCTTCATGACCTCCTTCACGGATCGGACGCCCTGCCGGTTCACGGGTCAGCGGGGATTGACCGTGTAGATCGGGCTGAAATCGACGTCTTCGGCGATGTCGAGCAGCTTGCGCACCAGCTTGCCCCGGAAGTCGACCACCTGGACCGCGTCCCTGGCCTCGTTGTCCTGCTCCCAGCAGTAGAGGTGCTTCTCGTCGTACCAGCCGAGGACCTTGTCGCAGTCGGAGGTGAAGGCGCGCGAGCGCTTGCCCGTCTTGGAGTCCCACACGCAGTGGTCGCCGTCGCCGCCGCCGGGGCAGTTGGTGACGAACAGCGCGCCCGAGGGGGAGAACATGGCCGACGTGCCCGACGCGAGCTCGCCGATGCGGGGGACGTCGCGCAGCTTCCTGCCGGCGGCGTCGTAGAAGCGCAGGCCCTTGTTCTTGCCGCCGTAGACGTTGACCGCGCCCTGCTCCTCGCCGTCCCAGCCGAAGCCGGTCTCGCGGACCTGCCTGTCACGCACCAGCGACAGCTTGGGGAACCGGCCGGCGACGTCGACGACGGCGAAGCCGATGTAGTACCACTCGTCGCCGGTCTCCTCCTCGATGTTGAGCAGGATCTTGGTGCCGTCCTGGGACCACGACCGGATCGTGCTCTCCAGTGGCGCCTTCACCGTCGTGACCGTGGTCTTCTCGCCGGTCTTCTGGTCGATGATGTCGATGTAGTCGTAGTCGTCGGAGTTGAACTCCTTGCCGCGCGCCGCCAGGTAGCGGCCGTCGGGGGAGACCATCGACTCCTTGTTGCGCGGATATTTGGCGAATTTTCCGCGTAACGACTTTCTTGCGTAGTCCGTCCACTCCTTGCCCGACTCGTTGTAGACCTCGTACGAGGTGAGCGTGATCGCGTCGGACGGGTGCTCGTAGACCGTCGCCGAGGCGCCCGGCAGCGCCCTGGCCGTGCCCCTGGCCGGGACCGCCGTGACCGCCGTGCGCTCCGGTGTCGGCGGGTCGGTGGTCCGGGCGGAGCCGGACCGGCCGGGGGAGGGCGACTGCGTGGCGGCCACCGTGGCCCGGTCGAGCCGGATGATCGTCACGATGCCGGCCAGCAGCAGCAGCGCGCAGCCCAGCGTCACCCCCATGATCAGCGCCGTCCTGGACGAGCGGCGGCGCGGCTGCGGACGGCCGCTCGGATGGGTGACCGGCTGGTAGGGGCCCGGCGGCGCCCACGGCTGCGCATGCTGAGGGGCGGGAGCGGGGGAGGGGGCGTGGACCGGGCCGGCGGCCGAGGCCGCCGAGCCCTGCGCGAGGATGCCGGACCCCGGCGCCATCGGCCGCTGGAGCAGCCGCATGATCACCTGCTCGGCGGTGGGCCGCTGCGCCGGGTCCTTGCTCAGGCAGGCCAGCACGACCTCGCGCAGCGTGCCGTCGAGCTCGATGAGGTCGGGCGGCTGGTTGAGCACCCGATTGATCACCGCGGGCATGGTGTCGCTGCCGAACGGGGCCCGCCCCGACGCGGCGTAGGCCATCGTGCCCGCCCACGAGAACATGTCGGCCGCCGGGCCCACCTGGTGTCCCAGGACCTGCTCCGGCGGCATGTAGGACGGCGTGCCGACCGGCATGTTGCTGATCGTCGAGGTCGCGTCGAGCGCCCGCGCGATGCCGAAGTCGATCACCCGCGGCCCGTCGGCGCCCAGGATGACGTTGGCCGGCTTGAAGTCGCGGTGCACGATCCCGGCCTGGTGGATCGCGGCCAGCGCGGTCGCGGTGCCGATGGCCAGCCGGTGCAGCGCCGACCCGGCGCGCGGCCCCTCCTGCTGGACGACCCGCTGGAGCGACGGGCCCTCGATGAACTCGCTGACGATGTAGGGCCTGTCGTGCTCGACGCCGGTGCCGAGGACCGCCGCGGTGCAGAACGGCGCCACCTGCTGGGCCACCTGGACCTCGCGCAGGAACCGCCCGACGCTCACCTCGTCGCCGGCGGACTCGGGGCGCAGCCACTTGACCGCGACCTGGGTGCCCGAGGGGTCCCTGGCCAGGAAGACCTCGCCCTGCCCGCCCTCGCCCAGACGGCCCAGCAGCTCCAGTCCGCCGATTCTGGGCGGGTCTCCGGCTCTGAGCGGCGCTATGTCTGGCATGAACGAATTCTGTCCCAGGTCAGGAGAGGGCAAAAACTACCCGCCGGTAGGTTCACCGAATATCCTTTCGCCATGCACCTGACGACCAGCGGCGGCACCCAGCGGATCACTGCCCCCTTCACCGGTGAGACCCTCGCCGAGCTGAGCCTGTCCGGCGCCGACGACGTGCGCGAGGCGTACCGGCGGGCCAGGGAGGCGCAGGCGGAGTGGGCCGCGCGGCCGGTCGCCGAGCGGGCGCGGCCGTTCCTGCTGCTGCATGACGCCCTGCTGGACCGGCGCGACGAGATCCTCGACCTGCTCCAGGACGAGACCGGCAAGGCCCGCAAGCACGCCTTCGAGGAGGTGCTCGACGTCGCCGGCTGCACGCTCTACTACGCGCGCCGCGCCGCCGGGCTGCTCGCGCCGCAGCGGCGCAAAGGCATCTTCCCCGTCGCGACGAGGGTCGCCGAGCTGCGCCGGCCCAAGGGCGTGGTCGCGCTGATCACCCCGTGGAACTACCCGCTGGCCCTCGGCGTCACCGACGCGGTGCCCGCGCTGCTGGCCGGCAACGCGCTGGTGCACAAGCCCGACACGCAGACCGCGCTGTCCACCCGGTGGGCCGTCGACCTGCTCGTGGAGCTCGGCATGCCGCGCGAGATCTGGCAGATCGTGCTCGGCGAGCCCGACGTCATCGGTGACGCGCTGTTCGACGGCGCCGACTACGTGGCCTTCACCGGCTCCACGCGCGGCGGCAGGAAGGTCGCCGAGGAGGCGGCCAAGCGGCTCATCGGCTGCTCGCTGGAGCTCGGCGGCAAGAACCCGATGGTGGTCCTCGACGACGCCGACCTGGACCAGGCCGTGCTGGGCGCGGTGCGGGCGAGCTTCGCCAACGCCGGGCAGTTCTGCATGTCGATCGAGCGGATCTACGTGCCCTCGTCCATGTTCGAGGCGTTCGCCTCCCGGTTCGCCCGGCAGGTCGGCAACCTGAAGGTGGGGCCGGGGCGCGACTGGTCGGTCCAGATGGGCTCGCTCACCTTCCGGCGGCAGCTCGACGCGGTCGCCGCGCACGTCGACGACGCGGTGGCGCGCGGCGCGACCGTGCTGGCCGGCGGCCGGGCCAGGCCCGACCTGGGACCGCTGTTCTACGAGCCGACCGTGCTGACCGGCGTCACCGAGGACATGGAGCTGTGCCGCAACGAGACGTTCGGCCCGGTGGTCGCGCTCTACCCGTACGACACCGACGACCAGGCGGTCGAGCTGGCCAACGACACCGTCTACGGGCTGAACGCCGCCGTGTGGACCGGCGACCCGGCGCGCGGCCGCGCGTTCGCCGCCCGCCTCGACGCGGGCACGGTCAACATCAACGAGGGGCACGGGGCCGCGTACGCCTCCTATGACGCGCCGATGGGCGGGATGAAGGCGTCCGGCCTGGGGCGCAGGCACGGGGCCGAGGGGCTGCTGCGCTACACCGAGGCGCAGACCGTGGCCTCGCAGGCGAGCTGGCTGGGGTTCGAGCCGCCGTTCGACCTGACGTACGAGAAGTGGTCCGAGGTGCTGGTGACGACGCTCAAGACGATGAAGCGGCTGCGGCTGAAGTGAGCCGCCTGAGTCACAGGGACTCGATCTCGTCCAGCAGCGCCACGAGCGCGCGGTCGTCCGTCGCCGGGGACATCACGGTGATCCTCAGGTGGCGGACGCCGTCCAGCTCGGTGGAGCTCAGGTGGAAGGAGCCGCCGCGCATCAGCCGCTCCCGGATCGCCGCCTGGTCGCCGTCGCCGTGGCGGAAACAGACGATGTTGCTCTGCGGCTCGTACGGCGCCGTGAAGCCGGGCCGGTCGCGGGCCAGCTCCCAGAACCGGTGCGCGGTGTCGTACCGCCCGGCCACGTACTCGCCCAGGCCGCGCTCGCCGCGCCAGGCCAGGTTCAGGAAGATCTTCAGCCCGAGCTCGGCCTTGGTGCACTCGACCGTGCGGGTGATGAGGTCGAAGCCCTGGTCGCCGTAGAAGAGGTAGCTGGCCTCCTGCTTGAAGGCGGCGTCCAGATCGGCCTCGCGCCGCACGAGCACGGCGGCGGCCAGTGACGAGGTGCGCAGCATCTTGTGCGCGTCCCAGACGGCCGAGTCGGCCAGCTCGATCCCGTCGAGCAGGTGCGCGTGGCGGTCCGACAGCAGGGCCGAGGCGCCGTGCGCCGCGTCCACGTGGAACCAGACGCCGCGCTCGCGGCACCAGGCGCCGATGGCGCGCAGGTCGTCGTACAGGCCGGTGCCGGTGGCGCAGGCCGACGCGACCAGGGCCATCACCCTCTTCCCCGAGAGGTCGGGCAGCTTGGCGGGGTCGATCCGCCCCAGCGCGTCCGTCTCCAGCGGGACCAGCGCCCGCTGCCCCAGCCCGAGGATCGACGCCGCCCGCGCGATCGAGTAGTGCGCCGCCGGCGGGGCCAGGATCACCAGGTCGCCCGGCACGCCGTCGTCCCAGGCGTCCGGCACCGCCCGCGCCCGCGCCGCCAGCAGCGCGGTCAGGTTCGCCAGCGAGCCGCCGTGCGTCAGCACGCCGCCGCCCGCCGGGAAGCCCACCTTGCCCAGCATCCAGCGCAGCACCTCGAACTCCACCGTGGCCGCCGCCGCGCCCATCTCGTAGACGGCCATCGGGTTGTTCGTGGCGCCGTGCACGAAGTCGGCGAGCGCGGCCGGGAAGTCCGGCGAGGCGACCTGATGGGCGAGAAAGCCGGGATGGTGAAGCCTGGTGCCCTCCTCCAGGAACGTCCGCAGGAAGCCCCGGTAGGCGTCGGGCGTCAGGCCGCCCTTCGCGATCAGGTCCCGCAGGCCCAGCCGCTCGGCCAGCTCGCGTGGCGGCGTGCGCCGCAGCACCGGGGCCTCGCCCCGCTGGCTTACGTCGACGTACGCGGCCAGCTCGCCGACCGTGATGCCGGCTGCTTCAGTGAACTCCTCAATGTTCCACATATTTCGGGATATTGATGACTTCGTCGGTCTGCGGCTAGCCTGACCGAATCGAAGGGCGATATCCATGCAGAACGCCGAACTGGATACGGTCGATCTGGCGATCCTCGCCGAATTGCAGAGGGACGCGCGGCTGCCCAACAAGGATCTGGCCGCGCGGCTCGGCGTCGCGCCCTCCACCGCGCTCGAACGCGTTCGCTCGCTGCGCCGCCGGGGCATCATCACCGGGTTCCGCGCCTCGGTCGACACCGCCAGGCTCGGCCGCCCGCTCCAGGCGCTGCTCGCGCTGCGGGTGCGCCCGCACACCAGCCAGCTCGTGGACCCGTTGCGCTCGTTCGTGCTCGGCCTGCCGGAGACGATCACGCTCTTCCACGTGGCGGGCGCGGAGGACTTCCTGGTGCACGTGGCCGTGGCCGACGCCGACCACCTGCACCGGCTCTGCCTGGAACGGTTCCTGATCCGGCCGGAAATCGTCCACCTGCACACCACGCTGATCTTCAAGGCCGAGCATCAGCCGATCCAGCGGCCGTCCGATATGTAACATTCATCCCCATGACCCTCCGGATCACGACGCTGGCCGAGCGTCCCGAGTTCGCCGAGTCGCTGTGGAACATGGACAGCTCCTGGCAGGAGTTCGTGCTGAACGACCCCATCGCGGACCTCTACTACGGGATCTGCGTGCGCGCCTACCCGGACTACGTCCTGGTGGCCGACAGCGACGAGGAGCCGGGGCGGCTGGCGGCGCGGGGCTGCATGGTGCCGTTCGCGCTCGGCGAGTCCGCCGAGCTGCCCGACGACGGCTGGGACGGCGTGATCCGGCGCGCCTGGCTGGGCCGCGAGCGCGGCACGACGCCCACCCGGATCTCCGCCCTGGAGATCACCGTCCGCAGCGACCTGCTCGGCACCGGCCTGTCCCCGCGCATGGTCGCCGCCATGCGCAGGCACGCCGCCGAACGCGGCTTCACCGAGCTCGTCGCCCCCGTCCGGCCCAACCGGAAGCACCTCGAACCGCACACCCCCATGTCCGAGTACGCCTTCCGCACCCGCCCCGACGGCCTCCCGTACGACGCCTGGCTGCGTGTCCACGTACGCGCGGGCGGGAAGATCGTCAAGGTGGCGCCGCGCTCGATGGTCGTCCCGGGCACGCTCGCCGAGTGGCGCGGCTGGACCGGCCTGCCGTTCGACCGCACCGGCGCGATCGAGGTCCCCGGCGCGCTGAGCCCCGTCCACTGCGTCGTGGAGCAGGACTACGCCGTCTACGTCGAGCCGAACGTCTGGGTCAGCCACCCATTGGGGTGAGTCCCGTACGGTCGCGCAGGCGCTCCTCGAAGCCCCGGACGTCCAGGCCCTTGGCGGCGGCCCACCCGTCGTCATGAAACGTCGCCAGATGCCGCTCCTGGGCGTCGCCGAGCACCGACACCACCGTCCCGCTCTCGCCCCGCCCGCGCATCCGCTCCGCCAGCTCCAGCGCCGCCCACAGCGCCGTGCCCGACGACCCGCCCACCGGCAGCCCGGTCACCTCGCGGATGAGCCGCGCCGCCGCCACGCTCGCCGCGTCGGGCACCGGGATGACCAGGTCGACGAGGTCGGGCCGGAACCCCGGCTCGATCCTGGGCCGCCCGATCCCCTCGATCCGCGACGGCATCCCGGTGGCGTAGTCGGGCACGTCCAGCGTCCATCCGGGGAAATAGGCGGAGTTCTCCGGATCCGCCACGGCCACCCGGGGCCCCTCGCCCCCGGCGCTCTCCCGGCGCACACGGCCCAGCGTCGCCGACGTCGCTCCCGTCCCGGCCCCCACCACCACCCAGTCCGGACGTACCTGGGCGCACAGCTCGATGGCGAGGTCATGCTCGGCGGCCCGCCCGAACTGGTCGAGGAAGTGCCCCGGCACCTCCCGTGCCACGTCGTAGATCGCCGCGGGCGGCGACACGAACCGGCACTCCCCGCCGAGCTCCTCCACCGGCCGCGCCCGCTCCTCCGACCGCTTCCCCGGCATGATCACCACGTACGGCAGCGCGAGCCGCCGGGCGAACCACGCCTGCGCCACGGCGGCGTTCCCGCCCGTGGCCTCCACCACGGTCGTCCCCCGGGTGATCAGCCCGTCGAGCACCCCCTGCCGGAACAGCGCACGGGCATGCCGGTGCCGCAGGCTCCCGGTCGGCTGCGCGGACTCGTCCTTGAGCAGCAGGCGGACCCCCGGCGCCCCGGCGGGGAACTCGATCAGCGGTGTGGGCGGCCCCGCCTGCAACAGGTCGAGTGCCCGGACATCCCAGCTCACGTCCACCATGTGCCCCATCGGCGGATGTTCATCCGGCTTGTCCTCCCTTATCCTCCCGAGGCATGACCGAACTCCAGCCCAGACTCCGCGCGATCACCGATCTGATCATGGCCGAAGCCCGTGAGGCCGGCGGCAGGCACGAGTACGACGGCGCCGTCCAGGACCTGTCGCCCGAGGGCGTCCGAACCGGGCTGGCGCGCCTCGGCCAGGGCGACGCCCCCGCCGACCCGTACGACGCGCGGCACCTGGGCGTGTTCGAGGAGAGCCTGCGCGTCCAGCTCGGCGAGCTGGAGCTGCACCGCAAGAACCCGCTCATCCATCTGTCCAACCTCGACCTGGCCTGCTACGACCGCGACTACGCCCCCGAGGCCGAACGCGCCGCCGCGAGGGCCGCCCACCTCGCGCTGTGGCCCGAGGCCGTCTCCCACGCGATCGCCTCCCTCGACCAGGTCAGCGCCCCCGTCGCGCGCTCCCTGCTCGGCGCCGTCAAGGGCCTGGCCGCCGGCGTCACCCATGAGGCCGCCCTGAAGGCCCACGCCGACCTCGTCGCGCACGTCGAGCGCGCCGCCGGGGCCGGCGACCCCGACGCCGCGCTCGGCGGGCCCGCCCTGGCCCGCCTGATGGGCGCCGCCGAGGGCCTGGACGTGGACCTGGGCAAGCTCGCCGAACGCGCCGACGCCGAACGCGACAGGCTGCTCGCCCGGCTCGCCGACGCCTGCGCCCGCCTCGGCCAGGCCGGCCGCCCGCCGCTCGACGTCGTACGCGAGCTCGTCAAGCAGCACCCCGACGCCGACGGCGTGATCGAGGCGGCCAGGATCGGCACCGAGAAGGCGATAGCGTTCACCCGCGAGAAGGACCTCGTGCCCTACCACGACGGCGAGTGCCTGGTCGGCCTCGCGCCCGAGTCGCGCCGGTGGGCGATGGCGATGATGTCGTGGAACGCCCCCGGCGAGCCCGCGGGCCCCTCCTGGTACCACATCACCCCGCCCGACCCGTCCTGGCCGGCCCGGGACGCGGAGGAGTGGCTGGAGGTCTTCAGCGACACCACGCTGCCCGCCATCAACGTGCACGAGGTCGCGCCCGGCCACTTCTCCCACGGCCTGGCCCTGCGCGCCGCCGGCTCCGACGTCAGGCGGCTGCTGCAGTCGCTGTCGTTCATCGAGGGCTGGGCCCACTACGCCGAGGAGCTCTGCGTCGAGGAGGGCTTCGAGGCCGAGGACCCGCGCTTCGAGATCGGCGTCTGGGTGGAGGCGCTCATCCGCGTCACCCGGCTCGCCTGCGCGATCGGCGTGCACACCGGCGCCATGACCGTGGAGGACGCCGCCGCGCGCTTCGAGGCCGACACCCACCTCGCCGGGCCCGCCGCGCTGTCGGAGGCCCGCCGCGCCTCGTTCGACCCGACCTACGGCCGCTACACCTGGGGCAAGCTGGTCATCCTCGACCTGCGCGAGCGGGCGCGGCAGGAGTGGGGCGCCGCCTTCACGCTGCAGCGCTTCCACAAGGCGATGTTCGATCTCGGCTCGCCGCCGCTGGGCCTCCTCGACGCCATTCTCTGAGGCCGGGGCCGATACACTGGGATTACCGCATTCGCCTTTGGGGGGTCTCTTTCGGTGTCTGAATTCGACACGGTACTGGTCGTCGACTTCGGCGCGCAGTACGCGCAGCTCATCGCGAGGCGGGTGCGCGAGTGCCACGTCTACTCCGAGGTCGTCCCGTCGACGATGCCGGTCGAGGAGATGCTGGCCAAGAGGCCCAAGGCCATCATCCTGTCCGGCGGCCCCTCCTCGGTCTACGCCGAGAACGCCCCCGCCGTCCCCCACGGCCTGTTCGACACCGGGGTGCCGACGTTCGGCATCTGCTACGGGTTCCAGGCCATGGCCCAGGCGCTCGGCGGCGAGGTGGCGCGCACCGGCGTGGCCGAGTACGGCGGCACCGCCCTCGACGTCCTCGACGAAGGCGTCATCTTCGCGGGCCTGCCGGCCACCCAGCAGGTCTGGATGTCCCACGGCGACAGCGTCGCGGCGGCCCCCGACGGCTTCGCCGTGACCGCCTCGACCAGCGAGACCCCGGTGGCCGCGTTCGAAAACCCCGAGCGCGGCCTCTACGGCGTCCAGTTCCACCCCGAGGTGCTCCACTCCGAGCACGGCCAGGCCGTGCTCAAGCACTTCCTCGACGCGGCGGGCTGCCGACCCACCTGGACGATGCTCAACATCGTCGAAGACTCCGTCGAAGCCGTGCGCCGGCAGGTCGGCGACGGCCGCGCCATCTGCGCCCTGTCCGGCGGCGTCGACTCCGCCGTGGCCGCCGCGCTCGTCCAGCGCGCCATCGGCGACCGCCTCACCTGCGTCTTCGTCGACCACGGCCTGCTGCGCAAGGGCGAGGCCGAGCAGGTCGAGCGCGACTTCGTCGCCGCCACCGGCGTCAACCTGCGCGTCGTCGACGCCGCCGACCGCTTCCTCAAGGCCCTCGAAGGCGTCAGCGACCCCGAGGAGAAGCGCAAGATCATCGGCCGCGAGTTCATCCGCGTCTTCGAGGACGAGCAGCGCGCCATCATGGCCGACGGCCCCGTCGAGTTCCTCGTCCAGGGCACCCTCTACCCCGACGTCGTCGAGTCCGGCGGCGGCACCGGCACCGCCAACATCAAGTCCCACCACAACGTCGGCGGCCTGCCGGAAGACCTCCAGTTCACGCTCGTCGAGCCGCTGCGCACCCTGTTCAAGGACGAAGTGCGCCGCGCCGGCGAGGAGCTCGGCCTGCCGGCCGCGATGGTCTGGCGCCAGCCGTTCCCCGGCCCCGGCCTCGCCATCCGCATCGTCGGCGAAGTCACCCGCGACCGCCTCGACCTGCTGCGCGAGGCCGACGCCATCGCCCGCGAGGAGCTGTCGCGCGCCGGGCTCGACCGGGAGATCTGGCAGTGCCCGGTCGTCCTGCTCGCCGACGTCCGCTCGGTCGGCGTCCAGGGCGACGGCCGCACCTACGGCCACCCGGTCGTCCTGCGACCGGTCACCTCCGAGGACGCGATGACCGCCGACTGGGCCCGGGTCCCGTACGACGTGCTGTCGCGCATCTCGACGCGCATCACCAACGAGGTCCGCGAGGTCAACCGGGTCGTCGTCGACGTGACCAGCAAGCCCCCGGGCACCATCGAGTGGGAGTAGCCACCTCCCGCTGAAAAGCCCGGTCCCCCGGGAGTCGGCAGGGCTCCCGAGGCCCGTCAGGTCGCCGGGGCGTTCACCGGAGTCGTTCCTCCAGGTGGACGGTGATGGTGTCGCCGGGCCCCTTGCCGAGCAGTTCGCGGAGGGCGGCCTTCACCGGCAGTTTGTGGGTGCCGTCGCCGAGGGCCATGAACGAGCTGCGGAACGGCTGCCCGTCGATGGTGCCGCGCACCTTGACGAGCCCGCGGGTGCCGAAGAACTCCGCTGACCCGGGCATCACCACGTACGTCCAGCCGCCCTCGTTCGGGCTCTTGAGCAGGGTGGCGGTGAATTCCTTGTCCAGGGTGGTCATCGGCCGGCCTCCTGTTCGACGATCTCGAGGCCGTTGCCGTCGGGGTCGCGCAGCGTGAACATGGCCGGGACGCCGGGCCAGCGCAGCAGCTCGCCCACGTCGGCGCCGTGCCCGGTCAGCTCCTGGTGCAGGGCCGCGGCGTCGGGGGTGGTGAGCCGGATGCCGGTCTCGACGCCGGGGGCGCCGCCGGGCAGGAGCGCGATGGTGGTCGCGGAGCCGGGCGGGGCCACCTCGATCCATCGGCCGCCGAGCTGCTCGACCGGCGCGTCCAGGCGCTTGTCCAGCCCCAGGGTGCCGACGTAGAAGTCCAGTGCCCGGTCCTGGTCGCCGACGGGGACGCCTACGGTGTGTATGCCGGTGATGCTCATGCGGGGCCTCCTGGCGTTTGGATTCGTCGGGTATGACTCGCGTGCGGGAGAGAACTCATCGCTCGCCGCTTCCTTCACAGCGAGATCATCCCCACATAAGAGGATCTTTCGCTCAGCCCCCGCGACCCTTATGCTGCAACTGACAAGAATCTTTACAATAACGTCACCTCACCGGATCACGGGGGACCCGCCATGACACCGGTCGTCGCAGTGCTGCATTCCGAAGACGTCGCCCTGGATTTCCTGTCCGTCCTGACCCGTCACGCCGCCGACGACGTCCACGTGCTGATCGGCACGCAGGCGGAGCACGTCGTCCTGCCGGGCGGAACCCCGCTCGCCGAACGGCTGGCGCTGCTCGCGCCGTACGTGGACCCGGGCCGCAACACCGCCCCGCTCCCCACTCCGGACACGGTCGCGGACCGGCTGCGCGAGCTGCCGGAGCCGCAGGTGTGGACGCATTCGCCCGCCGACCACCGGGCCCGCCGGGCCCGCTACGGCAGGAGTGTCGTCCAGGCCGCCGGGACCGCCGCCTGCGCGGTCGGCGACAACCCGCACCTCCAGCTCGTCGCCGAGCGCGCCGAGGCGCTGGACGGGGCCGAGGTCGCGGCCAAGGTCGGCTTCGTCGTCGCGCACGCCGGGGCGCTGCTCAACAGCCGGGTGCCCGACCGGCTCGTCACCACCGAACGGGTGCCCGCCGTCGAGCGGTTCGCCCGCCTGGAGCGGGAGCCGGCCGACCGACTGTACGCGCTGACCGCCAGCCTGAGCGACGACGCCGCCCAGGTGACCGATCCGTGGGAGTTCGAGACCTCCGCGTACGAGGTCGCCCGGCTGGACGCGACCGCCGCTTGGGTCGCCCGCTGGTGGTTCCCTGGCGACGGCCCCCTGGTTGAAGTCGGGCCCTGCGAGGGAGCGCTCTCCCGGCGGCTGGCCGACAAGGGCTACACCGTGCACGCCGCCGAGCCGAACCCCGCCTTCCGCGCCCGCCTGGAGACCGTGCCGGGCGTCCTGGCCACGCCCGACGGCCTGGAGGAGCTGGCCAAGGCCGGCCCATCCGGCGCGTACCTGCTGAGCGAGATGCTCTACTACGGCCAGGACCTCGACCTGCTGCACCGGCTGCCCACGGACCTGCTGCTGATCTCGCTGGCCGCCGAGCGGCTCAACGACACCGTGTGGCCGTGGGTGCGCGAGCAGTCGGAGTGGACCGTCGCCGAACGCTGCGAGCTGGCCGCGCCCGCGCTGGAGTTCGTCTGCGACGGCCGCGCCTACCTGCGCAAACGCGGCAGCCGCGGGCTGGTCCTGACGCGGGGCGGGAGGCGGGCATGAGCTTCCGGACGCTGGTGGTCTCCCCGCACTTCGACGACGCCGCGCTGTCCGTCGCGGGCGTGCTGGCCACGCTGCCGCGACCGGCCGCGATCGTCACCGTCTTCGGCGGACCGGCCGCCGAGGAGGGCGACGACCGGGGCCCGTCGGCGTGGGACCGGCTGTGCGGGTTCACCTCGACGGGCGAGGCCGTACGCGAGCGCCGCGCGGAGGACGCCCGCGCCTGCGCGGCGCTCGGCGTGGAGCAGATCGCGCTCGACCACCCCGACGCGCCCGCCGCGGGGACGTGGCTGGACGGCCTGGAGGACTGCCTGGCCGCGCACGCCGGGCCCGCCACCCAGGTCCTGCTGCCGATGGGCATCGGCAACAGCGCCCACCTCCAGGTCCGCGACCAGGCGCTGAAGACGCTGGCGAGCACCGGCGGCCCGGCCCCGTGGATCTACGCCGACCTGCCGTACGCGTCGATCGTGCGCGAGTGGGGCACCGGGGCGGCGTCGCGGGCGCTCACCGAGCACCCGCGCGCCGGCGCGCCGCTGCGCGCGCTGGAGTCGATCAGCCCGCACCGGGCCGAGCGGCTGGACGCGCAGGCGTGGGGCGCCAAACGGCGGGCCGTGCTCTGCTACGCCTCCCAGCTCGCGCCCCTGGCCAGCGAGTTCGGCGACATCCTGGCGGTGCCGGGCCCGCTCAACCACGAGCTGGTCTGGACCCTCAGCCCGGCCGGCTGAACACGGCGACTCCCGGGACCGGACGGCCCCGGGAGTCAAGGTGAGGCCGGTCAGAAGTCCGTCGTCACCGCCGCGCCCGAGAACGCCTTGGCCCCGTACAGGCTGACGTAGTGGTAGCCGGGCGCCGGGTTGACGACCGTCAGCGTGTGCGCGTTGCCCGCGCCCGTCGCCCGCTGCGTGTAGGACGACGTGGTGGCCCAGGAGCTGCCGCTGTAGTACAGGTCCGCGTCACCGGTGCCGCCCGACGAGGTCAGGGTGAGCCTCGCCGTGCCCGCCGGCACGTACAGGTACAGATAGGCGTAGTTCCCCGCGGACGCCGACAGGCCGCTGCGCCGGCAGTCCTGGCCGAGCTGCCTCGGGTCCGTGCCGGTGCACTCCGCCGCCGCCGTGACCGTGACCTGCTTGCTCGTGGTGTCGGTGCGGCCGCCCTCGCCGGTGACCGTCAGGCTGACCGAGTACGTGCCCGCCGAGGCGTACGTGTGGGACGGGTTGGCCGACGTGGCCGAGCCACCGTCGCCGAAGTCCCAGCGCCGGGCGGCGATCGTCCCGGTCGAGGTGTCGGTGAACGACGCCGTCAGCCCGCTCGCCGCGTACGTGAACCCCGCCGACGGCGTCGAGCCGCCGTTGCCGAGCGAGCCCAGCCAGGTGTTCCAGTCAGCGTCGTACCGGCTGCCGATCGTGCTGGTCAGGAACGTCCGCGCGGTGCTCCACGCGCCCGTCCGGTACGAGCCCAGCACGGTGGCCACGTCGGCCGGATGCCGCTCGAACATGTAGCGGACGGCCAGGTAGCCCCACCGGTACACGCGGGTCGAATCGTGCGAATAGGTGGTGTTCCACAGCGTCGACAGCCCGTACGTGCGCTTGGCCGCCTCCGCGATCGCCGCGTCGTAGGCCAGGTTCCGGTACGAGTACGACACGTACTCGGCGAAGCCCTCGATCCACCAGATCGTCGGCGTGCTGACCCCGGCCGAGAAGTCGCCGTGCATGTTGAAGCGGCCGTCGAGGTAGTGGGTGTACTCGTGGTTGAGGTTCCAGATCTGGAAGTCGGGGCGCAGCCACTCGGCCTCGTAGGCGATGAACCGCGGCTGGTTGCCCGTCGCCGACGGGTCGCCCTCCAGGTACATGCCGCCGTTGTCGGTGTCGATGCCGAACATCGCGCCCGCGTACGTCTGGTAGTCGGCGCTGGAGTCGAACACCACGACCTCCAGCGTGGTGTTGCGGTCACCGGCGACCGGGCCGTTGTCGCGCGCCACGTCGTGGAAGAACGCGTCCTGCCCGGCCAGGCTGGAGCAGCTGCCGTCGAGCTGCGCGGAGGTCATCTGCTGGGCGCGGATCCTGATGCTGGGGCTGCAGGCGTGGGTGACGGGCAGCACCTCGGCCGCCAGCCGCTCCTGCAGGTTGCAGACGCCGTAGTAGGAGCAGTTCGGCCCGTCGTAGAAGTCGGCCATCTCGGCGACGCCGACCCACAGGGGAGCGGTGGCGCCGGTGATGGAGCTGCGCGTGAGCAGGTCGCGCGCCAGCGGCCGGACCGTGGCCCGCAGGTCGGCGTGCTGGAGGAACCGGGCCAGCTCGCGGCCCGCGTTCGAGGTCAGGTAGCCGTTGTCGGTGCCGAGCAGCGCCAGGTGGCGCGTCGCGAACGAGGTCAGCGTGTCGAGCACCCCGCGATCCGCCCGCACCGCCGCGACGAACGCCGGGAGCTGGTGCCCACGGAACAGCACGGTGTAGACGCTGTTGACCGCGTTCAGCATCGACCACGACCCGTCGTACGAGCTGTCGTAGTCGTTGAGCAGGCGCTCGACCACGTACAGGTAGCGGTCGTTCTCGGCGGCGCTGTCGATCAGCGTGACCGCCTCCGACAGCACGTCGCCGTTGGCGTCGCTGACCGTGCCCGATCGGGGGTTGCCGAAGAACGCGTCCAGACCGGCCTGGATGGCGGTCTTCAGCGTCTGGCCGTACGCGCCGACGTCGCCGGGGTAGTACCACTGGACGTAGTAGCCGGCCCGCAGGTAGAGCACGAGCTGGGCGGTGGCGGTGCTGTTGTCGCCGGGGTAGCTCGCGCCGCTGTCGCGCAGCGCGTACGCGACGCTGACCATCTGCGACTCGCGGAAGGCCAGGTTCGCGTCCCGGCCCGTCAGGCTGAACAGGGTGCCGACGCACTCGGTGGTGGACGCCTTGATCTGCTGGACGAGCGCGCTGCCGGTACGGCTGGTGAAGTCGCTCACCGAGCAGGCGGCGGCCTTGGCGGTCCTGGCGTCGGGCGCGGCGGGTTCGTCGTAGTCGCGCCGCAGCGCGTCCTTGGAGGCGGGGAGCGGGGCCCGGTCCTTGAGGGCCAGAGGCTCCTTGCGTACGTGGTCGTCGATCGTGGCCGCGGCAGCGGTCGCGGCGGGCGGCGGCTCGGCCGCGGCCACGGCCGGAGCCGCGACCGCGAAGGGCACGAGCAGGGCGGTTAACAGGAGCAGCTTGCGCACACGAACCTCCGGGGGGGGGGTATCCGCATGGATGCGAGGTCGGTCCGAGTGTGAAAGTCATCGGTCAAAGTGGGTCATACACCCGGGCATAAGTGTTGCGTATGCCCTAATTTCTGGTCATGGACCTCGACCTCAGGCACCTCCGGATGGTCTGTGCGATCGCCGAGACGGGCAGCGTGACCCGAGCCGCCGCCCGCCTCGGCCTGTCGCAGCCCGCCATGACCAATCAGCTCAGGAAGGTCGAGGAGAGCGTCGGGGGAGAGCTCTTCGTCCGCAGCCACGCCGGTGTCGAGCCGACGCCGCTGGGCCGCCAGGTCATCGCGCGGGCCAGAATCGTCCTGTCCGAAATCGACGCGCTCTTCGGCGACCTGCGCGACACCGGCGCCGCCACCGCCGGGCTCCAGCTCGGCTGCGTCCACCTGGCCTGCGTGGGCAGCGTCGTGGACCGGGTCACCGAGGCGCTGCCCGGCCGGCCCATCTCGCTGCGGATCGAGCCGTCCGCCGTCCTGCTCGCCGACGCCCTGGCCCACGGCAAGCTCGACGCCGCGCTCATGGGCATGATCGAGGGCTTCGACGTGCCGCTGACCGTGCCCGTCGTCACCCGGACGCTCGTCCCGCGCTATCCGATCTTCGTCGCGCTGTCGGCGGAGCACCCGCTGGCCTCGCAGCCTGAGATCGACCTCGCCGACCTCAGGAACGAGCGCTGGATCAGCCCGCCCGGTGCCGACGACGGCTCGCTGGCCGCGCTGCGCGCCTCCTGCCGCGCCGCCGGGTTCGAGCCCGACGTCCGCTACGACGCCCCCAGCGGCGCGGGCCGCCCCCTGGTCGCGGCCGGGCACGGCATCCGTCTGGTCGACCCCACCTGGCCCGAGCCCGAAGGCACGGTCGTCCGCCCGCTCGCCGGGGAGCCCCAGGTCGCCCGCCTCATCCTGGCCTGGCGCCGCGACCGGCTCAGCGCCACCGCCGCAGCCGCCGTCTACCGGGGCCTGGCCCGCGCCTTCGAGGATCACGTGGAGGACAATCCGGCCTTCACCCGCTGGTGGCGCACCCACCCGGAAGTCCATCCTCTCCTCTGACCGATCTCACCAAGACGAGACGTACCGTCTCACCAAGGTGGTAGCCTGACCCCATGCCCGAGTCCAAGAAGCCGAACCCCGCCCGCCGCAGCGAGCGCTCCCGGCAGGCGATCCTCCAGGCCGCCCGCGAGCTGATCTCCGAGCTGGGCTACGCCAAGGTCTCGATCGAGGCCATCGCGGCGCGGGCGGGCGTCGGCAAGCAGACCATCTACCGCTGGTGGCCGTCGAAGGGCGCCGTGGTCTTCGACTCCTTCCTGGCCCTCAGCCAGGACCCGGCCGGCGAGAACATGGCGCTGCCCGACACCGGCGACCTGGCGGCCGATCTCAAGCTCGTCATGCGGGCCACGGTCGCCGAGCTGGCCGACCCCGCCTTCGACGCGCCGATCCGGGCGCTCAACCAGGAGATCATCGGCGACCCCGGCCTCGCCGCCCAGTATCGGGAGAAACTCGCCCACCCCGTGGACGAGATCAAGAAGGAACGGCTCCGCAGCGCCCAGCGGGCCGGCCAGCTCGATGCCGACGCCGACCTCGACCTGGTGCTGGAGATCCTCTACGCCCCCCTGTATCACCGCTGGCTGCACCGCTCCGGCCCGCTGACGGACGACTACGCCGACGCCCTCGTCGAGGCCACGCTGCGCGCCTTCGCCCCGGGTCAGGACGGGTAGCTGGCGCCCGGCTCCGGCTTCTTGCCGCGCAGCAGCGCCGGCACCGTGACCAGGTGGTAGCCGCGCTTCTTCAGCTCCTTGACGATCCCCGGCATGGCCTTGACCGTCGCCGGGACCGTGTCGTGCATGAGGATCACGCCGTCGCGCTTGGCCAGCCGGAGCACCGCGGCCTTGATCTTCCTGGCGTCGCGCAGGTCCCAGTCGAGGGTGGTGCCGGTCCACATCACCTGCGCCAGGTCGTGCTGGGAGGCCAGGTGGAGCACCCGGTCGTCGGTGTGCCCGTAGGGCGGCCGGAACATCGACGGCGCCCGGCCGGTGGCCTTCTCGATGGCCTCCTGGGTGGCGCCGAGCTCGTCGAGGACGTCGTCGTCGAACAGCGTCGGCAGCGACGGGTGCGAGTAGGTGTGGTTGCCGATCGCGTGACCCTCTCGGGCGGTGCGCCTGGCGATGGCCGGACGCTCCTCCACCTTGTTGCCGACCAGGAAGAACGTGGCCTTGACCCGTTCCTTCTTGAGCAGGTCGAGCAGGGCCGGCGTGGTCTTGCCGGGCCCGTCGTCGAACGTGAGCGCCAGGCACTTGACCCTGGCACAGTCGATCTTCGCCTGTGAGGCGCCGGCGGGGGCGCCGGAGACCAGCAAGGAGACGGAGAGCAAGCCGTGGATCAGCACATGCTCCACTGTATCGCCGGGATCATCCGCCCAGCCGGGCCCGTAGGAACAGTGTTACGCCTTTGCATGATTTGACCGGAAGGTACCGTTCTGCGATCACGACCGCCGACAGCCCCGCGTTCACCAGGAACGGCAGCTTGCGCAGGTCACTGCCCGTCGATCCGCGCCGGTGCCGGGCGACCAGCGGGCGCAGCAGCACGTTCCAGCTCCACACCCGCTCCACCCGCAGCCCCGCCTTCTCCACGACGGTGGTCAACGAGGCGCGGTCGTAGCGGCGCAGGTGCCCGACGGCGTCGTCGTGCTCCGACCACAGCGACATGTCGCACGGCACCGCGATCAGCGCGTGCCCGCCCGGCCGCAGCACCCGCGCCATCTGCTCGGTGACCAGGTAGTCCTCCTCGACGTGTTCGAGCACGTCGAACGCCGTCACCAGGTCGACGCTGGCCGACTCCACCGGAGGCCACCGGGCGTCGGCGACCATCGCCCGCAGCCCGCGCTGCCTGGCGACCTCCACGGCCTCCTCCGAGCAGTCGGCCGCGGTCGCGTCCCAGCCCTCCTCCACGAGCACGCGCGTGTTGCCGCCGCCCGCCGCGCCCAGGTCGAGCGCCCGCCCGGGACGGCCGTGGCGGGCCAGCCGCCGCAGCTCGGCGCGCAGGATCGCCCGCCGCTCCCGGTACCACCAGTGGGTCTGCTCCAGCGCGACGAGCTGCCGGATCTCGGTGACGTCCACAATGCATCAACTCCGTGTGCGGGCGAAAACCCAGCGGTCGAGGGCGATGAAACGCAACAGGGTGAGCACGCCGTAGGTGGCGACGACCGCGGCGACCTCGAACAGCCGCCCCGCCGCCGGGGCCAGCCCCACCACCACCGCGGTGGTGACGGCGTAGTTCGACAGGAACACCGCCGCCGCCCGCAGATGCATCCCGGTACGCTTGCCGCCCCGCCTGCCGAACGTCCAGCGGCGATTGGCCTCGGTGTTGACCACCCCGGTGAGCACGAGCGCCGCCAGGTTGCACAGCGCGGGCTCCAGCACCTCCCTGAGCGGCAGGTAGAGCAGCGCGTACAGGACCGAGGTGAACGCTCCGACGGCGGCGAACTTGACCAGCTTGGCCACCTTCGGCTCGGCCACCACGGCGTCCGGGTGGACGGGCGCGAGCTCGGCGGGCCCGGCCACGTCGACGGTGGCCCGCCCGGTGGACATCGACCAGGTCAGCCGGGCCAGCCCCTTCAGGTCGGCCACGGCCGTGCGGACCACCCGGACCCGCGAGTCCAGGTCCTCCACCCAGTCGACCGGCACCTCGTGCACGCGCAGCCCGTTGTGCTCGGCGAGCAGGAGCAGCTCGGTGTCGAAGAACCAGGCGTCGTCCTCGACCCGGTCCATCAGCGGCCTGATCACGTCGGCCCGCGCCGCCTTGAACCCGCACTGCGCGTCGCTGAACCGGGCCCCGAAGCCGACCCGCAGCAGCGCGTTGTAGACGCGCGAGATCACCTCCCGCTTGACCGAGCGGCGGGTGCGGGCGGTGTGCGCGAGCCGGGTGCCGATGGCGATCTCGGAGTGGCCGCTGGCCAGCGACGCCACCATCGGGAACAGCGCGCCGAGCCCGGTGGACAGGTCCACGTCCATGTACGCGACGATGTCGGCCGGGCTGTCACGCCAGGCCGCCTTCAGCGCCGCGCCCCGCCCGGCGATCTCCAGCCGCCTGGCGTGCACCCGGCTGTGCCCCGAGGCGAGCGCCTGGGCGATCTGCCAGGTGGCGTCGGTGCTGCCGTTGTCCACGATCGTGATGCGCCACGGCATCGGGAAGGAGTCGTCCAGGAACGCGGTGAGCGTGCGCACGCAGCCGGGCAGCGCGCGTTCCTCGTTGTAGACGGGAATGACGATGTCGACGGTCGCGAGCCGGGCGGGCGCGTCGACGACGGTGCCTGCGCGCAAGCGCGTGTCCATGGGTTCCCCTCGTCGCTGGTCCTGGGGAAAATGGTGGGCGGGCGGAACGGGCCGGGCCGGTTGATTTCCGCGCACCGGGCACGGACCAGGCCAGGTCTTTACCCGCCGATCACCTCATAGACCGCGCAGTCCCCCTTGTGGAAACGCAACCGGGCGAACCTCCCGACATCCGGCGACTCCCGGACCCCCTCCACGAACAGCCACCTGACCCCGTATTTCTGGGCCAGCCGCCCGATGGTGTGTTCCGAGGGCGTCTGGAAGGCCGCGTCGTTCACCGCCAGTCGCAACGGATCGGCGAACCCGATCCGCAGATAGGACTCCCTCGTCTCGGGCGCCCGCCGGAGCGTGCTCATCGCGTACGCCCACCCCTCGACCAGCACCCGCCGCTCGCTGTAGCCCGACACCCAGTAGTGCCGGGCGTCGCAGTGCCGCCGCACGGTCGGCCGGCAGTGCAGGTTGGTGGCCACCACGTCGCCCGGCCCGGAGTGGTCGCGCAGCCACCGCGCCGCCTCCATGCCCCCTTCGGGCATCATCTGCCGGAACTGCCCGCCCGGCCCGACCTGCCGCACCGCCTTGACCGCCGCCGCCGGCACCGTGTAGCCGCACGCCAGCGCCGCCACCACCACCGCCGCGACCGGCCTGCGCCACACCGCCACCGCCGCCCCGGCGACGACCAGCACACCCCCCAGCACCAGGTACGGCAGCGCGACGTCGGCGAGCCGCAGCTCCCGCGCCGGAATCTCGACGCCGAGCGTCTCCGCCACCAGCACCGCCAGCCCCGCCCCGGCGGCCAGCGCGCCCGCCGCGACCCGCCACGCCCCGGGGAAGGCCCGCAGCAGCGCCCCGGCCCCCGCGACCGCCAGGATCGCCAGGTAGGGCTTCGCGCTGGTCAGGAAGTAGAGCTGGGAGGCGGCCGGATGCCCGAACACCAGCACGGCCCCCACCCCGGCGGCCCCGATGCCGCCGAGCAACAACACCCCCGGGTCCCACCCCCGCCACAGCGCGAGCCCCGCGATGCCCGACCACACGCACGCCAGCGCGCCCACGTGGAGTCCCGCGAGCGCCAGCGCCGGCCCCACGGGGAGCTGCGCCATCTCCGGGTCGCTCAGCTCGGCCGCCGCCCGCCACAGCCGCAGCATCGTGTCGAACGGCGTCACCGTCATGCCCTGGGTCCCGTGCGCGAACAGCACGAACTGCGCCACCAGCAGCCCGCCCACGGCCAGCCCCGCGGCGGCCAGCGCGGGCCGGTGCACCCGCCGGTCCACCAGCAGCCGCACCCCCAGCACCACCGCCAGCCCGGCCACCAGCAGCGGCAGGTAGGTCGCCTTGGCCCCGGTGAGCGCGAGCAGCAGCACCCCCACGACCAGCCACCGCCCGCGCCCGTCGCGCAGGTAGGCGATCAGCGCGAGCACCACCGGCGCGAACAGCAACGCCCCGAACGTCTGCGTGGGGCTCAGCCAGGCGCTGAACGGCGACATCGCCGGGAACAGCTCCACGCTCCCGGCCGGCAGCGCCGGCGAGCACGCCAGACAGGCGGCCACCACGGACGCCACCCCCGCCCAGGCCCGCCCGGCCAGCCGCCACCCGGTCACCCCGAGCAGCACCATCGTCGCCGCCAGCATCGGCAGCACGCTCAGCCGGTAGAGCAGCGTCTGCGGCTCGATCCCGGTCAGCCAGCTCGTCGCGGCCATCTCCGCGTAGACGAACCAGTGGTAGGACAGCGGCTCACCCAGCACCGACGGGAACTGCGGCGGCACGTGATGCCGGACCTCGCCGAGAAGCGCCAGGTGGTAGTGCATGTCGACGTAGGGGCCGGCGTTGCCCGGCCAGGTCAGCCCATGCACCGCGTAGAACTGCCGGGCGCTCCAGGCGAGCAGATAGCCGACGACGCCCGACATGGCCCACGCCCACCACAGCGGCACCCGTACGCCCGAGCCGCGCCAGTGGCGCCGCAGCTTCGGCACCGCCAGGAACGCCACGACGGTCAGCACCGGCCAGGCGGCCACCGCGAGCGGCGCCCCGAGCGCCCGCGCCGGCAGGTAGACCAGCACCTCGATCGCGTAGCCGAGCGCCAGCCCGGCGGCCAGGTCGGCGGGCAGCGACCCGCCCCCGGGCCCCAGCGCCCGCCAGAGCAGCGTCCCGGGCAGCATCACCCCGAGCCCGACGTAGCCGGCGAAAGCGCCGAGGTCCTGCAGTGGCACGCCGTGGTGCCACAGCACCACCACGGCGGCCACGGCCACCAGCACCGCCGGCACCCACCCGTAGCCACGCCGCGCCCGCGCGGCAGGCAACACCGGCACCCTGGACAGCGCGACCGTCATGGCGCCCTCAGTCCCCTCAGCCTCCTCAGCCCCTGAACCCGCTGGTCAGGCCGACACCATGACCAGCCGGGTGAACTCGGCGGCCAGATCGACGCCGTCCCACACCCGGTGGAAGCTCAGCGCGTCACCGAACGGCACCATCCGGTCGACCCCGCGCCCGGCGAGCACCTGGGCCAGCTCCATCAGCTCGTCCCTGGCGAACCCGAAGTGCGTCATCGTCTGGTCGCGCCGCCCCACCAGCGGCACCAGCTCGGTCAGCGTGCCGAGCCTGGCGTGGGCGAACGTGCCGGTGCCGAGCCAGCGGCGGGGGGCGGCCACGGCGGTCGACAGCGTGACGTTGGCCAGCGCGTTGCCGTGGAAGTCGATCGTCCCGGCCGACCCGTCGGCGGCCATGCCGTAGGTGGCGACCCGCTTCTCCACGGCCATCGCCGCGTCGACCGCCCAGCCCCGCTGGGAGACGGCCTGCGACAGGTGGGCGGTGAAGTCGGCGCGGGCGGCGTCGGACTCGTCGCGCGGCCCCACCCAGAAGACGGTCCGCGGCGAGGAGCAGGCGGCCTGGTCGAACCAGTAGGAGTCGTTGACGAACCCCTCGGCCATCGCCACCCGGGTGGCGGGCGGCGCGGCCAACCAGGCCGA
The DNA here is from genome assembly GCF_019396325.1 of Nonomuraea ceibae. Lineage (GTDB taxonomy): Bacteria > Actinomycetota > Actinomycetes > Streptosporangiales > Streptosporangiaceae > Nonomuraea > Nonomuraea ceibae. The sequence goes on from NZ_JAHKRO010000004.1 coordinate 105,172, forward strand.
CGAGCGCACGGCCGCGAACGACGAGCGGTCGGGGAAGGTCAGGTCGCGCGCGTGCGGGGCCAGCGGATGCTTGCGGATCTCGTCGACGGTCCGGTCGCCGCCCCAGATGACCCGCAGGTCACAGCCCGAGGAGAGCGCGGCGGTGATGGAGTCGGAGCGGTCGTAGCAGACGATCCGCTGGGTCGCGGCCACCACCGGGTCGGCCCCGTCGAGCGACTCCAGCAGCGTTCCGACGATGGTCGAGGCGACCGTGCCGGCCCGGGGCGACAGGCGCACCACGTTGCGGTTGCCCATCAGCGCCGACAGCGCCCACGAGTAGACGAACACGGTGTCGACGTTGGCAGGCGGGATGTGGAACACCAGGCCGCGCGGCACCCGTACGTGATCGCCGCGCAGGCCCTCGACGGTGCGCAGCAGCTCGCTGCGGCGCAGGAAGAAGCCGAGCGAGCCCAGCTCGGGATGGCGGCGCGACAGCGTGGGCCGCAGCAGGCGGCGGCCGAACCCGGTGAGGAAGTCGCGCACCCGCTCGTCGCCCACAGCCAGGCCGCCGCCCGCGGTGATCTGGTCGAGCAGGGTGCCGACCGGGACCGGCGGGCCGTCGGGGAACCTCACGTCGAGCATTACGCGGCCGCCTGCCCGTAGGTGTCGCTGCACCCGCGCGCCTCGGCCCGGGGCAGCCGGCCCAGCACCGAGAAGCGCTTGCCGGGCCACACGCCGTCGTCGACGCCGTGGACCACGCCCAGGTCCTCGGTCAGCAGCACGTGGCCGGGATAGGAGGTCGGCAGCGTGCTCACCACCTCGATCAGCCCCGGCGCCCCCGGCGGCGCCTCCTGCCAGGTGTCGGGGTCGCGGATCACCACGTCGGCGAAGTCGGGGCAGTAGAGGCCGCCGCCGTCGGGGCCTTCGAGGAAGACCGTGCCGATCTGCTCGACCATGCCGTAGAAGTTGTGGACACGGCGCAGCCCGCACTCCTCGGCCAGGCGCCTGCGGAACTCCTGGTTGTCGACCGACTGCTCGGCCAGCTTCTTCCAGCCGCCGGAGTGGACGAGCACGCCCTGCGACAGGTCCATGCCCAGCTCGCGCAGGTGGAGCCAGGCCAGGTAGGTGAAGCCGAAGATCAGGTAGGGCTCGGCGCCGTGCCTGGCCAGGAAGCCCTTGACCGCCTCGGCGTCGAGCTCGCCCCGCTCGTCGAGGGCGAAGGTGTGGTCCCGGCCGAAGTTCATCATGCCGAGGACGCCCGCGCCCCGGGCGCTCAGCGCCGGGTCGCGCACCACCGCGCGGCTATCGACGATCAGCATGGGCAGCCGCCGCTCGCCCAGCACCGCCCGCAGCGTCGCCGCGAGCATGCGCGGCTGAGCCGCGGCGGCCTCCCGGTCGAGGTAGACGCGGCTGGGCCGCTGCCCGGTCGTGCCGCTGGAGGTGAGCACCCGGAACACCTGGTCCTCGGGAACGCTGCGCAGCTCGTGGGTCTTGAACAGCCGCACCGGCAGCCACGGCAGCGCCGCCACCCGGTCGTAGGGCGGCCTGGCGCCGATCGCGTCGAGGATGCGCCGGTAAGGAGGGCAAGCCAGGCGGTGCCGCTCGGTGAGCGCGGTCAGCTCGGGCAGCAGCGCGGCCTCACGCTCGGCTGCCGACAGGGTGAAGACGGTCACGTCCGGGCCTCCAGGGCGCGGTAGTCGATCTTGCCGGTGGTGAGCAGCGGCAACCGGTCGACGCCGCGCACGTCGAAGCCGCTCCAGTGCAGCCGCAGCTCGGTGCCGAGCCGCCGGGCCAGCGTCGAGCAGCCCTTGGCGTCGACGCCCTCGGCCCACACCGTGACCCGGTCGTCGCCGCCGGTGGCCGCGATCGGGCCGCAGTCGCGCAGCAGCCGCTCCACGTCGTCGAGGTTGACCCGCACGCCGAAGATCTTGGCGATGCGCTTGACCCGGCCGGTGAGGTGCAGGAACCCCTCCTCGTCGAGGTGGCCCAGGTCGCCGGTGCGCAGCACGCCGCCCAGCTCGTCGCCCTTGGCCAGGTCGGCGGCCTCGTCGGCATAGCCCATCATCACGTTGGGGCCGTGGTAGACGACCTCGCCGTCGACGATCTCCAGCCGGCCGCCGGGCACCGCGACCCCCGCCGAGCCCGGCTTGCCGGCCAGCCGGTCGGGGGGCAGCACCGCGATCCGGGCCGTCGCCTCGGTCTGGCCGTACATGACGTAGAGGGTCGTGGGCAGGGCGGCGAACTCGGTGACCAGGTCGGGCCTGAGCCGGCCGCCCGCCTGGGTGAGCGTGGTGAGCGACGGGTGGTCGGCGGGGTCGAAGCGGAGCCTGCGCAGCATCTCGTACTGATAGGGCACCGCGGCGAGCGAGGTGCAGCGGTGCTCGTCGAGCGAGGCCCAGAAGGAGCGTTCGAGCAGCCCGGCGTCGGTCAGCAGGACGCTCGCGCCGGCCACCAGGTGGCTGTTGAGCACCGACAGGCCGTAGCTGTAGTGCAGCGGCAGGCTGGTGGGCGCGATCTCGGCGGGCCCGATGGCCAGCGCCTCGGCGATGGCCCGCGCGTTGGCGAGCACGGCGGCGCGCGAGAGCCGCACCAGCTTGGGGCTGCCGGTCGAGCCGGAGGTCGCCAGCAGCACGGCCAGGTCGGGATGGGTCGGGCTGCCCGCGCTGCGTGCCGTCGCGCCGTGCGGCGCGTGGGCGAAGCCGAGCAGGGCGGCGGGCTTGAACCGGCCCGCGAGCTCGGCCAGCGCGGCGGCGGGCAGGTCGGGGTCGAGCAGCGCCACCGCCCGCCGGGCCCGCCAGGCGGCCAGGTAGCGCACCACCGAGGGCAGGTCGTTGCGCATGCCGCAGAAGATCGGACCGGCCGGCAGCCCGTCCAGGGTGGCGGCGGCGCGCTCGACGCGGGTGGCGAGGGCGTCGCCGCCGAGACCGCCCGGCTCCTCGTCGGAGACGAGCCGCGCGCCCGGGTGCGGGAGATCAACCATGACTCACGGCACCAGCCCGCCGTCGACGCCGATGACCTGCCCGGTGATGAAGCAGGCGTCACTGGAGAGCAGGAAGGCGGCCAGCGCGGCCACGTCGTCGGCGGTGCCCAGGCGGCCGAGCGGCGTGGCGGCCACGGTGGCGGCGCTCGCCTCGGCGTCGAGCGTGGACAGCATCGCGGTCTGGATGTAGCCGGGAGTGACGGCGTTGACCCGGATGCCCGCCGGGCCGAGCTCCTTGGCCGCGGCCTTGGCCAGGCCCAGCAGGGACGCCTTGGTGGCGGAGTAGACCGCCTGGCCGGGGCCGCCGTCGCGGCCCATGACCGAGGAGACCAGCACGACCGACGGGCTGATGCCCCGGCGCAGCAGCCGGACCGCGCCCTGAAGGGTGTGGACCGCGCCCACCGCGTTGACCGCGAACAGGTCACTGACTCCGGCGCTGGGCAGCATGCCGAGCAGGGCCGCGGCGTGGACGCCCGCGTTGATCACCAGGCCGTCGAGGCGGCCGTGACGCTGGTGGATCTCGCGCATCATCGCGGAGATCGCGGTGGGGTCGGACACGTCGCCGTGGACGCCGCCGACCCGGCCGCCGGTGAGCGCGGCCAGCTCGCCCGCCGCCTTGGCGGTGCGGGCCTGGTCGCGGCCGTGGACGACGACCTCGCGGTGGGTGGTGGCCAGCCGCGTGGCGATGGCCCGGCCGATGCCCGAGGTGGAGCCGGTGACCAGGACGACGCGGGGGTCAGCGGGCCGCTGCGCCGATGCCATGCTTCTCCAGGAGCGCCGCCGCCTTGGCGAACGAGCTCATGTCGATCATCTCGTCGGTGTCGATCGTGACGGCGAACTCGTCCTCCATCGCCGCGATCAGCGACATGTGGGCCAGGGAGTCCCACTGGGGGATGGCGCGGTATTCGAGGCCGTCGACGTCGGCGGCGGCCGGGAGGTTAAGCGAGCTGCGGAAGACCTCACGCAGCCGGTCGAGATGACTCATGCTTCACTCACTCTCTGTCTTCAAGCCAGAACTGAGTGTAGCGGTGATCCCCGTTCAACAGAAACCAAGCACCCGTCGCGAGTAATGGAAGCGTATAACTCCGAGTGGCCCGCGCCTGGGGCTGGGAATGTCGGATGGGGCCTGCCAACCGCGCGAGGGGAAACAATGGACGAATCCAACCACTGGTACGGTCATTCCCGCATACTCGGACGATATTGCGGAATGGCAGACGAAGCGCCCAGGCGTATCCAGGGGTTCCTCCAGCACGGATGGAATTATCTGCATGGATTTCCACCTAATGATCACTGGTGCAGCCCCGGTTACCCCCGTTTCGTATGGTCTGACGTGCTGCGTCGCCGGGGCTGGTCGATGGGGCGGCGCGGCCACTACCTCATCGGCGCGCCCTGGATCTACCTGCTCGACCTCGAACCGGACCTCGGCGTCAAGCCCAAACGCACGGGCACGATCTGGTACCCCTTTCACGGCTGGGAGAAAGCCTCCGTAACGGGCGACCACGCCCGGCTGGCCGATGAGATCCGGGATACGGAAACCGAACCGGTCACCATATGCCTTTATTGGCTGGAATTTGCGAATCCCGGCATCCGGCAGGCGTACGAATCGCGCGGGTTTCGGGTGATATGCCACGGCGAGCGCGGATCGCGCTGGGACCCGAGCGGGCGTGACTTCCTGCGCAAGCAGCTCGTCGAGCTCCGGCGGCACCGCCGCGTGGCCTCCAACCGGCTCGGCAGCGCCCTGTTCTACGGCGCGTCCGTCGGCTGCGAGATCGGCGTGTACGGCGACCCGATGCAGTTCGACGACGAGCGGCCCGAGTACGGCGGCACCGCGCGCCGGATGCGGCTGTGGCCCGAGCTGCACGGCGTCCGCGTCGACCCGGAGGTGGCCGGCGAGGCCGCGCGGAGCGAGCTGGGATTCGAGTATCAGGCGACACCTGAGGAGCTACGGCGAATGTTCGGCTGGAAGCGGGTGCGATGCGCATGACCGAGGCGCCCGAGAACGTCCGGTTGATCGGCGGCGAGATGCTGCTGTGGTCAGACATGTCCGACGGGTCGAGCATCACGGACTGGCGCGGCGTGGCACGGGAGCTGATCGGCCGGCTGCTCCCGGCCGCCGGCTCCGTCCTGTTGGTCGGGCCGCACCCTAGAGAGCTGATCGACGAGGTGGCCGGGCGCGCCTCCTCGGTGGCGGTGCTCGTGCGGTCCTACCCCGACGCGTGCGCGCTGGGCGACCGCCACCCCGGCCTCGACGTGCACTGCGGGCGGCTGGCCGCGTTCTGCTGCGACAGGCCGTACGACCTGGTCCTGGCGCTGGACGGGCTCCAGCGCACCCACTCGGCCGAGGCCCCGGCGGCGGCCTGGCGCGAGTCGATGGCCGCGCTGGCCGCGCTCGTCGCGCCCGGCGGCCGGCTCGTCCTCGGCGTGCGCAACGACCTCGGCGTGGACCGGTTCCTCGAAGCGCGCCCGGCCGACCGCGACGGGGGCGACGGGCAGTGGGAGCCGCACGGCTTCGACCCCACCTACCCCAACGGCCCCGCCGCGCTCGACTTCGACCTGGAGGCCACCGGCCTGGCCGTGGAACGCTGCTACGCCGCCTACCCCGACAGCCGGGCGCCGCGCGCGATCCTGGCGCGCGAGGCGCTGGCGCGCGAGCTGCCGGAGGCGCTCACGTTCCCGCTGAGCGCGCGCGCCGACGACCGCATGCTGGTCGCCGACCCGCTGCGGCTGACCCGGCTGGCCTTCCGCCACGGCCTCGGCGAGCACCTGGCGCCGATCTGGCTCGCGGTCGCCTCCCGCGACAGGCCCGAACCCGTCGGGCTGCCGCTCGGGCTGGTCGAGGACGGCCTGGCCGTCGACGAGCTGCGCGAGGAGGGCGGCGAGGTCACGCTGCGGCGGCTGCCCGACGGCGAGTCGCGCGAGGTCCCGCCGGGCCGCGTGGTCGAGGAGATCCTCGTCGAGGCGTGCGCCCGCGAGGACGTGCGCGCCGTGCGCGAGCTGCTGGCCGCGCTCGCCCGATGGGTGGAGACCAGCGGCGACGCCACGGCGGCCACCGACAGCCTGGTGTGGGACGGGGAGCGCTTCTCCGCCATCAGCCCCGGCCCGTCGCCGGAGCCCGAGCCCGCCCCTGTGATCGTCCTGTGCCGGATGCTGTGGCGCTTCGCGGTGCGGCTGCTGGCCGCCGGGCACCACCATCCGTGGCCGTGGCCGCTGGAGGCCGACCAGCTCACGCTGACGCTCTGCGGCATGGCCGGCCGGCCATGCGACCAGCAGGAGCTGGACCTGGCCCGCAAGCTCGACGCCGAGCTGGGCCAGCCCGCCGAACGCGCCGGCTCCGCCCCCGCCTACCGCGACCTGCTGCGCTCGCGCGACCGGCTGGCCGGCCAGCTCACGGCGGCGATGGCCAGGATCGCCAGGCTGGAGACCAAGCTCAGCTACCGCGAGCGCGAGCTGGTCAGGGCCCGTTCCAAACTGCGCAGGACGCAGCGCAAGGCGACGGCCTACCGCAGGACGCTCGGCTACCGGCTGTCGCGCCGCCTGTCCCGCCCCCGCCGGATGGCCCGCCGGGTCATGCGGCTGCTGTCCGGCTGAGGAAGGGAGCATCCGTGCCGGTCCTATCCGTGATCGTGCCGTTCTACGACGTCGAGAAATACCTCACGCCGTGCCTCGACTCGCTGGAGGCGCAGACCCTGCGGGACATCGAGGTGATCTGCGTGGACGACGGCAGCCGCGACGGCGGCCCGGACCTCGTGGCCGCCCGCGCCGAGCGGGACGGCCGCTTCCGCCTGATCCGGCAGGACAACCTGGGCGTCGGCCGGGCCCGCAACATCGGGGTGAGCCAGGCGAGCGGCCGCTACCTGGCGTTCGTCGACGGCGACGACACCGTGCCGCGCGCGGCCTTCCAGCGCCTGGTCTCGTCGCTGGAGTCCACCGGCTCCGACCTGGCGTGCGGCAACGTCATGCGGCTGCACCGCAACCTGCTCGTGCCGTCGTGGGCGCACAAGGAGCCGTTCGCCGAACCGGCCGAACGCACCCACATCACCCGTCGCCCGCTGCTGGTGCGCGACCGCATGCTGTGGAACAAGGTCTACCGCCGCGCCGCCTGGGACCGCCTGGACCTGAGCTTCCCCGAGCGGATGTACGAGGACCAGCCGGTCGCCATGGCCGCCCACGTGGGCGCGCGCTCGGTCGACGTGCTGCACAAGGTCGTCTACCACTGGCGGCAGCGCGACGAGCCCGGCTCCTCCATCACCCAGCGCCGCCTGGAGCCGGACAACCTGCGCGACCGCCTGCTCTCGGTGCTGCAGACCGCCGCGCTGCTCGACGCGGAGGCGCCCCGGCTGCGGCCCGAGTTCGACCGCGACACGCTGGCCATCGACATGACCGTCGCGGTCGAGGCCATCGCCCGGCTGGGCCCCGCCGCCGACCCGGCCCTCGTGGACCTGGCCGTACGGTATCTCGACGGGGTGTCGCGGGCCGCGCTGCGCGAGCTGCCGTTCGCGCACCGCCTCCAGGTGCACCTGCTGCACCGGCGCCGCCTGGACGAGCTGGCGGGCGTGGCCGCGCAGGCGCGCGACGGCCGCCTGCAGCCGCGCGTCAGCTCCGCCGGGCTGCTGCGCAAGCGCTGGTACGGCCGGCACCCGGCGCTGCCCGGGCACCTGTCGGAGGTCTCCGGCGAGCTGGAGGCGACCGCCAGGCTGGTGGAGCTGGAGTGGCGCGACGGCGTGCTGCACGGCTCCGGCCGGGCCGGCATCGGCAGGTTCGACGCGGGCGAGCTGGGCCGGATGCGCGTGACGGTGTGGCTGGAGGAGCGCCGCACCGGCGACCGGGTGCCGCTGGCCGAGCAGAGCGCCGCGCCCGTCTGGGAGAGCGCGCCCCAGCCGGACGGCGGGTCGGTGCCGGAGCACGTCTTCCCGTTCCGGTTCGCCTTCGATCCGGCGGCGCTCAGCGCCGCGCAACTGCGCAGGCACGGGCACTGGGACCTGTACGTGCGGCTCAAGGGCGCGGGGTTGCGCCTGGAGGGCAAGGTGCGCGGCGACCGCAGGCTCGCCCCGTCGGCCCCGCCGCCCCGGCGCAGGTCAGGCGTGTGGCTGGTGCCGGTGCTCAGCTTCCGCGGCGCGTGGGGGCTGCGGCTGCGCGAGGCCGAGGCGGTGATCGGGGAGTGCCGCGTCGACGGCGGCGACCTGGTGTTCGCCGGGGAGCTGGCCGACGTCGGCGACGGCGAGCCGGTGATCAGGCTGGTGCGCAGGAGCGACGGCGAGGAGATGTACTTCCCGGTGACGCTGGCCGGGCGTGACTTCCGCGCCCGGGTGCCGCTCGCGGGCATCGACGAGGTCGTCGGTGACGTGACGTGGTGGGAGGTCGTCGTCGACCAGGGCCGGGCGATCCGCACGCTGGTGCGGACCCGGAGCCGCCCGCCGGCGGACGTGCCCGGCAGGCGCTTCCTGGTGGACCGGGGCGACGACGGCTGCCTGCTCCTGCTGGAGCACTAGGACAGGATGCCCGCCAGGCACTCCGCGACCCGGTCCTGGTCGGCGTCGCCCAGGCCCGGGAAGAGCGGCAGCGACAGCTCCTCGGCGTAGTAGGTCTCGGCGTTCGGGCACAGCCCGCGCCGGTAGCCGAGGTCGGCGAACACCGGGTGCCAGTAGGCCGGCAGGTAGTTGACCTGCACGCCGATCCCGGCCGCGCGCATCCGCTCGTACACCTCGCGCCTGCGCCCGTCGCCGACGCGCACCGGGTAGAGGTGCCAGCTCGGCGACACGTACGGGCGCTCGGCGGGCAGGGTGAGCCCCGGCACGCCGGCCAGCAGCCGGTTGTAGCGGGCGACCAGCTCGGCCCGCCGGGCGCGGAAGGTGCCCAGCCGGCCGAGCTGGCTGGTGCCGAGCGCGCACAGCACGTCGGGCAGCCGGTAGTTGAGCCCGAACGCGTGCACCTCCTGGTGCCAGCCGCCCTCGCCCGGGTCGCGCTGCTCGGCGGGGTCGCGGACGAGGCCGTGGTTGCGGAAGCGGGCGGCGGCGGCGAACAGCTCGGGGTCGGCCGCCGCGACGGCCCCGCCCTCGGCCGTCGTCACGGTCTTCGTCGGGAAGAACGAGAACGTCGTCAGGTCGGCGAGCGAGCCCACCGGCCGGTCCTTGTAGGTGGAGCCGATGGAGTGGGCCGCGTCGCCGATGAGCACCGCCCCGGCCGCCGACGCCACCCCGCGCAGCTCGTCGTAGTCGGCCGGATGGCCCGCGTAGTCGACCGCGGTGATCGCCCGGGTGCGGCCCGTCACCAGGCTCGCGGCGGCGTCGGGGTCGAGGTTGCCGGTGTCGGGCTGCACGTCGGCGAAGCGCACCCGGGCGCCGCGCAGCGCGGCGGTGGCGGCCGTGGCCACGAACGTCAGCGGTGAGGTGACGACCTCGTCGCCCGGCCCGACGCCGGCGGCCGCGTAGGCCACGTGCAGGGCGGCGGTGCCCGACGTGACCGCCAGGCACGGCACCCCGCCCGTCCACCGGGCCAGCGCCGACTCGAAGCGCGCCACGGCCGGGCCGGTGGTCAGCCAGTCGCCGCGCAGCACCTCGGTCACCGCCAGGATGTCGGACTCGTCGACCGACTGCCGTCCGTAGGGGAGCATCAGGCCGACACCATCGCCCGCAGGTCGTCGACCGACAGCCAGCGGTCGTTGGCGTCGGAGCGGTAGGCGAACCCCTCCGGCAGCACCTCGCCGCCGACCGGCGGGACGTAGCCCCAGGTCGCGATCGTCGGCTGCACCACGTAGCGGTCGGCCAGGCGCAGCGCGCGGCGGCCGTCGTCGGGGCCGATCATCTCCTCGTGCAGCTTCTCGCCGGGCCTGATGCCGATCTCGTAGATCGGGCTGCCGGGCGCGAGCGCGTCGGCCAGGTCGACGATCCGCATGCTGGGGATGCGCGGCACGTAGAGCTCGCCGCCCTGCATCAGGTCGAAGGAGTCGACGACGAACTCCACGGCCTGGTCGAGCGTGATCCAGAACCGGGTCATCCGCTTGTCGGTGATCGGCAGGCTGGCGCCCTGGCGGGCCAGCTTCAGGAAGAACGGCACCACGGACCCGCGGCTGCCGACGACGTTGCCGTAGCGGACCACGGCGAAGCGGGTCTCGTGCCCGGCGGCGTAGTGGTTGGCCGACACGAACAGCTTGTCGGCGACCAGCTTCGTGGCGCCGTAGAGGTTGATGGGGCTGGACGCCTTGTCGGTGGACAGCGCCACGACCTTGCGCACGCCGCAGTCGATGGCCGCCTCCACGACGTTCTGCGAGCCGGCGACGTTGGTGCGGACGTATTCGAACGGGTTGTACTCGGCGGTGTCGACCTGTTTGAGCGCGGCCGCGTGGACCACGTACTCCACCCCGTGCATGGCGCGGGCCAGGCGCTCGCGGTCGCGCACGTCGCCGATGAAGTAGCGCAGCCGCTCGTCCTCGCCGAGCGCCTGGCGGAGCTCGTACTGCTTGAGCTCGTCGCGCGAGAACACCACCAGCCTGCGCACGCCGACGTGGCCGAGCGCGTGGCGGATGAAGGCCTTCCCGAACGAGCCCGTGCCTCCGGTGATCAACATTGACGATCCACTGAGAATGCTCAAGCGGTCCCCCTTACGTCGGCCGGTAGCATAGCGCGACCAGCAAGTCACCGACGGTAACAGGGGGAATCGTTGAGGATTGTCGGAATCATTCAGGCGCGGATGGGGTCGACCCGGTTGCCGGGGAAAGTGCTGCGGGATCTCGGCGGGCGCACGGTGCTGGGCTGGGTGGTCCGGGCGGCGCGCGAGTCGGGCGCGGTCGACGACCTCGTGGTGGCGACCACGACGCTGGCCGAGGACGACGCCGTGGCCGCCGAGTGCGCGGCCCTCGGCGTGGCGTGCCACCGGGGGCCGGTGGACGACGTGCTCACCCGGTTCGCGCAGGCGCTGGAGGGGCGGCAGGGGGAAGCGGTCATGCGGTTCACCGCCGACTGCCCGCTGCTCGACCCGGCGGTGATCAGGGAGGCGGCGCTGGTCTACCGGGCGCTCGGCGGCGCGCTCGACTATCTCAGCACCGGGCTGTCCGGCACGCTGCCGCGCGGCCTCGACGTGGAGATCGCCGGGCTGGCGGCGCTGCGCCGCGCCGACCGGGAGGCGACCGCCTACCACCGCACGCACGTGACGTCCTACATCTACGCGGAGCCGGGCGACTTCCGGCTGCTCGGCCTGGCCTATCCGCCGGGGGCGGGCGACCTGCGGGTCACGCTCGACACCGAGGACGACTGGCGGCTCATCGCGCGTGTCGTGGCCGCGCTGGGCGACCGGTGCGTGCCGTTCCGCGAGCTGGTCGGCTGGCTGCGCGAGCGGCCCGAGGTGTGCCGGCTCAACGCGCACGTGGAGCAGAAGGAGCTGCAGGACGCATGACGGCCGTCGGCGTTCGCTGTGATGCCGGCGCCGCGATCGGCGTCGGCCACCTGGTGCGGTGCGTGGCGCTGGCCGAGGAGCTGCGCTCGCGCGGCGTGCCGGTGACGTTCCTGGGCGAGGTGACCGGGTCGGAGTGGGCCGCGGCGCAACTGCGCGAGCGCGGGCTGCCGTCGGTGCCCGCGCTCCGCGAGCCGCACCGGCTGGCGGCCCAGGCGCGGGAGCTGGGGATCGACGTGATGGTCCTCGACTCGTACACGCTGCCGCCCGGCACCGGGGCGGCGCTGCGCGAGGCGGGGATGGCGGTGCTGGCGATCGTCGACGGCGACCCGCGCGGGCAGGAGGCGGACCTCTACCTGGACCAGAACCTGGGGGCCGAGCGCCACCCGTTCGACGGGGAGCGGCTGGCCGGGAGCGCGTACGTGCTGCTGCGCGACAGCGTGCGCCGCTGCCGCCGGACGCCCCGCGAGGGCGGGCCGCCCCGGGTGCTGTGCTTCTTCGGCGGGACCGACAGCGCGGGCGTCGCGCCGAGGTGGACGAAGGCGCTGCTGTCGACCGGGGCGCCGTTCGAGGCGACCGTGATCAGCCCGGAGCCGTTCGAGGCCGGCGAGTCGGTGGCCGTCGTGCCGCCCACCGACCGGCTGCCCGAGCTGATGGCGCGGGCCGACCTCGTGGTGACCGCCGCCGGTTCGGCCGCCTGGGAGCTGCTGCACCTGGGCGTGCCCACGGCGCTGACCTGGGTGGCGGCCAACCAGCTCACCGGCTACGAGGAGCTGATGGCGGGCGGGCTGGCCGCCGGGCTGGGGCCCGAGCCCGGCGCCGCCGCCGTCGACACGCTGGCCCGCCTGCTCACCGACCGCGAGCTGCGCGAGGAGTACGGGAGCCGGGGGCGCGACCTGGTCGACGGGCGGGGCCGCGAGAGGGTCGCCGACGCGCTGCTGCGGCTCAGACCAGATCCCACGTGAGCGGCGTGCCGAGCGGCGCGTCGCGGGTGAAGCGGCGGCCCATCACCTGCGGCGCGAGCTCCGGGGGCAGCCCGCCGGCGGGCCGGATCGAGCGCACGTTCTGCTCGGTCACCGGCTCGCCCGCCCGCACGTCCCGCACCACGTACAGCGACCTGCGGAAGCGCAGCCCCTCGCGCTCGGAGGGGCGCGGGCCGATGACGGCGGCGCCGAGCGACTGCCAGGCCCGCTCGCTCTCCACCACCAGGGCCGCCAGCTCGTGCGGCTCCAGCGAGAACGCGGCGTCGACGCCGCCGCCCACCCGGCTCAGCGTGACGTGCTTCTCGATCAGGCACGCGCCGAGCGCGACCCCGGCCAGCGCGGCGCCCAGCCCCGGCGTGTGGTCGGAGACGCCGACGACCGCCCCGGTGATCGCGGCCAGCAGCGGCAGCGCCCGCAGGTTGCTGTCGGCGGGCGAGGCCGGGTAGGAGGCCGTGCACGACAGCACCGCGAGCTGGTCGCACCCGGCGTCGCGGGCCGCCTCGACGGCGTCGTGGATCTCGCCGATCGACGCCATCCCGGTCGAGATGATCAGTGGCTTGCCCGTCGAGGCGGCCAGCCTGATCAGCGGCAGGTCCACGATCTCCGACGAGGCGATCTTGTACGCGGGCGCGTCGAGCTTCTCCAGCAGCTCGATCGCCGTACGGTCGAACGGCGAGGAGAACGGGATCAGCCCCCGCTCGCGCGCCCTGGTGAAGATCGGCTCGTGCCACTCCCACGGTGTGTGGGCGCGCTCGTAGAGCCGGTAGAGCCGCTCGCCGCCCCACAGCTCGTGTCCGGAGCCGATGCGGAAGGCCGGGCCGTCGGCGTCGACGGTGATCGTGTCGGGCCGGTAGGTCTGCAGCTTGAGCGCGTGGGCGCCGGCCCGCGCCACCGCGTCGACGATCGACAGCGCGCGCTCCAGGCTGCCGTCGTGGTTGCCGGACATCTCGGCGATGACGAACGGCGGCCGGCCCGGCCCGACGGCCCGCTCGGCGATCTTGATCATGCGTGGTCCTCCCTGGTCAGCTCGATGGCGATGACGTCGCGGCGCAGCCCCTCGACCTCCAGCCCGAAGACGCCCACCTCGGCGAAGCCGAACCGCCGGTGCAGCCGCCTGACCGGCTCGTTTGAGGCCAGCACCTCGCCGCGCAGCCGGGTCAGGCCGAGCGGCCCGAAGGCGTGCGCGATGGCGGCCCGCTCCAGCCCGATCCAGGCGGCCAGCAGCGTGCCCGACCGCTCCAGCCCGTCGAGGTCGAGGTAGAAGGCCCAGCTCGCGGTGCGCGACCCGTCGCCGAGCCCCGAATAGGTCACCACTCCGGCGGGCTCGCCGTCGTGGTCGTAGACGAGCACCCGCCGCGCCGGGTCGTCCTTGACCCGGGCCCACCAGCGGGCGTGCTCGGCCGGGCTGATCTCGTGGGTGGTGAAGCTGGACGCCCGGACCTTCGGATGGTTGCGCCAGCGGCGCAGCACGGGCAGCTCGTGCTCGTGGACGCTCCTCAGCATCCTTCCCCCTACACAACGTGCCGGATCACTTGCACAACGTAGCGTAAAGACCCGATCAGGGCAGCGACAGCCCGGGCATGCTGCCCTCAGCCACCGAAAGGAGTGCTCGACAATGATCCCCCTGCTCAGCGTCGTCGTCCCGATCCACAACGTGGAGCCGTACCTGGCGGAGTGCCTGGAGTCGCTGGCCGCCCAGACGCTGACGGACTTCGAGGTCCTCTGCGTCGACGACGGCTCGCTCGACGGCAGCCGCCGGGTGGCCGAGGAGTTCGCCGCCCGTGATCCCCGGTTCGTGCTGCTGCGCCAGCCCAACCAGGGGCCGGGACCGGCCCGCAACCTCGGCGTGCGGCACGCCCGCGGCCCCTACCTGGCCTTCGCCGACGGTGACGACGTCGTGCCGCCGCGCGCGTACGAGCTGCTGGTCTCCTCGCTGCGGGAGACCGGCTCCGACCTGGCGTGCGGGGCGGTGCTGCGGCTGGCCGACGGCGAGCTGGCGCCGTCGACGATGCACGAGAAGGTGTTCAGGCGGCGGGTGCTGTGCACGCACGTCATGGACCGCCGCTCGCTGGCCCGCGACCGCACGGTCTGGAACAAGGTCTACCGGACGGCGTTCTGGCGCGAGCGCGGGCTGGAGTTCCCCGCCGGGATCTACGAGGACGTGCCCGTGGCCATCCGCGCGCACGTGCTGGCCACCAGCGTCGACGTGCTCGACGACGTCGTCTACCACTGGCGCAGGCGTGACGGCGGCGAGGACTCGATCACCCAGCGGCGCACCGAGCTGCCCAACCTGACCGAGCGGCTGGGCGCCATCCGCTCGGTACGGGCCTTCCTGGACGAGACGGCGCCGGAGCTGAAGGCCACCTTCGACGACCTGGTGCTGGAGAAGGACATCGTCTTCCTCTTCCAGGCGCTGGAGGACGCCGCCGACGGCGACAGCGGGCCGGCGCTGGAGGTGGCCAGGCAGTGGCTGGCCGAGCTGGGTCCCGACGTGATCGCGGCGGCGCCATCGCTGCGGCGGCTCGAACTCCACCTGGTCGAGCGCGGGCTGGTCAAGGAGTTGCGACAGGTGCGCGAGTTCAGGCGGGCCTCGGCCGAGGGCACCCGGGTGGTGCCGCGCGGCTGGCGCAACACCGGCTGGTACGGCGACTACCCGTACTTCCGCGACCGCAGGCTGGCGATCCCCGACGAGGTGTACGACGCGCGGCAGGAGCTCAAGCTGATGGCGCGGGTCGACGAGTGCGGCTGGACCGGCCGGGAGTATCTGCTGCGCGGCCAGGTGGCCATCCACCGCGTCGAGCGCAAGCCGGGCCGCGTCAGCCTGGTGCTGAGCGACGGCCGCCGCAAGGTGCCGCTGACCGCCAAGCGCGTCGGCGGGCAGGGCCTGGTGGCCACGATCGACCCGCGCGCGCTGGAGGGCGGCGGGCCCACCTGGCGGCTCCAGGCGCGCACCGAGACGCGCGGGCTGGTGCTGAAGGGGTGGTTCCGCGAGGGGGAGAGCGGCCCCACCTGGCGCCTTTCGGTGGCGGAAGGGTCAAGAAGAGGCATGGACATTCCCCAGTAGTTCCAGAGAGTAATTGCTCAAACACGGCTCGTCGTCATGCTGTAGTCCATGAGGACCTATTCGCTCGATGACGTCCACGCGACACGCAAGCGGAGAGACTCCTGGTGGACCGTGTACTTCGTGGACCCGGTCGCCTGCCGGGTCGCGCTCGCGGTCGCCAACCGCACGCGGATCACGCCCAACGAACTCACCGTGACGTCGCTGGTCCTCGGCATGATCTCTGCCGCGTGCCTGGCGACGGACCGGCTGGTCGCCGGGGCGGTTCTGTTCTATCTGAGTTTCATGATCGACTGCGTCGACGGGAAGATCGCCAGGCTCAAGGGCACGGGGACGCCCTTCGGGCTCTGGCTCGACTACGTCGGCGACCGCGTCAGGGTGGTCTGCTGCGCCGCCGGACTCGCCTACGGGCAGTTCGCGCTCACGGGGGATGTGAGCTGGGTGGTGCTGGGCGCGGTGGTGGCCGTGCTCGACCTCTTCCGGTACGTCAACGCGCCGCAGATGAAGCGGGTCCGCGAGGTCATCAGGGAGGGGCGGGCCGATCTCCAGGCTGATCTCCAGGCTGAAGTGCAGCCTGGGCTGGTGCCGGCGCCCAGGGGAGGGCGGACCGGCGGCAGGATGCCGTACTCGCTGCGGCGGCTCAACAGGTTCCTGGCCCGGCGCCGGGTGCGGTCGCACCTCATCAGCGGCATCGAGTTTCATGCCGCGGTGTTCGTGATCGCGCCTCTCGCCGGGGCCGGGGCGCTGATCCCGGTGGCGGTGGTCGCCAGCGTCCTGCTTCTCGCCAACGAGATCTTCCTTGTCTACCGGATGTGGCTCTTCGCGCGCAGGCACCCCGTGCCCCAGGAGAGCCGAGAGCACGTTCTCGTCTAAATTTCGGGGGTTAGTACGAAATGTCAGACCGGCCAGTATTCGTGATCGGCTGCCCGCGCTCCGGCACCACGATGCTCCAGCTCATGCTCCACTCGCACCCGCGCCTCGCGGTGCCGCCGGAGACGCGCTTCGTCATGCCCGTCTACTACAAGCGGCGCGCGTTCGGCGACCTCCGGGACGCCGAGCGGCGGCGCGCGCTGGCCGAGTGGATCGCGAGCGACCGCAGCACCAAGTTCCGCGAGCTCAAGATCGACCGCGACGCCTTCGTCCGCCAGGTCGTGGACGGCCCCGGCTCGCTCGGCTCCGTGCTCGGCACCGCCTTCCGCATGTACGCCGAGCGGTTCGGCAAGGCCCGCTGGGGCGACAAGCGGCCCAGCTACGTCAAGCACACCGACCTGCTGCTCAGGCTCTTCCCCGACGCCCAGTTCATCCACCTGATCAGGGACGGCCGCGACTGCGTGGCCTCGCTGAAGGAGATGCCCTGGTACACGCTGGACTCCTTCCACGCGGTCTCCACCTGGGCCGAGGCCATCGACCACGGTGACAAGCTGCGCCGGACGCTGCCCGACGACAGCTACTTCGAGCTGCGTTACGAGGACCTCACCGACGACCCGGTGACCGAGCTGAAGAAGCTCTGCGCGTTCCTGGAGGAGGACTTCTCGCCCGCCATGGTGTCGCCGCGCGAGGCGGCCAGCGTGGCGGTGCCGGTGCACAAGGTGTGGCACAGCAACACGCACGGCGAGGTCACCAGGAGCCGGGTCGGGAGCTGGGCCAAGCGCCTGGACGGCTGGGAGATCTCGCTCTGCGAGCAGGTGCTCGGCGAGCGGCTGGAGGCCCAGGGCTACGAGCTGACCGGCGCCGCCCCGGCCGCCAAGGAGCACGTGTCGGCCTGCAACAAGACGATGCAGCGCCGCCGCAACAGCCGGATGCGCAAGTCCATGCGCGACCGCTTCAACCGGCTGCGCGAGCCCAGCCCGGTGGCCGCCCTGCTGACCACCGGCCAGCGCGCCCTGGCCGGCGTCCCGCAGCAGCGCAGCGAGTCGCCGGAGCTGGCCGAGCGCACCGGCTGACCGCCCGTGCCGCTGCTCACCGGCTGGATCTTCACCGGTCGATGGGGGTGAAGGCCGGCTGGATCTTCACCGGTCGATGTGGGCGAAGAGCGCTTCCCAGCGGTCGAGCACCGGGTCGAGGCGGAAGTCCTCGGCCCGCTGCCGGGCGGCGGCGCCCAGCCGCCGCCGCTCCGGCGCCGAGCCGATGAGCCGGCCCAGCTCGGCCGCGAAGGCGTCCACGTCCGCCGGCGGGACCAGCGCCGACGCGACCGAGCGCACCCCGCCCGACACGTCGAACGCCACCGCCGGCACCCCGTGCGCGGCCGACTCCAGCAGCACGATCGGCAGCCCCTCGTGCTCGCTCGTGAGGGCGACCAGCGAGGCGTCCCGGTACTCGGCCGGCATCCGCGCGGCGGGCACCCGCCCGCGGAACACCACCCGGTCCGCCACCCCTTCCCGCGCCGCGTGCGCCCGCAGCCGCTCCAACTCGCCCCCGTCGCCGATCAGGTGCAGCTCCCACGACGGCGGCGCCCCCGACCTGGCGAACGCGGTGATCAGCCGGTCGAACCGCTTGACCCCCTCCAGCCGCCCCACCCCCAGCACGCGGGGCGACGACAGCGGCGACACGGCGTCCGGCCAGGCGGCCAGCGGGTTCGGCAGCGTCCAGGTGTTGGGCAGCAGCGCGTTCTCCGCGAACAGCCACGCGTCGTCGTCGCTCAGGAACACCGCCTGGTCCAGCCGCGGGTAGTGCTTCCTGATCGAGCCCAGGTGCCAGCAACCGCGGGCGTGCTCGTACGAGCCGTGATACTGGCCGATCGGACGCAGCGAGCCGGGCAGCAGCCGTGACAGCCGGGTCACCACGCCGGGCGAGGTGAGCACGGCGAAGCCGGGCCGCATCGGGCCGAGCAGCTCGCGCAGCCGGCGGTCGGCGCGCAGCCGGGCCAGGCGTCCCTGCGGCCCGACCGGGGTGCGGCTGATCAGGTGCTGCCGGTAGCGGGGGCGCTCGACGTAGCGGAACGGCGCGTCGGCCCGGTGCAGCCCGACGACGTGCACCTCGTGCCCGCGCCCGGCCAGGCCGTGGGCCAGCGTGTGCGTCACCTGCTGGATGCCGCCCAGCGTGTCGGCGTCCAGGCAGGCGAAGACGACGTTCACCGGGCACCCGCCGTGAAGAAGTCCGCGACGATCCGGGCGGAGGCGTCGCCGCGCTCGTCGGCGCACCACAGCTCGCGGAAGGCGGCGTAGCGGCCGGCGTGGGCGGCGTGCACGGCGGGCAGGTCGCGCAGCGCCGCGACGAGGTCCGCGGTCGTCGTCACGCACGGGCCGGGGGCGATCGACGGCAGGTCGTGGTAGACGCCGCGCTCCGACAGCCGGTAGTCGTCCCAGTCGTCGATGAAGAACAGCATCGGCTTGCCGGTCAGCGCGTAGTCGCACATCACCGACGAGTAGTCCGTCAGCAGCGCGTCGGAGGCCAGCATCAGGTCGTTGATCTCCGGGTACGAGCCGGCCGGGCGGACGAAGTGCCGCAGCCGCTCCGGCGGTTTGTAACGTTCCACCGGATGCGTCCGCAGGATCAGCACCCACTCGTCCGCGAGCTCCCTGGCCATCAGCTCCAGGTCCACCCGGACCGACCGGCCGCTGCCCTTGGCCTGGTCGCGGTAGGTGGGCGCGTACAGCAGCACCTTCTTGCCGGGCGGGATCTCCAGCCGCTCGCGCACCCCGTCGGCGCACGCCCCGCGCACCAGCGCGTCGCAGCGCGGCGTGCCGCAGCGGTAGACGCGGCCGGTGTAGCCGTTGGACGGCAGGAAGCAGCGCGAGAACTCGGCGCTCGGCGACACCAGCGCGTCCCACCGGGCGACCGCCCGCCGCCACTGGGCGCGCGGCCCGTCGAAGTCGCCGCGCAGGTCGGGCGCGTCGAAGCCGATCGACTTGATGCCCTGCCCGTGCCACGTCTGCAGGTAGCGGGTGCGGCGCGGCTTGGGGTAGTCGAGCGGGAAGCCGTGGCTGTCGACCCAGTAGCCGGCCCGGGCCATCGTCCAGACGTAGGCCCAGCTTCCGCGCCTGACCAGCCGCACGTCGGGCGGGAAGTTGCCGCGCCCCCTGGCCACCGACCACACCGCCTCGATCGGCAGGCCGCTGCGGCGCAGCTCCTCGTAGATGGCGCGCGGGCTGCCCGTGTAGCCCTTGCCGACGTCGGCCTCGAACAGCGCCAGGTCCCTGCGCGGCGGCACCACCTTGATCAGGGCCTTGTAGACGCGCAGCTTCAGCTTCGGCGTGCTCAGCCGCTTCAGCAGCCTGCGTCTGATCCGGCGCAGCAGCGACCGGGCGGAGACGGCCCGCACGCACAGGTACGCCGCGTAGCCCTCGGCCTTGACCGTGCCGCCGGGCAGCTCGATCGGCTTCATCGCCGGGTCGACCAGCAGCCGGTCGGTGGTGGTGTGGCCGTCTGCGACCCGGGTGAACCCGATGCGCGGCTCGCACCGGCCCCTGGGCGTGAAGACGATCTCGCTCACGTAAGCGCACTCGCCCGACGGCTGCGGGCTGATCGGCACCTTCTCGCCGCCCACCCGCAGGAACGCCTTCCACTCCACCGGCAGCACGCCGAACGGGTCGTAGGTGTGCACGGTCATCCGGACCCGGTCGCCGTCCTGGCCGATCTCGGTCACCTCGTGCCGCAGCCGGGTGGCCGAGTACGGCAGCTCGGCCAGCCGCAGGTCCGTGATGTCCATGCCCGGCGTGGCCGTCGTGCCCCAGTACGTCCGCCCGCCGACCTGCACGGCGGCCCGCGGCGGCGCCCCCGCCCCGGTGAGCGACCCGGCGGCGATGCGCAGGTCGTCCACCCGGTCGTCGAGGATGAGCCGGCAGCAGACCCGGTCCATCGGCCCGACCCGGTCGAACACCTCGGGCGCGATCTCCTCCAGGTACGGCCGGACGACCGCGGCGAACTCCTTGACCCACACCCGGTCCATCGTGGGCAGCGGGTTCAGGTAGACGCGCAGGTCCTGGCGCAGGAACCGGTACTGGCGGGCGGGCACCAGGTCGGCGGCCCCGTGCTCGCGCAGGATGTCGTCGCTCAGCCGGGCGGCGACGACCCGGTGGCGCACGTTGTCCATGTCCTTGATGCTCAGCGAGATCGACGTGCCGCCGCGCGCCCGGTGCCAGTGGTAGACCACCCACGGCACGACGGCGAAGCGCCGCGCCAGCGCGTACAGCTCGGTGGCGAACACGTGGTCCTCGTAGTGGATGTCCTCCGGGAAGCGCAGCAGGTTGTCACGCAGGAAGCGCACGTCGTAGAGCTTGTTGGTGCTGAAGGAGTCCAGGAACAGCTCGGGCTCCTCGCGGATGCCCTCGACGACTCGCCGCCGGGCGAACAGCGTCGGATAGTACGGCTTGAGCCGGCCGCTGGACTCGTACAGCCGGGAGATCTGGCCGGACACGAAGTCGGCCCCGGTCCGCTCGATCTCGGTCAGCAGGCTCTTGCAGGCGTGCCGGGGCAGCTCGTCGTCGCTGTCGAGGAACATCACGTACGGCGCGGCGGCGGCGTCGAGGCCGTCGTTCCTGGGGGCGCCGCAGCCGCCGCTGTTGACCTCGCGGCGCAGGTAGCGGACGCGGGGATCGGCTCTCATCAGCTCGGCGGCCACCCGGGGCGTGCCGTCGGTGCTGGCGTCGTCGGAGATGATCACTTCCAGGTCGCGCAGCGACTGCCGCAGCACGGAACGCACCGCCCTGGGCAGGCGGGCCGCGTCGTTGTAGGTGATCACGACAACGGTGCAAGCCGGCATGCCATCCCCCCGAGTGTCACGACGTGGGGGTAGGCATGCCCGCAGGATTCTGGATGTGTCCGGACTTGATGGGGTTTTTGCCTAAAATCACCGCATAAGGCGACGAATCGCCCAGACGATCAGCGCCAGCACGGCCAGCGCGCCCAGGACCGGCGCCACCCGCTTGATCAGCGGCGCCCCGGCGACCTCCAGCAGGTCGAGCGCCTCCTCGTCCGCGCTCAGCGCCGTCCGCGCCGTCCCCGCGGGCCTGGCCGGGCTCTCCACCGCTTCCTCCGGGACGGCGGCCAGATGCCGCTCACCCGGCCCGGGAGCCTGAGGCTCCGGGGACTCGGCGATCTCCGGGGCCGCCGGTTCGGTGAGCAGGTCGGCCAGGTTGGCGGCGAACCGGTCGATGAGCTTGCCGCCGACCTCCGCCATCACGCCGCGCCCGAACTGCGCCGGCCGGCCCGTGACGTTGAACGACGTCTCCACCGCGACCGACGTCGAGCCGTCGCCCGGCGTCAGCCGCGCCTTGACCGTCGCCGACGCCGTGCCCGAGCCGCGCGCCTCCTTGCCCGACGCCCGCAGGGTCAGCGTGTGCGCGTCCTTGTCCACGTCCTCGAACCGGGCGGTGCCCCGGTAGGTGACGGTGATCGGCCCGACCTTGACCTTCATCCTGCCGGTGAACTCTTCGCCCTCGAAGATGTCCAGCGTCGCCCCCGGCAGGCACGGCGCGACCCGCTCGACGTCGAGCAGCACCGCCCACGCCTGCTCGACGGGGACCGGGACCGTGAACTCGTGCTCGAACCGCATCGCCATCGATCCGCTCCTTCCCGACTGGTTGCGAGCGTACGTCCCGTGGGGGCGACCCGGAAGGGCGGCGCCCCCACGGGACGCGGGCTCAGGGAGCCCCGGCGGCCGTGCGCACCGCGCGATGCGTCAGCACCCTGGCCAGGTGCCGCCGGTAGTCCGGCTGGGCGTGCAGGTCGGCCGGCGGCGCCGTGCCCTCCGCCGCCTCCCCGCACGCCTGCCGTACCTGGTCGCCCAGCTCGGCGCCCTGGAGCGCCGACTCGGCGGCGCGGGCCCGCAGCGGCGTCGGCGCCATGTTGGCCAGCCCGATCCTGGCCTCCTGGATCGCGCCGTTCGTGCGCCGGACCGCGACGGCCACGCCGACGATCGGCCACGCCTGCGCCGTGCGGTGGAACTTCTCGTAGTGGAAGCCCCAGCCGTCACCCAGCTTGGGGATCTTCACGCCGGTCAGGATCTCGCCCGGCAGCAGCGCCGACTCCAGGTAGTCGACGAAGAACCGGGCCGCCGGGATCTCCCGCTCGCCGCCGGCCGAGCGCGCGACGAACACGCCGTCCAGCGCCAGCACCACGGCCGGCAGGTCGCCCGCCGGGTCCGCGTGCGCCAGTGAGCCGCCGAACGTGCCGCGGTGCCGCACCGCCGGATCGGCCACCGTGGCCGTCGCGAGCGCCACCAGCGGGCAGCCCTCGCGCACCACCGGCGAGCGCATGACCTCGTCGTGCGTGGTCATCGCGCCGACGAACACGTGGTCGCCCCGGTCGTGCGCGCCCGCCAGCTCCGGCAGCCGCGCCACGTCGACCAGCTTGGACGGGTACGCCAGCCGCAGCCGCAGCAACGGCAGCAGCGACTGCCCGCCGGCCAGGACCTTCGTGTCCTCATCCGAGGCCAGCTCCCGGAACGCCTGGTCCAGCGAGTCCGGGCGGACGTAGTCGAACTGGGCCGGGATCATGACCGCGCTCCTTCCAGCGCCCGCCAGACGCGCTCGGGCGTGCACGGCATCGCCACGTCATGGACGCCGTACGGGCGCAGCGCGTCCACGACGGCGTTGACCACGGCCGGGGTCGAGGCGATGCAGCCCGCCTCGCCCACGCCCTTGGCGCCCAGCGGGTTGCCGGTCGCCGGGGTCTCGGTCCGGTCGGTGACGAAGTCCGGCAGGTCGGCCGCCGACGGCAGCAGGTAGTCGGCCAGCGTGCTGGTCAGCAGGTTGCCGTCCGCGTCGTACACCGCCTCCTCGAACAGCGCCTGCCCGATCCCCTGGGCGATGCCGCCGTGCACCTGGCCCTCGACGATGAGCGGGTTCACCACCTTGCCGACGTCGTCCACGGCCACGTACGAGCGGATTCTCGTCAGGCCCGTCTCGGTGTCGACCTCGACCGCGCACAGGTGGGTGCCGTGCGGGAAGGAGTAGTTGTCCGGGTCGTAGGTCGCCTCGGAGTCCAGCCGCGCCTCCACCCCGTCGGGCAGGTCGTGCGCGGTGAACGCGGCGAAGGCCAGCTCCTGGATCGTCGCGCGCGCGTCGGTGCCGCGCACCGTGAACGCGCCCCCGGCGAACTCCAGGTCGTCCGGCGCGCACTCCAGCACGTGCGCGGCCAGCTTGCGGGCCTTCTCCCTGACCTTCTCGCACGCCTGGAGCACCGCCACGCCGCCGATCACCAGCGACCGCGAGCCGTAGGTGTCCATGCCCTTGTGCGCGATGGCCGTGTCGCCGTGGATGACCGTGATGTCGTCGAACGGCACGCCCAGCGCGTCGGCCGCGATCTGGCTCCACGCCGTCACGTGCCCCTGGCCGTGCGGCGACGTGCCCGTGATCACCTCCACCTTGCCGGTCGGCAGCATGCGCACCGCGCCGTGCTCCCAGCCGCCCGCCGCGTACCGCGCCTCCTTCAGCAGCCGCGACGGGGCCAGCCCGCACATCTCCGTGTACGTGCTGACGCCGATGCCGAGCTGCACCGGGTCCCCCCGGTCCCGCCGGTCGGCCTGTTCGGCGCGCAGCTTGTCGTAGCCGAACAGCGCCATCGCCTTGTCCGTGGCCGCCTCGTAGTTGCCGGAGTCGTAGGTCAGGCCGGAGATCGTCGTGTACGGGAACTCCTCGTGCCTGATCCAGTTGCGCCGCCGCACCTCCAGCGGGTCGGCCTTGAGCTCGGCGGCCAGCTCGTCCATGATCCGCTCGATGCCGAACGTCGCCTCGGGCCGGCCCGCGCCTCGGTAGGCGTCCGTGGGCATCTTCGTGGTGAACACGCCCGTGCAGCCGAACTCGTAGGCGTCCATCTTGTAGATCGCGTTGAACATCGACGCGCCCAGCAGCGGGACGCCGGGCGTGAGCAGCATCAGGTACGCGCCCATGTCGGCCAGCAGCTCCACGCGCAGGCCGCGGATCCGGCCGTCGGCGTCGGCCGCGAGCTTGACGCGCTGCACCTGGCCGCGGCCGTGATGCACGGTCAGGTTGCCCTCGGAGCGGGACTCGTTCCACTTGACCGGCCTGCCGAGCCGGCGGGTGAGCAGCAGGCAGAGCACCTCCTCGGCGGTGACCTGCAGCTTCGAGCCGAACCCGCCGCCCACGTCCGGGGCGATCACGCGGATCTTGTGCTCCGGGATGCCGGTGGTCAGCGCCAGCATCACCCGCAGCACGTGCGGGATCTGCGTCGCCGTCCAGACCGTGTACGAGTCGCCGTCCGTGCTGGCCAGCACCGCCCGCGGCTCCATCGCCGCCGGGATGAGCCGCTGCTGGTGGTAGGTGCGCTCGATGACGATCGGGGCGTCACGGAAGGCCGCGTCGACGTCGCCCGAGGTGACCTTCATCGTGTACGCCTGGTTGCCCGACTCGTGCACCTTCGGGCTGTCCGGCGCGAGCGCCTCCTCCAGGCCGACCACGGCCGGCAGCGGCTCGTAGTCGACCTCGATCGCCTCCAGCGCGTCGGCCGCCAGGTAGCGGTCGGTGGCGACCACGCACGCCACCGCCTCGCCCACGTAGCGGACCTCCGACACGGCCATCGGCGGATGGTCCGGGATAACGATGTCCTCGGTCACCGGCCACGCGCACGGCAGGCTGCCCTGCTCGGCCGCCAGGTCCTGGCCGCAGAACGCCGCCACCACCCCGGTCATCCCGCGCGCCCCCGACACGTCGACCCGGGTGATCCGCGCGTGCGCCATCGGGCTGCGCAGGAACGCCACGTGCAGCGTCCCCGGCGGGCGCAGGTTGTCGGTCCACTGGGTGCGGCCCGTCAGCAGCCGCGCGTCCTCCTTGCGCCTCCTGGCCCTGCCGACCTCGGTCATGACGTCCTCACCGCCCGCCCCATCTCCTGGGCGCCCCGCCTGACCGCGCGGACGATGTTGCAGTAGCCGGTGCACCGGCACAGGTTGCCCTCCAGGCCCTCCCGGATGGCCTCCTCCGACGGCTCGGGCGTCTCCCTGAGCAGGTCGATCGCCGCCATGACCATGCCGGGCGTGCAGTAGCCGCACTGCAGCGCGTGTTCCTCGTGGAAGGCCCGCTGCATCGGGTGCATCGACCCGTTCGCGCCCAGACCCTCGATCGTGACGACCTCACAGCCGTCGGCCTGCACGGCGAGCACCGAGCAGCTCTTGGCGCTCTTGCCGTCGAGCATCACGGTGCAGGCGCCGCAGTTGCTGGTGTCGCAGCCGACCGGCGTGCCGGTCCTGCCCAGCCGTTCTCGGAGCAGATGGACGAGGAGGAGCCGCGGCTCGACCTCCTCCTCGTACGTGATCCCGTCGACGGTGACGGTGATACGGGGCATACGTCCTCCCTCGGAGCAGGGGGAAAGGCGGACAACGCCAACGTACGCCCGGGTATGTCCCGGTCAAGGGTTACTTACCGCGAACCGCCCTCGCCACGATCGCCACCAGGCCCGCGAACGCCAGCCCCACCACCATCACCGGCAGCAGGACCAGCGAATCCGTGATCGAACCCGTCAGCACCAGGATGCCGAGCACCACGAACAGCGACCCGCTCAGCAGCGCCATCCAGTCGGTCCGGTGCAGCCTGCGCGGCCTGTCGAGATCACGCGCCACGGCGCACCTCCAGGTCTCCCACGCCGCCCTTCAGGTTCAGCACGATCGTCGGCGCCTTGCCCTCCGGCTCCACCTCGGGCTCCAGCACCTTGTCGAACTGGACGTCCACGCCGCCACGCAGCGACTGGTCCACCTTGATGTCACCGATCCGGTTGAACGCGTGCACCTCGACCCGCGCCGTCGGCGGCACGACCACCGCCAGCTCGCCCACCGCGATCGACGCGTCGAACGTCACCTTCGCCCCCGGCTCCAGCCGCAGCTCCGACAGGTCCAGCTTGCCGTCGCCCACTCCCGCGTCGTACACCCGGTTCGACTCCGCCGGGTTCGTCACATGCCATACGGACTCGCCGACCTTGGCCGGCAGGCCGCCGAACATCATGCCCACCCCGATCAGCAGCGTCACCAGGGTGCCCGCCGCCACCAGGCCCGCGCCCCGGCCCCACCAGGCCGCGATCAGCAGGCCGGCGCCGATGGTCACCAGCACCGCGCCCGCGACCAGCGTGGGCTGCACTCCCGAGGGTGATGCGGCCTGCACCGCCACGAGGATCCCTCCAATGATCGTTGCCAGCGCCATGGTGATGGCGCCGATGTACGACTTCGGCCGACGCTCCCGCGGCACCGGCCGGCGGTACAGCGCCGGGTCGTAGGGCGAGTAGCCGCCGCCGCGCCGCGCCGGGTCGAGCGGCTGGTAGGAGCCGTAGCGCGACTCGTACGGGCCGTGCGGGGCGAACGGCTCCCCGTACGCGGGGTGCGCCGCCGTCCGCCGCCCCGGGTCGGTCGTGGGGTGCTCGGCTCGGGGTCGCGCCGCCGTCGGCACCGCGTACGCCGCCGTCTTGGCGAACGGCGCCTCGTCCTCCAGCAGCCGCCGCGCCTCCGGGTCTCGCCGGGCCCGCCGCTCCTCGGTGTTCGCCGCGCGCTCCTCCCGAGCCTCCTCGGCGGGCGCGCTCTCCGGAGCGGCGGCGACCGGCGCGGCCGTCTCCTCGGGGAGGTCGGCCCGTACCGTCTCGGCGGCGGGCGACTCCTGCTCGGACGGGACGTCCTCCTCGGCCCGAGCCGCCTCGGCGGCGGGCGCGCTCTTCACGGAGGGAGCGTCCGCCGGGGGAGCGGCGGCGGCCGGGCGGGGGAAGTCGTCGGACGTGGCGAGGCCGTCCGGGCGGGGACGGCGGTTGAGGCGCTCGGGCATGGAGCGGGCCAGCGCCAGAAGGTCGACGCCGCTCGTGTGCGCGGCCAGCAGGGCGATGGCCAGGAACAGCCCGACGACGAGCGTCCCGGCGCCGAGCCAGACGGTGGAGAGGTTGAGCACGAGCCCGAGCGCGAGCACGGCCGTCAGCAGCGCCAGCACCGTGTCGGCGTCGAAGTCGCGGCGGGTCCACTGCTCGATGATCGCCGGCTTCCCGTTGGGCTCCTTCATCAGCATGAACGCCGCGATGTACAGGATGAACCCGATCCCGGATCCGAACATCAGCACCGCGAAGCCGACCCGGAACACGACCGGGTCGACGCCGGTGTGCCGGCCCAGGCCGGCGCACACTCCCATGAGGAATCGTCCCTCGTTGCTGCGGCGCAGCGTGGCAGGGGGAGCGGCCGGTTCCCTGGACGGTGCTTCTGTCATGCCACCATCGTCGCTCACCTGCGAAGGCGGTCGCATCGGGGAGACCCCTGACCCGACCCGGGGGTTGTTCCCTGATGCCCGCGATGCCCGCGACGTGTGACTATGGCGATGTTATGGCTGACCAGAAGACTCTCGCCGAGCCGGGCCCGGGCGCCGACGCGCCGTATCGCAGGATGACACGTCCCTTGGAGGGCCGTCTCGTCAGCGGTGTCGCCCACGGGCTCGCCACGCAGCTCAAGCTCGATCCCGTGGTGATCAGGCTGATGTTCGTGCTGCTCAGCGTCGTGGAGGGGGTCGGGGTGGTCGCGTACGCGGTGCTCTGGATGCTCACGCCGCAGCAGCCGAACGAGGGCCGCCCGGTGCCGGCCCGTGACTGGAGCCAGCTTGCCGCGTTCGCCGCGATCGGGGTGGCGTTGCTGGCGTTCGGCTGGCTGACGGGCGCGTCGCAGGGCGGGATCGGCATGCTGCCGTTCGCGGTGGGCGGCATCGGCACGATCATCCTGTGGCAGCAGGCCGATCCGGAGCGCCGCAAGCACTGGGTGAGCGGGGCGACCCAGAGCATCAGGAAGAACCGGGTGCGTACGCTGCTGGGCGTGCTGCTGGTGATCGTCGGCGCGATCGGGTTCCTGCTGGTGGAGGGGCAGTTCCAGCAGGCGCGGCCGGGGCTGATGTTCACGGCGGTGGTGGTCGGCGGGCTCGCGGTGATCGCGGCCCCGTGGCTGGCCGGGCTGTGGAAGGAGCTGCAGCTCGAACGGCGCGAGCGCATCCGGCAGGAGGAGCGCGCCGAGGTGGCGGCGATGGTGCACGATTCGGTGCTGCACACGCTGACGCTCATCCAGCGGGTCGCGCACGATCCGCGCGAGGTGGCCAGGCTGGCCCGTTCGCAGGAGCGCGAGCTGCGCAACTGGCTGTACCAGCCGGCCCAGGACGCGGACGCGACGCTGGCGGCGGCGGTGCGCCGGATCGCGGCCGAGGAGGAGGACGCGCACGGCGTGCCGATCGAGGTGGTGTGCGTGGGTGACATCGACCTCGACACGCAGGGCAGGCTGGGCGCGATGCTCAAGGCGGCCAGGCAGGCGATGGTCAACGCGGCCAAATACTCTGAGAGTCCGTCCATTTCCGTCTATGCGGAGGTGGAGGGTGAAGAGACGACGATTTTCGTGAAGGATCGCGGTAAGGGGTTCGAGCTCGATGCGGTGCCGCTGGACCGGATGGGCATCAGGGAGTCCATCATCGGCAGAATGGAACGCCACGGCGGCACGGCGCGCGTTCGGACCGAGCCGGGTGAGGGCACGGAAGTGATGTTGACCATGAAGGTGGAAAAGCCATGACGCGCGTGCTGATCGTCGACGACCATCGGCTGTTCCGCTCGGGGGTGCGGGCCGAGCTGGGCGACTCGATCGAGGTCGTGGGCGAGGCCGAGGACGTCGACACGGCGGTCAAGGCGATCGCCGACCTGCAGCCGGACGTGGTGCTCCTGGACGTGCACATGCCCGGCGGGGGCGGCCAGGAGGTGCTGCGCCGGGTGCTGGGCGCGGGCTCCCAGGTGCGTTTCCTCGCCCTCTCGGTCTCCGACGCGGCCGAGGACGTGATCGGCGTGATCCGGGGCGGCGCCCGGGGCTACGTCACCAAGAACATCAGCGGCAAGGAGCTCACCGACGCGATCCGGCGGGTGGCCGACGGCGACGCGGTGTTCTCGCCGAGGCTGGCGGGCTTCGTGCTGGACGCCTTCGCCTCGTCGGAGGCGCCGTCCATCGACCCGGAGCTCGACTCGCTCACCCAGCGGGAGCGGGAGGTGCTGCGGCTCATCGCGCGCGGCTACGCGTACAAGGAGATCGCCAAGGAGCTGTTCATCTCCGTGAAGACGGTCGAGACGCACGTGTCGTCGGTGCTGCGCAAGCTGCAGCTGTCCAACCGTCACGAGCTCTCCCGCTGGGCTACGGCACGCCGCCTGGTGTGACGGCCCGCCGCGACGCTGGTGTCGCGGCCCGCCGCGTGCGACATTGCCAAGTATGGGCAGGGACGTGCCGGTGGTGGTGTTCAGCCGGGAGGACCGGCGGGCGTACCGGGAGAAGGTGCGCCGATGCCTCGACGTGTTCGCGCAGCTGCTGCGCGAGTCGCGCTTCGAGGACGACCGGCCGCTGGCCGGGCTGGAGATCGAGCTCAACATCGTGGACGCCGACGGCGAGGCGGCCATGCGCAACGCCGAGGTGCTGGCGGCGATCGCGCGGCCCGACTGGGCCACGGAGCTGGGCCAGTTCAACGTCGAGATCAACGTCGAGCCGCAGGACCTGGGCGGCGACGGGGCGCGGCGGCTGGAGGACGACGTGCGCGCCCGGCTCAACCACGCCGAGGAGCGCGCCAGGTCGCGGGGCGGGCACCTGGTGCTGATCGGCATCCTGCCGACGCTGCGCGAGCAGGACATCGGCGAGGGCACGCTGTCGGCCAACCCGCGCTACCGGCTGCTGAACGAGCAGATCTTCGCCGCCCGGGGTGAGGATCTGCACCTGTGCATCGAGGGCGTCGAGCGGCTCGACACCCACGCCGACAGCCTGGCGCCCGAGGCGGCCTGCACGAGCGTGCAACTGCACCTCCAGGTGAGCCCGGCGGAGTTCGCGGCGCACTGGAACGCGGCCCAGGCGATCGCGGGCCCCCAGGTGGCGGTGGCGGCGAACGCGCCCTACCTGTTCGGCAGAGAGCTGCACCGCGAGACCAGGATCGCGCTGTTCGAGCAGGCCACCGACACCCGGCCGGACGAGCTGAAGACGCAGGGCGTGCGGCCGCGCGTGTGGTTCGGCGAGCGGTGGATCACGAGCGTGTTCGACCTGTTCGAGGAGAACGTCCGCTACTACCCGGCGCTGCTGCCGCTGTGCGAGGAGGAGGACCCGCGCGCGGAGCTGGCGGCGGGCCGCGTCCCGGCGCTGCACGAGCTGACCCTGCACAACGGCACCGTCTACCGGTGGAACCGGCCGGTGTACGCGGTGGTGGACGGCACGCCGCACCTGCGGGTGGAGAACCGGGTGCTGCCCGCCGGGCCGACGGTGCTCGACATCGCGGCCAACGCCGCCTTCTACTACGGCCTGATGCGCGTTCTGCCGCACGCCGAGCGGCCGGTCTGGAGCCGGATGTCGTTCGCCGCCGCCGAGGACAACCTGACCGCCGCCGCCCGCCACGGCCTGGACGCCCGCCTCTACTGGCCCGGCGTGGGGGAGGTCCCGGCGGCCGAGCTGATCCTGCGCAGGCTGCTGCCGATGGCCCGCGAGGGGCTGGCCCGGCGCGGCGTGGACGAGGCGGTGGCCGGCCGGCTGCTGGACGTCATCGAGGGCCGCTGCCTCACCGGCCGCACGGGCGCGACCTGGCAGGTGGACAAGGTGCGGGCGCTCGGCGGCGACCGGCACGAGGCGCTGCGCAGGATGACGCTGGAGTACATCGAGCGCATGCACACGAATGATCCGGTGCACACCTGGGCAGTCTGAGCGTCGTGACCTCCTCCCGCCGGCTGCTGCCCCTGGCGCTGATCGCCGTCCTGCTCACCGCCTGCGGCGTCCTCGACGTGCCCTCCCGTGACACGCGCGGCGCCGACTCCTTCGCCGACGACGTGCTCGGGGCCAGGACGCTGACCGAGGAGTTCTGGAAGCAGCAGTTCGCCGCCGCCGGGCGCACCTACAGGCCGGTGACCGGCTTCGTCCCCTATTCGGCGGGCGGCGGCCCGAGCTGCGGCGGCGAGCCCGCCGTGCCCGCCAACGCCTTCTACTGCCCGATCGGCCACTTCATCGCCTTCGACCAGGACTGGATGGCGGGCCTGTGGAGCGAGATGGGCGACGGCTCGGTCTACCTGATCATCCCGCACGAGTTCGGCCACGCCGTGCAGGCGCAGCTCCGCACCGAGTTCCAGCTCAACATCCAGGCCGAGCTGCAGGCCGACTGCTACGCGGGCGGCACGCTGAAGGCGCTGATCGACTCCGGCGCGCTGACGGCCGAGCCGGGCGACGAGGACGAACTGCTGCTCAACCTGGCCGCCGCCGGCGACCCCACCGACGACTGGCTCGACCCGGCCGCCCACGGCACCGCAGAACAGCGCCAGCGCTCCTTCGCCACGGGTTACACGCGCGGCGTGGGGGCCTGCTGAGGTTGTACGCGCGTGTCAACCCAGAGGATGATGCGACCGATCATGCGCGCGGCATAGCGTTGGCCCATGCCATTGGAGGAGATCGGCTGGCTGCGCAGGGGCGCCTGCAAGTCCAGCGACCCCGAGCTGTTCTTCCCGCTCGCGCCCTCACCCGTCCAGGAGGCGCGGGCCAAGGCCGTCTGCGCGTCCTGCAAGGTCCTGGCCGAGTGCCGCTCCTATGCGCTGAAGGCCGGCGAGGCCGACGGCATCTGGGGCGGCATGACCCCGGAGGAGCGCCGCCGCACCCGCTTCCCGGCGGGCTGGCGCAACTCCGCGGCCTCCTGACGCCACGTAGCCTCTAAGGGTGCTGCTTCGCTCGATCGCCGTGCTTGCTGCGGCCAACGTCCTCAACAACAAGGTCGCGCCACGGCTGGGGCCGCTCACCTCGGCCGCCGCGACGGCCGCGTTAGTCGCGATGGCCCGCAGCTCCGGCGTGTCGTGGCGGGAGCTCGGCTTCGAGCGCGGCCGTCGCGGCGCGCTCGTCGGCGGCGCGCTCGCGGCCTCCGTCGTGGCGGTCTACTCGGCCGGCATCAGCATGCGCCGCACCCGCCCGTTCTTCCACGACGAGCGGGCGCTCTCGCTCTCCCGCGCCCGCGTCCTGGAGGAGGCGCTGGTCCAGGTGCCGTTCGGCACGGTCCTGCTGGAGGAGGTCGGCTTCCGCGGCGCCCTCTACGGGATGCTGCGCCGCTCCCACGGCACGGCCACGGCCACCGCGGTGTCGTCGGCGCTGTTCGGGCTCTGGCACATCCTGCCCGCGATCGACATGGCCCGCGCCAACCCGGCGCTCGGCGCGCTGGCCGCGGGGGAGTCGCCCGCCCACCTCGACACGGCCCGGGTGGTGGCGGGCAGCGTGCTGTCGACGGCCGTGGCCGGGGTGCTGTTCAGCGAGCTGCGGCGGCACAACGGCCTGCTCGCCCCCGCCATGCTGCACCTGGCGACCAACTCGCTGGGCTACCTGTTCGCCCGCCTCGCGGCCCACCGCACAGGCCACGGTGATCAGGGATCGCTACCCTTCGCTCATGGTGACGCATGAGCGGGAGATCACGGCTCCCATCGACCTGTGCCTGCCGGACGGTCGGCTCGACCCGGCGGCGGTCGGCTGGACCCGGCGGCCGCTCCACCGGGCCAACCTGCGCGGCTGGGGCCGCACCAAACGCTGGGAATACTGGGGGATCGTCACTCCCACTCACGTGATCGGCGTGGTCGCCTCCTCGCTCGACTACGCGGGCGTGCACGGCCTGTACGTGCTCGACCGGGCCACCGGCCAGGAGACGGCCAAGGACGTGGTGGTGCCACTGGCCCGCAACACCGCCATGCCGGAGCGCAGCGGCGAGGGCGTCGCGTCGGCGCGGGCGGCGGCGCTGCGCATCGACATCCGCCAGCGGCCCGACGGCACCTCGCTGCGCGGCGTGGCCCCGGGCATCGAGGTCGACCTGGAGATCCCGCTGCCCGACGGGCACGAGGCGCTCGGCGTGGTGGTGCCGTGGAGCCCCACGCGGTTCCAGTACACGCTCAAGGACGTGGGCAGGCCGGTGCGGGGGCGGCTGCGGCTGGTCTCCGGCGAGTACGAGGTGCGCGAGCAGGACTCGTTCGCGGTGCTCGACCACGGCCGGGGGCGCTGGCCGTACTCGATGGTGTGGAACTGGGCGGCGGGCAGCGCGCCCGGGCGGGCGATCCAGCTCGGCGGCAAGTGGACCGACGGCACCGGCATGACGGAGAACGCGCTGTTCGTCGACGGCAGGCTGCACAAGATCGGCGAGGAGCTGGCCTGGCACTACGACCGCGACGACTGGATGCGGCCGTGGCGGATCACCGGGGCGCGGGTGGAGGCGGAGTTCACGCCGTTCCACGAGAAGGTCGCGCGCACCGAGCTGGGCGTCGTCGGGTCGGAGACGCACCAGTGCTTCGGCCACTTCAGCGGCCGGGCGCAGGCCGACGACGGCGCGTGGATCGAGCTCGACGGCCTGACCGGGTGGGCCGAGGAGGCCCGGCAGCGGTGGTGAGGCGCAGCGCGGCAGGCGCAGCGCCGCGTCGACCGACTCGCAGTAAGCCCCGATTTCCGGGCTGACCTGCGGCTACGGCGTCACGCCGTCGGCACCACCTGGAAGCCCTCCGCGTAGTGCCCCTCGGGGAACCCCGCCTCCTTCCCCCAGGCGGCGAAGCGGCTCTTTACGAAGTCGGCGAACCCCTCGACGTGCGCCACCTGGCTCACGTGCGACTGCAGCGCCGCCAGCTTGCGCTCGACGGTGGCCGTGATGTCCACGTAGTGGTTGGGCGTGGAGCCGCCCGTCAGCCACACCTCGCGCACCGTCCACGCCTCCAGGCCCTCCTCGGTGAACAGCTCGGGGAAGGCGTACGGGTTGCGGGCGTCGGGGTAGACGGCGTCCAGCGTGGCGCCGCCGACCGCGCGATGGTCGGGGTGGCTCGGCGCGACGAACTGGTAGTTGCGGTCGGGGTGATGCGTGATGACCAGGTCGGGCCGCACCTGCCTGATGACGCGGGCGATGTCGCGGCGCAGCTCCAGCGACGGCACCACGGTGCCGTCGGCATAACCGAGAAAGCGCAGGTCCGTGACGCCGACGCACTTGGCCGCCGCCGTCTGCTCCGTGCGGCGGAGCTCGGCCATGCCCGAGTTGTCCAGCGTGCGCTCGTTGCCGCCCGCGTCACCGTCGGTGACCAGCAGGTACGTGACCTCCACCCCGGCGTCGGCGAACAGCGCCACGGTCCCGGCGGCCCCGAAGTCGGCGTCGTCCGGATGCGCGGACACGACGAGGATCCGGTCGATCTCGTTCTCGGCCAGCATGCGGTCCCCTTTCTGATCGTCGTACGGGACAACCGAAGCCCGGCTACCCGCATTCCGTGCGCCGATTGTCGGTGGCGCGTCTTAACCTAGGTGGGTGCCGACCCACGTCTCTGTTGACCACCCCTTGCTCGATGGCCTCAACCCGCAGCAGCGCGAGGCCGTGATCCACCATGGCAGCCCCCTGCTGATCGTGGCGGGGGCGGGATCGGGAAAGACGCGGGTGCTCACCCACCGCATCGCCTACCTGCTGGCCGAGCGCGACGTCCATCCAGGCGAGATCCTGGCGATCACCTTCACCAACAAGGCCGCCAAGGAGATGAAGGAGCGCATCGACAAGCTCGTCGGGCCGCGCTCGCGGGCGATGTGGGTGATGACCTTCCACAGCGCGTGCATGCGCATCCTGCGGCGCGAGGCCAAGCGGCTCGGCTTCCCCTCCAGCTTCTCCATCTACGACCAGGCCGACTCCCAGCGCCTCATGGCCATGGTCTGCCGCGAGATGGAGCTCGACCCCAAGCGCTATCCGCCCCGCTCGTTCTCCGCCCAGGTCAGCAACTTCAAGAACGAGCTGATCGACTACGAGACCGCGATCGAGCGCGCCGGCTCCCACCTGGAGAAGACGCTCGCCCAGGCCTACAAGAGCTACCAGCTCAAGCTCACCGAGGCCGGCGCGATGGACTTCGACGACATCATCATGAACACGGTGACGCTCTTCCAGCTCTTCCCCGAAGTGGCCGAGCACTACCGGATGCGCTTCCGCCACGTGCTCGTCGACGAGTACCAGGACACCAACCACGCCCAGTACATCCTGATCAGGGAGCTGGTCGGCCACCCCGAGGTGCGCACGGCCGACGGCGACGTGGTGCGGGCCGGGGCCGACATGTCCGAGCTGTGCGTGGTCGGCGACGCCGACCAGTCGATCTACGCCTTCCGCGGCGCGACGATCCGCAACATCCTGGAGTTCGAGCGCGACTATCCGAACGCGCGCACCATCCTGCTGGAGCAGAACTACCGCTCCACCCAGAACATCCTGGCCGCCGCCAACGCGGTCATCTCGCGCAACGAGTCGCGCAAGCCCAAGAACCTCTGGTCCGACCAGGGCGACGGCCCCAAGATCGTCGGTTACGTGGCCGACAACGAGCACGACGAGGCCGTCTTCGTCGCCCAGGAGGTCGACCGGCTCAGCGACGAGGAGGGCGTCAAGGCCGGTGACGTCGCGGTCTTCTACCGCACCAACGCCGCCTCCCGCGTGTTCGAGGAGATCTTCATCCGCACCGGCCTGCCCTACAAGGTCGTCGGCGGTGTGCGCTTCTACGAGCGCAAGGAGGTCAAGGACCTGCTGGCCTACCTGCGGCTGCTGGCCAACCCGCTCGACGTGGTGTCGCTGCGGCGCATCCTCAACGTGCCCAAGCGCGGCATCGGCGATCGGGCCGAGGCCATGGTCGAGGCGTTCGCGGCCCGCGAGCGGATCCCGTTCTGGGACGCGCTGCGGCGGGCCGACGAGGCGCCGGGCATGGCGACCCGCTCACTCAACGCGATCAGGGAGTTCGTCGCGCTCGTCGAGGAGCTGATCGTCAAGGGCGAGGGCATGCCGCCGTCGGCGCTGGCCGAGGAGGTGCTGGTGGCCACCGGCTACCGCGCCGAGCTGGAGGCGTCCGAAGACCCGCAGGACGAGTCGCGGCTGGAGAACCTCAACGAGCTCATCTCCGTGGCCTCCGAGTTCGAGGAGGCCAACCCGGAGGGCACGCTGGTGGAGTTCCTGGAGCAGGTGTCGCTGGTGGCCGACGCCGACCAGATCCCCGACGCCGACGGCGGGCAGGGCGTCGTGACGCTCATGACCCTGCACACGGCCAAGGGCCTGGAGTTCCCCGTGGTGTTCCTGACGGCGATGGAGGACGGCGTCTTCCCGCACATCCGCTCACTCGGCGAGCCGAAGGAGCTGGAGGAGGAGCGCCGCCTGGCCTACGTCGGCATCACCCGGGCCCAGCAGCGCCTTTACATCACCCGCGCCGCCGTGCGCAGCTCGTGGGGGGCGCCGTCGTTCAACCCGGCCTCCCGCTTCGTCAGCGAGGTGCCGGGCACGCTCATCGAGTGGCGTACGGATCCGAGCAAGTCGGCGTGGAGCGCGGCCACGCGCCGTGAGCCCACGCCCGCCGCCGCGCCGAAGAAGAGCGGCGGGCGCGCGGTCCCGACGCTCAACCCCGGCGACCGGGTCACGCACGACGCCTTCGGGCTCGGCACGGTGGTGACGGTCGACGGGGTGGGCGACAAGACCAAGGTCAAGATCGACTTCGGCTCCGGCGGCGAGAAGACGCTGCTGCTGGCCTACGCGCCGCTGGAGAAGCTCTAGCCGAGACGGTCAGAGGGCGCTGCCCTGCTTCCACTGGGTCCAGTTGAGCTGCCAGTAGCTCCAGCCGTTGCGCCAGTCGAGCTTGCGCTTGGTGCCGGTGATCTTCACGACGTCACCGCGCTGGGCGATGTCGTAGAACCACTTGGCCCCGGCCGGGGTGGCGCGCACGCAGCCGTGGCTCTGGTTGGAGCGGCCTAGGAACTGGTAGTCGCCGTAGCTCTGGTGGACGTACTCGCCGCTGTCGGAGATGCGGACCGCCCACGGGATCTGCTCCTTGTAGTAGCGCGGGTCCTTGGGGTCGGTCACGCCCATCCACGACGAGGTCATGGTCTCCACGGCCTTCTTGCCCATGGTCAGGTGGACGCCGCTGGTGGTCAGGTAGACGTCGACGCCGTTCCTGATCAGCCCGCCCCGGCCGGCGCTGATCGGGATCTTCTTGGCCAGCCTGCCGTTGCGGTAGACCTTCATCACGTGCTTGCGGGTGTCGACGACGGAGATGTTCTGCGCGCCGACGGCGAAGCGGCGGCTGACGTTCCTGGCCGCCTGGTTGCCCGGGATCTCGCTGAGCAGGGCCTTGAAGAGCACGTTCTGGTTGGGCTTCCAGTAGGTCTTGGTGCGGTAGACGACCTTGTTGTCGGCGATCCACCGCCAGGCGCCCTCGACGGGCTTGTCGGCCTCGACCCGCAGCACCGACTCGGCCGCCGCGCGGTCGCGCACCTTGCGGTCGAAGGTCACGATGATGGGGAAGCCGACGCCCACCTTCTCCGACTTCTCGCCGAGCGGGGTGATGTCGGCGATGCCGAGCTTGACCTTCTTCGGCGCGGCGGCCTGGGCGGGCACCGTCGGCGCCACGCAGAGGGCCGCGGCGACCAGGGCGGTCACGGCCGGCATCCGGGGGAAGAGCTTCACAGGTCGTACTCCTGGACTATGTGCTTGACGCGTTCCGTAGGTGTGACAGCTGAGGCTCGTGTTTCGCCGTCCAGGAAGGCGTCACGATGTCATAACGGTTCAATTTTGTACATTCCGGTGGCCGGCCGTGGCGGCGCCACGGCCGGCCTCAGGACCTACTTGGTGGCGATGCCGTTGAGCTTGCCGAACTCCTCGACGGTCTCCTCGCCGCCCTCCTCCAGGTCGGTGGTGACCTGGTCGGCCGTCGGCGCCTTGATCGTCAGCTTGCCGCCCCAGCCGGTGAAGCGGGTGTCGACGCTCAGGCTCCCGCTGTCCATGGCCAGCGCGACCGCCGAGAACGTCGTCACCAGGCGCGTGGGCAGGCCCTTGGCGTCCACGGTGAGCCGCCAGTTGATCGGCGTCTTCAGCGTCTTGGCCGTGTCCTTCGCCCCCA
This sequence comes from Nonomuraea ceibae, assembly GCF_019396325.1. GTDB lineage: Bacteria > Actinomycetota > Actinomycetes > Streptosporangiales > Streptosporangiaceae > Nonomuraea > Nonomuraea ceibae. The sequence goes on from NZ_JAHKRO010000004.1 coordinate 143,345, forward strand.
TCCTGGAAGCGCGGAACCACGCCGACGCCTTGCGCAGCTCACCGACGGTGATCTTGCCGGTGTAGCCGCCCGAGGTCGCCTTGGCGTTCTTGAACAGCGCCTTGAGCGTGGCCGGCTCCGCGATGTTCACGGGCTGGCCCAGCACGCCCAGAATGCCCGCGGGCGGGCCGTTCGGGGCCTTGTACCAGGTCTCGCCCTCCGGCAGCACGGTCGACCAGATGCCGCCCGACAGGTAGGACGTGGTGCCGATCCTGATCGTGCGCTCCGACTTGGTCATCGCCGCGATCAGCGAGTCCTCCTCGGCGTCCAGGTCACTGGCGTTGATGGCCAGCTTGCCGGTGATGTCGGACGCGGCGATGCCCGACCGGCCGAACGCGAAGCTGCCGTGACGCCTGAGGAAGACGGCGCGCTGGCCGTCCTCGATCACGGTGGTGCGCTCGGTGAACTTCACGCCCTTGCCCGGGGCGACGTGCTTCTTGACCGCCGTCACCGGGTTCTTGGGCGCAGCGGCCTGGGCGGGCGTCGCCGTCACGAGGGCGGCGGCCGACGCCAATGCCAGGCCGGTGATGATGCGCTTCATGCGGATTCCTCTCGATTCCTGTAGTCGTTCGTGCAGGGGCCCGGCGGGTCTCAGTCCTTGGACTTGGGAGCGACCTTGCCGGCGGTCGGCGCCTTGATCGTCACCTTCGCGCCCCAGCCCCTGTAGGTGGTGTCGTTCTTGACCGTGACCCCCTGCCAGCCGATGAGCCCCTCGGCGTCGTAGGAGGAGACCAGCCGCTGCGGAACGCCGCTACGGCTGACCGTGAGCCGCCAGTCGACCTCGGTCTTGGGCTCCATGTAGAGCGGGACGCTCATGCGGAACCACGGCGACACCTTCTTCAGCTGGTCGAACGTGATCGTGCCCTGGTAGCCGTTCGACGTGCGCTCGGCCTTGGCCAGCAGCTTCTTCAGCGTGGCGGGCTCGACCGGGTTGATCGGCTGGGAGAACCAGCTGCTCGACCCGGTGTGGTCGGACTTGCGCCAGGTCTTGCCCTTCGGCAGGTTCTCGCGGTAGATCCCGCCCGACACGTACGCCGTCTTGCCGACGATGATCGTGCGGTCGTTCTTGAAGACGGACTCGCCTTCCTTGACCTGGTACGTCGCCGCCAGGTCGGCTGCCGCGATCTTGCCCTTGCCGAACATGATCCGGCCCGTGCGCTTCATGAACGGCTCCGGGCCGGTGGACTCGCGCACGAGCGTGGTGGTGTCGGTGAAGCTGACGCCCTTGCCCGCGACGAGCTGCTTCTTGACCGCCGCGAGGGGGTCCTTGGGCGCCGCCTGCGCGGGGGCGGCCACGGCGAGCGCGGCGGCCGAGGCCAGCGCGACGCCGGTGATGAGGGTTCTCATGAGGGTGCCATTTCTGGTGAGGGGTACGGGCGGGCCCTCTCGGGAAGGGCCCGCCGGACGTCACTCCGCCGCGACCGTGCCGGCGGGCGGAGCCTTGATCGACACCTTGGCGCCCCAGCCTCGGTACGTGGTGTCCATCCTGAGCGTGCCGAGCATGCCCCTGACCATCCCGCCGGCCGGGTAGGAGGTGACCAGCCGCTTCGGCAGGCCGTCAGGGCCGACGGTGAGCTTCCAGGTCACCTCGGTCGCGCCTGCCCGCCACAGCGGGACGCTCTGGTTGAACCAGGGCGAGACCTTGCCCAGCTCGTCGAACGTGATCGTGCCCTGGTAGCCGCCCGCCGTGCGCTTGGCCTTGGCCAGCAGCTTCTTCAGCGTGGCGGGCTCGGCCGGGTTGATCGGCTGGGCCCAGTTGTTGCTCAGCGCCGCGCTGTCGGTCTTGAGCCACTTCTTCCCCTCCGGCAGCTGCTTGTCGTAGTAGCGGCCGGACAGGTAGGCGGACTTGCCGATCAGGATCGTCCGATCGTTCTGGAAGGAGTCCAGCCCTCGCTGGAGGGTCTCCTTCGGATACGTGGACGCCATGTCGGTCGCGGCCACCTTGCCCTTGCCGAACATGAAGCGGCCCGTGCGCTTCAGGTACGGCTCGGGGCCGTCGTCGCGCACGTACGTGGTGGCGTCGGTGAAGCTGACGCCCTTGCCCGCGACGAGTTGCTTCTTGACCGCCGCGAGGGGGTCCTTGGGCGCCGCCTGCGCGGGGGCGGCCACGGCGAGCGCGGCGGCCGAGGCCAGCGCGACGCCGGTGATGAGGCCCTTCACGCGGTTTACCGCTGGTCCAGCGAGTGGAGGCCCTTGCCGGGCAGCTCCGACGGCAGCTCGGTGTCCTTGCCCAGGTCGAGGAGGTCGACCCACTGCGACTCCGGCGGCGCGACGACCTTGACCTTGCCGCCCCAGCCCGTGTAGCGGCTCTCGGTGACGGCCCTGGTCTTGCCGAGCAGGCCGAAGTCCAGCGTGTAGTCGCTGACCACGCGCTTGATCAGGCCCTTGGCGTCGACGTCCAGCAGGTAGGAGATCTTGATCTTGCCGACGTTGCCGGTGATCTTGGCGCCGGTGAGCTTGCCCAGCTCCTTGGCCGTCAGCGAGCCGGCGTAGTCGCCCTTGACGACCTTGGCCTTGGCGACCAGGGCCTTGAGCAGCTTGGCGTCGAAGACGTCGATGACCTGCTCGGTGCCCATGGCCTGGACGCCCTCGTAGCGCACCCACTTCTTGCCCTCGGGCAGCTCCTCGCTGAAGAGCCCGCCCTGCATGTAGGTGTCGCCGCCGACGCTGATGGCGCGCGAGTTGGAGATGCCGCGCAGCATCTCGGCCATCTCCGCCGAGGCGCCCTTCGGGATCTTGACGCGGGTCGTGAGGTCGGAGGCGACCACTCCGGACTTGCCGAATTCGAGCACGCCGGTGGTCTTGCCGCTTCTGGTCTCTTTACCGTCGGTGAACGTCCGGTTCGTTTCTGAAACCCGAACGCCGTGGCCCGGCTTGAGCTGCTTCTGCAGCGCCTTGACCGGGTTGACGGGCGCGGCCTGCGCTGGTGCCGCCGTGACCAGCGTCGACATGGCGGCCACGGCCAGCCCGGCAATGATTCGCTTCATTGCGATCCTTTGACGTCGAGTTATTGAGGGGTATGGATCATGTCAATTGAAGATCACAGGTATATCTCGGCGAAACTGGTTATTAACGTCGAATCGGTGCACTTTCCGTGCAGCGTGCGCATCGGGGAAGTGAGATCACCGTCACATCGCGGGATATCTGCTACCCGATGACCTGGTCAGGTCAAGGTTGGGGCTAGGCTTCACTGGCGGAAAACGCCCGGCACGCACGGGGTGGACCGGGCCGTCGAACATCAGTCGGAAATGAGCAAGGACGGACCCTCGTGGACCTGTTCGAACATCAGGCGAAGGAGCTCTTCGCGGACTACGGCATCCCGGTGCCTCGCGGCATCGTCGCCCACACCGTGGAGGAAGTGCGGGCGGCAGCGGAGCAGCTGACCGGCCGTGTCGTCGTCAAGGCCCAGGTAAAGACCGGCGGGCGCGGGAAGGCCGGCGGCGTGAAGGTGGCCGACGACGCCGCCGACGCCGTCGAGAAGGCCGGCGCGATCCTCGGCATGGACATCAAGGGCCACACGGTCCACAAGGTGCTCGTGGAGGAGGCCAGCGCGATCGCGGAGGAGTACTACTTCTCGTTCCTGCTCGACCGCGCCAACCGCACCTTCCTCGCGATCTGCTCGGCCGCGGGCGGCATGGACATCGAGGAGGTCGCCCACAGCACGCCCGAGAAGGTCGCCAAGGTGCCCGTCTCGGCGCTGACCGGCGTCGACCGGGCCAAGGCCCGCGACATCGCGATCGCCGGCGGCCTGCCGGAGAAGGCCCTCGACGGCGCCGCCGAGCTCATCGAGAAGCTCTGGTGCGCGTTCGTCGACGAGGACGCCACGCTGGTCGAGGTCAACCCGATGATCCTCGCGGCCGACGGGCAGGTGAAGGCGCTCGACGGCAAGGTCACGCTCGACGACAACGCCACCTTCCGCCAGGCCGACCACGAGGCCTTCGCCGACAAGGCGGCCGAGGACCCCCTGGAGGCCAAGGCCAAGGAGAAGGACCTCAACTACGTCAAGCTCGACGGCGACGTCGGCATCATCGGCAACGGCGCCGGCCTGGTCATGTCCACGCTCGACGTGGTCGCCTACGCCGGTGAGGCGTTCCCGGGCAAGCCGTCCCCGGCCAACTTCCTCGACATCGGCGGCGGCGCGTCCGCCGAGGTCATGGCGGCCGGCCTGGAGATCATCATGTCCGACCCGTCGGTCAAGTCGATCTTCGTGAACGTCTTCGGCGGCATCACCGCCTGCGACGCCGTCGCCAACGGCATCGTGTCGGCGTTCAAGCTCCTCGAAAGCCGCGGCGAGGCCGTCACGCACCCGCTGGTGGTCCGACTCGACGGCAACAACGCCCAGCTCGGGCGGCAGATCCTGGCCGACGCCGCACTCCCGCGCGTCGAGCTGGTAGACACGATGGACGACGCGGCCAAGCGGGCCGCCGAGCTCGCTGCGGCAGGTGTGTGACACATGGCTATCTGGCTGACCGAGAACAGCAAGATCATCGTTCAGGGCATGACCGGCGGCGAGGGCACCAAGCACACCCGCCGCATGCTCGCCTCCGGCGCCCGCGTCGTGGGCGGCGTCAACGCCCGCAAGGCCGGCACCACGCACGAGGGCCTGCCCGTGTTCGGCACGGTCAAGGAGGCCATCGAGAAGACCCGCGCCGACGTGTCGGTCGTCTTCGTGCCCCCGGCGTTCACCAAGGACGCCGTCAAGGAGGCCATCGACGCCGAGATCCCGCTCTGCGTCGTCATCACCGAGGGCGTGCCGGTCCACGACTCCACCGAGTTCTGGGCGTACGCGGTCGCCAAGGGCAACAAGACCCGCATCATCGGCCCCAACTGCCCCGGCATCGCCTCGCCCGGCGCCTCCAACGCCGGCATCATCCCGGCCGACATCACCACCGCGGGCCGCATCGGCCTGGTGTCCAAGTCCGGCACGCTGACCTACCAGCTCATGTACGAGCTGCGTGACTTCGGCTTCTCCACGGCCGTGGGCATCGGCGGCGACCCGGTCATCGGGACCACCCACATCGACGCCCTCCAGGCGTTCCAGGAGGACCCGGGCACCGACGCGATCGTCATGATCGGCGAGATCGGCGGCGACGCCGAGGAGCGCGCGGCGGCCTACATCGAGGAGCATGTCACCAAGCCGGTCGTCGCCTACGTCGCGGGCTTCACCGCCCCCGAGGGCAAGACCATGGGCCACGCGGGCGCCATCGTGTCCGGCTCCGCGGGCACCGCCCAGGCCAAGAAGGAGGCCCTGGAGAAGGTCGGCGTCCGCGTCGGCAAGACCCCCTCCGAGACCGCTCGGCTGATGCGGGAGATCATGCAGTCCCGCTGAACTGCTTTCACGGCCGAAGCCCCGCGCGGTTGAGCGCGGGGCTTCCGCTTTTCCTGGGCGCCGCCCGGGAGCGCTCACGGCCGGTCGGTGACACGCCGGCCGGTTGGGCCCGCGAGTGCGCCCCGGCCGCCCTGTCCGGGGCTTTGGGGTCTCTTGATCTTGCCCTCGACGACTATTGATCTTGAAACGGCGCACAAACTGGGCGGGGGCGGCGCGTCAACCAAGCGCTGGTCGGGAAAGATTGAGAAAATCGCTTGTTGTGACGGCGATACTCGACCAGCTGCGGACCGCCCCCCGGTCGGTTCTCGGCAAGCTCCCCGGGGTCTCGAGTGACGATGACGAGACGCGCCGGCCACTGCCTGTGTCCGGGATGCTGGCCGCCGCGTGCACGCTGGGCGTCGGGCTGGCCGTGCTCACGACGCTCACGCTGGTCGGCTGGATCGCCGCGCCACGCGGCACGCTGGGCGACGGGCTGCCCGGGGTGTTCCGCACGGCGGCGCAGATCTGGCTGGCGGCCCACCATGCCGGGTTCGCCATCCCGGGAGGCCGGGTGGGGCTGCTGCCGATCGGCCTGATGGTGCTGCCCGCCGTGCTGCTGTACAAGGCGGGCCGGTGGATGGCCCGCGACGCCGACCTGCGGCTGCGGCTGCCGGCGCGGCTGCCGAAGAACAGCCCGCGCGAGAAGGCCGCGGCCCGGCGCCGCGCCCAGCTGCTGCTGGTGGCGCAGGCCGGTGTGTCGCTGGCGGCCCCGTACGCGCTGCTGGCGGGTCTGATCGCGCTCGTCACCAGCAACGAGATCACCCAGCCGTTCATCGGCGAGGCGCTGCTGAGCCACTTCCTGCTGGCGTTCGTGGTGGGCGCGGTGGCGACGGCGCGGACGATCGGGCCGTGGCGGGCGATGCTGCGGCTGCTGCCCGAGCGGGTGCGGGCGCTGACGGTCGGCACGGCGGTGGCCACGGCGCTGCTCGTGCTGTTCGGGCTGGGCCTAGTGCTGGTCGCCGTGGCGCTCAACTTCGACCAGGTGCGCGAGCTGTCGGACGTGCTGTCGCCGGGGGTCGTGGGCGGGCTGCTGCTCCTGCTGGTGCAGGCGCTCTACCTGTTCAACGTGGTCATCTGGGCGTCGTCGTACATCGCCGGGCCGGGCTTCGCGATCGGCGCCGACACGCTGGTGGCGCCCACGGGCGTGCAGCTCGGCACGGTGCCGAGCCTGCCGCTGCTGGGCGCGCTGCCGGAGAGCGGGCCGGTGCCCGCGTGGATGATGGCGGTGATCGCGCTGCCGTTCGCGGCGGGCGCGGTGGCGGGCGTGGTCGTGGCCAGGATGTCGCCTTCTCCCGCGTACGAGGCCGCGCCGCTGTGGGGTTTCCTGACGGGCGTCACGTCAGGGCTGGTGGCGGGGCTGCTGGCGGCGCTGTCCGGGGGCCCGATCGGCGGCGGCCGGCTGACGGCCGTCGGGCCGTCGCCGTGGGAGGTGGCGCTGTCGGTCGCGCTGGAGGTCGGCGTGGCGGCGGGCATCTCCGCCGGGGTGACGAACCTGCTGCTGCTCAACCGCAAGGCCCGCGCGCCGCTGGACAAGGCGGCGGCGCCGATGCGCAAGGCGGGGGCGGCGATCGCCCGGGCGGCGAGCAAGGTGGGGCTGGCCGAGGCCGACGCCCGCCCGCTGCCCGGTCACTGGATGGACGCCACGGAGGCCGACACCCAGCCGATCCCGGTCATCCGTGACGACTGGCAGGACGAGCACGCCTCGGCCGCGGCCGAGACGCTCTCGCAGGCGCGCCCGCGCCCGCCGATGGACCAGGCGGCGCCGGCGCGTCAGGACATCGTGGACGAGTCGGACGACCGGGGCGGCCACGTCATCTACGTCGACCCCTACGCCTGGGACCGGGACTAGGGCGTCGTGCCCAGGATCTCCAGCACGTCGGAGGGCAGCTTCTTCTCCGCCGCCTCCCTGAACTGCACGTAGCACTCTCCCTGGGAGGACACGGTGCCCGCGCCCTTCAGGCATTCCTGGTAGGCGGAGTGCTCGTCCATCAGATAGAGCTGCATGGCCGTGGCTCCGGCCGACAGCAGCAGTGCGACGGTCGAGACGGCGATGCCGCCCGCTGCCGCGCCTGTGGGCTTCCCCGCGTTTCGCAGCAGCGGGAGTGCGCGAATCCCCGCCACGAGCGCGAACACCGCCAGAACCAGGCCCGCCGCGGGCAGCATGATCGTCATCGCCAGCGCGGCGATGGACAACCAGATCGCCCGGCGTCCCGCGGACTCCGCGGGCTGCTGACCGGCTGGTGCTTGCACCGGTGTCGACACCTGACCTCCTCTGCGTCACCGTGACCGGGAACAGATACGCTGGCAGCCCCAACCCGGAATCCTCATGGGAGTGTGCGTGTCCAAGGCTGCGCGGCTCGTCGTCCTCGTCTCCGGCTCTGGAACAAACCTACAGGCCCTCCTGGACGCTTCCGCCGATCCGTCTTACGGAGCCCGGGTCGTGGCCGTCGGTGCGGACCGGGATGGCATCGAAGGACTGGCTAGAGCATCTCGCGCAGGTATACCCACTTTTGTCCGAAAGTTGGGCGATTACCCGTCCCGGGCCGCGTGGGATGCCGCGCTCGCGGCGGAGATCGCCGCCCACAAGCCGGACCTGGTCGTCTCGGCCGGCTTCATGAAGATCGTCGGAGCTCCGACCCTGGAGGAGTTCCCGCTGCTCAACACCCACCCCGCGCTGCTGCCGGCCTTCCCCGGCGCCCACGGGGTGCGTGACGCGCTGGCCCACGGGGTCAAGGTGACGGGGTGCACGGTGATGCTGGCCGACGCCGGCGTCGACACCGGGCCGATCGTCGCGCAGGAGGCCGTGCCCGTGCTGCCCGCCGACGACGAGGCGACCCTGCACGAGCGCATCAAGACCGTCGAGCGCCGCCTGCTCGTCGACGTCGTCGGCCGGATGGCCCGCGAGGGCTGGACGGTCAGCGGACGCAGCGTCCGCATCGGTAACCCATCAGGAGGGGAAAGCACGTGACTCGCATCGCCATCCGGCGCGCTCTCATCGCCGTCTACGACAAGTCGGGGCTGGAGGAGCTGGCCAGAGCCCTGGACGGGGCGGGGGTGGAGATCGTCTCGACGGGCGGCACGGCGGCGGCCATCGCCTCCTACGGGATTCCGGTCACCAAGGTCGAGCAGCTCACCGGCTTCCCCGAGTGCCTCGACGGGCGGGTCAAGACCCTGCACCCGCGCGTGCACGCCGGCATGCTGGCCGACCTCAACAAGCCGCACCACGTGGCGCAGCTCGACGAGCTGGAGATCGACCCGTTCCAGCTCGTGGTGGTCAACCTCTACCCGTTCCAGCAGACGGTCGCCTCGGGCGCGTCCGACGCGGAGTGCGTGGAGCAGATCGACATCGGCGGGCCCGCGATGATCCGCGGCGCGGCCAAGAACCACAGCACCTGCGCGGTCGTGGTCGACCCCGCCGCCTACGGCGACGTGCTGGCCGCGCTCGACCACGGCGGCTTCACGCTCACCGAGCGCCGCCGGCTGGCGGGCGCCGCCTACGCCCACACCGCCGCCTATGACGTGGCCGTGGCGTCCTGGTTCGCCAACGGCTACGCCGAGCAGGAGACGTGGCCGCAGTTCATGGGCGCCACCTGGGAGCGCAAGAGCGCGCTGCGCTACGGCGAGAACCCGCACCAGGCCGCGGCCCTCTACAGCGCGGGCGGCGACGGCCTGGCCAACGCCGAGCAGCTGCACGGCAAGGAGATGTCCTACAACAACTACCTGGACGCCGACGCCGCCTGGCGCGCGGCCTGGGACTTCACCGGCCCGTGCGTCGCCATCATCAAGCACCAGAACCCGTGCGGCATCGCCGTCGGCGCCGACGTGGCCGAGGCCCACCGCAAGGCGCACGCCTGCGACCCCGTCTCCGCCTACGGCGGCGTGATCGCGGTCAACGGCGCGGTCACCGCCGAGCTGGCCAGGCAGATCGCCGAGGTGTTCACCGAGGTCGTGGTGGCGCCCTCCTACGAGCCCGAGGCGCTGGCCGTGCTGACGCAGAAGAAGAACATCCGCCTGCTGGTCTGCCCGAGCGGCCCGGTCAACCCGGCCGAGTTCCGCCGCATCGACGGCGGGCTGCTGGTGCAGCAGGTCGACCGGATCGACGCGGCCGGCGACGACCCGGCGACCTGGCAGCTCAAGGCGGGCGAGCCGGTGTCGCCGGCGGTGATGGCCGACCTGGTGTTCGCCTGGCGGGCGGCGCGTTCGGTCAAGTCCAACGCGATCCTGCTGGCCGGCGACCTGGCCACGGTGGGCGTCGGCATGGGCCAGGTCAACCGGGTCGACTCGTGCCGGCTGGCGGTGTCGCGCGCGGGGGAGCGGGCGGCGGGCTCGGTGGCCGCGTCCGACGCGTTCTTCCCGTTCGCCGACGGGCCGCAGGTGCTCATCGAGGCGGGCGTCAGGGCCATCGTCGAGCCGGGCGGCTCGGTGCGTGACCAGGAGGTCATCGAGGCCGTGGAGAAAGCGGGCGTGGCGCTCTACTTCACCGGCACGCGGCACTTCTTCCACTGATGCCGAAAGGGTGGCCCGCCGGGGCGGGTCACCCAAAAGCGGGTCAAGCATCCGCATGGTGCGGTTAATCTGAGGGCTTCCGCCGCGTGATTGCTCCCCGGAGTCCCTCATGACACTGCTCGACGCATCCCTGCAGGCCCTCATCGCCGTGAACGGGTTCGCGACCAGCCCCTTCGTGCTCATCCTGCTCGCGTTCATCGGCGCCTACCTGGGCGGGCGGGTCGTCGAGCTCATCCCGTTCACCCGCCGGATCATCGAGCGGCGTGAGGCTCAGTTCGCCGAGCGCGAGTAGTCCCAGGCCAGTTTGGCGGCGCCGGCCAGCCCGGCCCGTACTCCCAGGGTGGTCGGCCGGACCCGCACCGCCCTGACGAACGCCAGCCCGCCGACGTCGTCGAGGGCCCGCGCCAGCGGCTCGAACAGCACCGGCCCGGCGCCCGACACCCCGCCGCCGACGACCACGGTGCTCACCTCGGTGGCGGCAGCCGTGGAGGCGATCATCCCGGCCAGCGCCGCGGCCCCCCGCTCGAAGGCGGCCACGGCGACCGGATCGCCGTCCGCCGCGTCGCGGGCCAGCATCCGCGCGTCCGGGCGCGCCGTCTCGGGGTGCTCCGAGCCGGGGCGCCAGCCGTTCTCCAGGGCCCAGCGGGTCATGTTGGGGCCGCTGGCGTAGCGCTCGACGCAGCCGCGCCCGCCGCACTCGCAGCGCTCGCCGTACGGGTCGATCGTCATGTGGCCGACGTGCCCGGCGTTGCCGGTGGGGCCGAGCAGCGGCCGCCCGCCGATGACGAGACCGCCGCCGATTCCGGTGGAGACGACCACGCCCAGCAGCGCCGAGCTGCCGCGCCCGGCGCCGAGCCAGTGCTCGCCGAGCGCCATGCACTGGGCGTCGCCGGCGAGCACGGTGGGCAGCCCGGTCAGCGCCCGCACCTCGTCGCGCAGCGGGAAGCGCCGCCAGCTCGGCATGTTCACCGGGCTGACGGTGCCGCGGTCGAGCGGCCCGGCGCAGCCGATCCCCACGGCGACCGGCGCGGGCCCGTCGCCGGTCACCTCGTCGACGAGCCCGCCGAGCGCGGCCATGACCTGCTCGCGGGGCGTGGGCCGGGTGGCGGAACGCAGCACGGCGCCCTCCTCGTCCACCAGCGCGGCGGCGAGCTTGGTGCCTCCGATGTCGATGGCGAGTACGTACGTCATCGGCGTGCGGGCGGGCGGGGGTGAGCGGACATGACCACCTCTCGAGGGAGCGCGCAATTCCGGCGAAGGTCACCATATGCCGTCCAAAGTCCGATGACAACGATGTCATTCGGGTCGTGGACGCCCGGCAGCCGGAGCGTGGAAGGATTGACCGCATGAGCGCAGTGAGACTCGACGGCAAGGCGACGGCAGCGAAGATCAAGGCGGACCTGGCGGCCCGGGTGACCGCGCTCAAGGAGCGTGGCATCACGCCCGGCCTCGGCACCGTGCTGGTCGGCGACGACCCGGGCAGCCAGATCTACGTGGCGGGCAAGCACCGCGACTGCGCCGAGGTCGGCATCTCCTCCATCCGCGTCGACCTGCCCGCGACCGCCACCCAGGCCGACGTCGAGGCCGCCATCGACGAGCTCAACGCCTCGCCCTCCTGCACCGGCTACATCGTCCAGCTCCCGCTGCCCAAGCACCTCGACACGATGGCGCTGCTGGAGCGGATGGACCCGGCCAAGGACGCCGACGGCCTCCACCCGGTCAACCTGGGCCGCCTGGTCCACATGGTCGACGCGCCGCTCCCGTGCACGCCCCACGGCATCGTCCTGCTCCTGCAGCAGTACGGGGTGCCGATCAAGGGCGCCGAGGTCGCCGTGGTCGGCCGCGGCATCACCGTGGGCCGCTCGCTCGGCCTGCTGCTGACCCGCCGCAGCGAGAACGCGACCGTGACCCTCTGCCACACCGGCACCCAGGACCTGGCCGCGCACGTGCGCCGCGCCGACATCGTGGTGGCCGCGGCCGGGGTGCCCGACCTCATCACCGCCGACATGGTCAAGCCGGGCGCCGCCGTGCTCGACGTCGGCGTCTCCCGCGTCAACGGCAAGATCGCCGGTGACGTGGCGGCCGACGCGGACGACGTCGCCGGCTTCCTCACGCCCAACCCGGGCGGCGTCGGCCCGATGACCCGCGCCCTCCTGCTGTCCAACGTGGTGGAGGCCGCCGAGCGCACATCCGTCATCTGACGGACGCCACGGGCCGCCCACCGGCCCAGGATGGTCCTCAAAGCTCCTACCAGGGCATACGCCGGTAGGGAGGGAGGACCATGGAGCTCGAAGGACTGGTCGCCGCCGTCACCGGCGGCGCCGCCGGTCTCGGCGCCGCCATCGTCGACGGCCTGCGCGCACGCGGCGCCCAGGTCGTCTACGGCGACCTTCGCGACGACCGCCCGCCGTCGGCCGGCGCCCTCTACCACCCCCTGGACGTACGCGACCGCGACTCCTGGGACGCCTTCGCCGAGACCGTCCGCGCCACCCACGGCCGGCTCGACATCCTCGTCAACAACGCCGGCGTCAGCGCCCGCACCGGCCTGCTCGACACCGCCGACGACGACTGGGACCGGATCCTGCGCACCAACCTGTGGGCGCCGTGGACCGGCATCCGCGCCTTCGCCGCCGAGCTGACGGCCAGCCCGCACGCCAGCGTCGTCAACATCGGCTCCGTCTACGGCCAGGTGCCGCCGCCCGGCCCGCCCTCGCCGCCCTCCTCCGTGGCCTACCAGGTCAGCAAGGCCGGGCTGCACATGCTCACTAGGACCGCGGCCGTCGAGCTGGCCTGCCGCGGCATCCGCGTCAACGCCGTGCTGCCCGGCGTGTTCGTCACGCCGCTGCTGCGGCAGCTCTCCGACGACCAGCTCAGGCCCCGGATCGAACGCGCCCCGATGGCCCGCCCGGGCGACCCCGCCGACGTGGCCGAGGCGGTCGCCTACCTGGCCTCGCCCCGCGCGTCGTTCGTCACCGGCGTCCTGCTGCCGGTCGACGGCGGCTACACCGCCTCATGACCCCCCCGAGAAGTGAGAGGTCGCGATGAGCGACAACAGCACCCTGAACCGGACCGGCGGCTCCATGCGCGCCGTCGTCGCCGGCTCCTTCGGCAACATCATGGAGAACTACGACAACCTGGTGTACGGCTACACCGCCGCCACACTGGGCAAGCTGTTCTTCCCCGAATCGGACGGCCTCGTCGGCACCCTCTACACGTTCGCGGTGTTCGCCGTCGGCTTCCTCATGCGCCCGCTCGGCGCGATCACGTTCGGGCACGTCGGCGACAAGTTCGGCCGCCGGATCGCGCTGGTGGTCAGCGTGCTCCTGATGGGCGCGGCCACCACGTTGATCGGCCTGCTGCCCACGTACGAGAGCATCGGCGTGCTCGCGCCGCTGCTGCTGGTGGTCCTGCGGATGGTGCAGGGCTTCTCGGTGGCGGGCGAGTGGGCGGGCTCGGCGGCCTTCCTCGTCGAGTACGCCCCGGCGCGGCGGCGCGGCTTCTTCGGCAGCTTCAACCAGGTCTCCACGGCGGCCGGCTTCCTGCTCGCCTCCGGCGTGGTGGCGCTCAACTCCACGATCTTCACCGAGGAGCAGGTGCTCGCCTGGGCGTGGCGGATCCCGTTCCTGCTGTCGGCGCTGACGGCCGTGGCCGCGCTCTGGCTCCGGTACGGCCTGGACGAGACGCCGGCGTTCGCCGAGGAGCAGGAGAAGGGCGCGACGGCCAAGAGCCCGCTCAAGGAGGGGCTGCGCACCGAGTTCCCGAGCATCCTGCGCGGGTTCGGCTTCACCATGCTGTGGACGGTCGCGTACTTCTTCTTCCTCACCTACCTGCCGACCTGGCTGGCGGACGTGGCCGGGGTGGACCCGGGCGTGGCGCGGGCCTCCAACATCGTCGGGCTGGTCGTGCTGACCGTGTGCATCGCCTCGTTCGGCGCGCTGTCGGACCGGGTCGGGCGCAAGCCGCTGCTCATCGCGGCCGCCGCCGGGTTCCTGGTGCTGAGCTGGCCGGTCATGCTGCTGCTGCAGCACGGCGGCACGTTCGGCGTGTTCGCCGGGCAGATCGTCATCGCGGTCGTCCTGGCCATGTTCTCGGGACCCGGCCCGGCGGCGCTGTCGGAGATGTTCCCGACGAAGCTGCGGTATTCGACGATGTCCATCGGCTACAACTTCGCGGTCATGGCGTTCGGCGGCACGGCGCCGTTCGTGGCCACGGGCGCGATCCAGCTCACCGGGTCCGACATGTCGCCCGTGGTGCTGCCGATCGTCTCCGCGTTCGTCACGCTCCTCGTCGTGATCGGCATGCGGGAGACCGCCCACCGGCGCCTGCACTAGGAGGGAACCGACCATGAACCCACCCGTTGTCGCGGTCCAGGGCACCTACGAGGAGATGGGCGCCGAGCTCGGCCGCCGCACCGCCGGCCTGGTCGAACAGAGCCTCGGCACCTACCTGCGCCGCTTCCGGGACCAGGCCGGGCTCGGCGACGCCGACGTGCGCCGCTGGGGCGCCACCTACCTGGAGGTCGCCAGGGACTACGACCCCCGCATCGCGCGGATGCTCGAAGGGCTCGCCGCCGGCGCGGGCCGGCCGGTCGAGCACATCACCGCGCTCAACGCGCGCACCGAGATGCTGTACGGGACCGGCTACCGGGACGAGGGATGCACCTCGGTCGCGGCCATCGGCAAGCACACCCGCGACGGCCACACGCTGCTCGCGCAGAACTGGGACTGGCACCCGGAGCAGGGCCCGGTCACGTTCCTGCTGGCGACCCGCGACACCGACGGGTTCGCGGTGCTGACGCTGGCCGAGGCCGGGATGCTGGCCAAGTCGGGACTCAACTCGGCGGGGCTCGGCGTGTGCGCGAACCTGCTGGTCTCCGACCGCGACACCGGCGGGGCCGGGGTGCCGTACCACTATCTGCTGCGCGGCGTGCTGCAGTCGCGCACGATGAGCGAGGCGCACCGCAAGGCGCTGGACGTGACGCGGATCTCCTCCGGCAACCTGCTCATCGCCGACGCCGGAGGCGAGGCGATCGACCTGGAGGTGGCGCCGGGCGTGTTCGGCGCGCTGCTGCCGGAGGGCGGGCTGATCACGCACTCCAACCACTTCCAGTGCCCGCTGCCGCTGACCGACAGGAAGGCGGCCACCTCGGCGCTCACGCTGCTGCGGCCGGCGAGGGCGCGCCACCTGCTGGAGGACGCCGCCGCCGCGCGCACGCTGGAGCCGCGCGACCTCGTCGCCGCGCTGCGCGACCACTACTCCCACCCCGACAGCATCTGCCGGCACGCCGACCCGGACGCCCCAGCCGCCGAGGTGGTGACGACCGTCTACTCGGTGCTGATGGACCTGAACCGGCGGGAGCTCAGCATCGCGCCGGAGCCGCCCTGTTCGCACCCGTACGAGCGGTGGCGGCTGGACGACGTGTTCGAGCCCGGCGCCGTACCCGAGGTCTGCTTCCCTGAGGAGGGCCATGCCTGAGAGCACGATCTGCCTGACGTTCGACTTCGACGCCATCTCGCTCTGGCTGGCGCGCGGGATGACGTCGCCGGGGCCGGTCTCGCGCGGCGAGTTCGGCGCGCACGCGATGCCGCGCATCCTCAAGGCGCTCGCCAGGCGCGGGATCACCGCGACGTTCTTCGTCCCCGGCCACACCGTCGACACCTATCCGGCCGAGTGCGCCGCCATCGCCGAGGCCGGGCACGAGATCGCCCTGCACGGCTACGCGCACGAGCCGGTGTCGAAGCTCGACCGGGCCGGCGAGCTCGCGGCGGCCGTGCGGGCCCGCGACTCCATCAGGAGGGTCACCGGCTACGAGCCCACCGGCAACCGGACGCCGAGCTGGGACTTCACCGCCTCGACCGTGGACGTGCTGCTGGAGCTGGGCTGCGAGTACGACTCCAGCCTGATGGGCACCGACTACACGCCCTACTACGCCAGGCGCGGCGACGTGGCCGACGCCGACGGGCCGTACCGGTTCGGGGAGCCGACGCCGCTGGTCGAGCTGCCGGTCTCCTGGTCGCTGGACGACTACCCGCAGTTCGAGTATCTGCGGACGGACACGGCGATCATGCCGGGGCTGCGCGATCCGGGCACGGTGTTCGGCAACTTCCTGGACGACGTGGACTACATGGTCCGGGAGGAGCCGGGCGGCGTGTGCGTGCTGACCTTCCATCCGCAGGTGATCGGCCGGGGGCACCGGATGATCGGGCTGGAGCGCTTCCTCGACGCCTGCCTGGAACGGCCGCTGGCCTTCCGCACCTGCCAGGAGGTCGCCCGCGCCTTCCGCGCCGGGGACGGCTCGTGAGGTTCGCCGGCCGTACGGTGCTCGTGCTGGGCGCGGCGGGCGGGATCGGCGCGGCGGCCTGCGCGGCGCTGTCGCGCGAGGGGGCGCGGGTGGTCGCCGCCGACGCGCCCGGGGCCGGCGCCGAGCTGGCCGCCGACCTGGCCGAGCCGGGCGCCGCCGCGGCCGTCGTGCGGGAGGCGTGGCGGTCCCACGGCCCGCTGGACGCGCTGCTGCACGTGGCGGGGCTGTTCCCGGCGCGGCGGGCGCTGGAGTCGACCGAGGAGCTGTTCGACCGGGTCATGGCCGTCAACACCCGCTCGGCGCTGATGGCCGCCACCACGCTGGCCGGCCTGTGCGCGGGCCGCCCGGCCGCCGTCGTGTTCACCAGCTCGGGCGGGGCGGGCCGTCCGCGCCCCGGCACCACCGTCTACGCCGCATCCAAGGCCGCGCTGGAGGCCGTGACCCGCGGCCTCGCGCTGGAGCTGGGCCCGCTGGGCGTCCGGGTCAACGCCGTCGCCCCGGGCTTCGTCGACGTGGGCTCCGCGCTGAACCCGGTCCCGGCCGCCTACGTCGAGGCCGTCGCCGCCGGCAGCCCGGCCGGCCGCGTCGCCGGGCCCGGCGACATCGTGCCCAGCCTGCTGTGGCTCTGCTCCGGCGAGTCGGCCTGGGTCAACGGGCACGTGCTGGCCGCCGACGGCGGCGCCGGGCTCGGCTCGCCCGCCGCGCCGTCATGGCTGAGCTGAGCCGGAGCCGTCATGGCCGGGCTGATCCGGCGCGGAAGGCGTGCTGCGCCAGCTCCACCGGCGCGATCACCCGGCTGCGGCCGTCCTGCACCTGGTGGACGAGGTGCGCGTGGGCCAGCGAGGCGTCCCACGTGTCGTCCGGGTAGGCCAGCGCCCGCTGGCCGCGCCCGCCGAAGTAGTACGGGCCCGCCGCCCCCCGGTGCACGCCCTCGCGCAGCGAGCGCACCACCGCCCCGAAGTCCCACGGCCTGCCGACCTCCGACCAGGCGCCGGCCAGCATGTGGATCATGTCGTAGTGGATGGCCGCGCTGCCGCTGCCCGGCTCGTCCCCGTAGGCGTGCCGGTAGCGGCGCATGAACCTGGCGCTCACCGGGTCCCCGTACGTGCCGATGACCGTGGACCACAGCAGGCCCTCGGCCAGCCCCTCCATCCGCTCCTCGAACCGGGGGATCGTCGGCGTCCACACCGTGTAGACCAGCGACCGGCTGCCCGACCCGCGCAGCTCCTCCAGGAACCGGCGCAGCTCGTCCTCCACGTACGTGCACACCAGCACGGCCGCCGGCTCGATCGCCTGGATGCCGGCCACCACCTCGGGCCACGGCACCCGCGTGTCGGCGATCGGCACCATCGCGGCCAGGTCCCAGCCGCGCGCCCCGGCCAGCTCGTCCAGCTCGGCGGCCCGGTGCGGGTCGTGGTCGTCCTCGCGCACCAGCGCCACCAGCCGCCGGTTGTCCGGCCGCCACTGCCCGGAGGTGTCGAGCAGATCCAACGTCCGGACGAACCCGGACAAGTACGCCGTCTCGGTGGCACACACCTGGAACGTCTGCCCGAGCATGCCGGGATTGTCGTGCACGTGCTCGGTGATCGACGGCGACACCATCGCGTGCATCAGCGGCGCCCGGTACTCGGCCGCCAGGGTGATCGCGCCCAGGTGGTAGCGCGGGCTCACGTTGCCCAGCGTGATGGCGTCCACGTCGTGCGAGCGCAGGTACTCCACCGCGCGCAGCAGGTCGCCGTCCGTGTCGCCGGACACCTCGATCGCCAGGTGGTCGATCCGCCGCCCGCCCACGCCGCCGCGCGCGTTGACCTCCTCCACCGCGATCGCCGCGCCCCGCCGCATCGCCAGCGCGTCGAACCGCCTCGGCCCGTCGAGCGGGTAGATCGCGCCCAGCCGGATCGGCCGCCTGACGGACCCGCCGCCCGGCCCCGGCCTCGGCGCCGGCTCGGCCCGGGTGCAGCCGCCGGTCACCCGGCCCACCGCCGTGACCGCGAACCCCTCCGGCCCGGAGAACGGCGCAAGCAGCGCCTCCTCGTCCACGGCCAGCGCCGCCGCCGCCGTCCGCGTCGGCGCGCCCAGCTTGACCAGGATCCGCTCGACATGCGTGGCCACGGTACGGGCCCCGCACCCGACGCGCTCGGCCGCCTCCGGGTTCGTCATGCCGACGGCCACGCAGGTCAGCACCTCGTGCTCGCGCTCCGTCAGCCCCCACGGCGCCTCGCACCGCCGCGCCTCCAGCCCGGTCACGGTGCCGCGCCCGGTGACGGACACCTCGACGCTCACCCGGTACAGCCGCCGGTCCGCGCCCCGCCAGTAGTAGCGCAGCAGCCCCGGCCCCTCGCCGGCGGCCCGCATCGCATGCTGGACCAGAGGACGATTACGCGCGAAGAACCCGGCGGCGCCGGTCACGACCCGCTTCCCGGGTTCGACCACGAGCCTGGCCCGGAACTCCGGCTCCGCCTCCAGACGTCTCTCCATTTCGTGACGATACCGGCCATATCCCACAAACCGCCACCGCCTGGGCTCAGGGTTGGAAGTTGAGGTCGACGCTCACCTGGATGTCCAGCAGCAGGGGGTCGGGGCGGGTGCGCAGGGCCGGGATCACCTCGTCCAGCGTCGCCGTCAGCGCGGCGTGGTCGTCGATCCGCCTGGCCTCGCAGCCGAGCGCCCTGGCCAGGCCGCTCACGTTCACCTCGTCGAAGGCCGGCCAGGGGGCCTTGCCGCCCTGCTTGTCGGCCAGCCGGTCCATGATCGCGTACCGGCCGTTGGCGAGCACCACGAACAGCGCGCCCACCCGGTAGTGGGCGGCGCTCCACAGGGCCTGCACGCCGTAGAGGGCCGACCCGTCGCCGGCGACCGCCACGACCGGCCGGTCCGGCAGCGCCATCCGCAGCCCGACGGCGGCGGGCAGCGCGAACCCGAGTCCGCCCATCGCCGCCGACACGAACCCGAGCGGGTTGCGCGCCGGCATCAGCCGGTGCAGGTCGGGCCGCGACGACGGGGTCTCCTCGACGAGCACCACGTCCCGGGGCAGCCGGGCGGCGAGCTCCGCCAGCACGTGGGCGGGCCGCAACGGCCGCCCGCCCGGGGGCGGCCCGAGCGCCTCGGCGCGCGGTCGGGGGACGGCCGTCACGGGCCGGGCGGGCACCAGGCCGAGCAGGGCGGCGCAGGCGGCGGCCGGTGCGGCCAGGCAGGCCAGGTCGGCCGGGCTGCGGTGCGCCTCCTCGGGGTCGTCGGTGACGAGCGCGACCAGAGTGCCCGGCTCCACCAGAGGCCCGGGCGCGTACGGGTACTGCCGGAACACCGGCGCACCCACGGCGAGCACCACGTCGTGCCCGGCGAGCGCGGCCCGCAGGCGCGGCCGGTCGGCCGGCAGCACGCCCGCGTACTGCGGATGGTCCTGCGGGAACCCGGCCCGCGCGCCGAACGACTCCTGCCACACCGGGCACCCGAGCCGCTCCGCCAGCGCGACCAGCGGCTCCCACGCGCGCACCCCCGCCCCTGCCACGATCGCGGGGGAGCGCGCCCCGGCCAGCATCGCGGCCAGCGGCCCCACGTCACCGGCCGCCTCCGCCCGCACCAGCCGCGCGGGCGCGGCGGGGGTCTCGCCCTCGTACGGCGCCGCCCAGTCGTCCATCGGCACCACGACCAGCGCCGGCCCCCGGTACGTGACGGCCCGGTGGCAGGCGGCGGCCACGGCTCCGGGCACGTCCTGCGCCCGGACCGGCTGGTCGACGTGCACCGGGTAGTCGCCGGCCAGCCCCGCCAGCCGCCCGGCCAGGAACGGCTCCAGCGCCAGATGCCGCCGGTCCTGCTGCCCGACGAGAATGACGAGCGGCACCCGGTTCACCCGGGCGGTGGCGATGGCGCCGACGGCGTTGCCCAGCCCGGCCGTGGTGTGCAGCACGGCCAGCGCGGGCGCGTCGTGCCCGATGGCCCAGCCGGTGGCCATCCCGACCACCGACCCCTCGTGCAGCGCGAGCGTGAAGGTGAGGTCGTCGGGCAGCCCGGTCAGCAGCGACACCTCGGTCGAGCCCGGATTGCAGAAGATCGTCGTCAGCCCGGTGCGGCGCAGCACCTCGAACGTGGCGTCCCTGACCGTCGTCATCCCCGGGCCGCCTGGATCCGCGCGTAGACGTGCCCGCGCAGCTCGCCGAACCTGGGCAGCGACCGGGTTTTGAGCTGGTCCCGGTCGGGCGGCAGGTCGATCTTCAGGTCCTCGGTGACGACCGTCGGCGACGACGACAGCACGATCACCCGCTGTCCCAGGTAGACGGCCTCGTCGATGTCGTGCGTGACGAACAGCGTGGTCACCTCCAGGTCCCGCCACAGGCGCAGGATCAGGTCCTCCAGGTCCGCCCGGGTCTGCGCGTCGACGGCCGCGAACGGCTCGTCCATCAGCATCACCTGAGGCTCGTACGCCACCGCGCGGGCGATCGCCACCCGCTGCTGCATGCCGCCGGACAGCTGCCACGGATGCGCCTGGGCGGCGTCGGCCAGCCCCACCGACTCCAGCGACTGCGTGACCAGCTCCCGGCGCCTCGGCGCGGGCACCTTCTTCTCCTTCAACGGCAACTCCACGTTCTGCCACACGGTCATCCACGGGAACAGGCTGCGGCCGTACTCCTGGAAGACCACCGCCATGCGCGGCGGCGGCCCGGTGACGGGCACCCCGTCCAGCCGCACCTCGCCGGTGCTCGCGGGGAGCAGCCCGGCGACCATGCGCAGCAGCGTCGTCTTGCCGCACCCGGACGGCCCCACGACGCACACCAGCTCCCCGGCCGCCACCTCGAACGTCAGCGACCGGATCGCCTCGACGCTGCGTCCCGGGTTCTCGTACGTCTTTCCCAGCCGGTCGATCTCAAGCACGCGCGGCTCCGCTGCCGTAGTACCAGGACAGGACCCACCGCTCCAGGCGGCGGAAGAGCAGCGAGAGGCCCAGCCCGAGCAGCCCGAGCAGCAGGATGCCGCTCCACATCTCGGCGATCTGGAACTGCCGCTGGAACAGCACGATCGTGAACCCGAGCCCGCTGGAGCTGGCGAACATCTCGCTGATGACCATGAGGATGATGCCGATCGACAGGGCCTGCCGCAGCCCGGCCATGATCTGCGGGCCGGCCCCGGGCAGCACGAACCTGCGCAGCCTCGACCCGCCGCGCACCCCGTACATCCGGCAGGTGTCGGCGAGCACCCCGTCCAGCGCGCGCACGCCCTCGACGGTGTTGAGCAGGACGGGCCACACGCAGCCGGAGACGATGACGAGCACCTTCATCGGCGTGTCGATGCCCGCCAGCAGCATGATCAGCGGGACCAGCACCGGCGGCGGGATCGCCCGGAAGAACTCCAGTACCGGCTCCAGCGTGGCCCGCAGCCTCGGCGACAGCCCGATCGGCACGCCCAGCCCGATCCCCAGCAGCGCCGCCAGCGCGTAACCCGCCAGCAGCCGTCCCACGCTGGGCAGCACGTCGCCGGTCAGCCGCTCGGAGAGCCACGTCTCGGCGAACGCCACCGCGACCCGGTCCGGGCTCGGCAGGTAGAACGACCCGCCGCTGACCGCCCACCAGACCAGCACCAGCAGCGCGGGCACCCCGAGCAGCCTGACGACCCTCACCCGGCCACCTCCCCGCGCACGGCCGGATGCCAGGCCAGCACCCGGCGTTCCAGCAGCCGTACGGCGGTGTTGACGCCGATGCCGATCAGCCCGGCGACGACGACGAGCGCGTACACGGTGGAGACCGCGCCGCTGCTCTGCGCCACCTGGATCTGCGCGCCCAGCCCGGGGCTGCCGATCACCAGCTCCGCGGTGACCGCCAGGATGAACGCCACCGCCGCCGCCAGCCTGAGCCCCGTCATCACGTACGGCAGCGCGGTCGGCCACACCAGGTGCCGCACCCGCGACCAGGCCGACAGCCCGTAGGCGCGAGCGGTGTCGTCGGCGACCGCATCGACCGCCGCGACCCCGTACAGCACCTGGATGAGCACCTGCCAGAACGACGCGTACACCACCAGCAGCAACGTCGACCCGAGCGACGGCCCGAACAGCAGCGTCGCCAGCGGCACCAGCGCCACCGACGGGATCGGCCGCAGGAACTCCACGGTCGAGCTCGTCGCCGCCCGCAGCCCCGGCACCACGCCGATCACCACCCCGGCCGCCACCGCCAGCGCGAACGCCAGCGCCAGCCCCGCCGCCCAGCCGCGCATCGTTTCGCCCAGCGCCACCCACAGCCCGGCCGTGGCCAGCTCGCCGGCGAGCGTGCGCAGAATCTCCGAAGCCGGAGGCAGGAACCGCTCATCGACCAGCCCGAGCCGGGGCGCCGCCTCCAGCACGGCCAGCAGCCCGGCCGGCCCGATCAGCCCGAGCAGCCCGTGGTGCGGCCGGCTCACGGCACCAGCTCCGAGACGTCGATCTCGGCGTTCAGCACGCCGTCGGCCAGCGCCAGGTCCGCGATCGTCTGCACCGACGCGCGGTTCACCTCGGCGGGCCACTTCGGCAGGTAGATCTTCTCGATCACCTCGGGCGCGATCTTCGTGTACGTCGACAGTACCTGGCGCACCTCGTCCGGATGCGTGTCGGCGTACTCCAGCGACTTGCGCATCGCCGCGGTGAACCGCTTGGTCAGGTCAGGGTCGGTCCGGCTCGTGGTGAAGTACATGGCCACGGTCAGCGCGTCGGCGGCGTCGGCGAAGTTCCACGCCACCGGGCGGGCGCCCTGGCTGATCGCCTGGCTCACGAACGGCTCCACCACCCAGATGGCGTCCACCCTGTCGTTCTCCAGCGCGGCCGGGGCGTCGGGGAAGGGCAGCTCGACGAACTCGATGCCGTCCGGGTCGCCGCCGTCCTTGCGCACCGAGGCGCGGATCGTGGTGTCGCCGATGTTCTTCAACTGGTTGACCGAGACCTTCTTGCCCGCCAGGTCCTTGGCCGACCTGATCGGGCTGCCCGGCTTGACCAGCACCGCGCTGAAGTCCTTGCCCGGCTCGCCGGTCGAGGAGACGCCGTTGGCCACCACCCTGATGTCGAGCCCCTGCTGCTTGGCTGTCAGCAGCGAGGTGGTGTTGGCGAAGGCGAACTGGAACTGCCCGCTCACCGCGCCCGTGATGCTCGCCGCCCCGCCCTGGACCGGGGTGATCGTCAGGTCGATGTCCTGCTCGTCGAAGAACCCCTTGGCCTTGCCCAGGTGGATCGGCGCGGTGTCGACGATCGCGATGACACCGGCGTTGACCTTGTCCTTGCCCGTGCCCTCGCCCGGCGGGGCCTGGGGTCCGCCGCACGCGGCGGCCAGTAACAGGACGAGGGGGACCGCGAGAGCGAGACGCACGATGTTCTCCCGATTGTCTGTTCGCTATGCGCACATTTATTCTCTGGTCGAACACCCCCCGCTACGCGGGAACATACGCGCTCACCGCCCCATGTCAAGGGATCTCCGATGGCTGATCACGTCCAGTCGCTGGCCCGTGGGCTCGCCGTCATCCGCGCCTTCAGCGCCGTCTCGCCCGCGCTGACCTTGAGCGACGTGGCGCGGGCCACCGGGCTCACGCGGGCGGCGGCCCGGCGCCTTTTGCTGACATTGACGGATTTGGGATATGTGCGGAACGACGGCCGGCTGTTCTCCCTCACTCCCCGCGTCCTGGAGCTCGGGTACGCGTACCTCTCCAGCCTGTCGCTCCCCGAAGTCGCCGCGCCCCATCTGGAACGCCTCGCCGCCGACGTCCACGAATCGGCGTCCGTGGCCGTGCTCGACGGCGAGGACGTCGTGTACGTGGCCCGCGTCGCCACCGCCCGCATCATGCGCGTCACCATCAGCATCGGGACCCGCTTCCCCGCCTACTGCACCTCCATGGGCCGCGTCCTCCTCGCCGCCCTGCCCGCGGCCGCCCTCGACGCCTACCTCACCCGCGCCCGCCTGCGCCCCCTCACCGCCCGCACCATCACCCAGCCACCGGCCCTCCACGCCGAACTCGACCTCGTACGCGCCCAGGGCTGGGCCATTGTCGACCAGGAACTGGAGGAAGGGCTCCGCTCCCTGGCCGTCCCCATCCGCGACCGATCGGGCACGACGGTGGCGGCGGTGAACGTGTCCACGCACGCCAGCCGGATGACCCTGGCCCAGGCTCGCCGCGACCTCCTGCCCCGCCTCCAGGCCACCGCCACCCACATCGAAGCCGACCTCACCCCGTCCTGACCCCCTGACCGCAAGGTCCTCGCCCGGGAGCGCGCTTCGCGCGGGGCGGCTCGGGCTGTGTCGCCGGGGGGAGCCGAGCTCCCCCGCGCCCCCTTGCCGGTGGCCTCCGGCCCCCGGACCCCCGAGCGTGGCGCGGCGACCGAGCACGAGGGAGGCCAAGCCGGTCGTTCGTCGAACACACCCCCAACTACCTCGCGTGGACGCCACCGTCACCTGGACGTGAGCGCCGAGCACCTGGATCGGCTCCTGCACGGTCGGGCCCCGCTCACCACCGAGATCGCCCAGCGCCTTGAGCCGGTGACCGGCATGCCCGCCCGGCCGTGGATCCGGCCGGAGGCCGACTACCGGCGGATTCTCGGCTGACGGCGGGGGCGTCAGCTCCAGGTGGCCGTGTCGGGGTCGATGCCGCAGGCTCGCGCGTTGGCGTCGATGATGTCGCGCAGCCAGCAGGCCAGGCCCGGCTCGAGGTCGTCGTAGTAGTCCGCGAACCCCGGCTCCTCGGCCTGCTTCCTGCCCAGGCAGACCTGCATCGCGTGCGTGCAGTCGAAGTACGCGCCGATGGACGCCCGGTGCCGTTCGGCCAGGGCGTTGGCCTCGGTGCTTCCCGGCGTGACGCCGGCGCGTTTGGCGGCTGCCAGGTCGTGCTCCAGTGCCGCCTTGGAGTCGGCGACCTGTTGCCAGTCCTCGGGGGTCCTGCCGGCGGCGCGTTCGGCGTACTGGACCCATTGGGGTGTGTCGCCCCAGCGGTCGCGGGCGCCGGCGATCCAGGACGGCTCCCAGCGCCGGCCGAAGATCGCGACCTGCTCCTCAGCGGAGAGCAGGATGCCGGCGCTGGCGGCTTCGATCATGCGGTCGACCGCGCCGACCATCGTCCGGAGGCGGGAGATGCGGTCGAGGAGCTGGGCGCGCTGCTGTTTCAGCGGCACGGTCATGTCGGCCGAGGGGGCGTCGAGGAGTTCGCCGATGTCTTCGAGGGGCAGGCCGAGCTCGCGGTAGATGAGCACGCGGTGGATGCGGGCGATGTCGGCCGCCGAGTAGAGCCGGTAGCCGCCGGAGGTGCGCCCGGACGGGCTGACGAGCCCGATCGCGTCCCAGTGGTGCAGGGTGCGGACGGTGACTCCCGCGTGGGAGGCCGTGGCCCCGACGGTCAGCCCGTCGGCTCCCGCGGCTTCGTCCGTCGCGCTGCTGGTCACGCCGTCGAGTCTGCCATGCGTGCCCGGCCGGCGTGCCTCCCGGGGGGCGTGCTCAGCGTTGCCCGGCGTTGCGGGCGCGCCACTGGTCCATGGCCTGCCGGTGGGCGTCGGTGACGAGGTGGAGGAAGTCGGCGGAGGCCTCGAACCGGGCGCCCGCCGGGGTGGTGGTCCCGAGGATCGCGCCGCCGCGCCGTGACGCGGCGATCAGGATCTCGTTCATCTCCAGGGCCGCCTGGATGGACCGCAGCCACATGTCCTCGTCCATGACGTAGCGCTCGCGCCGCCCGCCGGGGTCGCGTTCGCGCCTGAGCATGCCCTGCTGTTCGAGGAAGGTGACGGCGTGCGAGATCGACGCGGGGCTGACGCGCAGCCGCTGGACCAGGTCGGCGGCGGTGAGGCTGCCCGAGTCGGTGACGTACAGGCTGGCCAGCACCCTGGCCGCCATCTTCGGCAGCCCCTGCTGGGCGAGCAGGTCGGTGAAGGAGCGGGTGAAGTCCTCGACCGCCTGCGGGTCGCGTCCGTGGCCGCTTTCGGGGACGGGCGGCGGGGGAGGCTGGGTCCGCTTGCGCCGGCGGGCGCGCACCTGGGTGGCCTCCTGCGCCCGGTCGGCCCCGTAGCCGTCGGGGCCGCCGTTGCGGGTGACCTCCCGCATGATCGTCGAGGCGGGCCGTCCCAGCCGCCGGCCGATCTCCGCGTATCCGAGCCCTTCGGCCAGCCATGCGGCGATGTTCTCCCGGTCCTGGCCGGTCAGTCTGCCTCCGGGCATCGGTGCTCGGCTCCCCTCGGTCGGCGTGCGCGTGACTCTGCTGCACAGTATGCGTTCACCCGCACCTCATTGCAATAGCAGCGTACCTTCCTCCTTTGCGTTCAGTGTCATACTCATTGCAAAGAAGACTCTCTAGCTCCAAACTACCAGCGAGAAAGGCGTGATTTTGCATGTTGACGAAACTCTGAACGCAATGTACTGTCGCAGTCGTTCAGAGATTCCCGAACACAAACTGAGAGCGAGAACCATCATGGAGAACGGCACCCGAGGCTTCACCAAGACGGGGCTGAGCAGGCTGCACGACGTGCTGGCGCGGCATGTCGAGTCCGGGCGGATCCCCGGCCTCGTCGCCCTCGTCAGTCGTGGTGACGAGACGCATGTCGAGACGATCGGGACGATGCGTCACGACGGCGGCGCGCCGATGCGCCGCGACACGATCTTCCGGATGGCGTCCACGTCCAAGCCGGTCTCGATGGCGGCGGCGATGATCCTGATCGACGAGTGCAGGCTGCGTTTCGACGACCCGGTGCAGGAGTGGCTGCCCGAGCTGGCCGACCGTCAGGTGCTGAGGCGCTACGACAGCCCGCTGGACGACACCGTGCCGGCGCGGCGGCCGATCACCGTACGGGACGTGCTGACGTCCACGTTCGGGCTCGGCATGGACATGACGTCGCTGGGCACGCCGATCATGAACGAGATTTTCAGCCGGGGCCTCACGCCCAACCTGCCGGAGCCGATGCCCGAGCCCGACGAGTTCATGCGCCGCCTGGGCGAGCTGCCGCTGATGCACCAGCCCGGCGAGCGCTGGCAGTACCACATCAGCAACGACCTGATCGGCGTGCTGGTGGCCAGGGTCACCGGTCAGCCGTTCGAGACGTTCCTGCGCGAGCGCCTCTTCGGGCCGCTGGGCATGACCGACACCGGGTTCCACGTCCCCGCTGACAAGATCGACCGCCTGCCCACCCTGTACGCGCCCGATCCCCAGTCGGGCGAGTTCCTGGTGTGGGACGAGGCCGAAGGCGGGCGCTGGAGCCAGTCGCCGGCGTTCCCGAGCGGCGGCGGCGGGCTCGTCTCGACCGTCGACGACTACCACGCCTACTTCCGCATGCTGCTCAACGGCGGCACCCACCGCGGCGAGCGGATCCTGTCGCGGCCCGCCGTGGAGCTGATGACCACCAACCGCCTCACGCCCGAGCAGCAGGCCGCCCGCCACGCCATGGCGACCGACAACGTCCACATCTCCCACGGCCAGGGCCAGCACGGCGGCTGGGGCCTCGGGATGGCGGTGCGCACCTTCCGCGGCGACTACGCGCCCGTCGGCCAGTTCGGCTGGGACGGCGGCAGCGGCACCTCCAGCTACGCCGACCCCGCCAACCAGCTCACCGGCCTGCTCCTCACCCAAGTCGGCGCGTCGGTCCCGGACCCGATGCGGCTCATGCACGACTTCTGGACCACGCTCTACCAGGCCCTCGACAACTGACCAGCGGATCGGAGACGACCACCATGTCCATCACCCTCGCCGAACAGGACCAGCTCACCCTGCGCACCGCCGCCTACGGCGCCGTCTCGCTGATGGCCGCCGCCTCCGGCAAGCCGCACAAGGCCGCCACCCAGGGCTCCGTCGCCCTGTCCTCGGCCACCGGCCTGGTCGGCCACGTGCTCGCCGACACCTCCACGGCCGTCAACCTGTACGGCAAGTCCGTGGCCGCGCTCGCCGACCACGTGCTGCCCGCCCTGACGGAGGCCATGGCCCTGCTCAGGCGGCAGGCCCCGGCCGAGGCGGGCAACTTCCGCACCACCGTCCTCCTCGCCGTCGACACGGCCGCCCGCGCCCACAACGGCGACCCCAGCCCCATCAGCGCCGACATGGCCCGCAAGATCACCGAAGCCCTCGACGCCGCGTGACCTCGCGCCGGTCCGCGCGGCATCGGCGAAAGTACTGTGGAGATCGTGGTGTCCTTTACTACCTAACCGGATATGGGGGTAAGGATGAACGATCGTCACGATTGGCTGGGCAGCACCGCGCGCTACGTGGCACCGCGCACGCCGGGGGAGCCTGACGCCTGGAGCGAAGAGCTGGCCGAGCACGGCCGGCGCGGCTCCCAGAGGCTCCGCGAAGCGGGCGAGGCCGAGCCTCCCGGCTTCGTGGCCGCCGCACTCCGCCTCGCCGACGGTGAGCGGGCGGTGGTACGGCGGCGCGTCATGCTGGAGGAGGACCGGCCGGTCGAGCTCACCGACTCCTATTACGCCCGGTCCGTCGCGGCGGGCACGGGGCTCGCGGAGCCCCGGAAGATCCGGGGCGGCGCCCCGACGCTGCTGGCCGAGCTCGGTTACGTGGCCGACGAGGTGGTCGAGGACCTTTCCGTGAGGCGGGCGGAGCCGGACGAGGCGCACGAGCTGGCGCTCCCGGCTGGCGCCCTGGTCATCCAGCTCGTCCGGGTCAGCTCGACCGCGGACGGCGTGCCGTACGAGGTCTCCGTGATGACGATGCGGCCCGAGGGGCGTCACTTCCGCTACCGGCTGAAGGCGGGCTGAGCGGTGGCGACCAAGGAGGACGGGCGTCCGAGGCACCAGCAGATCGCGGCGGAGATCCGGGCGCGGGTCATGTCAGGGGACCTGGTGCCCGGCACCCGCCTGCCGACGACGCAACAGCTCATGTCCACCTACGACGTCACGAACCAGACGGTTCAGCGGGCGTTGAGCGTGCTCAAGGACGAGGGGTTCCTGATAGGTCGTGCCGGAGTCGGGGTGTACGTGCGGGACGATTCGGTCCTCGCCCTCGAACCCGCCGCCTACCACCGGCCGCCCGCCGACGGCATGCCGTACCCCTGGACGAGCGAGGCCGAGGCGCGAGGCCGGCGTGGCGCGGTCCGGATCCTGGAGGTGGCGACCGTGCGGCCGCCGGTCGAGGTGGCCCGGCTGTGGGGCGAGCGGGTGTCGATGCGGCGCCTGCTGTTTCTGCTCGATCAGCAGCCGACCGAGCTGGCCTGGATCTACCATCCGCTGGAGATCGCCGACGGGACTCCCCTCGTCGGGCGGCGCAAGATTCCCGGGGGCACCGCACGGGTCCTCGCCGACCTGGGGCTGCCGCCGGTCGAGTGGGCGGACCGGGTCTCGGCGCGGCTGCCCACGACCGAGGAGCTGGAACTGCTGCACCTGCCCGACGACGTGCCCGTGCTGCGGACGTTCCGGACGGTGTACGCGGACGGCGGGCGGCCGGTCGAGGTGCAGGTGCTCGTCAAGGGCGGCCACCGGTACGAGCTGACTTACCGAAATGCTTACCCCCTTAGGGAGTAAAGAAGTATGGTGGGGCTCCCCTGCGGATGATCGGAGAAGCGCCATGCGCCGTTCGTACGTCCCCTGGGGAGTGAGCCGGATGGCTCCCTTCCCAGTGATCGAGGCCGCCAAGCACGGCTCCAACGTCGAGCGGCCGACGGCCACCGCGCCGCCCATGCCCGACGGCGACGGCAGCGGCAGCGGCCACGGCAAGCAGGACTCCACGACCGACTGGGTGTCCGACTGATGCCGGTGCTGGTGGTGTCCTGCGTGGACGACCCCACGGCCGACCTGGTGCTGGCCGAGCTGTGCGACCGGGAGGTCCCGGTGGTGCGGTTCGACCCCGGCGCCGACTTCCCCCACGAGCTGACCCTGTCGGCCTCGGTCGGCGACACCGGCCTGGCCGGCTCGATCGAGACCGCGGCGCGCAGGCTCGACCTGCTCGGCGTGCAGGCGGTCTACTGGCGTCACCCCACGCCCTACCGGCCGCCGCGACATCTGGACGAGCACACCGGCCGGTGGGTGGCCGACCAGTCACGCTTCGGGCTGGGCGGCGTCCTCGCCGCGCTGCCGGGGGCCCGCTACCTCAACCACCCCTGGCGCAACCGGGACGCCGAGCACAAGCCGGTCCAGCTCGCCACCGCCGTGACCGCCGGGCTCAGGGTGCCGCGGACGCTGGTGACCAACAGTCTCGACAGCGTCCGGTCGTTCGCGTCCGTCGTGGGCGACGTGGTCTACAAACCGCTGTGGTCGACCCCGTACCAGAACGCGGATGGTGAGGCGCGGACCATCTGGGCGGACGTGATCGACCCCGGGACGCTCGACGAGCGGGTGGGCGGCGCCGCGCACCTGTTCCAGGAGCGGGTGCGCAAGGTCGCCGACGTCCGGGTGACGATGGTGGGCGAGAGGGCCTTCGCCGTCCGCATCGACGGTGCGCCCCGGCTCGACTGGCGCCAGGACTACCCGTCCCTGACCTACACGCCGGTGGACGCGCCGTCCACGATCGTGCGGGGGATGCGCGCCTACCTCGACGCGTTCCGGCTGGACTTCGGCGCGTTCGACTTCTCCCTGACGCCTGACGGCGACTGGGTGTTCCTGGAGTGCAATCCGAACGGCCAATGGGGCTGGTTCGGCCCGGACATCTCGCAGCCGATAGCTCACGCGATAGCCGATCAGCTCACAACAGCCGAAGCGCGGCGATGAGCTCATCCGCGGCGCGGCACAGGCAGGAGATGGCCGGACTCCTGGCCTCGGAGAAGGGCGTCACGGATCGGCGCTGGATCGAGGCGGTCGCCGCCGTGCCGCGTGAGCTGTTCCTCGGCGACGCCGTCTTCCACCCGGACGACGGCGCGCAGGGCACGCTCTGGCGTCCGGTCCGGCGCGACCGGACGGATCCCGAGACCTGGTCGCGCATGGCCTACGCGGATCGGAGCTGGGTGACGCAGGTCGACGGCGTGCTGGCCGAGGACGCCACGCGGGCGCTGCCCGGGGCACCGACCTCCTCTTCGACGCTGCCCAGCCTGGTGGTGAAGATGCTGGAACGGGCCGAGATCGCCGAGGGGGACCGGGTGCTGGAGATAGGCACCGGCACGGGCTACTCCACCGGCCTGCTGTGTGAGCGCCTCGGCGCAGGTCAGGTGACGTCGGTCGAGTTCGACCCGGCGGTGGCGGCCCGTGCCAGGGCGGCCCTCGAATCCGCCGGGCACGCGCCGGTCCTGATCGTCGGTGACGGGCTGACGGCCTACGACAAGGACGCCGAGTACGACCGGCTGATCGCCACCTGCTCGGTGCGCTACATCCCCGCGCCCTGGATCTGGCAGGTACGGGACGGCGGCACCATCACGACCCCGTTGTCCGGATGGCTGGGAGGCACGGTCCTGGCGCATCTCACGGTGGAGCCCGGCGGGGCCGGCGGGCGGTTCCTGCCTGATGAGCTGTCGTTCATGTTCGCCAGGCCGCACGACCGGCCCTCACGCGCCCACTACCTGCTCCGCCTCGGCGAGCAGCGCGAGACGCGGATCGCCCCGGCCGTGCTGGACGACCCGGCCGCCCGGTTCGTGGCCCAGCTGGGAGTTCCGTCCGCGGAGCTGCTGGGCGCCGGGGACCACGTCGTGCTCCTGGACGTGTCCACCGGCTCCCAGGCCACGACCGAGCCCGCGCCCGGAGGCGGCTGGAGGGTACGCCAGCACGGCCCCCTTCGCCTGTGGGACGCCGCCGAGGACGCGATCGAGACCTGGCGGGAGGCGGGGAGCCCGCCCGTCTCGGCGTTCGGGCTCACCGTCACCCCGCAGGGCCAGCGGGTGTGGCTCGGCGATCCGGGCGGGCCGTCGTGGAGTCTGCCGGCGTGAGCCGCCGAAAATGCCGAAACCGCTGTCCTTTACTCAGGGAGTCAGGTGAATATCAGGCGTCCGAATGGTGGGAGAGAAAGGTGCGGGCCGCCTGGCGGATGGCGGCGATGACCGGGCGGTCGCGGTCGGTCTGCAACCAGGCCAGCGCGGACGTACTCGGAGAAAGATCCACCACGTCGAGATAACGCACCCCGGGCCGTGGATAGAAATCGCGTGCGGCGGCGGGCAGAAAGCCGGCGGCCTCGCCGCGGGCGACGGCGAGAAGCAGCGCCTCCATGTCGGGGACGACGGGCCCGAAGCGCACCGGGCGGCCGTCCGGGCGCGGGTTCACCGCCCAGAAGTCGCGCCAGACGCGCGGCACCTCGGCTGGCATGTCGACGAAGGTGTGCTCGCCGAGCTGGGCGAGGGTGAGCCGGGGCTCGGCGGCCAGCGGGTCGTCGGCGGGCAGGCAGACCACGCGGGGTTCGGTGGCCAGGACCTGGAGGCCGATGCCGGGCGGCGCGGGTGGCCGGGAGAAGACGACGTCGACGTCGCCGCGGATGAGCGCGCCGAGGTGGTCGGCGAAGTTGAGGGTGGAAAGCCGCACGTCGATGCCCGGGTAGTGGTCATGGAGGCGGTCGAGGATGTCGCGGGTGTAGGGCATCGCGGCCTCCGCGCCGACGGTGCCGATGGCCAGCCGCCCGGTGACGGTCGCGGCGTGCTCGCCGGCCTCCCGGCGCAGCGCGTCCAGGGCGGTGACGGCGGCCCGGATCGCCGGCAGCAGGCTCCTCCCGGTGGTGGTGAGCTCGACGCTGCGGCTGGTGCGCTCGATCAGCCGGACTCGCAGCCGGTGTTCGAGAGCCTTGATCTGCTTGCTGAACGCGGGCTGTGTCATGAACAGTCGTGCCGCCGCCCTGCCGAAGTGCAGTTCTTCGGCGAGGACGAGCAGTAATCGCAGTTGGTGCGGGCTCGGGTCGCCGCCACTCGTTCCGGTGGACGGCTCCTTGTGCGCCTCTCTGGAACGGCCAATCCCCCGGGGCTTCCCCCGGCACGGCGAAACCGCGCTCGGTGAAGAATCCATATACCGGATGCTATCAATGAAAATTCGATGGGAATCGAATTTTCCTTTGCCGCCAGGGCCCGCCGGACGAGCATGGAACCCGGCTCGTCCGGAGCCAGTTGTCAAACGATCGGCAAGGAGCGCAATGAGGATCTGGAACAGGCTCGCCGTCGTGATCACCCTGCTGGCGGCGGGGCTCGTCGGCGCGCAGGGCGCGGCCCTGGCCACGCCCACGCCGGCCGACACGGGGAAGGCGGGGAAGACGCAGTACTGCAACATCGTCGTGGGCAAGGCGCCCAAGGGGGAGCTGTCGCCGATCCTGTCGAGGTCGTGCGGCACCGACCCGGAGGCGGCCCGGACCGACGTCAGCATCCAGGCACGCACGCTGCTGATGGAGTGGAACGAGCACGCCTTCAACGACCCGCCCACGACCGTCGGCTGCATCTACGGCGACTACGGCCCGTGTGACTCCGACGGCTACCGGGTGCGGGCGGAGGGCTTCTGGGCCAACCGCATCTCCGGGTTCGCCACCTGGAACCGGTGCAGCGTCGCCACGGGCTACGACCTGGTGAACGTCTCAGGTGACCAGCAGACCTGGAACGGCACCGCCAACGCCTGCGAGTGCGTGGACGTCGGCTTCGTCGGCTACTACATGAACGACCGCATCGAGTCGTTCTGGATCCGCCGGGGCTGACCCGACGGGCCACGGGGCGTCCGCCTGCCAGGCGGGCGCCCCTAGGAGCGGTGGCGGTAGCGGTCCGTGGCTTCGCGGGTGGCGCGGATGGCCGCGTCGGCCCGGTCGTAGGTCCGCTGGGCCAGTCCCACGAAGATGCAGTCCACGATCAGGAGCTGGCTGATGCGGCTGGCCAGGGCGCCGGGCCGGAACGCCGTCTCGCGTCCGGCCGACACCAGCGTGTGGTCGGCCACCCCGGCCAGCGAGGAGCGCGGGTTGTTGGTGATCGCGACCACCAGCGCCCCCGCGTCGGCCGCCGTGCGGGCGGGCACGAGGACGTCGGGCGTCTCCCCGCTGCAACTGATGGCCACCACCACGTCCCCGCCGCGCAGCAGCGCGGCGCTGGTCAGCGCCAGGTGCGCGTCGCTGAACGGGTGGCTGGACAGCCCGATCCGCAGCAGCTTCTGCGACATGTCGGCGGCGACCAGCCCGGACGCGGCGACGCCGTACACGTCGACGCGGCGCGCGTCGGCGATGGCCGTGACGACCTCGCCGAGGCCGTCCGGGTCGAGCTGGGCGGCGGTGTCGGCGAGCGCCTCCGACTCGGCGCGGGCGACCTTGGCGATCACGTCGGTCAGCGGGTCGTCGGGGCCGAGGTCGCCGGGGACGAGCCGTTCTGGCTCCTTGGCGACGGCGGCGGCCAGGGCGAAGCGCATCTGGGAGTAGCCGCTGAAGCCCAGGGCGCGGGCGGTCCGGACGATGGTGGCCTCGCTCGTCCCCGACACCACGCTGAACTCGGTGATCGTGCTCCTGACGACCAGGCCGGGGTCGTCGAGGATGATGCGGGCGATCGACTGGGCGGCGGGGGTGAGTGAGGGCAGCACGGCCCGTACGGCCGCGACCGGGCTGGCCGGCTCGCCGTCGACGGTGCCGGTCACGAGGTGAGCCATTCGGCCGCCGCCTGGGCCGAGACGCGGGAGATGCCGTGGGTGGCCAGGTGGACGGCGCCGGCGGGGGCGTCGGGGATGCCGGTGTCGACGACGATCACGTCGGGGCGCTCCTGGACGGCCTGGGCGATGCGGTCGCGGACCCACGGGTGGCGGGCGGCGTCGTGCACGACGAGGACGACGGGGCGCCGGTCGGCGCTGGAGCCGAGGCCGACCTTGGCGGCGAGCCCGGCGCCGAGGCGGGGGAGCGGGCCGCCGGGCTCCATCTGGACCCGGGTGGTGCCGGGGAGCAGGGCGGTCAGGGCGGCGGTGATGCCGGTGGGGGTGGCCGGGTCGACGGCCTGGTTGAAGCGCGTGTTGACCTCGACGACCAGGGGCGGGCTGGTGAGGGTGACGGTTCCGGTCGGGGTCAGCGCCGCCCGGGCGGCCTCCAGTCCGGCGTCGGTGGCCGGTTCGGCGAGCGCGGCCTGGCGGGCGGGGGCCTGGGCGGCGTACCAGCCGGACAGGGCGGCGACCCGGCCGGCGGCCTCGGCGAGCCGTTCCTCGGCCAGTTGCCCGGTCTTGACGGCCTCGACGATGGCGTCGCGGAGCTCGTACAGGCTGTCCTCGGTGACATGGCCGGCGCAGATGGCGTCGACGCCGGCGGCGAGGGAGCGGACGGCGATCTCGCCGGGGGTGAAACGCGCGGCCACGGCCTTCATCTCGATGGCGTCGGTGACGAGCAGGCCGTCGAAGCCGAGCTCGCCCCGCAGCAGGTCGGTGAGGACGGCGCGGCTGAGCGTGGCGGGCAGGTCGGGGTCGAGCGCGGGGATCAGCAGGTGGCCGCACATGATCGAGCGCACCCCGGCGGCCACGGCGGCGCGGAACGGCGGCAGGTCGCGTTCGGCGAGCTCGTCGCGCGTGGCGTGCACGGTGGGCAGCGCCAGGTGGGAGTCGGTGGTGGTGTCGCCGTGGCCGGGGAAGTGCTTGGCGCAGGCGGCGACGCCGGCGCCCTGGACGCCGTTGACGTAGGCGACGGTGTGGCGGGCGACCAGGTCGGGGTCGGGGCCGA
Source organism: Nonomuraea ceibae (assembly GCF_019396325.1). Taxonomy (GTDB): domain Bacteria; phylum Actinomycetota; class Actinomycetes; order Streptosporangiales; family Streptosporangiaceae; genus Nonomuraea; species Nonomuraea ceibae. The sequence continues at coordinate 179,035 of NZ_JAHKRO010000004.1, forward strand.
AGGATCGGATGCCGATGACCGGATTGGCCGGGTTGGCGTTCACGTCGGCGGCGGGGGCGTAGTCGAGCGTGACGTCGGACCGGGCCAGCAGGCGGCCGATTTCGCGGCCGACCCGCTCGGTGAGCGCCACGTCGTCGGCGACGCCGAGGGCGCGGTTGCCGGGGAAGGAGCTGCCGGTGGCGACCTCGAACCGGGTCACGGCGCCGCCTTCCTCGTCGACGGCGACGACGGCGGCCGGGTTCGCGGCGCGGATCTCGGCGACGACCTGCGGACGCGGGTCGTTGCGCGCGAACAGCACGACGCCGCCGAGGCCCTGGCCCAGCGCTCGGCGCATCCAGTCGGGAACGGTGGTTCCCTCGTAGCCGGGCTGAAGCACTGCCATGGCCAGTCGGTACAGGTCAGCGGTCATGCGGCATTTTCCTTCACAGTTGTTGATCTGAAGGTAATTTTCTGTCATCGTCGCCCCAGACACAACCACTTCCGAGAGGCCACCCCCCATGCCCAGCAGACGGACTCTCCTGAAGGGCCTCGCCCTCGCCGCCGCCGCTTCCGCCGTGCCGCTGCCCGCGTTCGCGGCCACGGACTACGTGCCACCGCTGCGCCAGATGCGCGGCATGTGGATCGCCTCCGTGGTCAACATCAACTGGCCCTCCAAGCAGGGCCTGAGCGTCGAGGAGCAGAAGGCCGAATACCTCGCCTGGCTCGACCTGGCCGTCGAGCGCAAGCTCAACTCGGTGTTCGTGCAGATCAGGCCGACCGCCGACGCGTTCTGGCCGTCGCCGTTCGAGCCGTGGTCGCACTGGCTGACCGGCACCCAGGGACAGGACCCCGGCTACGACCCGCTCGGCTTCGCCGTCGAGGAGACCCACAAGCGCGGCCTGGCCTTCCACGCCTGGTTCAACCCGTACCGGGTGTCGATGCAGGCCGACCCGGCCAAGCTGCACCCCGACCACCCCGGCCGCAAGCACCCCGACTGGATCCTGCCGTTCGGCGGCAAGCTCTACTACAACCCGGGCATGCCCGAGGTGCGCAAGTTCTGCCAGGACGCGATGCTCGACGCGCTGGCCCGCTACGACATCGACGGCCTGCACTTCGACGACTACTTCTACCCGACCAACAGCACGGCCTTCGACGACAGCGCCGCGTTCGCCCAGTACGGCGGCGGCTTCCCCGACCTGGCGAGCTGGCGCCGGCACAACGTCGACCTCATGGTCTCGGAGATGCAGCAGCGGGTCCGCGAGGTCAAGCCGGAGGTCGCCTGGGGCATCAGCCCGTCGGGCATCTGGCGCAACAAGGGCACCGACCCGCTCGGCTCGGAGACCAACGGCGGCCAGTCGTACGACAACCTGCACGCCGACACCCGCGGCTGGGTGAAGAAGGGCTGGCTCGACTACATCGCGCCGCAGCTCTACTGGTACATCGGCCAGCCCCCGGCCGACTACTCCAAGCTGGTGCCGTGGTGGTCCGACGTGGCGAGCGGGACCGGCACGCTGCTGTGGATCGGCCAGGCCGCCTACAAGGCCGGCGACCCCGCGCAGGCGCCCGAGTGGCAGGACCCGAAGGAGCTGTCCGACCACCTCACGCTCAACCGGAACCACCCCGAGATCAGCGGCGACATCTGGTACAACGCCAACGACCTGCGCGCCGACCGGGTCACCTCGATCAGCACCGCCGTGACCGACCACTACACGCGCCCCGCGCTCGCCCCGGTCCTGCCGAGGCTGGCCGACGGCGCCGCGCCGCGCCGCCCGGTGGTGGCCTACGCGCTGCGCCGCCACGGCGGGGTCGAGGTGCGGGCGGTGGCGACGGGCCGGGACGAGCCGTTCCAGTTCGCCATCTTCCGGTTCCCGGAGCGGGCCTCCGCCTCGGCGTTCGGCGACGCCCGCCACCTGGTGGCCGTCGTGCCGGGCGACCGCCAGGTGCGCTGGGTCGACCCCGAGGGCAAGCGCGGCGACCACTACTACGCGGTGGCGGTCGACCGGGCCAACCGGACCAGCGAGCCCAGCCGCGGCTTCCGGGTGGTCTGACGCCATGCGGGTTCTCGGCCTCATCTCCGGCACGTCCCACGACGGCATCGACAGCGCCCTCGTGGACTGGTCGCTGGACGGCGGCGTGCTCACCGGCGCCCTCGTCGAGCTCGGGGAGAGGCCGTACCCGCCCGAACTGCGAGCGCGCATCACGGCCGCGCTGCCGCCCGGCCGCGTCGACTTCGGCGAGGTCTGCGCGCTCGACACGCTCATCGGCCAGGCGTTCGCCGAGGTGGCCGCCGGCGCGCCGGCGGCCGACCTGGTCTGCTCGCACGGCCAGACGCTCTTCCACTGGGTGGAGGACGGCCGCGTGCGCGGCACGCTCCAGCTCGGCCAGCCGGCCTGGATCGCCGAGCGCACCGGCGTGCCGGTGGTCTCGGACGTACGGGCGCGCGACGTGGCGGCAGGCGGCCAGGGCGCGCCCCTGGTGTCGTACCTGGACCTGCTGCTCATGGCCGGGCTGCCGGGCCGCACCGGGGCGCTGAACCTGGGCGGCATCGCCAACCTGACCGTGCGCGACCCGGCCATCGCCTACGACACCGGGCCCGCCTGCGCGCTCATCGACGCCGCCGCGCCCCCGTACGACAGGGACGGGAAGCTGGGGGCGGCGGGCACCGTGGACGAGAACCTGCTGCGCGAGCTGCTCGCCGAGCCGTTCTACCGGCTGGAACCGCCCAAGTCCACCGGCAAGGAGCTGTTCACCCCCGGCTACGTCAAGGCCGCGCTGCCACAGGCGGACCTGGTGGCGACGCTGACCGCGCTGACCGCCGAGACGGTGGCGGCCGAGGTGCGCCGGCACCGGCTCGACACCGTGATCGTCTCCGGCGGCGGGGCGCGCAACCCCACGCTGATGGGCATGCTCCGCGCCCGCGCGTCGCAGGCCGAGTTCGTCACCAGCGACGAGCTCGGCGTGCCGGCCGACGGCAAGGAGGCGATCGCCTTCTCGCTGTTCGGCTGGCTCACCGCGCACGGCCTGCCCGCCACCGTGCCCAGCTGCACCGGCGCCACGGGCGCGCGGGTGCTGGGCACGATCACGCCGGGTTCCGATCCGCTGACGCTGCCGGAACCCCTCGCCGAAGCCCCGGTCGCGATCCGGTTCTCAGGAAGCCCTGCGCCCCGCCGCTGACGGCTCGGTGGCGGCGCCCGACCGCTGTGGTGGCACCACAGGGGTCGGCCGCACCAGGCCCAGCGCCACGACCTCGTTGGCGAGGCGGGTGCGCCGGTTGGTGCCTTCGGGGATCCTGAACTTCTGATACAGCCGCAGCAGGTGCTGCTTGACCGCGGCTTCGGTCACGACCAGGTCGTCGGCGATCTCCCGTGCGGTGGCCGGGGCGACGAACGCCTCGTCCGACAGCGCCGGCCGGCAGAGCGAGGTCAGCACGTCGACCTCGCGCCTGGTCAGCTCGGGCGCCGCGGCCCTGCGCAGCTCGACCTCGGGGGCGAAGTCCTCACGGGGGACTCCGCCGATGCGCCCGCGCGCCGCGCCGAAGGAGACGACGTCGCCGTCGTCGAGCACCCTCCGGGCGATCGGCCTGCCGTTCACCCGCGTGCCGTTGCGGGACAGGCCCAGGTCAACGACATACAGGTAGGGTCCTCGCCTGACGAACTCGGCATGGAGCCGAGACACGCTGGGGTCGCTGAGCCGGATGTCCACACCCCGGCCCCTCCCCACGGTCGTGATCTCGGGGCGCAACGGGACCACCTCGCCGGTGTCCTCGATGCGTATGAACGGCCCCTCCACGGCAGTTCCTCCCCAGGTAGCCCGCCGTAACTATTACTACAGCTCCGGCTTACCCATACGTGGCGATGCGGAATCTCCTTTGCCGAAAGGAGAATCGCGCGTGAAATTGGTCTGGACCTCTGCGGACGGTTTTGCCTGCTCACGGGTAGACTTCGAGCGGAGATAAGCGGAGGAAACACTCATGGCGGACAAGCCCACCAAAGGTCTTGCCGATGTCGTCGCCGCGTCCACAGCGCTCAGCGACATCGACGGGAAGGCCGGTCGCCTCTTCTATCGCGGATACGACATCCACGACCTGGCCGGCCGCGCGACGTTCGAAGAGACCGCACATCTGCTGCAACGCGGCAAGCTGCCCACCCGGGCCGAGCTCGACGCGTACACGGCGGAGCTGGTGCGGGGCCGCGAGCTGGGCGGCCTGGTCTCGGCGAACATCTCCGAGATCGCCGAGAAGCAGAAACCGATGGAGGCGCTGCGCACCCTCGTCTCGCTCGCCGGGGCCGACGATTCCGACAAGGACTCCAGCAGCCCCGAGGCGAACCTGCGCAAGGCCGCCCGCCTCACCGCGCAGCAGGGCCTGCTCATCGCCCGCTACCACGCGGCGCGCACCGGCGCCCAGGCGATCGAGGCCGATCCTTCGCTCAGCATCGCCGCGAACTTCCTGCTCCAGGTCACCGGCCGCACCCCCGACCAGCGCGCGGTCGAGATCTTCGACGAGTGCCTGGTGCTGCACGCCGACCACACCATGAACGCCTCGACGTTCGCCGCCCGGGTGTGCGCCGCGACGCTGTCGGACATGCACTCCGCCATCGTCGCCGCCATCGGCACGCTCAAGGGCCCGCTGCACGGCGGCGCCAACGAGCAGGTCATGAAGACGCTGGAGTCCATCGAGCCGTCCGGCGTCGCCCAGGCCGTCCGCGACAAGCTCGCCGCCGGCGAGAAGATCATGGGCTTCGGGCACCGCGTCTACAAGACGGAGGACCCGCGGGCGACCCACCTGCGGCGGATGTCGGAAGAACTGGCCGCCTCGACCGGCGACGACACTTACTATCGGATGTCCAAGGAGATGGAAGAGGTCGTCTTCGAGTCGAAGGGGCTCTACCCCAACGTCGACTTCTACGCCGCTTCGGTCTACCACTACCTTGGGATCCCGACCGACCTGTTCACCCCCGTCTTCTCGATCAGCCGCATGTCCGGCTGGACGGCGCACGTCATCGAGCAGCATGCCGACAACCGCCTGATCCGCCCGGACAGCGAATACATCGGCGAGACGGACCAGAAATGGAAGCCGATCGACGAGCGATGAGCGACGTCAGTTGAGCGACACGAGGCGCGAGAACTGGGGGCCGTACCCGCTGATCCTGGCGGGTGCGGCCGTCGGCGTGGGGCTGGTCTTCCTCGTGGACCCGCGGTGGGGCGGGTTCGCGCTGGGCGCCGTCGTCATGGTCGGCGCCGCGCTGCGGTTCGCCGGCTACGGCGGGCCGCTGGCCGTGCGCAGCAAGAAAACCGACGTGATCACGCTGGGACTGTTCGGGTTCGTCCTCGTGCTGACCTCGCTGTTGCTCTACAACAACGAGCTCAAGGCGTTGATCCTGTCCCTTTTCGCACGTTGACGAGGCCGTCCGATAGCCTCAACGCATCCATTCATTGAAGGGGAACCATTCGCATGCCCAAGATCAAGGTGGAGGGCCCCGTCGTCGAGCTTGACGGCGACGAGATGACCCGGATCATCTGGCAGTTCATCAAGGACCAGCTGATCCTTCCCTATCTCGATGTCGACCTGAAGTACTACGACCTCGGCATCGAGCACCGCGACGCCACGGACGACCAGGTCACGATCGACGCGGCCAACGCCATCAACAAGTACGGCGTCGGCGTGAAGTGCGCCACCATCACCCCCGACGAGGCTCGGGTGGAGGAGTTCGGGCTCAAGAAGATGTGGAAGTCCCCGAACGGGACCATCCGCAACATCCTCGGCGGCGTCATCTTCCGCGAGCCGATCATCATGTCCAACGTGCCGCGGCTCGTCCCCGGCTGGACCAAGCCGATCGTCGTCGGCCGTCACGCCTTCGGCGACCAGTATCGCGCCACCGACCTCAAGATCCCCGGCGAGGGCACGCTGACCCTCACCTACACGCCGAAGGACGGCTCCGAGCCGATCGAGCTCGACGTGTACGACTTCCCGGGCGGCGGCGTCGCCATGGCCATGTACAACCTGGACGAGTCGATCCGCGACTTCGCCCGCGCCTCCATGCGCTACGGCCTGGCCCGCAACTACCCGGTCTACCTGTCGACCAAGAACACCATCCTCAAGGCGTACGACGGCCGCTTCAAGGACATCTTCGCCGAGGTCTACGAGAACGAGTTCAAGGCCGACTTCGAGAAGGCCGGGCTCACCTACGAGCACCGCCTCATCGACGACATGGTCGCCGCCTCGCTCAAGTGGGAGGGCGGCTACGTCTGGGCGTGCAAGAACTACGACGGCGACGTCCAGTCCGACACCGTCGCGCAGGGCTTCGGCTCGCTCGGCCTGATGACCTCGGTCCTGATGTCCCCCGACGGCCGCACCGTCGAGGCCGAGGCCGCGCACGGCACCGTCACCCGGCACTACCGCCAGCACCAGCAGGGCAAGCCCACCTCCACGAACCCGATCGCCTCGATCTTCGCGTGGACCCGTGGCCTGGCCCACCGCGGCAAGCTGGACAACACCCCGGCGGTGACGGAGTTCGCGAACAAGCTGGAGCAGGTCTGCATCGAGACCGTCGAGGGCGGCCAGATGACCAAGGACCTCGCGCTCCTCGTCGGCGGCGACGCCAAGTGGCTGACCACCCAGGACTTCCTGGCGGCGCTGGACGAGAACCTGAAGAAGAAGATGGCCTGACCATCGCACGTGAAGGGGCCGCCTCCGGGCGGCCCTTTTCGCATGTCGAGACCATCTCTTGGCGCAGTGCAGGGTACGAGCCTCCCGTAACAGTCGTGCACGCATCGGGGGGTTCGAATGCGACTGCGTTTCATCAGTGGCGTGGGTGTGGTCGCAGTCGCTGCGATCGTGGCCGGATGCGGCTCGGAGCCCGTCGCCCAGGTCAAGGACACCAAGGCGGAGGCCGCCGCCAAGCTGCAGAAGACCAAGGCGGCCAAGGTCGCCGCCGCCGCGAAGGCCAAGGCCAACGAGCTCGGCCAGATCCCGGTCCTCATGTGGCACCGCATCGTCGACAAGCCCGCCACCACCGACGACCGCACCCCGGCGCAGTTCCGCGCCGACCTCGAACGGCTGGTCAAGGACGGGTACGTGCCCATCACCGCGGCCGAGATGGTCACCGGGAAGATCGACATCCCGGCGGGCAAGCACCCGGTGGTGCTCACGTTCGACGACTCCTCGCCCTCCCAGCTCACGCTGGACGGCACCGGCGCGCCCAAGCCCGGCACCGCGGTCGCGATCCTCCAGGAGGTCGCCGCCAAGCACCCCGGCTTCCGCCCCGTCGCCACCTTCTACGTCACCCGCGACATGTTCGGCAAGACCGGCCGCGAGGAGCAGGCCCAGATGCTCCTGTGGCTGAAGAACAACGGCTTCGACATCGGCAACCACACCCGCGACCACCACAACCTGCGCGGGCGCACGCACAAGCAGGTCGAGGAGCAGATCGGCTCCATCGGCAAGGAGATCACCGCGCTGGCGCAGGTCAAGCCGGTCACGATCGCCCTGCCGTACGGCAACCAGCCGAACAAGAAGGAGTGGGCCGCGCGCGGCGACGGCTACAAGCACGCGGGCGTCTTCCTGGCCGGCTACACGCCTTCCGCCTCGCCGTTCAGCCGCTCGTTCGAGCCGCTGGGCATCCCGCGTATCAGGGCCATGGACAAGAAGGGCGACTGCGCCCAGTTCTGCTCGACGGCCTGGCTCGACTGGCTCAAGGCGAACCCGGACATGCGTTACACCTCGGACGGCGACGTGTCGACCGTGGCGTACCCCAAGTTCAGGGCGCCGTTCTTGCGCCAGCTGTTCAAGACGTACGCCCTGCCGTACTGACGTCGCCGATCTCGACGATCAGGTTCGCCGGGTTCAGAAGCTCGTCGGTGACGCCCGGCACGGTGATGGCGAGGCGGCGGGCGTCACCGGTGGCCAGGTCGAGCACGTGGTAGGCGTCCTCGTTCCAGGGGCCGGTCGCCCGGATGACGAGGGTGTCCTCGTCCTCCCAGCGCACGATCTCCTCGGCCCGCCATCCGGCGAGTGGACGGTGTACGTGACGGCCCTGAGATGACCGGGCGCGCGGCTGCTCCTCGACGTGGCCAGCACGACGCCCTCGGCGGTCCAGCCGGCCACCCGGCCTGAGCCCTTCAGCCGGCGCGTGCTGCCGCGCTCGACGTCGACGATCAGTGAGGCGTCCCGGACGAGCATGTGGCGGCCGTCGCGGAAGAAGGCAGGGTAGCCCTCCTTCCTGACGCGGATCCGCTTGACGGTCCCGGCGGTCAGATCCCTGAGGGTCAGGTGACGGTCCCGCAGGTACGCCAGCCGCCTGCCGTCCCGGCTGAGCGTGATCCCGTCGTCGCCGGCGCCGGCGCCGGGCACCCACCAGCGCTCGCCGGTCGTGGTCACCAGGGTCCAGTGCCGGCAGGCCGCCGTGGGCTCGTCGCAGACGGGCCGGTACGCGTACCGCACGGGCGCGGGCAGCGGGCCGCGCAGCTCCTGCACCGGACGGGCGTTCTGCCCGGACTCCGGCCGGAGGAACGTGACGGGGCCTCGGGACCACAGCGGCGTGAGGAGCCAGGCAAGGGCAAGGACGGCGGCGGCGACCACCGCGGCGAGCCTCATGCGATCCTGCCCGGGACCGAGCCGGCGGGCAGGTCCTCGACGGGTTCGCTCCTGCCGGTGTCCAGGGCCACCAGGAAGTGGCCGGCGTCGGCGAGCTCGATCAGCAGGCGCCCGTCCTCGGCCCAGCCCAGCGGGACCGGCGACTCCTCGTGCTCGGGGAGGCGCAGCGGGGCCCGGTCGCGGACCAGGCCGGTGCGCGGGTTCATGGTCAGCACCTCGTCGTCGGTCACGAGCGCCAGCCTCCGCCCGTCGGGGGAGGCCAGCGGCCGCAGCGTGGGGTCGAAAGGCGTCCGGGTGCGCACCTCGCCCCGCGGGTCGAGCGTCAGCAGCTCGGTGTCGGGGGCGACGGTGAACGCGCGGCGGCCGGTGGTGGCGATCATCCCGTAGGGGCCGAGCCCCAGCACGCGGCGGACCTCCGGCAGGTGGACCCGCTCTCCGGTGGCCGAGTCGACGACCTCCGTCCCGCCGCCGTCGGTCGTCAGGCTCACGTGGCGACCGTCGCGGGACAGCATCGGCTCCGGGAGGTCCCTCGGCGACACCGGCTCCGTGAGCGGGTCCAGCAGGTCGCCCCGCAGCCCGGCGAGCATCATCCGGCCGGTGTCGCGGTCCAGGTAGACGGCGCGGCTCCCGTCACCGCTGAGCGCGAACGGCGCCCCCTCGTCGTCGCGCGCCTCGGGCAGCAGGATGCCGTCGCCGTTCGCGTCGTACAGGTGCCAGCCGGGGGCGTCCTGCGCGGGGGTCGCGAAGACGGCATGTGCGAGCACGTCCCGGGACCCTTTACCGGTGAACGGAACCGGCGGGCCCGGGTTCCCGTACGGCAGGAGGGCGAGGCCGCCGGCCAGCAGCAGCGCCGTCGCCGCCGGCCAGGGGCGGGAGCGCGGGCGCGGCGCCGCCGCCGAGGTGTCCACCGCGGCCAGGACCACCGTCAGGAGCGGCAGGCCGTACATGATCGCGACCCGCACCACCTCCGCCGAGCTGGACAGGTAGGGAAGGCCGCTGCCCGGCGCGGTCCACAGCGCCACGACGACGCCGGACGCGGCCAGGTGACGCGCGGCGCCGGCGCGCAGCGCCGCCCCGGCCCGGTCGCCCGGCCGCGCCCGCAGCCGCGCGAGGAGCACGAGGACGGCGAGCACGACGGCGAGCGTGACGACCGCCCAGAACCGCTGCTCGATCGGCACCTCGTGCTGGAACGAGCGCAGCACGGCCGCCAGGGCGACCGCCGAGGCGATCACGGCGGCGGCCCGCCACATGAGCGTGAGCGACTCCGGCAGGACCTTCAGCACGCCGCCGCCGTCGCGGGCCAGGAACGCGGCGGCGGCGAGCATGCCGACGAACCAGCCGGCCGCCAGCGAAGGGAGAACGCTGAGAAAGGAGTTTTCGCCGGCGAAAGCGAAGATTATGCACGCGCCGATTCCCGCCACCGTGTAACGGTCGCGTACGGCGAGGTAATGGCCGATCCGACTGAGGTCGGTCGGATTCGCCTCGATCGCGGCGTGACGTGCGAAGAATTCGGCCCGCTCCCCGGAAACACGGGGATTCCGCATGGCCAGCGCGCCCCCGACCGCCGTCGCCAGAAGAAATGTCGTCAGCAACTGCCGTTCACCACCCGGGAAAAGTAGCAGAATGCCCATTCGGCTGACAGGGGGATCAATAATGAGAAAACGGGTCAGGTGGGCAGGAATCTGGGTGCCGCTCGCGGCGGTGGCGGTCGGCGCGATCTGGTTCAGCGGGCTGGTGACGCCGCTCCTGGTCCAGAAGGCGAGCAGCGTGAGCGAAGTGGGCACCGCCTTGTGGTCCCTCGACGACCACGGCCGGCGGTTCCGCTCCTACATCACCGCGTCGCCGGTTTTCGTCAACGAGGGCTGGCTGCCCGTCACGATCACCGGCGTCGGGTTGCGGGGCCCCGGACTGGACCTCCTCGCGATCAAGGAAGGGGAGGGCCGCCCGTTCCCGTACACCGTCCCGGGGCGCGGCAGCGTGCGGCTGGATCTCAAGCTGGAGGTGACCGACTGCGCGGCCGCCGTCGCCGCCGAGGAGCCGGCCGCGATCGTGTTCCGGGTCGAGCACTGGTGGGGAAGCGTGACCACCGACGTGGTGCCGCAGGGGAACTCGCTCGGCGAGCCCTGGCAACTCAGCGCTTTGCATCTGGCCTGCTGATAACCATATGTAGCGGTATGGATACTATAGGCGACATGGAGTTGTTTCCGGCTATGCCGCTTGAGGAGTGGGCCGACACCAAGGAGACCATCCACCGCTTCGCCCAGATCGTGGGCAAGGTGCGGCTGGTCTCGGCGACCCGGCGTAACCACTGGTGGTCGATCCCGTTCCACCTGACCGGGCGGGGGCTCACCACCCGGCCGATGGGCGGGATGGGGGAGCTGCCGCTGTTCTGCATCGACTTCGACTTCGTCAGGCACCGGCTCGTCGTGGACGTGCTCGACGGGCGCAGCGCCGAGTTCAGCCTGGTGGGGCAGTCCGTGGCGTCGTTCTACGAGGAGCTGTTCGCGACGCTGGACCGGTTCGGCATCCGGCCCGACATCCTGGCGGTGCCGTTCGACCTGGGCGACAGCACGCCGTTCGCCGAGGACACCGCGCACGCCGCCTACGACCCCGCGCTCGCCAACCGCTACTGGCGCGTCCTGTCACAGGTCGCCCAGGTGCTCGACCGCTTCGCCGCCGGGTTCTGCGGCAAGACCAGCCCGGTGCACCACTTCTGGCACACCTTCGACATCGCGGTCACCCGATTCACCGGCAAGATCGTGGGCGCCTCGCCCGACGTCGACCCCGTCACCCGGGAGGCGTACAGCTGGGAGGTCATCAGCTCCGGCTTCTGGTTCGGCGACGACGAGCGGCCCTGGCCGGCGTTCTACTCCTACACCGCGCCCGAGCCCGACGGGCTGGAACGGGAGCCCCTGCGGCCGGAGCGGGCCGAATGGCTCCCGGCGCGGGGCAGCCACCTGGCGGTGCTGCGCTACGACGACGTCCGGGCCGCCGACGACCCGGTGTCGACCGTGCTGGACTTCTTCGAAAGCGCCTACCAGGCCGGGGCGAAGCTGACCCGCCTGCCCGAGGACGAGCTGGCCAGCCCCGGCGGCGTCACCGACCCGTGCCTCGACACGCCGTGAGGATCTCCCGGCCCCGCTCCGGCGTGATCAGCGGCGCGATGCGCGGATCGGCCAGCAGGCTCACCGGGGCGACGTGGTCGTCCGTCAGCGGCCGCCACAGCGCCAGCGCCTCCTTCAGCCGGGGCCAGGCGTCGGCCGCCGACCAGTCGACGGCCCGCACCGCCGCGTCGAACTCCGGCACCCCGTAGCGGAGCGGCGCCTGGCCCGCCTCCCCGGTGCCGCGCAGCCGCCAGACGAACGAGCCGGCGTGCGTCCAGCCGTCGGTGACCAGAAGGAACTCCCGGTACGACGGCGGCAGCGTGCGCCCCAGGCGTGACGGTCCAGGAGCGGCATCCCCGCAGGAGACCCCGACATTCCTGACGTCACGAAGCCTTAACAGTTCTCTGGAAACTTCCTGGGCGTCGTAAAGTTTGCGTCGTCGGGCTTTGTGCACACGTGGGGAAGACGAATGCCGCAGATGTCGCCGCTGGTCGCCGGTGATCCCACCCAGCTGGGATCGTTCCGGCTGTCCGGGCGCATCGGCGAAGGCGGCCAGGGCATCGTCTACCTGGGCGTCAACGACGCGGGGGAGCAGGCGGCGGTCAAGCTGCTGCACGTGAAGTTCAGCGGCGACACGGTCGCCCGGTCGCGCTTCGCGCGGGAGCTGAAGGCGGCGCAGCGGGTGGCGTCGTTCTGCACGGCGCGGGTGATGGAGGCCGACCTCGACGGCGACACCCCGTACATCGCCAGCGAGTACATCGACGGGCGGCCGCTGCGCGAGCTCGTCGAGAGCGACGGGCCGCTGCGCGGGACCGTGCTGGACCGGCTGGCCATCGGCACCGCGACCGCGCTGGTCGCGATCCACCACGCCTCGATCGTGCACCGCGACCTCAAGCCCGACAACGTGCTGATCGCCTCCGACGGGCCGCGCGTGGTCGACTTCGGCATCGCGCGGATCATCGACTCGACGGGGACCATCACCAGCCGGGCCATCGGGACCCCCGCCTACATGGCGCCCGAGCAGATCGCCGGCGACGACGTCGGGCCTTACACGGACGTGTTCGCCTGGGGGGCGACGATCGCGTTCGCGGCCACCGGGCAGTCGGTGTTCGACGGCAACTCCATCGCGACGGTGCTCAACAAGATCCTCAACCACGAGGTGGACGTGGGGATGCTGCCCGAGCCGCTGCGCGGGGTGGTGCGGTCGGCGCTGGCCAAGTCGCCGGGCGAGCGGCCGTCGGCGGACCAGATCCTGCTGCGGCTGCTCGGGCAGCCGGAGCACGTGGGGGCGTCCACGGACGTGCTCAACCGGGGCGTCCAGGTGGCCAGCGACGACACGACGCCGTTCATGCGCGTGTCACGCACCACGGGCGTCACGGCCGCGCCCGCGAGCGCCGTGCGGACATCCGGTACGAGCCACGCCGGCGCCTCCGCGACGCCGTCGGGGGAGGTCGCCTACCGCGGGGCCGAGAGTGCCGGGGTGGCCGAGAGCCCGCCGCGCCCGGAGGGCGGGGGGACGGGCAGTGGCGCGTTCCAGCTCCCCGTGGACGGCGGGGCGCCGGTGCGGGGCGGGCGCGGGGCCCGGTGGGCGGTGCTGGCCGGTGCGCTGGTGCTGGTGGCGGCGGCCGTCGCGGCGATGGTGTGGAAGGGCTGGCCGGTGGCGCTGGGCGAGCTGGGCCCCGACCCGGCCGAGGGCAGCGGCAGGCCGCCGGAGGCGTACGCGTCGGTGATGGACAAGGTCGGCAGAACCGGCAAGATCGTGATCGGGGTGAAGGCCGACCTGCCGGGGATCGGGCTGCTGCGTGACGGCGGGTTCGAGGGGTTCGACGTGGACCTGGCCAAGGAGATCGCGGCCAAGCTCGGCGCGAAGCAGACGGAGTTCGTGGCGGTCTCGCGGGGGAGCAGGGCGCGGGAGCTGGCCGAGGGCGGTGTGGACCTGGTGGTGGCGACCTATTCGATCTCCGATGCCGACGACGTGACGTTCGCCGGACCGTACTACCTGGCCTACCAGGACGTGCTGGTGCGCAAGGGGCGGATCGCCGCCCTGTCCGACCTGAAGGGGAAGCGGGTCTGCGGGATCAACAGCCCGACGGTCGGCATGGTGCAGGACAAGGTGGAGGTCGAGTCGGTGCCGGCGGGCAACTACGCCGAGTGCATGGACCTGCTGCGCAGCGGCGCGATCGACGCGGTGCCCGGCGAGGACCTGATCCTGGCCGGGTTCGCCGCGCGCGAGAGCCAGCGCTACAAGGTGCTGGGCGCGCGGCTCGACGACCCGGAGCGTTACGCGGTCGGCCTCAGGAAGGGCGACGTCAGGACGTGCAAGGCGATCAACGGAGTGATCGCCGACATGTACCGGACCAAGGCGATCCACAAGCTGCTGGGCCGCCATTTCGGCACCGTGGACTTCGCCACGCAGTCGAAGGTGCCCGCGATGAATGACTGCGGATGACGACCGGGTAGAGTCCGAAAGTCAACGAATCGACCCGGGAGTTAGGGGAAGGCCATGGCCACGCCCGTCAAGGTGACCGTAACCGGAGCAGCCGGTCAGATCGGCTACGCGCTGCTGTTCCGCATCGCGTCGGGCCAGCTGCTGGGCCCGGACGTCCCGGTGAAGCTGAGCCTGCTGGAGATCCCGCAGGCGGTCAAGGCGGCCGAGGGCACCGCCATGGAGCTCGACGACTGCGCCTTCCCGCTGCTGTCGGACATCGAGATCAGCGACGACCCCAACGTGGCGTTCGCCGGCGCCAACATCGCGCTGCTGGTCGGCGCCATGCCGCGTAAGGCGGGCATGGAGCGCGGCGACCTGCTCGGCGCCAACGGCGGCATCTTCGGCCCGCAGGGCAAGGCGATCAACGACCACGCCGCCGACGACATCAAGGTGCTGGTGGTCGGCAACCCCGCCAACACCAACGCGCTCATCGCCCAGCAGAACGCTCCCGACGTGCCGGCCGAGCGCTTCACGGCGATGACCCGCCTCGACCACAACCGCGCGCTGTCGCAGCTCGCGGCCAAGCTGCAGGTGCCGGTCTCCGACATCCGCAACATGACGATCTGGGGCAACCACTCCGCGACGCAGTACCCCGACCTCTTCCACGCCGAGGTGGGCGGCAAGGTCGCGGCGGAGCAGGTCGACGGCGAGTGGCTGCGCGAGACGTTCATCCCGACGGTGGCCAAGCGCGGTGCGGCGATCATCGAGGCGCGCGGCGCCTCGTCGGCGGCGTCGGCCGCCAACGCCGCGATCGACCACGTGCACGACTGGGTCAACGGCACCGAGTGGACGTCGGCGGCCGTGGTGTCCGACGGCTCCTACGGGGTGCCGGAGGGGCTCATCTCGTCGTTCCCGGTGCGTTCGGCGGGCGGGCGTTACGAGATCATCCAGGGGCTGGAGATCGACGCGTTCTCGCGTGAGCGGATCGACGCCTCGGTGCGCGAGCTGGCCGAGGAGCGCGACGCGGTGCGCGAGCTGGGCCTGATCTGAGCAGCCCGGCCTGACCTGATCTGTCGCGAAGGCGCGCGCCCCGGATGACGGGGTGCGCGCCTTTGTCGTGCTCGTGCTCGTGCCGGTCGTGCTCGTGCGGTCAGGGTGGCGCGTGACAGGGGGACGGCGAGCCGGCCTTGACGGGCTCGGGCGTGGCGAAGACCACGCCCGCGGCGGCGGCCAGGCTGCCCAGCATGACGAGGACGACCGCGAGCGCCTTCGTCACCCTTGGTGAAATGCTCCTCACATTTCGGTATCACAGCACATATTGCGCCGCGACAGGAGTCATTTGCCGGAAAGCGCCGCCCAGGCGTCGGCGACCATCTCGCGCAGCGTCGTGTGCTCGGGCTTCCAGCCCAGCTCGTCCTGGATCTTGTCCGACGAGGCGACCAGCACCGCCGGGTCGCCGGCCCGCCGCGGCCCGACGACGGCCGGGATCTCGTGGCCGGTGACCTCGCGGCAGACCTCGATCACCTCGTTCACCGTGAACCCGGTGCCGCTGCCCAGGTTGTAGATCTTGTGCTCGCCCTCCGCGCAGGCGTCGAGCGCCAGCAGGTGGGCCCGCGCGAGGTCGCGGATGTGCACGTAGTCGCGCACGCCCGTGCCGTCGGCCGTCGGGTAGTCGTCACCGAACACGGTGATCGACTCGCGCTCGCCCGTCGCCACCTTGAGCAGGTTGGGGATGAGGTGCGTCTCGATCGCGTGGCGCTCGCGGAAGCGGCCGTAGGCGCCGGCGACGTTGAAGTAGCGCAGGCTCACCGCGCCCAGCCCGCGCAGTGCGGCGAACGCGGTCAGCGTCGTGTCGACGGCCAGCTTGGAGGCCCCGTACGGGCTGGTGGGCCGCGTCGGCGCGCTCTCCACGATCGGCGAGCGCTCCGGCTCCCCGTAGGTCGCCGCCGTCGAGGAGAACACGATCTTGCGCACGTCACGCTCACGCATGGCCTCCAGCAGCGCCAGCGTGCCGCCCAGGTTGTGGGCCCAGTAGAGCCCCGGCTTCTCCACCGACTCGCCGACCAGCGACTTGGCGGCGAAGTGGAGCACCGCGTCCGCCCCGTCGAGCGCGTCGCCGGCCTCGGTGATCGACGCGCGGACGAACCGCGCCCCGTCGGGAACCGCGTCCTCGTGCCCGGTGGACAGGTCGTCGAGCACGGTCACCTCGTGTCCCGCCTCGACGAGCTGGGCCGCGACGACGCTGCCGACGTATCCGGCGCCTCCGGTGACCAGCAGCCTCATGTTCACTCCCGTTGAAATATGTTTGATTTTGTACGGCTTGCCGTTCAGCATACGCGGGAAAGCCGCCGAGTACGCTGCCAAACACCATGTTTGACACCGTCGCGGCGAACATCGCCCTGGTCCTGCTCTTCATCCTGGTGGGCGGATTCTTCGCCGCAGCCGAGATGGCCATGGTCTCCCTGCGCGAGAGCCAGGTCCGCAAGCTGTCGCACAAGGGCCGCCGCGGCGAGCGCGTCGCCAAGCTCGCCCGCGACCCCAACCGCTTCCTGTCCGCCGTGCAGATCGGCGTGACCGTCGCCACCATGCTGTCGGCCGCGTTCGGCGCCGACCGGCTCGGCATGCAGCTCACCCCCGTGCTCGAGGGCTGGGGCGTGCCCGCCGCCATCGCCCCCGTGCTCGCGCTGGTGCTGGTGACGCTGGCCATCTCGTACGTGTCCCTAGTGCTCGGAGAGCTGGCCCCCAAACGCCTCGCCCTGCAACGCGCCGAGGGACTGTCGCTCGTCGTCGCGCCGTTCCTGGACCGCATCGCGGCGCTGTCGAGGCCCGTCATCTGGATGCTGTCGAAGTCCACCGACGGCGTCGTCCGGCTGCTCGGCGGCAACCCGAAGGCCGACCGGGAGGAGGTCACCACCGAGGAGCTGCGCGACATGGTGGTCGGGCACGCCGAGCTGACCCCCGACGAGCGCAAGCTGATCGCCGAGGTGTTCGCCGCCGGCAAGAGGCAGCTGCGCGAGGTCATGCTGCCGCGCACCGAGGTGGAGTTCATGGAGGCCGACACCCCGCTGGCCGAGGCCGCGGTGCTGGCCGCCGGGCTGCCGCACTCCCGCTTCCCGGTCTACCGCGAGTCCTACGACGAGGTGATCGGGTTCGTGCACGTCAGGGACCTGCTGGACCCGGTGCTCACCGGCCGCACCGAGCCGCTGAGCGAGCTGGTGCCGATCCGGCCGGCCAAGTTCGTGCCCGCCTCCAAGCGGCTGCTCACCACGCTGGGCGAGATGCGCGACGAGGGTCAGCACATGGTCATCGTCATCGACGAGTACGGCGGCACGGCGGGCATCGTCACGATGGAGGACCTGGTCGAGGAGCTGATCGGCGACATCAGGGACGAGTACGACGTCGAGGACGACACGGTCGTGCTGCCCGCCGGCGAGATCGAGATCGACGGCCTGACCAACCTGAACGACTTCGGCACCGAGACGGGCATCAGGCTGCCCGACGGCCCGTACGAGACGCTGGGCGGGTTCGTCATGGCGATGCTGGGCCACGTGCCGGAGCTGGGCGAGCGGGTCGAGGTGCACGGTTTCGAACTGACGGTCACGGAACTCGACGGCAGGCGTATCGCGCGGGTAAGGGTGAAGCGCCGCTCGCTGGTCGAGTCGCCGCCCGAACCTGATTCCTGACACAATTGCCTGCTATGGCCAGACCTCGTGTACTCTCCGGCATCCAGCCCACCGCGGACTCCTTCCACCTGGGCAACTACCTGGGTGCGGTCCGGCAGTGGGTCACCTTGCAGGAGACCCACGACGCCTTCTACTGCGTGGTTGACCTCCACGCCATCACCGTGCAGACCGAGCCCGCCGCGCTGCGCCGCCGCAGCCGCGTCGCGGCCGCCCAGCTCCTCGCCGCCGGGCTCGACCCCGAGCGCGCCACGGTCTTCGTGCAGTCGCACGTCCGCGAGCACAGCGAGCTCGCCTGGATCCTCAACTGCCAGACGGGCATGGGCGAGGCCGCCCGCATGACGCAGTTCAAGGACAAGTCGGCCAAGTACGGCGAGAGCGCGGCCAGCGTCGGGCTGTTCACCTACCCGATCCTCCAGGCGGCCGACATCCTGCTCTACCAGGCCAACAGCGTGCCGGTGGGCGCCGACCAGAAGCAGCACCTGGAGCTCACCCGCGACCTGGGCCAGCGCTTCAACCACCGCTTCGGCGACACGTTCACGATCCCGGAGCCGTACATCCTCAAGGAGGTCGAGAAGATCACCGACCTCCAGGACCCGTCGGCGAAGATGTCGAAGTCCTCCTCCAGCCCGGCCGGCATCCTGGACGTGCTGGAGCAGCCGGGGCCGCTGCGCAAGAAGGTCATGCGCGCGGTCACCGACACCGGGTCGGAGGTGCTGTTCGAC
Source organism: Nonomuraea ceibae (assembly GCF_019396325.1). Classification (GTDB taxonomy): domain Bacteria; phylum Actinomycetota; class Actinomycetes; order Streptosporangiales; family Streptosporangiaceae; genus Nonomuraea; species Nonomuraea ceibae. The sequence goes on from NZ_JAHKRO010000004.1 coordinate 197,544, forward strand.
GAGGAGAACAAGCCGGGCATCTCCAACCTGCTGCGGATCCAGTCGGCGCTGACCGGCGTGCCGATCCCCGACCTGGTGGCCCGCTACGAGGGGCAGGGCTACGGGACGTTCAAGAAGGACGTCGCCGAGGCCGTGGTCGAGGCGTTCACCCCGATCCGCGAGCGCACCGAGAAGCTGCTGGGCGACGAGGCCGAGCTGGACAAGCTGCTGGCGGCCGGCGCCGAGCGGGCCCGCGCGGTGGCCCGGCGGACGATGGCCGAGGTCCGCGACCGGGTGGGCTTCCTGCCGACGCTCTGAGCCGACGGCCGCGCCGAGGCCGACCGCTCACCACGCTCATCACGCTCACCGGTTGAGCCGGGTCGCCGCGTAAGCGGGGGCCGCCTGGGCAGGAGTGCAGGGTGATCGTGAGTGAGCGGGTGGCGGCCGCCAAGGCGCGCGGGCGGCGCACGGTGGAGAGCTGGCGGGTGCGGCGGCCGTCGGTCGACCACCTGATCAGGACCGTCCAGCGCTACCAGGCCACGTTCGGCGACCGGCTGGCCGGGGCGGTGACGTACTTCGCGTTCCTGTCGTTCTTCCCGCTGATCGCGCTGGCGTTCGCGCTGCTCGGGTACGTGATGTCCGTCGACGAGGCGGTGACCCAGGCGCTGGAGGCGGCGATCGCCGAGCGGCTGCCCGGCGTGTCGGAGGAGCTCGACCTGTCGGGCATCGGGGAGGCCAGGGCGACCGCCGGGATCATCGGCCTGCTGGGCCTGCTCTACGCCGGGCTGGGGGCGGTGGACGCGCTGCGGGGGGCGCTGCGCGAGGTGACGATGGCGACCTCGCCGCCGCTGAACTTCTTCCTCGGCAAGCTGCGCGACCTGGTCTCGCTGCTCATGCTCGGGGTGACGCTGATCGTGTCGGTGCTGGCCGGCGGGCTGGCCACGCAGGCGACGCGGAACGTGGCCAACTTCCTGTTCGGCGACAGCTCGCCGGTGGTCACGGCGGCGACCGGCGTGGTGGGCGTGCTGGGCAGCGTGGGCGCCGACTGGGTGCTGTTCGTGATCGTGCTCGGCTGGGTGGCGCGGCCCGTCCAGCCGTTCCGGGTGATCGCCCGGGGCGCGCTGCTCGGCGCGATCGGGTTCGGCCTGCTCAAGCAGCTCGCCTCGCTGCTGCTCGCGCAGACGCTGAGCAACCCGCTGTACGGCGCGTTCGCGGTCATGGTCGGGCTGCTGATCTGGATCAACTTCTCGGCCCGGCTCGTCCTGTACGTGGCCGCGTGGACGGCCACGGCGGGAGGCGCCCCGCCGCCCGAGCCGACGCCGATGCCGTTCAGGACGGGCCGGACGTCACAGGCGTGAGCGCCGCCTGCGCCGGATGCCGTAGCCGAGCCAGAGCAGCCCGAACAGCAGCCCGCCGCCGATCACCAGCGAGCCGACCGTGCGCGTGGTGCCGGTCTGCTTGGCGGCGGCGTTGTCCAGCAGCGGCGGCGGTGGCGCGGCGCTGGGCGTGGCGCTCGGGGTGGTCACCGGAGCGGCCTGGGCCGGCGGCTGGTCGGGCAGCGGGTCGACGAGCTGCCCCACCGGGCTGACCTTGCCCCGGGCGGCGAACCCCCAGTCGAGCAGGCCGGCCACCTCGTCCCAGAAGTAGCCCTTGTGCCGCATGACGACCACGATGATCGTGTGGCCGTCGCGGGTGGCCGCGCCGACGAAGCTGCCGTGGGCCTTGGAGGTCCAGCCGTTCTTGACGCCGATCATGCCCTTGTAGCGCCAGAGCAGCTTGTTGTGGTTGCTGATCTGGTAGGGCTTCTTCGGCGCGGGGAACGTGGCGGTCTTTGTGCTGATATATCGCCGGAAGTCAGCGTTCGCCAGCCCGGCCCGTGCGATGAGCGCCAGATCGTACGCCGAGCTGCTCTGCCCCGGCTTGTCCAGCCCGCTGGGCGTCATGGCGACCGTGTCGTTCGCCTGGAGGCGCTTGGCCTCGGCGTTCATGTCGGCCATGGTCTTGGCCAGGCCGCCGTTGGTCTCGGCCAGCGCCATCGCCGCGTCGTTGCCCGAGGACATCATCAGCGCCCTGAACAGGTCCTCGACCTCGTAGATCGGCTTGGGCTGCAGGCCGACCGCGCTGCCCTCCTGGTTGACGGCGTTGCGGCTGGGCTTGACCTTGAGGTCCTTGTCCAGTTTGGGGATGAGCGTGACCGCGGTGAGGATCTTGAGCGTGCTGGCCGGCAGGAAGCGGCCGTGGGCGTTCCTGGCCGCGAGCACCTGGCCGGTCTCCTGGTCGGCGATGAGGAACGAGGTCGCCTTGGTCTTGGGCGGCGCCCGGAAATCGCCCGGCCTGACCAGCCCCTTGGCGCCCAGCGCGTCACCGCCCACCGGTGAGGTGGTCGGGTCGGCCTGGGCGGGACCTGCGAGGATGACCCCGAGACCGACCGCTGCGATGAGTGCCGTGACAGGCATCCGTTTCGTCCACATGGCGGTCTCAGCGTAGCTTCGAGTTGTATCCCATGTGCCGACACATCCCCCGAAGATCGGCCCACGACGCTAGAGAGATGGTCATGTCACGAAAGATCGCCGGATTCCTCGTCGCGCTCGCCGCGTTCATGGTCTTCGAGTGGATCAACCTGGGATTCAACCTTCAGGACGGCCACGACACCGGTTTCTACGTGGTGCACGGCATCCTGATCGCGGTCAACATCATCCTGGCGGTCGTGCTGGGGATCATCGGCCTGCGGGGGCTCGGCAAAGTGCCGTCCTGGTGGCGGCGTGCAGCTCGTCGGCCTCACGACGGGAGCCGGCGATCGTCGTGAAGCCCATCTTGCCGTGCTCGGGGATGGCGCCGAGCAGGTGGAAGACGTTCCCGGTGCCGGTCGCGGCGTCGAAGCCGAGGCCGAGCCGTTCGGCGGTGCGCAGCACCTCGCCGGGGGAGCGGCCGCGCAGGCAGTCGGCCGAGCAGTTGTCGGTGGCCGTGTAGTACGTGGGCCGGTCGCCGGCCATCAGCAGGCCGGTGCCCGGGTCGTACCGGGCTCCGGTGACGAGCTGGGCTGCCCCGTACGGATGGGTGGTGCCGCCGATCCGCAGGTTGATCTCGCACAGCAGGGCCGCGTAGCCGGCGTCGGTCTTCATGGCGAAGAAGTCCATGCCGAACAGCCCGACCGCGCCCTTGCTCGCCAGGATGGCGGCGATCCGGTCGGCCGAGGCGCCCACCTCGGCGCGGTACTCCGGCGCGGCCGGGAACGTGCAGCCCTGGTAGACGTCGTTGTTGGCGCCGCCGAGCACCTGGTCGTGGGTGGCCAGCACCTCGTGGTGCCCGCCGGGCGAGATGCGGGCCAGCGCGCTGGGGAAGTACAGCGGCCGGTGCTCGATGAACTCCTCGACCACGGCGCCGCGCTCGGCGATCTTGGCGGTGAACGTCTCCCAGGTCTCGCCCGCGGCGGAGAAGCTGGTCGCGGCGCGGTCGCCTTTGGGCAGGATGGCGTTGCCGAGTCCCGAGTAGCCGTCGTTCAGCTTGAGGATGACGCGCTCGCCGGGCAGCGACTCGATGGCGTCCTCCAGCTCGGCGAGGGTGTGCAGGTCGCCGAAGCCGCGCGCCATGGGCACGCCCGCCATCGAGCCGAGCTCGCGCGAGCCGCTCTTGGAGCCGTAGTAGGCCAGCGCCGTGGCCGGGCCGTAGAGGGGCACGTTGAGTGACGAGGCGAGTTCCTCCTCCAGCTCGCTCAGCACGAACGGCACGATGAAGGCGTCGTCGTCGATCGCGGACCGCAGCCGGTCCATGACGTCGGGACGCGACAGTAACGTCCTGGTGAGCGGTTGCGCGTGCGGCTCGTCGAGGGTGATGAGCTCCAGCCGCTTGGCGGCCTCCTCCGGGTCGGGCAGGAAGCCGAGATAGTAGGCGACGATCTCCGGGTCGATCGGCGCGGACGAGAGGTAGACCACCTTGACCCCGGGCTCGCGCAGGGTCAGCAGCAGGAAGAGCAGGCGCTCCTCGTAGCACCGCGCTCCCGTGATGCGGCGGAGCTCGTCCTGCGGCAGGGAGAGCGAGGGTACGACCACCAGGGTCCCCTCGCCCGGCTCGAAGATGCTCAACCTGGCATACTTCTCCCCGAACGGGATATTAGTGATCATATTGCGAGTGAAACACGCATTCTTCTCAAATGCAGCAATCGCCGGAGTGTCATGACCATGACAGAAGGTGACAGCATTCGTCATGGCGGAGCACGTTTGGGATGCCCGGCTCGGGGTCAGGATTTAATGATCCCTTGTGACTATTTTCGGGCCACGCCGGATGGTCACAGTCCGTGACGACCCGTGGTTACGGGCATGCAGGCGGCTAACTTTTGGTGTAGTTGTCGGCGCGAACGCTCACGAGAGCGATAAAGTCGAAGCATCGCCGGGCCCGTGGCTGATCGCCATGTTCCCGGCTGAAGCCGCCCTCTTCGGGAGACGGCGGAGAGTCGCGCCCCCGTGTCGATGAGCTGCTCGGAACGGACAGCCGCCACTGAGGGACAAATGACGAAAGACGGCGCTATTAGGCCGTGCGGCGTTGGGCAGTGGTGATCGCACGGCATGGGACGGGATGGTGACTGATGCAGGGACGTGAGCTTCGAGGGGAACTCGACGCGTTCCTGGCGGGGATCGAGCAGGACCTGGTGGCCTTCCGCCGTGATCTGCACATGCACCCCGAGCTGGCCTTCGCCGAATACCGCACGACGCAGCGGATCGCCGAGCGGCTCAGCGCCGCCGGGCTGGTCCCCTCGGTGCTGCCGCGCGGCACCGGGCTGATCTGCGACGTGGGCCGGGGCGACGGCCCGACAGTGGCACTGCGCGCCGACATCGACGCGCTCCCGCTCCAGGACGAGAAGGAGCTGCCCTACCGCTCCACCGTGCCCGGCTCCTGCCACGCGTGCGGGCACGACGTGCACACCACGGTCCTGCTCGGCACCTCGCTCTTCCTGGCCCAGCAGGCCGCCGCCGGGCTGCTGCCCGGCCGGGTGCGCCTGATCTTCCAGCCCGCCGAGGAGCTGCCCGGCGGCGCCCTGGAGGTCATGGCGCAGGGCGGCATCAGCGGCGTCGACCGCATCTTCGGCCTGCACTGCGACCCGCGCGTGGACGTCGGACAGATCGGCCTCAAGTCGGGCCCGATCACCTCGGCCTGCGACAAGCTGACGATCCGGGTCTCCGGCCCCGGCGGCCACACCGCCAGGCCGCACCTCACCGCCGACCTGGTGTTCGCGCTCGCCAAGATCCTCACCGAGCTGCCCGCCGCACTGTCGCGCCGGGTCGACCCGCGCTCCTCGCTCAGCCTCGTGTGGGGCCGCGTGTCGGCGGGCTCTGCCGCCAACGCCATCCCCGACGACGGCGTGGCCGAGGGCACCGTGCGCTGCCTCGACGAGAACGCCTGGCACGCCGCCCCCGACCTGATCAAGTCGCTGCTGGAGTCGGTCGCCGGCGCCTACGGCGTCGAGGCGACGATGGACTACACGCGCGGCGTGCCGCCCGTGGTCAACGATGACGGCTGCGTGGAGATGCTGACCGAGGCGGCCCAGCGGGCGCTCGGCCCGGGCGCGGTGGTGCCCACCCAGCAGTCGCTCGGCGGCGAGGACTTCGCCTGGTACCTGGAGTCGATCCCCGGCGCGTTCGCCAGGCTCGGCACCCGCTCCCCGGAGTCCGGCATCACCTACGACATCCACCAGGGCACGTTCGACGTGGACGAGCGGGCCATCGCCATGGGCGTGCGCCTCATGGCGACGACCGCGCTCACCGCCCTGTTCGAGGGCACCCGCCTCCCGGCCGCGGACGAGATCACCTCCGCCCTGGCCTGAGGCGGGCCGTCACGGCAGCCGGCCGAAGACCACCGGCAGCTTCACCGACGAGCGGCCCGGCGACACCGTGACCTTGGTGCCCGCCGGGTAACGCAGCGTGTAGTCGTGGTCCGTCGAGATGATCACCACGCCGATCCGGTGCCCCTTCTTGAACAGGTGGTCCTGCGGCTGGAGATCCCACGTGAAGCCGTACTCGCGGCCCGGCCTCACGGGCTCGCTGCGGTCCTCCCGGTGCCGGTTGCGCACGTCCAGCCACCCCCGCGTGACGATCTTGTACGGGGTCACCGCCGTGCCCAGCGTGCGCAGGGCGGTGCAGCCGGTGTCACCCGGGACGCCCTGGCCGTAGCAGAGCGTCTCGCCGGTCGGCACCAGCCTGCCGTCGGGCCGCGTGTCCGTCCCGTAGTCGACCAGCAGGGCGGTCAGGTACGGCGTGGCGCCGTCGCGCATCGAGGCCCGCACCGAGATCGTCGGCGTGCCCGAGATCCGCACGTCGGCGGGCAGCGGGGCCGTCAGATAGGCCAGCCGGTTCGGGTCCGCCGCGGGCGCGGTCCCGGCCAGGTCCTCGGCCGTGCGGGTCTTCTGGTCGGTGTACGACTCGCGCGCCGACCAGGGGCGGGGCAGCAGGCCGAGCTTGCCGCCCGAGCCCATCCACAGCCGCACCGGGTGGGCGCCCGGCAGCGGCCAGGAGGCGTGCCGCCCCCACTGCCCGGCGGCGATCTCCACGTCGGCCTGCGGCTCACGCATGACGCCGCTGTCGAGCCCGTACAGCCAGTGGTCGAACCAGCCGTGGAGCTGGCGCAGCCACTCGGCGGTGCGCAGGCTGAACGGGTTCATGTGGGTGCCCTGGTGCAGCCAGATCTTGCGCGGCACGTTCCGCTCGGCCAGGGCCTGCCACCACTGGGCGGCCTGCTTGGTCTTGACGTTCCAGTCGTTGAGCCCGTGCACCAGGAAGACGCTGGCCCGGACCTTGTCCACGTCGTTGAGGTAGTTGCGGGCGTCCCAGAACGGGCTGTAGTCGCCGCTGACGCGGTCCTGGGCCGCCGCCAGGCCGTCGATCACCGGGCCGCACACCGCCTGGCCGTCCTGCCTGGTCAGCACGAACTTGGCGAGCACGTCGGCGTCCTCGCCCTGGAAGCCGCCGGGGGCGAGCACGCCGCCGTTGGCCCGGTAGTAGTCGTACCAGGAGGAGATCGCGGCGATGGGCACGATCGTCTCCAGTCCCTCGACGCCGGTCGCGGCGACGGCGTTGGGCAGGGTGCCGTTGTAGGAGACACCGATCATGCCGACCTTGCCGGTGGACCAGGTGGCCTCGACCGGGGCGCCGTTCGCGTCGAAGCCCTTGGCGCGGCCGTTGAGCCAGTCGATGGCGGCCTTCGGCCCGGCGGTCTCGTTGCGGTCGCCGGTGGTCGGGCAGCCGGTGGCCCGGCCGCTGCCCACGTTCTCGACCAGGGCTATGGCGTAGCCGCGGGGCAGGAAGTAGTTGTCGTAGTAGCCGGCGAACGGCTCACTGGCGAGCTTGTCCGCGTGCGAGCGCAGCGTGGGCAGCGGGTTGCCGTCCTCGTCCACGTCGACGGGGTGGTTGGGGACGTCGTTGACGCCGGAGAAGTACGGGCTGGCCTCCATGATCACGGGGACTTTGAGCCCCTGGTCGGTCTCCTTGGGGCGCAGGATGTCGACGGCGACCCGGTCGGGCCGGCCGTCGTGGTCACTGTCGGTGCCTTCGACCTCGACGAAGACGGTCTGTTTGACGGCGTCCGCGCGGGAGAAGACCGGTTGGGTGGCGTTCCCCTCCACGCTGATGGCGGGGGTGTCCGCCGCGACGGGCCCGCTGGTCAGTCCCAGGACGAGGACCGCGGCCAGCGGCACGGCGATGGCCTTCCAAGGGTGCATGGCAGAGCTCCAGACGACTTTTCCGCCGGTTGGCGGGAATCCCTGCCATGATCGATCGGCGGTCACCGGCTGGCGAGGCCCAAAATTCGGCAAAGCTTGCCGGCCGCCACCTGAGCGGACGGGCCCGGAAATCAGGTCACGGACGCGCTTGATGTCGATAACGGAGCGGTTGCGACCCTGTGTGCTGGTTTGGTATGCCCTGGTCAACCAACTATCTTCCGTGCAGGGTTGCCGTACGTTTCTTCGCGCCTGCGATGAAGTTCGACGGCGGGGAAATGGAAGGGAGTCGCCTTGCTCAGCAAGCGATTCGGCAGGTTGGCGACCGGCACGCTGGCCGGTGCCATGCTCATGGCGGCCGCGGCTTGTGGTGGTGGCAGCACGGGCGGGGAGACCACGGCGAGCACGTCGCCCGGCACGGAGACCAACGCTCCGGCGGCGAGCGGCCTGAAGGTCGGCCTCGCGTTCGACATCGGCGGTCGCGGTGACAAGTCGTTCAACGACGCCGCCTACGCCGGCCTGGAGAAGGCCAAGGCCGAGCTCGGCGCCGACATCAAGGAACTGAGCCCCGCCGCCGACGGCTCCAACCGCGCCGAGCTGCTGACCCAGCTCGTCGACGCGGGCTACAACCCGATCATCGGCGTGGGCTTCGCCTACGGCGAGGACATCAAGAAGGCCGCCGAGGAGAACCCGGACGTGCAGTTCGCGGTCGTCGACTCGGCCTCGAACGCGGCCAACGTCACCGGCCTGCTGTTCGCCGAGGAGCAGGGCTCCTACCTGGCGGGCGTCGCCGCGGCGACCAAGGCCAAGAGCGGCCACGTCGGCTTCGTCGGCGGCGTCGAGAACGACCTGATCAAGAAGTTCGAGGCGGGCTTCGTGGCCGGCGTCAAGTCGGTCAAGGCCGACGCCAAGATCGACGTCAAGTACCTGACGCCCGACGGCGACTTCACCGGCTTCCGCGCCCCCGACAAGGGCAAGGTCGCGGCCGAGAAGATGTTCCAGGACGGCGCCGAGGTCGTCTACCACGCCGCCGGTGACTCCGGCCTGGGCGTGTTCCAGGCGGCTGCCGCGGCCAAGAAGAAGGCCATCGGCGTCGACTCCGACCAGCGCCAGACCGTCACCGAGCCCGAGCTGCAGGAGGTCATCATGACCTCGATGCTCAAGCGCGTGGACGTCGGCGTCTTCGAGTACATCAAGGCGTTCCAGGGCGGCGCCAAGGGCGGCAGCGACATCGTCTACGACCTCAAGGTCGACGGCGTGGGCCTGTCCACCACCGGCGGCGAGATCGACGACATCCAGGACAAGATCGACGCTGCCAAGAAGGACATCGTCGACGGCAAGATCACGGTTCCGGCCAAGCCGTAACCTGGGTAGGAACCATCGACCGAGGGCCCGAGTCCCGAGACCCGGGCCCTCGGGCATATCTGCCAGGCTCTAGGAGAAACCGAATGAGCGGCCGATGAACGCCGAGACGCCCGCCGTACAACTGGAGGGCATCACCAAGCGCTTCCCCGGCGTGGTGGCCAACCACGACATCTGCATCACCGTCCAACCCGGCACGGTGCACGCGATCGTCGGGGAGAACGGCGCCGGCAAGTCGACCCTGATGAAGATCCTGTACGGGATGCAGAAGCCGGACGAGGGCACCATCAAGGTCAACGGCCGGGAGGTGGCCTTCCGCACCCCGAGCGACGCCATCGACGCCGGCATCGGCATGGTGCACCAGCACTTCATGCTGGCCGACAACTTCACCGTGCTGGAGAACATCGTCCTGGGCGCCGAGCCGCGCAAGGCCGGCGTCATGCTCGACGCGGGCCGGGCGCGGGCGCGGATCAACCAGCTCGCCGAGAGCCACGGGCTGCGCGTCGACCCCGACCGGCTGGTCGAGGACCTCGGCGTCGGCGACCGCCAGCGCGTGGAGATCCTCAAGGTCCTCTACCGGGGCGCGCGCATCCTCATCCTCGACGAGCCGACCGCGGTCCTCGTGCCACAGGAGGTCGAGGAGCTCTTCGAGAACCTGCGCGAGCTCACGGCCGGCGGCCTCACCGTCATCTTCATCTCCCACAAGCTCGACGAGGTGCTCAGCATCGCCGACGCGATCACCGTGATCCGGCGCGGCACCACCGTCGCCAGCGTCGACCCGGCCGACGTGACCGCCCGGCAGCTCGCCGAGCTCATGGTCGGCAGCGAGCTGCCCACGCCCGAGACGCGCGAGTCCACGGTGACCGACACGGTCGCGCTGCGCGTGTCCCACCTGACCCTGGAGGCCGACGGGCGGGCGCTCCTGGACGACGTGTCGTTCGACATCCGCAAGGGCGAGATCCTCGGCATCGCCGGGGTCGAGGGCAACGGCCAGTCCGAGCTCATCGAGGCCATCATGGGCATGCGCCCGGTGAGCGGCGCCGTCGAGCTCGCCGAGCAGGACATCTCCGCCTGGTCCACGCTCAGGCGGCGCGAGGCCGGCATCGGCTACATCCCGGAGGACCGCCACCGGCAGGGCCTGCTGCTGGAGGCGTCGCTCTGGGAGAACCGGGTGCTCGGCCACCAGACCAGGCGGCCGTCCCGCTCCGGCATCTGGATCAACCGGCGGGCCGCCAGGTCCGACACCCAGCGCATCGTCGACACGTACGACGTCCGCACGCCCGGCGTCGACACGCTGGCGCTCGCGCTGTCGGGCGGCAACCAGCAGAAGCTCATCGTCGGCCGCGAGATGAGCGGCGAGCCGAAGTTCCTCATCGCCGCCCACCCGACCCGCGGCGTCGACGTGGGCGCGCAGGCCGCCATCTGGGACCACCTGCGCGAGGCCCGCGCGGCCGGGCTGGCCGTGCTGCTCATCTCGGCGGACCTCGACGAGCTGATCGGGCTGTCCGACACGCTGCAGGTCATCTACCGGGGACGGCTCGTGGCCCGCCTCGACCCGTCCGACGTGACCCCGGAACGGCTGGGCGGATACATGACCGGCGCCATCACCGGCACGAAGGAGACGTGATGCCCGCAGGGCTCTATCGGGCATTGCTCACCGTGGCGGGCGCGATCATCGCCATCCTGGTGGCCATCGGCATCAGCAGCGTGGCGATCGTCGCGGCCGGGGCGAACCCCGGCGACGCGCTCGCCGCGTTCTTCGACTTCGGCGCGCGGGAAAGCTCGGTGTCCAACAGCATCGCCCGGATGCTGAACCGGGCCGTGCCGCTGTTCCTGGCCGGTCTGGCGGTGGCCGTCGGCTTCCGCATGAACCTCTTCAACATCGGCGTCGAGGGCCAGTACCGGATCGCGGCCGTCTGCGCCGCCTACGTCGGCTCGACGTTCGTGGCTCCCGCCCCGATCCAGATCACGGTGATCATCGTGGTGGCGGCGGCCGTCGGCGGCTTCTACGCGCTGATCCCGGCCGTGATGAAGGTGACCCGGGGGGTGAACGAGGTCATCTCCACGATCATGCTGAACTACATCGCGATCAACCTGGCGGCCTTCCTCGTCCGCGGCCCCTTCGCCGGCGAGCGCGCCAAGGGGCAGCTCACCACGACCACCCCGGTCCTGCCCGAGTCGGCCTGGTTCCCGAACATGAACTGGCTGCTGGAGGCGGTCGGCCTGCCCGCGCCACGCGGCGGCGGCGTGTGGGGCTTCCTGCTCGTGGCCGTCGTCGTCGGCGTGGCCCTCTGGGTGGTGCTGGAGCGGACCAAGTTCGGCTTCGACGTCAAGGCCAGCGGCCTGAACCCGACGGCCGCGTTCGCCTCCGGCATCGGCCCGAAGCGCATGGTCATCTCCGCCATGGTGCTCTCCGGCGGCATCGCCGGACTGATCGGCCTGCCCGAGATCCTCGGCGACCAGCACGCCTTCGGCACCAACTTCACCCCCGGCCTCGGCTACCTCGGCATCGCGGTCGCGCTGCTGGGCCGTAACAGCCCCTGGGGCATCGCGGTGGCCGCGCTCCTGTTCGCCTTCCTGGACCGGGCCCAGGGGCCGCTGCAGTTCGCCGAGGTGCCGCCCTCCGTGATCACGATCATGCAGGGCACCATCGTGCTCCTCGTGGTCATCGCCAACGAGATCACCAGCAGGATCGCGCTGCGGCGCGAGGAACGGCGCGCGGCGCGAGAGCTCGGAAAGGTGAGCGCATGACCACCCTCGCCGGATCGAGCAGGATCCGCAAATACCACCTGGCGCTGATCGGCGTCGCGCTGCTGCTCATGCTGATGTCGCTGGTCCGGATCATCGCCGGGACCGACGACATCACCTCCTCCGGCGTGATCGGGGCGGCGCTGCTGTTCTCGGTGCCGATCGGGCTGGCCGGGCTCGGCGGCCTCTGGGCCGAGCGGGCGGGCGTGGTCAACATCGGCCTCGAAGGCATGATGGTGCTCGGCACCTGGTTCGCCGGCTGGGCCGGCTACCAGTGGGGTCCGGTGGCCGCGCTGCTGGCCGGGCTGATCGCGGGCGCGCTCGGCGGCCTGCTGCACGCCATCGCGACCGTCACGTTCGGCGTCGACCACATCATCAGCGGCGTCGCCATCAACCTGCTCGGGCCGGGCGTCACCCGCTTCCTGTCGGAGGTCCTCTACAAGGAGGGCTCCCCGGCCAACCAGGCGGGCGCCGGCATCACCACCTCGCCGCCGGTCTCGGGGGAGGCGTGGGAGTTCAGCCTGCCCCTGCTGTCCGACGGGCCCGACTGGCTGGGCTCGCTGGAGAAGACGCACTGGTTCCTGCTCTCCGACGTGGCCGGCATCCTGCGCGGGCTCACCCACGACGTCAACGTGCTGGTGATCCTGGCCGTGCTGATGCTGCCGCTGACGTTCTTCGTGCTCTGGCGCACCGCGTTCGGGCTGCGGCTGCGCTCGGCGGGCGAGAACCCGTGGGCGGCCGAGTCGCTGGGCGTGAACGTCCTGCGGATCAAGTACCTGGCCGTGGTCATCTCCGGCGCGTTCGCCGGGCTGGGCGGCGTGTTCCTGGTGTTCGTCAGCGACAAGTACGTCGAGGGGCAGTCGGCGGGCCGGGGCTTCATCGGCCTGGCCGCCATGATCTTCGGCAACTGGCGGCCGGGCGGGCTGGCCACGGGCGCGGCCCTGTTCGGCTACGCCGACGCCCTCCAGCTCCGCAGCCAGGGCGCGGTCACCTCGTTCCTGCTGTTCGGCGCGATCCTGCTGCTGATCTATCTGATCGTCAGGGCCCGCCGGATGCTGACGGCCGGGCAGTCCGCCCGCGAGTACACGACGATGGCGGCCGCCGCGGCCGGCATGGTCGTGCTGATCTGGCTGTGGCTGACCGTCGACAGGCTGCCGAACGAGTTCGTGTTCATCACGCCGCACGTGCTCACCCTGCTCGTGCTCCTGGTGGCGTCGCAGCGGCTGCGCATGCCCAAGGCCGACGGCGTGATCTATCGACGGGGGGAGCAGCATTGAGCATCGACTGGGAGGCGCTGCGCGCGGAGGCCGCGGAGGCCATGCGCCACGCCTACGCGCCCTACTCCAAGTTCCCCGTGGGCGCCGCCGCCCTGGTGGACGACGGGCGGATCGTCACGGGCTGCAACGTGGAGAACGCCTCCTACGGGGTGGGCCTGTGCGCGGAGTGCGGGCTGGTGTCGGCGCTCCAGGCGTCCGGCGGGGGCAGGCTGGTGGCCTTCACCTGCGTGGACGGCCACGGCGAGCTGCTCATGCCGTGCGGGCGCTGCCGGCAGCTCCTGTACGAGTTCGGCGGTGACGACCTGCTGGTCGAGACCGTCGACGGGCCGCTGCCGATGGCGCGGATCCTGCCGTACGCGTTCGGCCCCGTCGACCTGTCCAGGATGGCGTGATGGACGCGATCGAGGTCATCGTCGCCAAGCGCGACGGCGGCGAGCTGAGCGCGGCCCAGATCGACTGGGTGATCGACGCCTACGTGCGCGGTGAGGTCGCCGACGAGCAGATGTCGGCGCTGGCCATGGCGATCCTGCTCAACGGCATGAACCGGCGCGAGATCGCCGGCTGGACGCAGGCCATGATCCGCTCCGGCGAGCGCATGGACTGGTCGGAGCTGGACCGGCCGACGGCCGACAAGCACTCCACGGGCGGTGTCGGCGACAAGATCACGCTGCCGCTGGCGCCGCTGGTCGCCGCCTGCGGCGCGTACGTCCCGCAGCTGTCGGGCCGCGGCCTCGGCCACACCGGCGGCACGCTGGACAAGCTGGAGTCGATCCCGGGCTGGCGGGCGTCGCTGTCCAACGACGAGATGCTCGGCGTGCTGCGCGCGGCCGGCGCGGTGATCTGCGCCGCCGGCTCCGGGCTGGCCCCCGCCGACAAGAAGCTGTACGCGCTGCGTGACGTCACCGGCACGGTCGAGTCCATCCCGCTCATCGCCTCGTCGATCATGTCGAAGAAGATCGCCGAGGGCACCGGGTCGCTGGTGCTCGACGTCAAGGTGGGCTCGGGCGCGTTCATGAAGACGCCGGAGCGGGCCCGCGAGCTGGCCGAGACCATGGTGGCGCTGGGCACCGACGCGGGCGTGCGCACGGTCGCGCTGCTGACCGCGATGGACCGGCCGCTGGGCCGGGCCGTGGGCAACGCCCTGGAGGTCGAGGAGTCGGTCGAGGTTCTGGCGGGCGGCGGGCCGTCCGACGTCGTGGAGCTGACCGTACGGCTGGCCAGGGAGATGCTGGAGGCCGCCGGGGTGTCGGGCAAGGACCCCGCCGACGCGCTGCGTGACGGGTCGGCCATGGACGCCTGGCGGACGATGGTCGGCGCCCAGGGCGGCGACCCGGACGCGCTGCTGCCGCGCGCGGCCGAGACGATGACGGTGGACGCCCCGGAGTCTGGGGTGCTCACCCGGCTCGACGCCTACGCGGTCGGGCTGGCGGCCTGGCGGCTCGGCGCGGGCCGGGCGCGCAAGGAGGACCCGGTGTCGGCGGGCGCGGGCATCACGCTGCACGCCAAGCCGGGCGACCTGGTCAGGGCGGGGCAGCCGCTGCTCACGCTGCACGCCGACGAGACGAGCCGCTTCGAGCGGGCGCTGGAGGCGCTGCGCGGCGGCTACGAGGTCGGACCGGCCGCGGGGGAGACCCTGCCGCTGATCATCGACCGGATCACCGCCTAGACGGACACCGCCGGTGCGTCGTCGAAGATCGAGGAGAGGACGGCGCGCTGGGTGGGGAGGGCTGCCGCGTGCCGGGCGCGGCCCTCCTCGGTGATGCACACGAACACGCCGCGCCGGTCGGAGTCGCACGCGCCGCGGCTGACGAGCGCGGACTTCTCCAGCCTGGCCACCACGCGCGAGAGCGCGCTCTGGCTCAGGTGGACCTCGTCGCACAGCTCCTGGATGCGCAGCTTTCTGTCGTGGTGGACCATCCGGTCGAGCACCTCGAACTCGCTGGGCCCCAGGCCGTGCTTGTCGCCCAGCTCCCGCTCCAGCATGCACATCGCCTTGGCGTGCTTCGCCAGGACGTAATGCCAGGTGCCGACCACGTGCGCCTCGTCCATGACGCGGAGGTTACCACTAGGCGAAAAATCATGCAATGGAATTAAATGCACTTGCATTAGATGCGAGTGCATGTAATCTTTCCGTCCATGTCCTCTTCCTCCACCCGGTGGAGCGCGCTCGCCGTGCTCTGCGCAGTGATCTTCCTTGACGCCCTGGATGTGTCGATGGTCGGCGTGGCGCTGCCCTCCATCCAGCACGAGCTGGGGCTCTCCACCTCTTCTCTGCAGTGGGTTGTCAGCGGCTACGTGCTCGGATACGGCGGTCTTCTTCTACTCGGGGGCAGGACCGCCGATCTGCTGGGGCGGCGCAGGGTGTTCCTGGTCGCACTGGCGGTCTTCGCCGTGGCGTCGCTGCTGGGTGGCCTGGTGAACGACGGGGCGCTGCTCATCGCCGCCCGCTTCATCAAGGGCGTCGGCGCGGCCTTCACCGCCCCGGCCGCGTTGTCGATCATCACCACCACGTTCCCGGAAGGACCGCTGCGCAACAAGGCACTGAGCATCTTCACCGCCTGCGGCGCCAGCGGCTACTCGCTCGGCCTGGTGTTCTCCGGACTGCTCACCCAGCTCGACTGGCGCCTCACGATGCTGATGCCGGTTCCCGTCGCCGTCATCGCGCTGATCGCCGCGATCAAGGTGCTGCCGCGCAACGCCGAGGAGCGCGCCGATGGCGGCCACGACCTCATCGGCGCCGTGCTGATCACCGCCTCGATGCTGCTGCTCGTCTTCACCGTGGTCCAGGCGCCGGAAGCCGGCTGGTCCTCCGTCCGCACGATCGGCTCGCTGGTCGCCGTCGCCGCCCTGCTCGGCCTGTTCGTGCTCACCGAGCTCAGGCTCAAGCACCCGCTCGTCCGCCTCGGCATCCTCCGCTCCGGGCCGCTCGTGCGGGCCAACCTCGGGCTCGTCGTCCTCATGGGCTCGTACGTGGCCTTCCAGTTCGTCGCCATGCAGTACTTCCAGAACCTGCTCGGCTGGTCCGCGCTCGGCACCGCGCTGGCGTTCCTGCCGGCGGGCCTGCTCGTGGCGGTCACCTCGACCAAGATGGGCGACTTCGCCGACCGGTTCGGCACCGGCAAGCTCATCGTCGTCGGCGCGGCAGCGCTGGCCGGCGGCTACGCGATGTTCCTCGGCATCTCCCGCACGCCCGGCCTCTTCACCCTGGTCATCCCCGGCATGCTGCTGCTCGGCATCGCGTTCGCGCTGTCGTTCCCGGCCCTCAACATCCAGGCCACCAACGGCGTCTCCGACGACGAGCAGGGCCTCGCCTCCGGGCTGCTCAACACCTCCGGCCAGGTCGGCGGCGCGATCGTGCTCGCCGTGGTGACCGCGGTGCTCACCTCCGGCGGCGGCGAGATCTCCATCGGCTCGCTGCGCGCGGCCATCCTCGTCTCCCTGTTGCTGGCCGTCGCCGGGCTGGCCCTCTCGGCCGCTGGACTGCGCGACCGCAAGCGGGCCGCCGCCGTGCCCGAGGCGAAAGCGTACGAGGTGGTGTGACCCGGACATTCGCCTGACGTCGGCCCATGCCGATCCGTTATCGGTGCGAGCTTCGCGCGGCCGTCCCCGGGAATCTTGGTGGCATGAACGCGTCACCGGGATTGAGGGCGGCCGCGGCGTGCGTGTGCGGGCTGATGCTCGTGGCGTGCGGCGCGCGGGGCACGGGCACGGCCACCGTGGAGCCGCCGTCGAGCCAGGGGAGCTCGGCGACGGCCACGTCCGCCGCGGCCGACCTGCCGACCAGCACCTCCGAGGTGGCCGTCGACCGCGCCGGGGCCCAGCCCGCGCTCGTCACCGGGGTGCGCGCCGGGCGCCACGACGGGTTCGACCGGGTGGTCGTCGACTTCGCCGGCTCGCTGCCCGGCTACACCGCCCAGTGGGCCGACGAACTCGTCCAGGACGGCTCCGGCACCCCCATCGACCTGGGCGGCGGGCTGGCCCTGCACCTGCTGCTCACCCCCGCCGACGCGCACACCGAGGACGGCACGCCCACCTGGACCGACGGGCCCGACGCCGGGTCGCTGGAGGCCGTCACCCGCATCGTCAAGACCGGCGACTTCGAAGGCCGCGTCGGCATCGCGCTGATCATGCCGGGGCGCACGGCGTTCCGCGTGAAGGAATACTCCGGGCCCAGCCGTCTGGTCGTGGACGTGCGACACTGACCTCGTGGTGAGAAAGATCGAAGGACCCACCCGGATCCCGGTGCCCGGCGGCAAGACCATCGACGAGCACGTCGGCCGCGTCAACAGCGGCGACGAGGCCGTCTCCATCGCGCACATGGTCGCCCCGCCCGGCTGGGACGAGCCCGCCCAGACGCCCGCCTTCACCGAATACACCGTCGTCCTGCGCGGCACCGTCCGCGTCGAGCACGACGGCGGCGTCACCGAGGTGACGGCCGGGCAGACGCTCGTGACCGAGCCGGGCGAGAAGATCCGCTACAGCACCGGCGACGAGGGCGCCGAATACATCGCGGTCTGTCTGCCCGCCTTCAGCCCCGAGTCCGTCAACCGCGACTCCTAGCCCCATATCATGGGCGGATGAGCCCCACGTACGAGGAGATCCGGCGCGCGCCCAAGGTGCTGCTGCACGACCATCTCGACGGTGGTCTCCGGGCTGAGACCATCGTGGAGCTGGCGCGCGAGAGCGGTTACGACCGGCTGCCGGCCGACGACCCTGACGAGCTGCGGCGCTGGTTCGAGGAGGCGGCCGACTCCGGGTCGCTGGAGCGCTACCTGGAGACGTTCGCCCACACCGTCGGCGTCATGCAGACCCGCGAGTCGCTGGTGCGGGTGGCCGCCGAGTGCGCGGCCGACCTGGCCGACGACGGCGTCGTCTACGCCGAGGTGCGCTTCGCGCCCGAGCAGCACACCACCCGCGGGCTGAGCCTCGACCAGGTCGTCCAGGCCGTCCTGGACGGGTTCCGGCAGGGCTCCGAAGGGCGCGGCATCCGCATCGGCACGCTGCTGACCGCGATGCGCCACCAGGTCCGCTCCATGGAGATCGCCGAGCTGGCCGTGCGCTACCGCGACGTGGGCGTGGCCGGGTTCGACATCGCCGGCGCCGAGGCGGGCTACCCGCCCACGCGCCACCTCGACGCGTTCGAATACCTCCAGCGGGAGAACGCGCACTTCACCATCCACGCCGGCGAGGCGTTCGGGCTGCCGTCGATCTGGCAGGCCATCCAGTGGTGCGGCGCCGACCGGCTCGGCCACGGCGTGCGCATCATCGACGACATCACCGTGGCCGGCGACGGCTCCGCCAAGCTCGGCAGGCTGGCCGCCTACGTGCGCGACAAGCGCATCCCGCTGGAGATGTGCCCCACCTCCAACCTGCAGACCGGGGCCGCCGCCTCCATCGCCGAGCACCCGATCGGGCTGCTGCGCCGGCTCCACTTCCGCGTCACGGTCAACACCGACAACCGGCTGATGAGCTCCACGACCGTCTCGCGGGAGTTCGCCAAGCTGGTCGAGGCGTTCGACTACGGGTGGGACGACCTGCAGTGGTTCACGGTCAACGCGATGAAGTCCGCGTTCCTGCCGTTCGACGAGCGGCTGGCGCTGATCAACGGCGTGATCAAGCCCGGGTTCGCGCGGCTGAAGTGGCAGCCGTGAAAGAGGTCTTCCGGTCCAAGACCGCGTTCGTGCTCGGCTGGGTGTGGGTGGCGTTCGTCGCCTTCAACGTGTGGGACCTGACCGCCCGCTACAACGGCAAGGCGTCGATGGTGGCGCTGGCCGTGCTGGGCGTGCTCACCGCGCTCGTCTACGTCGTCGCCATCCGCCCCGCCACCGTGTTCACCGAGCAGGGGCTGGTCGGGCGCAACCCGCTGCGCACGACGGTGGTGCCGTGGGCGTCGGTGCGGGAGGTCACGGTCTCCCACTCGATCAACGTCGACCACGGCGAGGGCCGCGTGCTGCGGCTGTGGACCCCGATGAGCTCGGCCCGCGAGCGCGCCAGGGCCCAGCGCCGTGGCCAGGCGGTCAAGCAGCGCGGCCGGTTCAGGACCGAGCCGACGCTGACCAAGGGCGAGCAGGCCGCCGCCCAGGCGTTCTCCGGCAAGACGCACGCCGACTGGGTGGGCGAGCAGATCAGCGACCGCGCCGACAAGGCCAGGATCCGAAACGAGGAGCCCGGCCCCGCCCGCGCCACCTGGGCCTACGACTCGCTGGCGATCGGCGTCGTGGCCCTGGTGCTGGTGGTCGCCGCCCTGCTCGTGCCCTGACCGGCCGCGCTCACCGCCTGCGCCGGTTGACGAAGCGTTCCATGCCCGCCCGGGCGATCCCGGAGTCCTCGACCTGGCGGGCGGCCCGCGTCTCGGCGGCGAAGGCGCGCTCGACCTCCTCCAGCGACGGGCGCAGCAGCCTGAGGTGCACCTCGGTGGCCGTGCCGGGCAGCGTCCAGCGGTGCACCAGGCCGATCGCCGTGTCGACCAGCGTGTCCGCCTCGACGACCTGGTCCAGCAGGCCGAGCGAGTGAGCCTCGGTGGCGCTCAGCCGCGCCGAGCCGAGCACCAGCCCCAGCGCCCGGCCGCCGACCAGGCGGCGCAGCAGATGGCTGGCGCCGTTGGAGATCGACAGCCCGATGTGGTTCTCCGGCAGGAAGAACTCGGCCGACGGTGTGCCCAGCCGGGCGTCGAAGCAGAGCGTCCACTCCGCCGCGCCGCCCACGGCCAGCCCGTTGACGGCCGCCACCACCGGCACCCTGGCCTCCAGCACGGCCCTGGTCAGGTCGTGGAAGAGCTCGACCTCGTCGATCAGCGACAGCCTGACGGCCTGGTCGATGTCCTCGCCCGCCGAGAACGCCCGCCCGGCGCCGGTGACGACGACGCCCCGGGCCGCCTTGCCATCACCGTGCTCGCGCACCGCCGCGGCGAGCTGCCGCCGCATGCCGGCGGTCAGCGCGTTGAGCTTCCCGGGCCGCTGGAGGGTGATCACCGCCACCTCGTCCCGTACGGTCACGTCGATCATGCTCGCTCCTTGTCCGACGGCAGGGTTACGCGGAACGCGCCCGTCCGCTGGTCGGGGCGCATCAGGTGGCGCTTCTCGATCCGCGCCGAAGGGGTCAGCCGGAAGCCGTCGACGAACTCGACGAACGCCGGCACCTTGAACGGGGCCAGCCGCCGCGCGGCGTGCTCGGCCACGCTCGCCGCGGTCGGCCCGCTCGCCTCATAGCCCGGCCTGAGCTGGACGAACGCCTTGGGCAGCTCGCCGAACAGCTCGTCGGGCACCGGCACCAGGGCGACGTTCAGCACCGCCGGGTGCTCGCCCAGCACCCGCTCGACCTCGGCGCAGGAGATGTTCTCGCCGCCCCGGCGCACCATGTCCTTCAGCCGCCCGGCGTGCCGGATCTGCCCGTCGGGATTGCGTACGCCCAGGTCGCCGGTGTGGTACCAGCCGCCGCGGAAGGCGTGCGCGGTGGCCTCCGGGTGGTTCCAGTAGCCGGTCATCATCGGCTCGCCGCGCACCAGGATCTCGCCCGTCTCCTCGTCGAGCGTGACCTCCTTGCCGGGCGGCGGCAGGCCCATCGAGCCGGTGCCGACCTGGTCGCGGGCGTCCGGGGCGGACAGCAGGTCCGGGCCGCTCTCGGTGGACCCGTACAGCTCCCGCCAGGGCGCGCCCCAGCGCTCCTCGAAGGCGGCGTGCAGGCGCGGGGCGATGCCCGAGCACAGCACGAGGCGCATCCTGTTGTGCCGGTCCAGCGGGTCGGGCGGCTGCTTGTACATGAGCATGGGCATCGTGCCCAGCACGTACGTGAGCGTCGCGCCGTGCTCGCGGGCCGAGCGCCAGAAGCCGGAGGCGGAGAAGCGGGGGAGGACGACTTGCGGGATGCCGCCCATCAGGCACAGCAGGGTCGTCCACTGGGGATCCATGTAGGAGTACGCCTGGGCGATCAGCATCACGTCGTCGTCGCGCAGGTCGACCAGGTCGGCGACGACCCGGGCGGTGCGTAACCAGTAGGCGTGGGTGAGCATGCAGGCTTTGGGGAAGCCGGTGGTCCCCGACGTGTACTGAAAATTCGCCACATCGTTCGGGCTGGGCGATATTTCGGGGGCGGGGTGGGAGCCGGTGAGCGCGTCCAGGGTGTGCACCACGTGGCCGCCGCGCGAGACGTGCCCGGCGTGCTCCGCGCTGGTCACGGTGGCGACGGCGCCCGAGTCGCGGAGCACGTGCTCCAGGTCGGCCGCCCGGTAGCGGACGTTGACCGGGACGGTGACGGCCCCGGCCTTGAGGACGGCCAGCCAGCTCAGCGGCCAGCCCGGGACGTTGTCCAGCATGACGGCGACCCGGTCGCCGGGCCGGACGCCGGTGGCGGCCAGGGCCCCGGCCAGCCGGTCGCTCTCCGCGTCCACCTGGGCGAAGCTCAGCGAGACGTCGGGGAAGCGGAGGAACTCACGGTCACCGAAGCGGGCGGCGGCCCACCGGACCAGGGCGGGGACGGTGTCGGGAACATCGGAGCGACGGTCAGCCATGCGGCGGCTCCCAGGGGAAGTCGGGCAGCAGGGAGAAGTCGGGCAGCAGGGACAGTCCGGGTGCGCGGACGGCGGCCAGGCCGATCGCCACGAACTCGGCGCACACCTGCTCCAGCGTGGAGTCGCCGTCGGGGCGATACCACTCACTGGTGCCCGTGCACATCGACATCAGGGCCAGGCGGGTCAGCTTCTGGTCGGCGACCCGGAACACGCCCGCCGCGACGCCGTCGGCCAGCGCCTGCCGCCAGAAGTCCTCGTACGCGTCGCGGAGGGCGATGATCTCGTCGTGGGCAGCGCCGCCGGGGGTGAGCGAGCGCAGTTCGCCGTCCATGACCCGGGTCGTCATGGGGTTGAGCGCGTGGATGGCGGTCAGTGAGCCGATGAGCAGCGCCAGCCGTTCGGCCGGGCCGCCGACGCCGGCCAGGAGGCGGCGGGTGGCGTCGATGAGGCCCCGGTGCCCGGCCTCCATCAGGTCGGCGAGCAGGGCTTCCTTGCTGGAAACGTGGTGGTAGACGCCGGCGTTGGTGAGGTTGACGGCCCTGGCCAGGTCCCTGACGCTCGTGGCGGCGTAGCCCTGCTCGGCGAACAGCCGCACGGCCGCCGCCCTGATCCGCAGGCCGGCATCGACATCCCGGGCAGTCTTCATGGGACCTACCGAACGTTCGGTTACGGTGATATTTCGCAGCATAACCTGTAGAGGTGGACTCTGACACCGTGTGAGGCCGTACATCTGGAGAGGTCATGTTCAGCATCGGAGACTTCGCCAGGCTCGGGCTCGTGTCGGTGCGCATGCTGCGGCACTACGACGCGATCGGGCTGCTGCGGCCCGCGCACGTGGACCCGGCCACCGGATACCGCTCCTACCAGGCCGCCCAGCTCGCGCGCCTCAACCGGCTCGTCGCGCTCAAGGACCTCGGCTTCACGCTGGAGCAGGTCAAGACGATCCTCGATGACAAGGTGAGCACCGAGGAGCTGCACGGGATGGTCCGGCTGCGCCGCGCCGAGCTGGAGGCGCGCATCAGCGCCGACCTGGCCAGGCTGCGCGGCGTCGAGTCGAGACTGCGCAGCATCGAGACCGAGGGCCGCATGGGGGCCGTCGAGGTCATCGTCAAGGAGGTGGCCCCGGTCCGGGTCGCCCAGCTCAGCGGCATGGCCGCCAGTTACGGGCCCGAGCACGTCGGGCCCGTCATCCAGCCGCTCTACCAGGAGCTCTGCGACCGGCTGGAGGCCGCCGGGCTGCCGATCGCCGGCCCGGGCATCGCCCACTACCAGGCCCGCGAGGACGGGACGGTGCTGACGCACGCCGCCTTCCCCGTCGCGGCCTGGCCCGGCGAGCACGACGGGCTCCAGGTCGTGGACCTGCCCCGGCTGCCGGTCGCGGCGACGGTCATCCACCATGGTTCGATGGACCAGGTCGGCACCACCTACCAGGAGCTGGCCCACTGGATCGAGGACAACGGCCACCGCGCGCTCGACCTGGGCCGCGAGGTCTACCTGCACTGCCCGGACGACCTGGCCGAGTGGGTGACGGAACTGCAGATCGGGATCGAACCACATGGACCTGGACGGCCACCGCGCTGAGCTGACCGGCTACTGCTACCGGATGCTCGGCTCGGTGTACGAGGCCGAGGACGCGGTGCAGGAGACGCTGGCCAAGGCGTGGCGCGGCCGTGACCGGTTCGACCCGCTCCGGGGGTCGCTGCGGGCATGGCTGTTCCGCATCGCCACGAACGTCTGCCTCGACATGCTGCGCGGCAGCCGGCGCCGGGCCCTCGCCGCCGGCCTGGGCCCGGCCGCCGAGCCGGGCACGACCCTGGGGGAGCCGCTGCCGATCGAGTCATGGGTCTACCCGGTGCCCGACCGGCTGCTGGACCCGGCCGAGCTGGCGGTGTCGCGGGAGAGCGTGCGGCTGGCGTTCGTGGCGGCGTTGCAGCACCTGCCGCCCCGGCAGCGGGCCGTGCTGATCCTGCGCGACGTGCTGGGCTGGTCGGCGGCCGAAGTGGCCGGCCTGCTCGGCGCCGGCGTCGCGGCGGTCAACAGCGCCCTCCAGCGCGCCCGCGCCGCGCTGCCCGTCACCGAGCCGGGTGACGACGCCGTGGACGAGAAGCTGCTCGCCCGCTACGTCGACGCCTTCGAGCGCTACGACGTCGAGACGCTGGTCGCGCTGCTGCACGAGGACGCCACCTCGTCGATGCCGCCGTTCGCCTGGTGGCTGCGCGGGCGCGAGGACGTCCGCCGGGTGCTGGCCGCCGCCGGGGCGCCCTGCGAGGGCTCGCGCCTGGTGCGCACCGCCGCCAACGGGCGGCCCGCGTACGGGCAGTATCTGGAGGGCCGGCCGTTCGCGCTCGTGCTCGTCGAGACGGCGGGCGGCCTGATCACCGGCATCACCACGTACCTGGACCCGGGGCTGTTCCCCTTCTTCGGACTCGCCGATGAGTTCCGGGGCGCCGATTCGTAGTAATGGGTGAAGGAGGAAAACATGCCAGAGATCATCGAGTGTCCCGAGCGTCACTACCTCGGGATCCGCAAGACCATCACCATGACGACCTTCCACCTGGTCGCCGACCGGATCGGCGAGCTGTACGGCCGGCTGGCCGAGCGGGGCACGCCGCCCGCCGGCGGGCCGTTCTTTCGCTACCTGGTCATCGACCTGGACGGCGACCTGGTGGTGGAGGCCGGGGTGCCGGTGCACGAGCCGGTGGCGGGCGAGGGCGAGTTCGTCGCCGGGGTGCTCCCGGCGGGCCGTTACGTCCGTACCCTCCACGTCGGCCACCCCGACGGCCTCATGGCCGTCACCGGCGAGCTGCTCGACTGGGCGCGTGAGCGGGGGCTGCGCTTCGCCATGAGCGAGGAGCCGGACGGCGAGCACTGGGACAGCCGCCTGGAGCTCTACCACACGAACCCGGAGGAGCAGCCCGACATGAACAAGTGGGAGACCGAGCTGCAGTTCAAACTGGCCTGACGGCTTCCAGACCCTAGGCCGCAAAATTCTCTTTGCAAAATTTGCTTTGCGGTCTAGGGTGACGGCATGGACGACGTGTGCCGCCGTTACGCCCTCGTCAGCTTTCTCACCTGGCTGCCCGCCGGGCTGATGATCGCGCCGCTGGTGCTGCTCATGCTGGACCGGGGCCTGACCATCGTGCAGGTCGGCGTGGTCATGACCGTCTACTCGCTGGTCATCGCCGGGCTGGAGCTGCCCACCGGCGGGCTGGCCGACGTGGTGGGGCGCCGGGTGGTGCTCGCCGCCTCCGCCGCCTGCACCGCCCTGGCGCTGGTGCTGCTCGCGGTGGCGGGCACCTGGTGGGCGTTCACGGTGGCCGGCGCGGTGCTGGGAGTGGCGCGGGCGCTGTCCAGCGGGCCCGCGGAGGCGTGGTTCGTGGACACGCTGCACGCCGTCGAGGGGCCCGGCGCCGACCTGCGGCCTGGCCTGTCACGCGGGCACGTCATGGAGGACGTCGCGCTCGGCGTCGGCGTGCTGGCGGGCGGCTTCCTCCCGCTCGCAGCCGAAGCCGCCGGGATGGACAGCGGCATGGGGACCGGCATGGCGGGGGCCGGGTGGCTTGACCCGCTGGCGTTGCCCGCGCTGCTCGGGGCGGTCGCCGCGCTGGTGTGGCTGGTGGTCGTGCTGATCGCCATGCCGGAGCCGCCCCGGCCGCCTGCCTCGGTGGCGGTGGTGCTGCGCGGCGTGCCGGTCACGGTGGCAGCCGGGGTGCGGGTCGCGGTGCATGACGGGCCGCTGCGGCGGCTGGTGCTGGTCGCGGCGGTGGTCGGGATGGCGCTCACCTGCATCGAGCTGCTGGTGCCCGGCCACCTGGCCGAGCTCACCGGCTCGGGCGAAGGGGGAGCCACCGCCTACGCGATCGTGTCCGCCCTGGGCTTCGCCGGCAGCGCCCTGGGCAGCGCCCTCGCTCCCACCCTGGCCCGCCACCTCACCCCCACCCGCCCAGCTACGACCGCCCTCCCCCCAACGACCGCCCTCCCCGCTACGGCCCCCGATCCCGTTACGGCGGCCGATCCCGTTACGGCGGCCCACTGCTCTGCGGGCGGCCCTGCCTCTACGACTGCCGACCCCGCTGCTGCGGTCCGGAGGGGCACGGAGGCCGGGGACGGCACGGCAGCCCAGGACAGCGCGGCCGCTCGGAGCGCCGAACTGGACGGGGACGGTGGGGCTGCTCGGGGCGGAGCGGCGGCTCCGGACGCTGGGGAAACCCGGGAGGGCGAGCCCGCCGGGAAGGGCGGCGCGGCCCCGGAGGGCGGGACTGTCCGGGGCGAGGACATGGTGCGGGGGACGGTGCAGGGGGCTGTGCGGGGGTCGGTGCGGGG
>NZ_JAHKRO010000040.1 GCF_019396325.1 Nonomuraea ceibae
GGACGGCGGGGCGGGGGGCGGGAGGGCGTGGCGGCCGCGGACCGGGCCCGGAGGGAGTGAGGGGCGGGCGGGGGCGAGGCTGGGCATGAGCGTCGCCCGGCCGGCCGCGTCGAGGAGGATGGCGCCCGGGTGGACGGCCCCGTGGCAGGCGCCGCCGGTGTGCAGGGCGGTGAGCTGGTCGAGGACGGCGAGCCCGATGGCGGCGACCTCGCCGGGCGGCAGCGGCCCGCGGGCGGCGAGGACGTGGTCGAGCGGGGTGTCGACGGCCAGCCGGGCGAGCGTGGCGGCGACGAGCGGCGTGGGCGGTGTCCCGGCGGGCCGCAGCATGGCCCGGATGAGCGTCCGCAGCGGGTCGGCGCCGGTGGCGGGGGCCTGCCCGGGCGGGCGGCCTTCGACGGCGAAGTGCAGGGTGGCGGCGAGTGACCACAGGTCGGCCGACTCCCGCATGCCGGGCGCGGGCATCCCGAACCCGGTGAGCAGCGCCCGCCCGGTCCCGGTCAGCAGCACGTTGGCCGGGTTGACCCGCCCGTGCACGATCCCGGCCGCGTGCGCCGCCTCCAGCGCCGACAGGACGCACACCCCGATGCGCGCCGCCTGCTGGACGGCCAGCGGCCGCCGCGCCCGTACGCTCTGCTCCAGTGACGCCCCGGAGACGAACTCCATGACCAGCCACGCCTCGCCGGAGTCGACGAGCACGTCGAGCAGCGGCACCGCCGAGGGGTGGGCGAACCCGGCGGCCCGCCGCGCCTCGATCACGGCGAGTTCGCGGGACTCGGCGGGGACGCGCAGCATCCGCACGACGACGTCGCGGTGCTCGTGCTCGTCGAACGCCAGCAGCAGCGTTCCGCCGCCGAGGGGGTTCAGCAGCCGGTAGCGCCCGCCGAGCTTCCTGGTCTGTGTCATGGCCGGCTTCTCGCCTCCGGGACCGGGGGGCCGTTGCAGGGGATGGTGTACCCGGTCAGGTGCTCGTCAGCCACGCCTCGTGCGCCGCGTGCACCTTGATCCAGAGCTTCTCCTTCTCGGCCGCGCTCACGTCGTCGAGGGGCAGCTCGAAGATGTCGGCCAGGGCGGCGTAGTAGTCGCGGGCCGAGTCGAGCGTCACGGTGAGCACCTTGCCGCCGGTGCGCGACAGCACCAGCCCGCGCAGCGTGTCGACGCCGAGCGCGTCGCGCCGCTGCACGACGGCCGTCCGCACGAACCCGGAGTCGGGCGAGGTGGTCAGATGCCGGTGCATCGCCTCGAAGGCGCTCATCTCCGCCGGGGCGAGGCCGAAGTCCATGCCGATGAACGAACCGGCCGGGTCATGGTCGAACCGCCACCCGCCGGGCGCGACCTGCGACGGACGCAGCCCGTACGTGAAGGGTCCTTGCCGGTACGTGCCCGCGACCAGCGGGAGCGGCTCGTGCAGGCCGTCGCCGAGCCCGGCGTCGACCAGCCACGCGCCGCCGGGGTTGTCCGGCGCGGGAAGGCCGCGCACGGTGAGGAC
The DNA here is from genome assembly GCF_019396325.1 of Nonomuraea ceibae. Taxonomy (GTDB): domain Bacteria; phylum Actinomycetota; class Actinomycetes; order Streptosporangiales; family Streptosporangiaceae; genus Nonomuraea; species Nonomuraea ceibae. Next base: position 1,487 of record NZ_JAHKRO010000040.1, read on the forward strand.
GAGGTGGTTGGCGGTGATGCCAGCCTCGCCGCCCCGGTTCTGGACGCCGCCCACGTGGCGGGTGACGTCGTAGCCGAGCGCCGCGAGCAGCGCCGCGAACGCGCCGTTGAGGTGGTAGCAGTAGCCGCCGCGCCCGGCCGCGATCCGCGCCGCCGACTCGTCCGGGTCGATCGTGGTCGGCCGGCCCAGCCAGACCTCCAGAGCCTCGTACGCGACCCGTTCGACGTGGGCGGCGTGCAGCGCGCGCAGGGCGTCGGCGGAGGGCGGGGCGGCGGGCTGGCGGAGGCGGTTCAGGTACGCGGGCACGTTCACCTGCCCAAGTCTGCACCGGATGTGCACGAATTGGGGAGTGCCCTCTGCACAGCCCCCTTCTAGGCTTTCCGGCGTGACAGAGCAGCGACGCATCCTCGTCGTCGAGGACGACGCCACCATCGCCCGCGCCGTGCGCGACCGGCTCGCCGCCGAGGGGTTCGACGTGCGGGTCGCCGCCGACGGGCACGCCGCGCTGGCCGAGTACGGCAGGGCGGAGCCGGAGCTGGTCATCCTGGACCGGCTGCTGCCGGGGCTCGACGGGCTGGAGGTGTGCCGCCGGATGCAGGCGGCCCGCCCGGTGCCGGTGCTCATGCTGACCGCGCTGGGCGAGGAGACCGACGTGCTCGTGGGGCTCGGCGTCGGCGCGGACGACTACCTGGCCAAGCCGTTCAGCATGCGGGAGCTGGTCGCCCGCATCCACGCGCTGCTGCGGCGGGTGGAGCGCGCCGGGCAGCTCGCCACCACGGAGGACGCCGTGGTCCGGGTCGGCGAGGTGGAGATCGACACGGCGGCGCGGCGGGTGTTCGTGGGCGGCACGGAGGCGCAGCTCACGCGGACCGAGTTCGACCTGCTGCGCCGGCTGGCGGAGCGGCCTGGCCAGGTGTTCGAGCGGGAGCGGCTGCTGTCGGACGTGTGGGGGTTCTCGGAGGCTGCCGCCACCAGGACCGTCGACAGTCACGTACGGGCGCTGCGCCGCAAGCTCGGCCCGGACGTGGTGCGCACCGTCCACGGCGTCGGCTACGCGCTGGTGCGCCGATGAGGCCGCTGGACTTCCTCGGCCGCATCAAGGTGAAGCTCGGCATCGTCATCGTGCTGGCCGTCGGCACGGCGTTCGTGGTGAACGAGGTCGGCATCAACGCCGGTTTCTCCAGGGACGTCCGGATCGCGGTCGCCGTGGTGCTCGCCCTCATCATGGTGCAGCTCCTGGCGATGGGCATGACCAAGCCGCTGCGCGAGATGGCCAGGGCGGCCCAGACGATCGCCCAGGGCCGCTACACGCTGCGCGTGCGGGCCACCTCCCGCGACGAGGTGGGCGAGCTGGCCAGGGCGTTCAACGCGATGGCCGACGACCTGGGCGAGGTCGACAGGCAGCGCCGCGAGCTCGTCGCCAACGTCAGCCACGAGCTGCGCACCCCCATCACCGGCCTGCGCGCCGTCCTGGAGAACGTCGTCGACGGCGTCTCCACGCCCGACCCCGTCACCATGCGCACCGCGCTCGCCCAGACCGAGCGGCTCGGGCGGCTGGTGGCGCAGCTCCTGGACCTGTCGCGGTTCGACTCGGGCTCACGGCTCATCGAGCCGGAGGTCGTCGAGCTCGCGCCGCTCGCCGAGCAGGCGGTGCTGGAGGCGTCGCTGGCGCGCGAGGACGTCCGGCTGCGCGCGGCGGTCCCCGCCGGGCTGGCGGTCAGCGCCGACCCCGACCTGCTGGCGCAGGTCCTGGCCAACCTGCTCGACAACGCCGTACGCCACAGCCCCTCCGGCGGGTCGGTCACCGTGACCGCCTCGGCGTCGGCGGCCGGGGTGACGCTCTCGGTCGCCGACCAGGGGCCGGGCATCCCGCGGGACGCCCGGGGGCGGGTGTTCGAGCGCTTCTCCCGCCTCGACGCCGGCCGCACCGCCGACGCGGGCGGCGCGGGGCTGGGGCTGGCCATCGTCAAGGAGATCGTCGAACTGCACGGCGGCTCCATCCGCATCGACGACTGCGCGGGGTGCCGCATGGTCGTCGATCTTCCCGGGAGGATCACCATGCCCGCCGACCGTCCTTCGGACGCCGCCCCCGTGACCGCGAGGGAGGCCGGCGAGCGTCCCCCCGTCCCCGCCGCGCTCGTCGGGGCGTCGGTGACCGGCGACGCGGCAGCCGAAGCCCCTCAGGCCGGCCCAGCGGCGCCCGCCGAGGGCCCGGCGGTCGCCCCGGCCCCGAAGGAGCCCGTACGCATGCCGGAGAGGCCCGCCGTGGCGAAGGGGATCGGGGCGGCGGAGGGGCTGGCGCGGGTCCTGGTGGGGCTCGTCCTCGGCGTGATGGCGGGGTTCGTCGGGGGTCTGTTCCTCGCCGTGTTCGCGTCCATGGTGTTCGGTGACGGGGCCGGGCTGCTGGTGTGGGTGGCGGGGACGACGCTGGTGCTCGGGGCGGCGGGCGCGTCGATGGGCGCCGCCTCGGCCCGCCGCGCCGCGGACAGGGCACGCGCCACGGCCGTCCCGTACCAGGGCGAGCGGGGTGCGCAGCCGCAGCACGGCGGCGGGCCGCCCGTGTACGTGCCGCCGCCCGTGTTCCCGAGGCCGGAGGTGCCGGAGACGCCGCGCTGGCTGCTGCCGGCGGCGGCGGGGGCGGGGGTGTTCGCGGCGGTGGCGCTGCCCGACGCGCACGTCGGGCTGGGGATCGTGCTGGTCGCGGTGATGATCGGGGCGGCGGCGCTGCCCGCGGTGATGCGGCGGATGACGCCGTGGACGGTCGCGTTCGGGCTGGCGGCGTACTGGCTGATCGCGATGGCGGCCGTGCGGGACGCCGACTGGCTGGTGGGTCTCCTGCTGGTGGCGGGCGCGGGGCTGGTGGCGCTGGCGGTGTCGGGGGCCGGGCTGGGCTGGCTGGGCGTGATCAGGGGCGGCGCGTCGGTGCTGCTGGCGCTGGGGCCGCTGCCGTGGTTCGTGGCCAGGCCGCTGAAGGGGCTGGCGGCGCGGCGGCGGGTGCTGCCGACGCTGGCGGGGCTGGGCATCACGGCGGTGCTGCTGCTGGTGTTCGGGCTGCTGTTCGCCTCGGCGGACCCGGTGTTCGCCGGTTACGTGGACCGGTTGACGGCGGCGCCGGAGTGGGCGGAGTCGCTGCCGTTGCGGATCTTCCTGGCCGGGGTGTTCGCGGTGCTGCTGGCGGCGGTGGTGCTGGTGGCGCTGCGGCCGGTGGTGGACCCGATCGCCCCTGAGGTGCGGGTGCGGGTCAGCAAGGCCGTCTGGCTGGTGCCGCTGACGGCGGTGAACCTGCTGTTCGCGGCGTTCGTCGCGGTCCAGATCACGGCGCTGTTCGGCGGCGACGCGTGGGTGCTGGAGACGGCCGGGCTCACCTACGCCGAGTACGCCAGGCAGGGCTTCTTCCAGCTCGTCGTGGCCAGCGTGGCGGTGCTGGGCATCGTGGCGTTCGCGGCGGGGACGGTCCGGGCGGAGCGGGGCGAGCGGTGGCTGCTGTCGGCGCCGCTCGGCCTGCTGTGCGGGCTGACGCTGGTGATCCTGGTCTCGGCGCTGCACCGGATGGAGCTCTACACGGACGCGTACGGGCTGTCGCGGCTGCGGCTGTCGGTGGAGGCGACGGTGTGGTGGCTGGGCGCGGTGTTCGCGCTGGTGCTGCTGGCCGGGGCGGTCCGGCTGGCGGGGCGCGGCACGGGCTGGCTGCCGCGCACGATCGTGCTGGTGACCGCGGTCGGGCTGGGCGTCTTCGGGATGGCGAACCCGGACCTGCGGGTCGCCGAGTCGCAGGCCACGCTGCGCGGCGTGCAGAACCTCGACGCCGACTACCTGGGCGATCTGGGCGCGGAGGCGGTCCCGGCGCTGGACCGGCTGCCCGAGCCGCAGCGCAGTTGCGTGCTCGCCGACGTGGTCAGGGCCAACGGCCTGGACGAGCCGGATTCGTGGAACGGCTGGAACCTGGACAGGTCACGGGCCCGCGCCCTGCTGGCGGAACGCCCGGTGATCGCGCAGTCGTCCTGTCAGGCCGTGTCCGGCCGCGGTTCCTGATGGTTGAATCTTGGGGTGATGTTCGACGTAGTCATCAGCGGCGGCCGGGTGCTCGACGGCACCGGAGCGCCGGCGTACCGGGCCGACGTGGCGATCTCCGGTGACAGGATCGCGGCGGTGGGCCGCCTCGACGGGGCCGGCGCGGCGACGGTGATCGACGCGGCCGGGCGGCTGGTGGCGCCGGGGTTCGTCGACTGCCACGCGCACGGCGACGCCGTGGTGTTCGACCGGGGCGTGCAGCTCGCGGCGCTGCGGCAGGGCGTGACGACGTTCGTGCTGGGGCAGGACGGGCTGTCGTTCGCGCCGGGCTCCGCCGAGACCGTCGCCTACGCCTCGCGTTACTTCGCCGCCGTCAACGGGCTGCTCACCGAGGGGCCGCTGACGGTGGCCGAGCTGCTCGACGGCTACGACCGCTCGGTGGCGCTCAACACCGCCTACCTGCTGCCGCACGGCACGATCCGCTATGACGTGATGGGCGCCTCGCCGGAGGCCGCCTCGCCCGAGGACCTGGCGGGCATGCTGGCGCGCGTGGAGCGCGGGCTGTCGGAGGGCGCGGTGGGGCTGTCCAGCGGCCTGGAGTACCTGCCGGGCCGCTACGCCTCCGCCGGGGAGCTGGCCGAGCTCTGCCGGCCGCTGGCGGGCCTGCCGTACGTCACGCACATGCGGGCCTACGGCGCCCGCGCCGGGGTCGGCATGGCGGACGTGGTGGAGATCGCGCAGCTCTCGGGCGCCGCGGTGCACGTCTCCCACCTGCACGGCCCCGCCGACGTGCTGCTGCCGCTGATCGACGAGGCGCACGGCAAGGACGTCGACCTGACCTTCGACACCTACCCCTACCTGCGGGCCAGCACGATCCTGGCCATGGTGGTGCTGCCGCCGTCGGTGCCGGGCGCCGAGGTCGACAGGGCGCTGGAGATGATCGCCTCCACCGAGCTCGACGCCTGGTGGGCGGGGCTGGCGCCGACCTGGCCGAGGCTGACGATCTCGCACGCGCCCGGCCTGGAGTGGGCCGAGGGGCTGACGATGGTCGAGGCGGCCGAGCGGGCGGGCGTCGATCCCGCCGCGTTCTGCCGCCGCCTGCTCGTGGAGACCCGCCTGGAGGCCGGCTGCGTGGCCGCGCGCCCCGACGAGGGCCCGGCGGGCGAGGAGTCCGTACGGGCGGTTCTGCGGCATCCGTCGCAGACCGGCGGCTCCGACGGCATCTACGTGGGCGGTCATCCGCATCCGCGGGGGTTCGGGGCGTTCGCCCGGTTCCTCGGGCGGCACGTGCGTGAGCTGGGCGACTGGACGTGGGAGCAGGCCGTGGTGCACCTGGCCTCGCATCCGGCCAGGCGGTTCGGCATGCACGACCGCGGGCTGCTGCGGCCCGGGTTCGCGGCGGACGTGGTGGTGTTCGACCCGCTGACTGTGGGCGACCAGGCCACCTACGACGCGCCGCGCACGCTGGCCGCCGGCGTGGACGACGTGCTGGTGTCGGGTCAGCGGGTGCTGGCGGCCGGTGAGCTGACCGGTGCGACCCCCGGCCGGGCCCTGCGCCCGCGCTGACCGTACAAGATCCACAGGATAAGGTCAGAAGCGGACAAAAGGGGGAGATGTGCGGGAGATGCTTGGACACTCCGTGCTCGACGGCGAGCTCGGGTTCCCGCTCATGGTCGTGCATCGCGACGCGCTGGAGCACAACATCGCGACGATGGCCGCGTTCGCCCGCGACCACGGACTGGAGCTGGCGCCGCACGCCAAGACGCACCTGTCGCCGGAGATCGCCGCGATGCAGCTCGACGCCGGGGCGTGGGGGCTGACCGTGGCCACGCCGCGCCAGGCGATGACCGTGCGCGAGTTCGGCGTGAGCCGGATCATGGTGGCCAACCAGGTCGTGGACCCCGCCGGGCTGCGGTGGGCGGCCGGTGAGCTGGAGCGCGATCCGGAGTTCGAGTTCCTGTCGTTCGCCGACTCGGCGGCCGGGGTCGACATCCTGGCCGCGCACGCCGGGGCGCGGCCGTTCCGGGTGCTGGTCGAACTGGGGCACGCCGGGGGCCGGGCCGGATGCCGGAGCCTGGACGACCTGCTGACCCTGGCCGCGTACGTCCAGCAGACCGGCGGGGTCGAGCTGGCCGGGGTCGCCGGGTACGAGGGGTCGCTGAAGTCGGCGGAAGAGGTCCGGAAATATCTGGACCAGTTGCAGGAGGCCGCCGAGCACCTGCGCATCCGCACCCCGATCCTCAGCGTCGGCGGCAGCCAGTGGTTCGACGTGATCGGCCGCCACCTCGCCGCCACCCAGGCCCGCATCCTGCTGCGCAGCGGCGCCTACGTCACCCACGACGACGGCTACTACCGCGAGCGCACCCCGTTCAACCGGATCGACGGCGAGCTGTGGCCCGCCCTGGAGGTGTGGGCGCACGTGCTGTCCACCCCCGAGCCCGGCCTGGCGGTCGTCGGCATGGGCAAGCGCGACGCCCCGTACGACGAGGGCCTGCCCATTCCCAGGCGCGGCGGCGTCACCATCGTCAAGATGCAGGACCAGCACGCGGTGGTGCACGCCGACGGGCTCAGGCCCGGCGACCTGCTGGCCTTCGGCATCTCGCACCCGTGCACCGCCTTCGACAAGTGGCGGGCGCTTCCCCTCGTCGACCGCGAATACCGGGTCGTCGGCACCATCACCACCCGTTTCCAGGAGTTGACATGAAGAAAGAGCTCAGGACCACCGAAGGCGCCGCCCCGGTCGGCGCCTACTCGCAGGGTCTCGTGGTCGGCGACTTCGTCTACACCTCCGGCATGGGCCCGCTGGACCCGCAGACCGGTGAGATCGTCGGCGGCGACGACGTGGCCGCGCAGACCCATCAGGTCATGCGCAACCTCGGCGCGATCCTGGCGGCCCACGGCCTCGGCTTCGACGACGTGATCAAGGCGACCGTCCACCTCCAGGACCTGCACCGCGACTTCGCCGCCTACAACGAGGTCTACAAGTCCTACTTCACCGAGCCGTACCCGGTGCGCACCACCGTCGGGTCCGAGCTGATGAACATCCTGGTGGAGATCGACTTCGTCGCGCACAAGAGCGCGTAAGGTCGGCTCGTGGACAGTTCGGTGTACGTCTTCGTGGAGGACCTGCGAGGCGAAGGGGTCGAGCGGGTGCTCGACAGGATCAGCGCCTACGGCGTGGCGGGAGTCACCGTCGGCGCCGTCCACCACGCCTCCCGCGACGTCACCCCGCACGGGCTGTCCCGGCTGACCATCCGGCACGACGGGGCCCACCTGGTCCCGCCGGCCGACCTGTTCTCCGGCCTGCGGCTCACGCCGACGGCCGGGCACCAGGACGCGCTCGACGGCCTGCGCGCCGCCTGCACGGCGCGTGGGCTCAAGCTCCACGGCTGGACCGTCTTCCTGCGCAACGCCACCATCGGCGAGGCGCACCCGGACGTGAGCGTGCGCGACTGCTTCGGCGACCGGGGCGCGCTGGCCGACCTGTGCCCCGCCCACCCCGACGTGCGCGACTACGCGGTCGCCCTGGCCAGGGCCGTCGCCCGGCTCGGCGTCGACAGCGTGGTGGCCGAATCGCTGCACTTCAGGCCGCACAAGCCGCAGCGCTCGTTCGTGCCGCTCGGGCCGATGGACGCCTACCTGTTCGGCCTGTGCTTCTGCGACTACTGCATGCGCCGCGCCACCGACCTCGGGGTGAACGCCGAGGTGGCGCGGGACGAGTGCGCCAGGATCGTCGGCAGCGTGCTCGACGGCGACCCCCCCGCGCAGGGCGAGGTGACCAGGGCCGCGCTCACCGCCTACGCCGGCCCCGAGGTCGTCGCCTACGCCCGCGCCCGCTCCGAGACCGTCACCACGCTCGTCTCCGAGGTGGCGTCCGCCGTCGCCGACGAGGGCTCCAAGCTGGTGTTCATCGACTCGACCGGCGCGGTCAAGGGCTACACCGACGGCCTGCCCACGCCCGGCCTGGCCGCCCACGACGCCTGGCAGTTCGGGGTCGACCTGGTGGCGCTCGGCGACCTGGTGCCGGCCTTCGGCGTGCTCGCCTACGCCCGCGACGCCGTCCGGGTGGCCGACGACGTGGGCGCCTACCTGCGTTCCGTGGGCAAGGACCGGGAGGTGCGGGCCGTGCTTCGGCCCGGGTTTCCCGACAGCGACTCCGCCGACCGGCTGGTGGCCAAGGCGCGGGGGGCCAAGGCGGCGGGCGCGGCGGCCGTCGACTTCTACGCCTACGGGCTGGTGCCGCACCCCGTGCTGGAGCGCATCCCGGCCGCGCTGGCCGAGGTCAAGGGCTGACCCCGTCGAGGACCAGCGACACCGTGCGCTCGGCGAACCCGGGCCCGAGCGGCTGCCCGCGGAACACCGCCCGCACCCACACCGCCCCGGCCAGCAGGTCCACGATCAGCATCGGGTCGGCCGAGGCCGCCAGCTCGCCGCGCCGCGCCGCGCGTTCGAAGACCTGGCGCTCGCGGGCGAACCGGTCGGCGAAGAAGCGCCGTACATCCAGCTCCGGATGGTCGACGGCGGCGGCCAGCGCGGCCACGGCGACGTCGCGCGCCGGAGGCTCCGTCAGGAGCCGGCGCAGCCCCTCCACCAGCGCGACCAGGTCGCCGCGCAGGCTGCCCGTGTCGGGCGCCTCGAACGCCAGCAGATCGGCCTCCACCAGCGCGGCGCCGAGCAGCGCGGCCTTCGACGGCCACCAGCGGTAGATCGTCGTCTTGTTGACGCCCGACCGCTCGGCGACCCCTTCGACGGTCAGCCCCGCGTAGCCCTTCTCGGCCACCAGCCGCAACGTCGCATCGAAGATCTCCTGCTGCTTCCTCGGCGCCATGCGATCATTTTCTCCCGGTGAACGCCGTAGCCACGCCCAGCCCCAGGTAGACGACGCCGCTGAGACGGCGTAACGCCCTGGCCCGGCTCGTCAGGCGGTCGCTGAGCGCGCCGGCCGCGAACGCGTACACGATGTCCGACAGCGTGCCCAGCGCCAGCAGCGTCAGCCCGAGCACCACGATCTGCGCCGCCGGCGAGCCCGCCTCCGGCCGGACGAACTGGGGCAGGAAGGCCAGGAAGTAGAGCGTGACCTTGGGGTTCAGCAGGTTGACCACGACGCCTTCGAGGAACACCTTGCGCAGCGGCTGCCGCTCCGGGGTCCGCGCCGCCGCCCCGTCGCCGCCGGTGAAGGCGCGGATGCCCAGATAGACCAGGTACGCCACCCCCGCCCACTTGACGATCGCGAACAGCGTCGCCGAGCGCGCGATCACGTACGACAGCCCGGCGGCGGCCGCGGCGATGTGCACGAGCGTGGCCACCTCCACGCCGACCGCGCTCACCAGTGCCGCCGCACGGCCCTGGGAGAGCCCTCTGGCCATGATGTAGAGGTGATTGGGTCCCGGGATCAGCACCAGGGCCAGCGAGGCGCTCACGAAGAAGACGAACGTCGTCCAGGAGATCACCTGATGAGGGTAAAGGCGGCTTTGGTCCGGGCAGAAGGGCCAATGCACGGCCTGAAATACGGTCCATTGCGGTGCGTGGCATAGTAACTGCGTGAATGGAACTCTCGTCGGCCGCTCGATCGAGCTCGCCCGTCTTGTCCGGGTGCTCGACGCCGCCGCCGAGGGCACCGCCGGGGTCGCCCTCATCGGAGGCGACGCCGGGATCGGCAAGTCCCGCCTGGTCGGAGAGGTGGTCTCCGAGGCGCGCGAGCGCGGCTTCAACGTCCTCGTCGGCCAGTGCGCCGAGCTCGGCGACGCGCTGCCCTACCTGCCGCTGGCCGACGCGCTGCGAAGCGCGGACCCCGAGGTGCGCGAGGCCGCCGCCGCCCACCCCATGCTCAGCCAGCTCCTGCCTGGCACCGAGGGCACGCAGTCGGCCGCGCTGACCCAGCAGCGGCTGTTCGGCACGCTGCTCGGGCTGCTGTCGGAGCTGCAGCCGGTGCTGTTCGTGATCGAGGACCTGCACTGGGCCGACCGGTCCACGCGCGACCTGCTGGTGTTCCTGAGCCGGATGGTCCAGACCGAGCGCGTGTGCGTGGCCGGCACGTACCGCACCGACGACCTGCACCGGCGCCACCCGCTCCGGTCGGTGCTGGCCGAGCTCAAGCGGCTGCCCACGGTGACGAACGTGGAGCTGGGCCCGCTCGGCTCTGGCGACATGTCCGACTATGTCATGACGCTGGGCTCGCTGGACGCCCGCGAACTCGGCATGGTCGTCTCCCGCGCTGACGGCAACCCCTTCTACGCCGAGGAGCTCGCCGGCGCCGTCGCCGAGGGCGAAACCCTGCCCGACAGCCTGGCCAGCCTGCTCATGTCCCGCGTCGAAGTGCTCACGCCCGCCTCCCAGCAGGTGCTGCGCGCCGCCGCCGTGGCCGGCCGCCGCGTCGAGGACGAGCTGCTGCGCGAGGTCTCCGGCCTGCCCCTGCCCGACTTCGAGGAAGCCGTACGGGAGATCGTCTCGCGCGGCCTGCTGCGCGTCCACGGCCACGGCTACGCCTTCCGCCACGCCCTCCTCCAGGAAGCCGTCTACACCGACCTGCTGCCCGGCGAGCGCACCCGCCTGCACGCCGACTTCGCCCGCCTGCTCACCTCGCCCGCCGAGCTCGCCCACCACCACCTGGCCAGCCACAACCTGGCAGGCGCCGTCGCCGCCTCCGCCGAAGCCGGCCGCCTGGCCGAGCGCCTGGGCGCGCCCGCCGAGGCCCACCGCCACTACGACCAGGTGCTCAGCCTGTGGGACCGGGTCAGTGACGCCGCCGAACTCGCCGGCGAGAGCCGCATCGCGCTCGCCTTCCGCAGCGCCGTCATGGCCGCCGACAGCGGCGACAACCACCGCGCCGTGCACGCCCTGCGCGCCCTGCCGCCCACCTCCGAGGTCAGCGAACGGCTCGCCTACTACCTGTTCGAGATGGACGACACCGAAGGCGCCATCGCCGCCGCCGAACACGCCGTCAACACCGCCTTCGACCAGACCGCCCTGGCCCGGGCCCTCGCCACGTACGCCCGCGCCCTGCTGTGGACCCCGCGCCACGCCGAGGTCGAGCAGCTGGCTCACCGCGCGCTGGAGACCGCCCGCGCCGCCGGGGCCAAGGACGCCGAGGCCGGCGCCCTGCTCACGCTCGCCACGTTCACCGAGGTCCGCCACGACGTCATCCGCGCCCACGAGCTGATCGAGCTCGCCTCCGCCGAGAGCACCGGCGACCTCGCCATGGACCTGCGCGCCCACTTCCACCATGCCCGCGTCCACTACGAGCAGGGCCTGCTCCGCCAGGCCGCCGAGGTCGCCGACGAGGGCATCCGGCTCGCCGACGAGACCGGCCTGCGCTGGAGCACCTACGGCACCGACCTGCGCTTCCTGCGCTTCCTCATCCACTACGTGGCCGGCGAATGGGACGAGGCCGAAGCCGTCGCCTCCGGGTTCGGCGCCCGCGTCGGCACCGTGCCCGAGGCCACGCTGTCGTCCTTCGCCCTGTTCATCGAGGTCGCCCGCGGCCTGCCCGCCGTGGAGAGCCGGCTGGCCTGGCTGCGCCCGTTCTGGGACGACGCGCTCGTCGTCTACATGTCACGCGGGCTCGCCGCCGAACACGCCCTGTGGACCGGCGACCCCGCCGCCGCCCTCGACCACGTCGCCGCCGCTCTCGACTCCCTCCTGCCCGGCGAATCCGGCACCGTCCGCATCGCCGCCATCGGCCTGTGGGCGATGGCCTCGCTCGGCACCACCGAAGGCGCCGACGAACTCGCCGACCGCGCCCGCTTCGCCGTCGACTCCGGCCCGGTGGGCGAACGCGGCCCCATGGGCCCCGAAGGAAACGCGTGGGCGCTGCGCGTCGAGGCCGAAAGGCACCGCGTCCACGGCCGCCTCGACGTCTCCCTGTGGCGCCAGGTCGCCGAAGCCTTCTCGTACGGGTTCGTCTACGAGGAGGCGCGGGCCCGCTGGCGGCTCGCCGAAGCCCTGCTGGCCGCCGGCGAACGCGACGAGGCCCAGGCCGAGTGGGAACGGGCGCGAGAGACGGCCCTGAAGCTCAAGGCGGCCCCCCTGGAGTCGGCCCTGGCCGAGTTCGGCAAACGAGCCCGCTTCGGCGCCGGCCAGGGCAACGGGCACGTGGACGGCGCCCTGACCGCCCGCGAACAGGAAGTGCTCCGGCTCGTCGCCGAAGGACTGACCAACCGGGAGATCGCCGAGCGGCTGTTCATCGCGCAGAAGACGGTCAGCGTGCACGTCTCGAACATCCTGGCCAAGCTCGGCGCCTCCACCCGCACCCAGGCCGCCGCCACCGCCCGCCGCCACGGCCTCCTCGGCTAGGGCTTCGCCGCCAGCTCCCTGACCACCTGGATCAGCTCCGCCGGATCGAACGGCTTCGTCAGATAGGCATCGACACCCAGGCCCCGGCCGCGCCGCTTGTCGTCATCCTGCGCCCTGGCCGTGATCAGCACCACCTTGATGTGGCTCGTCGCCTCCTCGGCACGCAACCGCTGAGCCGTCGTCCAGCCGTCGAGGCACGGCATCATCACGTCCAGCGTGATCACGTCCGGCATCACGTCCAGCACCTGATCCAGGCAGTCTTGCCCGTCGGTCGCCGTCGTCACCTCGAACCCCTCAAGGTTGAGATTGACCGCGATCAGCTGACGGATGACCTCGTCATCGTCCACGACCAGTACTTTGCCAAGAACCTCGCCCACGGCGGCAAAGCTACCCGTAGCAGGGCGCTCACGTGCGGTTTTCGCGGGATGTGTGCACGGACGGTTATCTGGTGCCGAGTGGTCGCGGGATACTGGTAGCCTTATCACTCGTCGAGCCCCCTTAGCTCAGGGGATAGAGCACCGGCCTCCGGAGCCGGGTGCGCAGGTTCGAATCCTGCAGGGGGCACCGCTCGACAGCCAGGTCAGACATCGTCTGACCTGGCTTTTTGCTTATTGGCCGATCGTTCGGCCGTGCCCTCTCGCCGCGCTTCCGCTCGCACGATGCGGCGAGTCTCGCGAGCCACTGGCGATGCTCCCGTGCGCGATCCGCGCGTTCGATCCCCACCTCGTCATGTCCGGCCACGCATCGGCGGCAGATCCGCTGCGGGACCTTCCACGTCGTGCCCGCCCGCTCGGCCATTGAGCCGCAGGCACGCCCATGGACAGCCGCCCGGCGACCCCCGGCGCGGTGGGTGGACTTCGGCACCGCCCGATCCGTCGGGGCCAGGGGACCGGGTCGCCACGCGGGTGCGGCCTTCGATCGTGGCGAGGTCGTCGCGGTTGCAGACGACCTCGCGGCCGATCCGGCGGAGGACGCGTGCCTTCAGCGGCGGGCTCGCCGGCGGCTTGGCGGGAGTCGCCAGATGCACGAAGGCCGCTCCCTGTGTGCGGACGGCTCAGGAGGCGAGGAAATCGAAGTGGAAGCCGACGAGGAATAACCCGAACGCGAGCCATCGGGCAGGGTGAGCCGGCCGGGCGCGGTCCAGCAGGAAGGCCAGGCCTCGGCTTGCCGGCAGACACAAGCCATAGATGAAAATCACCCACGGCAGCATGAAGATTCCAACGGCTATCAGCGCCATCACGAGCACGGGCGCTATAAGCATTACCAAGTAGCCTTCGGATTTCAGCTCAGATTTGGATTTTCCTGTTGCGTCGGAGGAGCTGATATACCAGAAGGGCGCCGCGAATACTGCGATGAAGAAGATCGCGAGGAGGACGCCGATCGCGATCTTCCATCTGCCGTCGAGAGCGCCGACGGCCTCGTTGTAGGCCTTGGCAGCCTCTCGCGCAGGACCGAACGTGTCATCGAACAGGCCGATGACGGCGATGATTATCCAGGTGATCGCGGAAAGGACAGAAAGTATGGCTGCCGCCCGCTCGGCGCCTCGGGTGAACCGTGCTCGCCATGGAATTCTGGCCAGTTGCTTGCCGAACGCGCGGAGCGCGTCGGGGCCGATCAGGTCGAGGACGACTGTAAGCGCGGCGACAAACTGGAGCGCCTTCCCCCAGCGGGCCCAGTAGAAGAGGGGCTGCCCCCAGAGGGTGGCGCCAGTGAGTTGCTGCCCGTCCCGCCAGCGCATCCATAAATCACAGAGTTCCCCCACGTGTACAGCGTGATCGAGCGGTCGGGGTACGTCCAGCGAGATGCCGATGTCTGAGGCGTCCCTATCCGACGCTGATGGCGGATCCGGAGTTTCCATGGATCAGAGACCCTGGTCACACGACAGGCATGGACGGGGTCAGCAGGACGGCCAGGACCTACTACTGCTTGGCCCCGGCTCGCGTTGCCGGGGCGTTCATGCTGCTCATGGCATCGTGCTCGCGTAGTGGTCGGCGATGTCGTCGCTGGTGGTCAGCCACACGCCTGGGTGCCCGGCGATGTAGGCGAGCGCCTGGTCGAGATACTTGGTGCGGAAAGCCTGCCCGATCACGAACGGGTGCAGAGCCAGCGCCATGACCCGCCCGCTCGTGGCCGAGTCGGCGTAGAGCTGGTCGAACTGGTCCTTTACCAGCTGCAGGAAGTCGGGCCCCGTCATGCCGTGCATCGTGAACAGGCCGAGGTCGTTGAGCTCCACCGTGTACGGCACGCTCAGCATGCCGGGCACGTTCAGCCGGAACGGCTGGTCGTCGCAGGTCCAGTCGAGCACGTAGCTCAGGCCGAGTTCGGCCAGCAGGGCCGGGGTGCGCAGGGTCTCGTTGAGCGCGGGGCCCATCCAGCCGCGCGGCCGGCGGCTGGTGGCCTGCTCGATCGTGGCGACGATGGAGGTCAGCTCGGCGCGTTCCTCGTCCTCGGACATGCCCGCCGGAAGGACGGAGTTGGTACGGCCGTGGGCCACCCACGCCCAGTCACGGGCCAGGCCGGCCTGGACGATCTGCGGATAGTGGTCGCAGACGGACGAGTTGAGCAGCACGCTGGCCCGGATGCCGTGGCGGTCCAGGCTCTCCATCACCCGCCAGAAGCCGACCCGGGCTCCGTAGTCGCGCCAGCCGTGGTTGAGCGGGTCGGGCACCAGGGCCGAGGTGGCCTCGTTCAGGCTCGTCGACGGCCGGCCGAACAGGAAGTGCTCGACGTTCAGCCCGACGTAGAAGGCCACCCTGGCGTCGCCGGGCCAGTGGAGGGGCTGCCGGTCGACGATCGGGTCGTAGTCGTAGAGTTCGTTCTCCATGGTTCTCCCTTGTTCAGGCCGAGGCGAGGCGGACGAGCATCTTTCCGGTTCCGGCGCCGTGAAGCGTTCCGATGAGGGCGGCAGGCGCCCGGCCGAGTCCGTCGACGACGGCGTGGTCGCGCAGGACCGCGCCGTGCATGACCGTGACGCCGACGGGAACGGCCGCCGCGCGGGAGTCGACGACCTCGCCGGCGAGCAGCAGGATCTGGTGGCTGATCACGGGGCGGCCATCTCGGGTTCCGTCGCCTCGTCAGGGGCGCTCGCCGCGCGTACGTGCCGCAGCGTGATCAGTACGACGGCGATGACCAGTACGGCGAGGCCGGCACTTACGGCGGCGGCCGCAGAGAAGCCGCACAGGAAGGCGTCCTTGGCCGCGGCCACCAGCCGGCCCGCCAGGGGAGAGGGGAGGGCCTCGGCGACGCCGATGGCGCTGCCCAGCGAGTCGCGCGCGGCGTCAGGCGCGCCCGGCGGGAGGTTCGTCGCGATCTCGTCGCGGTAGACGGCCACCGCGAAGCTGCCGGTGATGGCGATGCCCATGGCCAGGCCCAGGTCGTAGGCGGTCTGCCCGGCCGCGGCGGCGGAGCCGGCCTTCTGCGGCGGGGCCGCGCGGACCGCCAGCTCGGTGCCCAGCACGCTGATCGGCCCGACCCCGAGCATGATCACCGTGGCCGCGACAGCGGCGGCCAGCGGGCTGGCCGCCCCCACGGCCAGCAGATACCCGGCCAGCGACACCAGAGCGCCGAGCGTGATGACATACGCCGGCCGCAGCCGCCGTACCAGCAGCGGCGTGAGCTGTGAGCCGAGCAGGAAGGCCGCGGCCGACGGCAGCAACCACAATCCGGCCGCCACCGGGTCGAGCCCGCCGAACAACTGCAGGAACTGCGGGATCAGGTACTCCACGCTGTTGAGCGCCATCATGGCCAGGAACAGCATGGTCAGCGCTCCGGTGAAGGACCGGTCGGCGAACAGCCGCAGGTCCAGCAGCGGCGAGCGGAGCCGGTTCTGCCGCCGGACGAACAGGACGAAGAACACCACCCCGGCCAGCCCGGCCAGCACCACCGCGGGCCGCCAGCCGTGTTCGGCGATGCGCTTGACCGCGTAGACGATCGGCAGGATGCCCAGCAGGAACATCGCCACGCTGGTCAGGTCCAGCCGCCCGGCCGCCCGGTCGCGGTACTCCGGCAGCAGCACCGGCCCGGCCGCCAGCACCAGCAGCATGACCGGCGCGCCGATCAGGAACACCAGCCCCCACCACAGGTTCGCCAGCAGCAGCCCGCCGAACACCGGGCCCAGCCCGACCCCCAGCGCCAGCGCCGTCGCCCACAGCGAGATCGCCCGCGTCCGCTGGCGGGGATCGGTGAACATGGTGCTGATCAGCGACAGCGTCGAGGGCAGGATCGCGGCCCCGGCCACACCCAGCACCGCCCGCGCCCCGATCAGCAGCCCCGGGCTGGCGGCGTACGCGGACGCCACCATGACGAGCTCCACCACCAGGTACGTCGCGGCCCCGGCGAGCAACAGCCGGCGGCGGCCGATCCGATCGCCCAGCGTGCCCATCACCACCAGGAACCCGGCGGTCATGAAGCCGTAGATGTCGATGATCCACAGAAATTCGGCACTCGACGGCCGCAGGTCAGCGGTCACGAACGGGGTGGCCAGCCACAGAACGCCCAGATCGGCGGTGAGCATCATGGTCGGCAGCAACAAGACCGCCAGCCCGAGCCACTGCCGGGGCCCGGCCTTGTGTTCAGTGCGAACGTTCATGCCGGGACCGTACGGATCAGGCCGGGCCCACCAGGAGGGCCGGGCGCGTCAGGAAGGGGACCGGACCCGCCGCAGCGCCGCGGGCCCGGAGCCGTACCAGCGATGGATCGCCCGGCGCAGCGCGCGCTGGTCGGCATAGCCGGTGCGGGCGGCGATCGAGGCCACCGTCATGGGCGTGTTCAGCAGCAGATGCTCCACCCGTGCTCGCCTGACCCGTTCGACCTCCTCGCGCCAGCTCGTCCCCTCCTCGCGCAGGCGGCGCTGCAAGGTGCGCGGCGCCAGGCGCAGCCGGCGCGCGACGGCGGCCAGGTCCCCGTCGGGCAGGCTCAGCTCGACCTCGACCCGGAAGCGGTCCAGCCAGCCCAGCACCGGCCGGGCGCCGGCCAGCGTGGTGCGCGCGTGCTCGCGCAAGATCCTGGCCAGCGCCGGATCCGCCCGCGGCAGCCGCGCCCACGCATCGGCGGCCGAGAAGGTGACCGAAGGCAGCTCGGCGCCGAACTCCAGCCGGTCGGTGCCGTACGCCTCGATCAGGTACGCGTGGCGGCGGGGCGGCGCGCAGGGCAGCGTCACCCGCACCGGGGTCAGCGGCCGTCCGGCGCCCGACCGCGCCGAGGTCAGGATCAGCCCGGCCGCGAACTCGGAAATGATCGGGAACACCGGATGGCCGGCGAACACGCCACGGAACCCGACCGTCAGCCGGCCATCGGCCTCGACGGTGACGGCGAAGGACTCCGCCGGATCGGTGATCGCCGCCGCGTGCCGGTCGCCCTCGCCGAACGCGTCGACGAGCGTGTCGGCGGCGGCGAAAAGGTAGTCCCACACCCCGAGCAGGCCGGGCCGCCACAACTTCCACGGCAGCGTGCCGCCGCCTCGCTCGCGCAGCGCCGTCTCCCACTCCTGCCAGATGCGCACCAGCGAGGCGGACGGCAGCCGGATGCCGTCGTCGCCGACCACGTCCAGCCCGGGAACCCGCGACAGCCGGCGCCGATCGAGCCCGGCCGTCTCACCCGCCAACAGGACCAGTCTCGTGATGTGCGGCGGGCAGGTGTGCTCCATCCCCGTCATGCCTACCCCCGGTGATCCATGTGACCGGCCCTCCGGACCGTGACGCTAGCGATCAAGCTTCGCGCAGGGCAATGACGGTCATCACAGTGGATCCCGGTCAGACGCACCAGAGCGGGGTCTTTGCGCTTGAAACGGGACGCCGGCCCGATCCGGACGGCGGCGAGGCCAGCATGACGCTGAGACCTTCGGCGTGACTGCCCCGGGGAGCGTCAGAGGGCTCGACGGCGCCCACATCAGGTGGTGTCGACGCCGCCCGTAGCTGGACGCCTGGTGGCCGAGCTACGAGGCGATCACCATGTTCTACGGCCTGTGCCGGCCAGGTTCGGTGGGAGGGGTGGCCAGGGGCCGGGCGGGGTCAGCGGGGGCGGTTGTGGGCGGCTTCGGCGAGGTCGGTCCACTGGTCGGCGAAGGCGTGGGGGACGACGACCCAGTCCTTGACCACCTTGCCCTGCCCGGTCGGGTCGAAGAGGGAAGCGCCGTCCAACTGGAGCGCGGCCGCGTGCTCGGGGGTGTCGCGGACCAGGCGGAAGACCATGGCGCCGTCTCGTTGCAGGCTGGCGAACACCTTCCCGGCCTGGTCCTTGAGCGCCGGTCTGCCCATCATGCTGGACACCAGCACGCCCAGGTCGGCCAGTTCGGCGCCGACCTGCTTGAAGTCCTCTTCCGCGCTCACCGGTGCCCCCAAGACTCGTCAGGCAGAACGGCGATCAGGCTAGCCGTCCCGGGAGGTGCTGATCAAACGGCGCCGGAGCCAGGCGCGCAACCATCGAACCGGGCTCCGCCAGATCCGGCTTCGCCCGAGGCCGCGCCGGTGTGGCCGGGTGGAGCGTACGGCGGGGCGGTGTCCGGGGTGTTCGGCGCGGTAGGCGGCGACGGCGTCGGCCACCCGGTGGAAGAAGCGGACGCGCTCGTCCAGCCCCGTTTCGCGCATGAGGTTCCGGACGGGCACGCGGGTGCGGGCGAAGGACAGCCGCACCCCGGCGCGGTCGCAGTCGTCGGCGACGCGGTGCAGGGCTTCGACGCCGGTGGTGTCCAGGTCGTAGACGGCTTCGGCGTCGATGACGATCTCGCGGAGCGGGGGTTCGGCGTCGGCGATGAGGCGGCGCAGGTCGGCGCGGAGGACGTCGGCGTTGGCGAAGAACAGCGGCGCGTCGAAGCGGTAGACGACGAGGCCGGGCAGCGTCTCGGCGTCGCGGTAGTTGACGACGTCGCGGTAGGCGCGCTCGTCACCGGTGCGGCCGAGCACGGCGGTGTAGGGCATGACGGCGCGGCGCAGCACTTCCAGGAGGGAGACGGCGACGCCGACGACGATGCCTTCGAGCACGCCGAAGACGAGGACGCCGGCGGCGGTGACGGCGGCGAGGACGAAGTCGGTGCGGCGGAGGCGCCAGAGCCTGCGGAAGGCGGGCAGGTCGATGAGCCGGGCGGCGGTGAGGATGATGACGGCGCCGAGGGCGGCCTGGGGGAGGGTGCGGATGAGCGGCATGAGGGCCAGCAGGGTGATGATGACGGCGAGGGCGGCGCCGAGGCCGGCGAGGCGGGTGCGGGCGCCGGAGCCGGACAGCAGGGCGCTGCGGGAGTCGCTGCCGTTGGCGGGGAAGCCGCCGAGCAGGGCCGATCCGGCGTTGGCGGCGGCCAGGCCGAGGAACTCCTGCTGCGGATCGGCGTCCTCGCCTTCCTTGGCGGCCAGGGAGCGGGCGGTCAGGACGCTGCTCGCGTACACGAGCAGGGCGAGGCTGAGCGCGGGCCCGATCAGGCGCATGGTGTCGGCGAGGCCGGTCCAGGGCAGGCGCGGCACGGGCAGGCCGCCGGTGGCGGGGCCGAGGACGGCGAGCCGGTCGTCGAGGCCGGCGAGGGCGACGACGGCGGTGGCGGCGACGAGGGCGATGAGCGGTCCGGGCAGGCGCCGGGCGTAGCGGCCGATGAGCAGGACGGCGGCGGCGGTGAGGAGGGCGCAGCCGAGCGCCCACGGGTTCAGGTCGCCGAGGTTGCGCAGGACGGCGCCGATCTTGGTCAGGTGGTGGCCCCGGGGTTCGATGCCGGTGACCTTGCGGAGCTGGCTGACGATGATGACGACGCCGGAGCCGGCGAGGTAGCCGGTCAGGACGGGCGTGGACAGCAGGCGCATCAGCACGCCGGCGCGGATCGCGTACCCGATCGTGAGGAAGGCGGCGATCAGCAGGGCGAGCTGGGCGGACACGAGGGCGGGGTCGCCGCCGGGCACGGTGGCGAGCGCGCCGGCGACGACGATGGCGACGGACGACTCGGGGCCGACGTTCAGGAAGCGGGCGCCGCCGAAGAGCGCGTAGCCGATCATCGCGCCGAGCGCGGTGTAGAGGCCGGCGGCGGCGGGCAGGCCGGCGAGCTGGGCGTAGGCGAACGCCTGCGGCACGAGCACCGCCCACAGCGACAGGGCAGCGAGCAGGTCCGGGCGCAGCCAGGCCCGCCGGTAGCCGCGCAGGGCGGCCCAGCCGGGCATGACGGACAGGTTCACCCGGTTCCTCCCCCTGGTCGGGCTCCCCTGGTTCCTTGCCAACGGCGGGGCAAGGGAAAGCCTGGGAGAGCATCATTCCTGCTCAAAAGGGGTACGCCAGGCCGCATGGGTGGGGTGCTGGGGGAGTTGCTGCCACTCGCGCTGGCCGTGGCGATCAGCACGGTGCCGATCATGGCGGTGATCCTGATGCTGCTGGCGCCGCGTGCGGGCGGCACGAGCGCGGGGTTCCTGGCGGGCTGGGTGGGCGGGATCGCGGTGGCGACGGGGGTGTTCGTCGTGCTGGCGCGCACGGTGGGGCTGTCGGCGGGCTCGGGGGAGCCGTCGGCGGCGGTCTCGTGGATCAAGCTGGTGCTCGGCGTGCTCATGCTGGGACTGGCCGGCAAGCAGTGGCGCTCGCGCGGGCGGCCCGGCCTGCCGGGCTGGATGAAGGCCGTCGACAGGCTCACGCCGGTGAAGGCGGCCGGGCTGGCCGCCGCGCTGGCGGCGGTCAACCCGAAGAACCTGATGATGTGCGTGGCCGCCGGCGTCACCATCGCGCAGGGTGCGGTCCATGAGATGGCGCTGCTCGTCGTGTTCACGCTGCTGGCCGCGTGCAGCGTGGCGGTCCCGGTCGTCGTGTACGCGGTCGCGGCCGAGCGGATGCGGGCGCCGCTGGACCGGCTCAAGAGCTGGCTGGAGCGGGACAACGCGACGGTGATGTTCGTGCTGCTGCTGGTCATCGGCGTGGTGCTGATCGGCAAGGGCCTGGGCGGGCTGCTGCCGTGACGTGGTTCGCCGCGGGCATCAGCAGGCCGCTGGACTGGCCGAAGGAGATCACCGCCGGGGTCACGCTGGCGGCGCTGGCCATCCCGCTCAACATCGGCTACGCGCAGATCGCGGGACTGCCGCCGGTCGTCGGCCTGTACGCGGCGATCGTGCCGATGCTGGTGTTCGCGCTGTTCTGCTCCTCGCGGCAGCTCGTGGCCAGCCCGGACGCGCCGATCGCGGCGCTCATCGCGTCGCTGCTGGCGGCGATGGCGGTCCGGCCGGGCAGCGCGCAGTACGTCGAGCTGGCCTACGCCCAGGCGCTTGTGTGCGCCGGGGTGTTCCTGCTGTTCTTCGTGTTCAGGCTCGGGTTCCTGGCCGACTTCCTGTCCGAGCCGGTGCTGGTCGGGTTCATCGCCGGGCTGGCCGTGGAGATCCTCACCAGCCAGGTCGAGAAGATCCTCGGCGTCCACACCACGGCCGACCGGTTCTTCCCGGAGCTGTGGGAGATCATCACGAGGATTCCGCAGGCCGAGAAGTGGAGCGTGGTCATCGGCCTGGCGACGGTGGCGGTGATCGTCGTGCTGCGCAGGTTCGCGCCGGCGCTGCCCGGGCCGCTGGTCGCGCTGGTGGCAGCGACGGCGGTGGTGGCCTGGGCCGGGCTGGACAAGCGCGGCGTGTCGGTGCTCGGCGACGTGCCGTCCGGGCTGCCGCTGCCGCACTGGCCGTCGATCACGCTCGGGCAGTGGGCGGGGCTCGTCCCCGGCGCCATCGCGATCGCCGCCGTCACCCTGGCCGACGGCCTGCTCACCGCCCGCCGCTACGCGGAACAGCGCGGCTACCGGCTCGACGCCAACCAGGAGCTGCGCGCGTTCGGCCTGGCCAACGTCGCCGCCGGGCTCACCCAGTCGATGACGGTCGGCTCCAGCGCCTCGCGCACCGCCGCCATGGACGCCACCGGCTCCCGTTCCCAGGTGCCCAGCGTGGTGTGCGCGCTCGTGGTGGCCGTCCTGGTCGCGTTCTTCTCCGGGGTGCTCGCGTACCTGCCCAACACCGCCCTGGCGGGCATCGTGGCCGTCGCCGTCGTCCGGCTCATCGACGTGCGCAAGCTGGCCGAGCTGTGGCGGCTGCGCCGCTCGGAGTTCTGGATCGCCGTCGTCTGCCTGCTCGGCGTCCCGGTGCTCGGCTCGCTCACCGCCGTCGTCATCGCCTTCCTGCTGTCGGCCGTGGACGTCGTACGGCGGGCCGCCCGCCCCAGCACGGCCGTCCTGCGTCCCGGCGAGCAGGGCCGGTACGTGCGAGAGGAGGATCACCGGGACGGGGACGGCGAGGCCGGGCCGCTGACCGTCTACCGGTTCGAGAGCCAGCTCTTCTTCGCCAACGCCGCCACCTTCAAGGCCGACGTCGAACGCCTCGCCGAGCGGGGCGCCCGGTGGATCGTGCTGGACGCCGAGGCCATCCCCGACGTCGACACCACCGGCGCGCAGGCCCTGCGGGACACCGTCGCCCTGCTGGGCGAGCGCGGCGTCACCTTCGCCGTCTCCCGCGCCACCGCCGGGCTGCGCCGCCTGCTCACCCACTACGGCCTGACCGAGCTGACCTACTACGACTCCAACGAGGCCGCGGCCGACGCCTTCCGGGAGAGCTCAGCCCCATGAGGTCGCCGGAGAGTCCCGCAGTGCTCACACGCAAGGGGGAACGCGTGCCCCCGGCCCTCTTCCGGCGTCCCCGGCGGCGGCTGCGGGCCGGCGTGGTCCAGGTCGGCTGCGCAGGGGCCGGGCTCGCCGCCGGGCTGATCCTGCCGAACCTGCCCCCCACGGTGCCACTGCCCACCAAGGACGCCACCGGGGCGCTGTTCACCATCGGGTTCGGCGTGCTCGGCCTGGCCAGCGTGATCTTCTCGCTGCTGTTCCTGGTCATGCAGTTCGCCGCGGGCACCTTCAGCCTGCGGCTCACCCTGTTCCGCGACGATCCGACCGTCTGGCGCACCTTCGCCTTCGCCGTCGGCGTCTTCGTCTACACGATCACCGCGGCCCTCGCCGTCGCCCACCGAGGCGCGGTCTCGCTCAGCGTGCCCCTGCTGGCCGTGCTGCTCGCGCTCGTCGCCGCGCTGCTCATGCGCACGGTGCAGATCCGCGCCTTCATCTCCATCCAGCTCGCCCCCTGCCTGAACGTGATCAACCGGCGTACGCGCCGGGTCGTCGACGTCGTCTACCGCAGCCCCTACCGGGCAGACCGCGAGCCGCTCGACCTGCCCGCCCCGGTGTCGTCGATCCTCTGGCGGGGCAGGCCGGCCCGGCTCCAGGAGGTCGACGTGTCCGCGCTCGTCGCCCTCGCCGCCCGGCGCGAGGCCGTCATCGTGCTGCGTGCCCCCATCGGCGCGCAGCTCTTCGACGGCGACCCGCTCGCCGACGTGCACCACCACGCCGTGCCCGAACGGCTGCTGCTGCGCCACGTGCTCACCGGGCCCGAACGCGCCTTCGCGCAGGACGCCGCGTTCGGGTTCCGGCTGCTGGCCGACATCGCGCTCCGGGCGCTCTCGGCGGCGGTCAACGACCCGGTCACCGCCGTGCAGGCCCTCGACCACGCCGAGGACCTGCTGCGCCGCATCGTGGGCAAGGCGCTCGACGTGGGGTCGGCGGCCGACGCCCGCGGCCGGGTCCGCGTGGTGATCCCGCTGCCCTCCTGGGAGGACTACCTGCGGATCACGTTCGACGAGCTCATCGCCACCGCGCGCAGCCCCATGGTCCTGCTGCGGCTGCGCGAGCTGCTGCGCGGGCTGCAAGAGGAGGCGCCGCGCCCCCGCAGGGACGCGGTTGCCGCCCGCCTGAGCCGCGTCGAGGCGCGCCTCAGGCGGCGGAGCGGCTGACGCTCACGGCGTCACGATCGCGAACGCCGGAGTCGGGTCGTCCAGTACGGCGGTCAGGCGGTTCAGCGCGTTCAGGTCGCCCTCGTGCCGGATGCCGTCGGCCGGCCCGCCGGTCAGCAGGCCCAGCAGGTCCCGCTTGGTGAGCGTGAGCGTCAGGTCCACCGGCCGGGACGGCGGATCGGCCTGGTGGATGAGCACGCCGTTGGACAGCGCGGTCCGGTGCCGCCGGTCCAGGTCCGTCAGGTGCCAGTCGATCGCCAGGCTCTCGTTCCACGCCTTCGGCCCGTCGACGCGGATGGCGATGGAGTCGAAGACCTGCTCCAGCGACAGGGCCTGGAGCATCTCCGGCGAGGTGGTGTCGAGGTCGGGCGGCACCACGCCGGAGGTCAGCTCCCGGGCGGCGACCAGGTAGAAGTTTCGCCAGGTGCCGTTCTCGGAGCCGTGGCCGAGCCGGGTGTAGACCTCGGCGAGCAGCTCGCGCGCCTGCCGGTCGCCGTCGTCGGCGAACACCGCGTGGTTGAGCAGCGTGGCAGCGAAGCGCAGGTCGCCCTCGTCGACGTAGCGGCGGGCGTACGACAGGACGCCCTCGCGCCCGCCCATGCACTCGACGTAGCGGCGGGCCTGCTCGACCGGCGGGTGCTCCCACAGGTGGGCCGGGTTGCCGTCGAACCAGCCGAGATAGCGCTGGTAGATGGCCTTGACGTTGTGGCTGACCGAGCCGTAGTAGCCGTGGGTGTGCCACGCCTGCTCCAGGGCCGGCGGCATCCGGATCGCCTCGGCGATCTCGATGCCCGTCATGCCCTGGTTCATCATGCGCAACGTCTGGTCATGCATGTAGGCGTACATGTCGCGCTGCTGGGACAGGAACGTGACGATGTTCTCGCTGCCCCACGTCGGCCAGTGGTGCGAGGCGAAGACCACGTCGGCGTCGCCGGCGAACAGCGTGATCGCCTCGTCGAGGTAGCGCGCCCACACCCGGGTGTCGCGGACCAGCGCGCCGCGCAGCGTCAGGATGTTGTGCTGGTTGTGGGTCGCGTTCTCGGCCATGCAGAGCGCCCGGCGGTCCGGGACGTAGAAGTTCATCTCGGACGGGGCCTCGGTGCCCGGCGTGAGCTGGAAGACCAGCCGCACGCCGTCGATCGTCTCCTCCTGGCCGGTGCGCGTGATGTCGAGCGTGGGCGGGATGAGGGAGATGGTGCCGGTCGAGGTGGTCATCCCGAGCCCGGTGCCGATCTGGCCCTCCGGCGAGCGGGGCAGGTCGGGGCCGTACATGTAGACCGCGCGGCGGTTCATCGCGGTGCCCGCGTAGACGTTCTCCGACACCGCGTGCTCCATGAACCCGGCGGGGGCCAGGATCGGCACGTCGCCGTCGGTGACGCCGCGCACGCCGCCGAAGTGGTCGGCGTGCGAGTGCGTGTAGATGACGGCGGTGACCGGCCGGTCGCCGCGCTGCTCGCGGTAGAGCTTCAGGCCCGCCGCCGCGCACTCGTTGGACAGCAGCGGGTCGACCACGATGACGCCCTCGTCGCCCTCGATCAGCGTCATGTTCGACAGGTCCAGCCCGCGTATCTGGTAGATGCCG
Organism: Nonomuraea ceibae; assembly: GCF_019396325.1. GTDB lineage: Bacteria > Actinomycetota > Actinomycetes > Streptosporangiales > Streptosporangiaceae > Nonomuraea > Nonomuraea ceibae. Next base: position 27,132 of record NZ_JAHKRO010000040.1, read on the forward strand.
TCCGTGACCTCGTACAGGCCCTGTTTGACGCAGAGCTGGCCCTGCCGCCACAGGCTGGGATGCGCGGTGTCCGGGCACTCCCCGTCGAGGAAGCCGTACGCGTCGGAGTCCCAGACGACGCGGCCGTCGGCCGTTCTGATCACCGCGGGGTCGAGCGCGGCCAGGAACCCGCGGTCGGCGGCCTCGAAGTCCGCCCGGTCATGAAAGGGAAGGTCAGCCATGAAAGCGACCTTCCCCCCGGGCGTCCGGTTGCCCGGCCGGAGCCGGTACCTTCACCCACCCGTGGCCATCTCTTGCACCGGCTCTGGCCGGGTCGCCGCGTACGTGTCGACGAGCGCGAACAGCATCGCCACCACGGGGATGGACAGCAGCGCGCCCACCGGCCCGAACAGCGCCGCACCCAGGAGCACGGCCGTGAACGAGGCCGCCGGGTGCAGGTCGACCGAGCGGGCGCTGATCCTCGGCTCCAGCGTCAGGTTCTCCACCTGCTGATACAGGATCGCCCAGCCCAGCGCCACCGCCCCCACCCACGGCTGCGGCGAGGCGAACCCCACCACCGCGGGCAGCGCGATCGAGATGTACGTGCCGATCGTCGGCACGAACTGGGCCACCACCCCCGTCCACACGCCGAGCGCCAGCCACGACGGCATGCCGATCAGCAGGAACACCGCGGCCGACAGGCACCCGTTGATCGTGGCCAGGATGAGCCGGGCCGACACGTACCCGCCGGTCTTCTCGATCGACAGGTCCCAGACGCGGCCGAAGAGCTGCTGCGGCCGGCGCGGCAGCAGGCGCGCGATCCAGTGGCGCAGGCGCGGGCCGTCGGCCGACAGGTAGAAGGCCAGCAGCAGGATGGTGATCAGGTTGAACACGGTCTTCGTCACCGCGCCCAGCAGGCTCAGCACGCCGCCGAGCACCCCCTGGGCGTACTCGGCGGCCTGCTGCGGGGTGAGGTGGATGGAGGCGAGGATGTCGTGCACCCGGTACTGGGTGCCGAGCCGGGCGTTGATCCACGAGATCACGGCCTCGGCGACGGTGGGCAGGTGGCGCAGGAGCTGCGCGGCCTGCTCCAGGAACAGGTTGCCGAACAGCGCCAGGAAGATCAGCGCCGCCAGGATGAGCGCCACCATCATCACCATCGTGGCCCGGCCTCTCGGCATCCATCTCGACAGCCTGCGCACCCCCGGCTCCATCGCCAGCGACACGAACCAGGCCAGCACCACCAGGACGACCAGCCAGCCCGCGTCGGTCAGCACGAAGTGCAGGAAGAACGCCCCCGCGACGAGGACGGCCAGCGCGAGCCCGGCCCGCGCCACGTTCGCGGGCGACAGCACCACCCGCACCGGTCGCGCCCGGTCGGTCCGCGCCGCCCTGCCCGGCTTGATCATGGGTTCCTCCTGGTCGGCTCGCCGCCGTCCAGCCTTTCAAGCGGCGTCGCGGCGCGCGGGTGCGGCGCGTCAGCGGCCCAGCAAGAACGGGTAAATCCTCACGAGTCACCGCCAACCCGGCCGGCCTGGATCGTGCTCCCGCGCGTTGTCTCCACCACGACCGGCACCCCGTCCGGGATCTGCCCGCGCAGCGCCCCGAGCAGGCCGGAGACCGGCGGCAGCTCACCCGGCGTCTGCACCCGGACGCGCAGCTCCCGGGAGACCACGTCCACGCCCGCGATCGACGAACCCGGCACGCCGGAGATCCACTCCGCGGCCACCGCCTTCGCCCGCGCGCTCCACGTCGTCAGCAGCCAGCTCACCACGGTGTTCGCCGACAGCGGGACGACCACCAGGACCAGCAGCGACGCCAGCACCAGCCGGGCCCGGCGGCGGCTGCGCCCCGACTCCGCGACGGCCTCGGCCCCGTACCCCGTCGCCGTGAACACCACGATGCCGCCGAGGATCAGCGCCAGCAGGTTCGACAGGAACAGCACCAGCGCGCCCAGCGCCAGCCAGCCCGCCCCCCGGCCCAGGCACACCCCCACGACCGCCAGCGGCGGCACCAGCGAGATCGCGATCGCCACCCCCGGCAGCACCGCCGCCACGTCCCGCCGCGCGTGCGCCACCGCCCCGGCCAGCCCCGTCGCCAGCGCCGCCACCAGATCCATCAGCTTCGGCGACGTACGCCCCGCGATCTGACTGTTGGTCAGCAGCTCGTACGAGGCCGGCAGCAACGCCGAGAACACCACCCCGATCCCGACCACCAGCAGCCCGCCGAAGAACACGAACCCGACCGCGCCCTGCCCGCTGTGCCGCACCGTCGCCAGCGCGGTCCCCATGATCGGCGTGGCCAGCGGCGCGATGATCATCGCCCCGATCACGGTGGCCGTCGAGTCCGTCAGCACCCCGGCCGACGCGATCACCGCTGACAGCGTGAGCATCGTCCAGAACGCCGACCGCTTGGCCCCGCTGTCACCCGCCGACAGATCCAGGCTCTCGACCAGATCCTCCAGCGGGCGGCGCTGCGTGTCGGGCAGCACGCGCTCTCGAAGTCCGCTCAGCATGCCCCCGAGTATCCGAGCAGGTCACGCCGGGAACCGACAGCGACACGGCCCTGGACATTGGCCGTGTCCGGCCTGATTCTCGTTCCAGCCGGCTCGTGCGGCCTCGGAGGAACGTTGGTCAGAGTCGGTTTCCTGCTGCTCCTCGTCGGACGCGGGTGGGCGACCGCTGACCTGACCGGTCTCTCCGGGCTGGAGCACTCCAGCGGCTACCTGCTGCTCACGTCGCCGGGGTGGTCCACCTGGTCACCGGCGATCCCCGCGCCATGATCCTGGCCGTGGCCGTCGCCCAGATCGACCCGCTGTCCGTGGCCTCCGTCATGGGCCACAAGCGGCTGTCCGACCGGGCCAGGACGGGCTGTCGGCCGCCTACCTGGCCGACCTGGCGCTGAACGCGGTCTTCGCCGCCGTCGCGTACGGGGTGTGGCGGCTGGTCACGAACGCGCCGCCGGTCCTCGGCTACCTGTCCGGCATCGCCGCCGTGCTGACGGCCGCGTGGACGTCCCTCATGCTCGGCCTCGCCGCTTTCGCGGCCCAGATGCTCGCCGCGCTCGTCCTCACCCGCGGCCTCGCCTTCGCCGACCGCGTCCACCTCGGGCTCGCCCAGCAGAACGGCATCACCGCCGTCAGCCTGGCCCTCGCCTTCGAACGCGACTTCCCCGGCTTCGTCGCCATCGTCGCCCCGGCGATCGTGACGGTCAACCTCGTGCACGTCGCCGCCAACCGCCTCTCCGACGCCTGGCAGCTCCGCCGCAGCGGGTACGGCTACTGATCGGCCGGGATAGCGTGTCCCGTTGTGGATCGACATCCGCGCCGATGAGAGAGTACGAACGTGATCGACAGCACCGCCCTCGCCGCAGTGGAGAACGCCGTTCCGGGGATCACCCGCACACGGGCGAGCGACCGGCTGGGCATGGCCCACGACGCCTCCCACTACCTGCTGACCCCGCAGGCCGTTCTCGTGCCGGAGAGCGCCGACCAGGTGGCGGCGCTGCTGCGGACCGGGCTGCCGCTGACGTTCCGGTCGGGCGGGACGAGCCTGAGCGGGCAGGCGGTGAGCGAGCACCTGCTGGTCGACACGCGCAGGCACTTCCGTTCGATCGAGGTGCTCGACGGCGGGGCTCGGGTGCGGGTCCAGCCCGGCGCGGTGCTGCGGCAGGTGAACGCCCGCCTGGCGCCCTACGGCCGCAAGCTCGGCCCCGACCCGGCCAGCGAGTCGGCGTGCACGATCGGCGGCGTCGTCGCCAACAACTCCAGCGGCATGACCTGCGGCACCCACGCGAACACGTACCGGACGCTGGAGTCGATGACGCTGGTCCTGGCGAGCGGCACGGTCGTCGACACCGGCGCGCCCGACGCCACGCAGCGGCTGCGCGCGCTCGAACCCGAGCTGGCGGCCGGGCTGGAACGGCTGCGCGACCGGATCCGCGGCAACCCGGACTCGGTGCGGCGCATCGAGGTGCAGTTCGCGCTGAAGAACACGATGGGCTACGGCCTCAACAGCTTCCTCGACCACGATGACCCGGTGGACATCCTCGCGCACCTGATCGTCGGCAGCGAGGGCACGCTCGGGTTCGTGGCCGAGGCGGTGCTGCGCACGGTGCCCGCCCACCCGCTCGCCGCCACCGGGCTGCTCGTCTTCCCCAGCCTGCACCAGGCGATGGCCGCGATGCCCGGCCTGGTCGCCGCCGAGCCCGCCGCCGTCGAGCTGCTGGACGCCGAGTCGCTGCGGGTGGCGCAGACCGACCCCAAGGCCGACGACCTCCTGCGTACGCTGACCGTACGCGATCATGCGGCGCTGCTGGTGGAGTGGCAGGAGTCCGACGCCGGCGCGCTCGGCGAGCGCGAGGGCGCGGCCGCCACCGTGTTCGGCGAGCTGGAGCTGTCCGCGCCCGCGCGGCTGAGCAGGGACGCGGGCGGCCGGGCCGCGCTGTGGCACATCCGCAAGGGACTGTACGCGTCCGTCGCCGGGGCCAGGCCGAGCGGCACCACGGCGCTCTTGGAGGACGTGGCCGTCCCGGTGACCGCGCTGGCCGACCTGTGCGACGACCTGGGCGCGCTGTTCGCCAAGCACCACTACGAGCGCAGCGTGATTTTCGGGCATGCGAAGGACGGCAACCTGCACTTCATGCTGAACGAGCGCTTCGCCACCGACCTGCGGCGTTACGCCGAGTTCACCGAGGACATGGTGGAGGCGGTGCTGGGCCGGGGCGGCACGCTCAAGGCCGAGCACGGCACCGGCCGGGTCATGGCGCCGTTCGTGCGCCGGCAGTACGGCGACGAGCTGTACGAGGTGATGCGCGAGGTCAAGCGGCTGTGCGACCCCGCGGGCACGCTCAACCCCGGCGTGCTGCTGACCGACCGGGAGGACGCCCACCTGCGCGACCTCAAGACCGTCGTCACCGTCGAGCCCGAGGTCGACCGGTGCGTGGAGTGCGGCTACTGCGAGCCCGTCTGCCCCAGCCGCGACCTGACCACCACCCCGCGCCAGCGCATCGTGCTGCGCCGCGAGCTCGCCGCCGCCCAGGCCGCCGGTGACCACGCGCTCGCCCGCGAGCTGGAGGAGGAGTACGCCTACGACGCCGTCGACACGTGCGCCGTCGACGGCATGTGCGCCACCGCCTGCCCCGTCCAGATCAACACCGGCGACCTGACCCGGCGCCTGCGCGCCGAACGCCACGGCCGCGCCGCGCGCACGGGCTGGAAGAGCGCCGCCAAGCACTGGGACGGCGTCACCCGCGCCATGAACCTGGCCCTCGACACGGCGGCGAGCCTCCCGCCCGCGCTGCCCGAAGCCGCCAGCGGGCTGGGCCGCGACCTGATCGGCGCCGAGACCGTGCCCCGATGGAGCCGCGACCTGCCGCGCGGCGGGACCCGCCGCCGCGCCGCCCCGGCCGCCTCGCCCGACGCCGTCTACCTGCCGTCCTGCCTCAACACGCTGTTCGCCCCCGCCGACGGCGGCCCCGGCGTCATGGCCGCCTTCCGCCGCCTGGCCGGGCGTGCCGGCATCCGCCTGCACGTCCCCGAGCAGATCGCCGGCCTGTGCTGCGGCACCCCGTGGTCGTCCAAGGGCTTCACCGACGGCCACGACACGATGGCCCGCCGCGTCGCGGACGTGCTCACCGAGGCCACCGACGGCGGCCGCCTGCCCGTCGTGACCGACGCCGCCTCCTGCACCGAAGGGTTCGACAAGCTCGGCTTCCAGGTCGTCGACGCAATCGCGTTCACCGCCGAGCGCATCCTGCCCCGCCTGCCCGAGGCCCGCCGCCTGCCGTCGCTCGCCCTGCACCCCACTTGCTCCTCGACCCGCCTGGGCCTCGACGCCGCCATCACCCGCATCGCCGAGGCCGTCGCCGAACGGGTCGTCGTCCCCGACGGCTGGCAGTGCTGCGCCTTCGCCGGCGACCGCGGCCTGCTCCACCCCGAGCTGACCGCCTCCGCCACCCGCGCCGAGGCCGCCTCCGTCACCGCCGGCGACTTCACCGCCCACGCCTCGGTCAACCGCACCTGCGAGCTCGGCCTCACCCGCGCCACCGGCAAGCCGTACCACCACCTGCTCGAACTCCTCGACCGCGTCACCAGATGACAACGCCGATTGTCACACCCCCGTGAGAGAGGCGGTGCCGTGTCAGAGGGTGTGGACAAGGTCCCTTGGGCGAGGATGTGGGCCGGCCGGGAAGACATGCCGGCCTGCTGCGGGAGATCGCGGCGGCGGGTGACCGACTGCGACGTGTGGGCCGACGAGCGGCTGCGGCGGGTCGCCCGGCGTGCGCCGGCCCAGGCCGGGAGCGGGGCGGAGGCCGCTCTGACGCCCTGATGGAAGGTGTAGGTCGTCAGGACGGGTTCTGGAAGGTGACTTCCGGGTTGGCCGGGGTGGGGCCGTCGAGGAGGGGGCGCTGCTTGCCGCGCAGGTGCTGGTCGAAGAACGCGCCCACGTACGCGCGGGTGATCTCGCCCGAGCGCTTGCCCGACAGCGGCGCCGAGGGGTCGCTGTGGCCGGCCTGGCCGCCGAGGATGGGCAGGTCGATGAAGGTGAAGTGGCCGGAGTCCGCGACGGTGAGCCAGCGCTTCCAGCCGTCCAGCCGCTTCCAGTCGCGCGGCCAGCTCGTGTCGCGTGCGGTGGGGGAGTGGCCGGCCTGGGTGCCGAGCATGAGGAACGGACGCCCGCCGAGGCCCCGCTCGGGGACCGGGGCGAAGAACGTCCCGTCCATGTTCACCCCGGCGCGGACGCGGCGGTCGGCGGCCATGACGCTCGCCGAGGCGTTGCCGCCGAGCGAGTGGCCGGCCGCGCCGATGCGCCGCGGGTCGATCGAGCGCTTCCACGCGGGCAGGCTCGTCAGCCGGTCGACGACGAAGGAGAGGTCGGCGGCGCGGCCGGTGGCGGCCTTGGCCAGCAACTTCTTCTCCGCGGCGTCAGAGCCGGCCCCCTCGATGGTGTCGCAGGCGACGCAGGTCAGCGTGCGGCCGCCGGGGAACGTGGTGCCGAACGACTCGTAGGCGTGATCCACGAGCGCGACCACGTACCCGGTGGAGGCGAGCTCCTCGGCGAGCGAGGTGAGGGTGGCGCGGTTGAGCGTGAAGCCGGGGGAGAGCAGGACGAGCGGGTGCCTGCCGGCGGCGGGGCGCGCGCCGGTGCGGGCGTTGGTGCGGGTGGCGGCGAGGATCTTCGGCGGGAAGCGCTTGTCGAGGTTCTGGCCGCGCAGGAGGAGCTCGGCCTCCTTGAGGGACATGTACGGGGCGGGCTTCCCGCCGCCGCGGGCCGGATAGTACATCGAGACCATGAGCTGCCGGGCTCCCGCCGAGGGCACCCACGGGTCACGCCGATCCCGGTCGACCAGGTGCAGCGTGTCGCGGCCGACCGCGTACGAGCCGGTGGGCGCGGGGATGGCCAGGCGCACGTCGTCGGCGGCGGGCGCGGCCTGCGCGGTCTGCGCGGTCTGCACCAGGGGCGTCGCGACGGCCAGGGAGAGGAGGAGAGCGGTGGCGTTGCGCCGGATCGTGTTCATGGAAGGGAGCGTACGAAGGCGCACGTCAGCGCCGACATGCGCGAAAGTCCAGAGCGACCCCTGACGAAAGTCAGGGAGTGCTGGGCGTGGGGCTGATCATGCTGGCGGTCGTGGTGTGGCGGCATCAGCTCGATCACTATCAGAGCTCGGGGCACTGAGGCCGAGCGCGGGCAGGATCGCCTGGTCGACGAAGTCGATCAGGTCGGAGTCGCTCGGCGGCATGCCGTCGAGCAGCCGTTTGACGACGAGCGCCTCGCCGATGTCGGCGACCACCGGGGTGAGGCGGCCGGCGGGGAAGGCGCCGCGTTCGGCGTAGTGGCGCAGCACGGTGCTGGTGAACGTGCCGCCCCGGTGGGCGAACACCCGCTCCTGCAGCGCCTCGGACATTTTCGTCGCGCTCAACGGGTCGGTGAGGATGGCCGCCACGGCGCGTCCGGCGGGGCTCAGCGTCCAGGTGACCATGAGCTTGAGCGCTCGGATCAGGTCGCCGCGCAGGTCGTCGGCGCCGGGGGTCGGCTCCTCGACCGGGTGGGCGTGGTAGAGCGCGTCGAGCAGCACTTCGACGGGGTCGGACCAGCGCCGGTAGAGGGTGCTGCGCGGGGTGGCGGCGCGCTTGCCGATGCCGTCCATGGTGAGCCTGCCGACGCCGACTTCGACCACCTCTTCCAGCACAGCGGTGTGGATGGCGTTGATCAGGTCGTCGCCGCGCCGCCGGGTCCGCCCGCTTCGATCGCTCACGTTTGCCCCTTGCTCAGCTACAAGGCTGTATCTTACTGTCCAACATAAGCTACAGTCGTGTATCTAATGCTGAGGGGACACCCATGTCCATCACCGCCCCACCCCCCGTCCAGCAGGCCGTGCCGCTGAGCCGGCGGTCCCTGGCCCCCGACCTCGCGCGCGGCCTCATGCTGCTGCTCATCGCGGTGGCGCACGCGCACATGTACCTGTCCGGCCACCCCGCCGGCTTCCGCGGCTACACCCTCGACGGCGGACTCCTCGACCGGCTGGTGGCCGGGATCCAGATCCTGCTCGTCGACGGGCGGGCGCTGCCGATGTTCGCCGGGCTGTTCGGCTACGGCCTCGTCCAGCTCGCCGACCGCCAGCTCGCCGCCGGGCGCACCTGGCCGCAGGTGCGGAAGGTGCTGCGCGCACGGAGCCTGTGGCTGCTGGCCTTCGGGTTCTGTCACGCCCTGCTGCTCTTCTTCGGCGACATCCTCGGCGCGTACGGCCTGGTCGGGCTGGTGCTCGTCGGGTTCATCCGGCGCAGCGACCGGGCCCTGTTCTGGGCCGCCGGGGTCAGCACCGTGCTGCACGTCGCCGTGCTCGGCCTGTTCGGGCTGCTCACGGTGACCGCCGAGAAGGGCGACACGCCCGCCGCCATGGCCGACCCGATGGAGGCCGCCGTGATGCGGATGATCGGCTGGTCCGGGATGACGCCGACGTACTTCGCCGTCAGCGTCGTGCCCGCCTTCCTGCTCGGCATCTGGGCGGCCCGCCGCCGCCTGCTGGAGCAGCCCGCGGAGCACCGGGCGCTGCTCCGCCGGGTTGGCGTCATCGGCACGCTGATCGCCGTCGTCGGCGCCGTGCCGCTCACGCTGATCGACACCCGGCTCTGGGACGCCACGGACGCCATCGGCATCACCGCGTACGCGCTGCACAGCGTCACCGGCATCGCGGGCGGGCTCGCGTACGCCGCCCTCATCGGGCTCGCCGTCGCCGGCCGGGAACGCCACGCGCGCCCGGGGGCGGTCACCCGCGCGCTCGCCGCGTGCGGCCAGTGGTCGCTGACCTGCTACCTGCTGCAGTCGGTGGTCTTCGTCGCGCTCTTCGCACCCTACTTCGGCGGGCTCGGCACCCAGCTCGGCGACGCCGCCGCCTCCGGTGTCGCCGTCGTCACCTGGCTGTTCACCGTCGTGCTCGCCGCCACCCTGTCGCGTACGGGCCGCCGCGGTCCCGCCGAGACGCTGCTGCGCCGCCTGACGTACCGCCGCGTGAGGTAGCCGGCTCAGAGCCCGGGGCGCCAGGCGAACGCGTCACCCCTGTGAGTCTGCCGTGGTCAGGCGCGCCACGGGACCTGGGGCGAGCGGTGGAAGCCGATGCCCAGGGTCTGCCATCTCGGGGCCTGGGCGGCCAGGCGCTCGCGGAAGCTCGCCCAGTCGTGCGTGGACCGGGGGGACCAGGCCAGCTCCGCCACGGCGGGCAGCCTGGGGAAGGCCATGTACTCCAGGTCCTCCTCGGTCGCGAGCGTCTCGGTCCACAGTGGCGCCTCGACGCCGAGCACCGCCGACTCGTGGACGCCCGCCAGGTGCGTCCCCGGGTCCCAGTCGTAGGCGTCACGCACCTCGATGAGGGCCGCCCAGGTCGTCCCGAGCTTGGTCGTGGCGTCGTACTTCATGTCCAGGTACGTCTTGTTCGCCGGGGACATGATGACCTTGGCACCGCCCGCGACGGCCTGGGTGACGGTCGCGTCGTTGCTCGTCAGCCCCCAGTACTGCAGGACGCGGCCGGGGGAGTGGCGCACGTCGGGCGCGGCGATCTGGTGCCAGCCCACGACCTTCTTGCCGAGGGACACAACCATGGGGTGGACCCGGTTGACGAAGGTGGCGAAGTCGGCGTCGGAGGTCGCGTCGGCCTCGTCGCCGCCGAGGTGCACGTACGGGCCGGGGGTGAGCTCGGCCAGCTCTCTCAGGACGTCGCGGACGAAGGTGTAGGTGATCTCCTTGGACGTGCACAGCGAGCTGAAGCCGACCTTGACGCCGGTGTAGAGAGGCGGGGCGACGCCGTCGCAGTTGAGCTCGGCGTAGGAGGCGAGGGCGGCGTTGGTGTGGCCGGGGACGTCGATCTCCGGCACGATCGTGATGTGCCGCCGGGCGGCGTGCGCGACGATCTCCCGGTAGTCGGCCTTGGTGTAGTAGCCGCCGGGGCCGCCGCCCACCTGGGTGCTTCCGCCGTGGGTGGTCAGCCGGGGCCAGGAGTCGATGGCGATGCGCCAGCCCTGGTCGTCCGACAGGTGCAGATGCAGGTGGTTGATCTTGTAGAGGGCGATCCGGTCGAGGTAGCGCTTGACCGTCTCGACCGGGTGGAAGTGGCGGGCCACGTCGAGCATCGCGCCCCGGTAGGCGAAGCGCGGGTGGTCCACGATGCGCCCGGCGGGCACCTGCCACGGCCCCGGCCGCACGCTCGGGCTCTCCACGCTCGCGGGCAGCAACTGCCGGAGCGTCTGTACGCCGTTGAACAGCCCGGCCGGCGTCCGCGCCCTGATCGTCACGCCGCGGGGCGTGACGTCGAGCTGGTAGCCCTCCGGTCCGACGGACGCGGGCGCACCCTCCAGCCGGAGCGAGATCGCGCCCTTGGGGCGGATCGGCAGGGCGTAGCCGGTGGCCGGGCGCAGGACCCCGGCCAGGTAGGCGGCCACGCCCGCGTCGTCGGATGCGATGGCCGTGCCGGGCCGCAGCGTGAACGCGCCGCGCGCGGGCCGCACCGAGACCGGGGCAGGCACCAGGTCGTGCATCGCCGTGCGCCCGTGGGCGACGATGGCCGGTGGCGGCGCGACGACCGCGAAGGCCAGCAGCAGGGTCCCGAGAGCGAACAGCCTCACCGTGCACCGCCTTGTCAGTAGGGTTAGTCAATAGGAAGCTTTACTAACCGATTCGCTCTGTCAAGACCTGTTTCGCCTCGTGGGCCCCCGTCGCCCGTCAGGCCTTCGCACGGTCGAGCGGGTGGGCGAGCTCGTCGGCGGGCATGCGGGCCAGCAGGACCGCCGCGACCGCGATCGGCAACGGCAGCAGACCGGCGATCACGAAGGTCGTCGTCAGGCCGATCGCCTCGCTGAGCGGGCCGGCCAGCGCCATCGACACCGGCATGAACACCAGCGACACGAAGAAGTCGAGGCTCGACACCCGCCCCAGCAGCTCGGGCGGGACGCGGCGCTGCAACAGCGTGCCCCAGATCACCATCGGCGCGCTGAACAGCGCCCCGATCACGAACGCGCCCAGCGCGATCAGCCACACGTCACGGGCGACGCCGATCAGCACGAACGGCAGACAGGCCAGGCCCCACATGACGTTCATCGCGGTCAGGTAGCGCCGGGGCAGCCTGCGCGAGGCCATCGCCAGCGAGGCCAGCGCCCCGCTGACGCCGAAGGCCGCCATCACCAGCGCGTGATCCTCGGGGCCGCCGCCCGCGCCGTCCTTGACCGCGAACGGGATCAGCACCTCCATCGGGCCCATCACCACGAGGATCATCAGCGAGGCGAAGACCAGCGTGGCCAGCAGCCACGGAGTCCGGAGCATGTACGCGAAGCCCTCGCGCAGGTCGATCAGCATCGAGCGCACAGGGTGACGGGGCTCCTCGTCGGTGCGGTCGCGGCGGATCGGGACCGGCTTCATCAGCAGCAGGAACACCGTCGCCGCCACCTGCGACGCGGCGCCCACGGCCAGCGCGGCGCCGGGGGAGTAGCTGGCCACGAGGATGCCCGCGAGCGCCGGGCCGCCGGCCTGCAGCACGATCGGGCGCAGCGTGCCCTCGATGCCGTTGGCCGCCAGCAGGTGCTCGGCGGGCACGATCGAGGGCAGCATCGCCGAGTAGGCCGGATAGTAGAAGCCGCTGCACAGGCCGCGGACCAGCGCGACCACGGCGAGCTGCCAGACCTGGACGGCGCCGAGCAGCGCCAGCGCGGCGATCGCGGTGGCGGAGACGGCCAGCAGCAGCTCGGTCGTCAGCAGCACCCGGCGCTGCGGCACCCGGTCGGCGATCACGCCACCGAGCAGGACCGTGGCGACCATGCCCAGGGCCGTGCAGGTCGAGACGAGCGACAGCGCGCCCGCGCCGCCGCCCAGCTCGATCACCTGCCACACCATGGCCATCAGCCACAGGCCCTCACCCAGCATGGACGCCGTGAGCGAGCCGGTCAGCAGCCCGTACTGGCCGTGCTGGAAGGGGCGGAGCGGGCCACGCAGCCAGCGCGAGGCCCGCGTGCCGGTGGTGGTCGGTTCCGTCATGGGTCCGACGCTAGCGGGGGCTGCCGACATAATTCCTCGCCGCGCCGCTGCGGCCCTCAAAATAGGGATATGTCGTATCCTCCGCCGCCCCAGCCCGAAGGCGGCACCCCGCCCCACCACGCCCACGGCCCGTCCGGCCCACCCCCCGCCGCCGGCCCGGGCCAGCACGGCACCGCACCGGGGCAAGGACAGCCCGGCCCGTACGGCGGCGCCCCCCAGGGCCAGTCCCCGTACGCGCCCCCGCCCGGCCAGGCCCCCTACGGCGGCTCCCCAGGCCAGTACCCCCCACCGCCGAACCAGGGCCAGAGCCAGGGGCACTACGGCGGGCAGCAGGGCCAGGGGCAGGGGCACTACGGCGGGCAGCACAACCCCGGCCAGTACGGCGGACCGCAGGGCCCGTACGGGACGCCGCCCGGCCAGCCACCGCACGGGCAGCCACCGCACGGGCAGCCCCCTTATGGTCAGCCACCGCACGGGCAGCCTCCGTACGGCCAGCCCGCCTATGGTCAGCCCCCGTACGGACAGCCGCCCTACGGCGCGCCGCAGCCGCCGAAGCGCGGGAAGGGCCTGGTGATCGCGCTGGTCGCGGGCCTGGCGGTGCTGATCCTGGGCGGCGCGGCGACGGCGGTCGTCTACGTGGTGAACAACCGGCCGGACGACCGCTTCGTCGCCCAGCCGCCCGCCGCCTCCGACACCCCTGCGGCCCCGGAGACCACCCCGCCCGGCACCCCGGACCCGGCCACGTCCGCCCCGGCGACTCCCGACCCCTCGGCGTCCGCGGCCGAGACCCCGGCCCCGTCCCCCAGCGACACGGCCCAGGCTGAGCCGGGCGCGAAGCTCAGCCATGACGAGTTCAAGGACTGGAACTTCAAGCTGAGCGGCGTCTCGTACCAGGCGAAGAAGGTGGGCGGCTGGAACTACTCCTCCTGCGACCCGGTCGACGGCGCCGGCGTGCTGGCCAAGACCAACTGCGACCACGCCGTGCAGGTGGCGTACACGGCGTACGGCGGCGCGCTCAAGGGTGTGCGGATCGTCATGGCGTTCCCGACCGAGGCGGACGCCGAGGAAGCCTCGACGAAGCTGGGCAAGCTGTCGTCGGACGCGGTGCTGTGGCGCAAGGACAGGACGCACGCGAGCTACGCGTACGGCAAGATCCGCATGGGTGACGCCCGGAACATCGTGGTCGTCACGATCGTCACGGCGACCAAGGCGGCCGAATCCAAGGCGACGAAGTTCCACAACTACTTCCAGGCGGACGCCGCCGGATATTTCCTCTTCCGGGATGACGTATCGGTCGCTTGAGGCCGGGGTGAGGCTGGGGTGCGACCGGTGAGACCGGTCAGTGGCCCCCGCCGGACGTGGCGCGGGCGAACTCCCACGGGTCGTGCGCGCTGATGAGCGTCACCTGGTCGCCGTGGTGGCGCACCAGCTCGCGGAGCCGGGCCTGGGTGCCCAGCCGCAGGTCGTGGTGGACCTCCGAGCTGGTCTGGACGAGGTTCAGGACGGGGTGCGGGTGCGGGTCGGCGTCCAGCTCGCGGTGGTAGTAGTACGCGTCGCCGCAGTGCAGGAGCCAGCGGTCCCCGTCGTGCAGGGCCACGCCGGTGTGCCCCTCGGTGTGGCCGCCGAGCGGGACCAGCCGGATCTCCGGGGGCAGGCCCTCGGCCTGCACGGAGGTGAAGCCGAACCAGTCGTCACCTGAGCCGTCCGGAACCGGGCCGCCGCCCGCGTACGTCACCCAGTCCGGGCCGTGCGCCCAGTGGGCCGGGCGGTAGCGGAAGCTGGGCGCCTGGCGGGTCGCCGCGTCGAGCTCGGCGGCCAGGACGTGCACCTTGGCGGCCGGGAAGTCGGGCAGCCCGCCGCAGTGGTCCACGTCGAGGTGGGTGACGATGACGTGCCGCACGTCGCGGGGGTCGTGGCCGAGCGCGGCGACCTGGCGTACGGCGGTCTCGCGCTCGTCCAGCACGGGCTCGGCCAGCTCGACCCAGTCGGCGCCGAGGCTGCCGGCGGGGTCGCGCACGTCGGCCAGGCCGAGGCCGGTCTCGACGAGGACCAGCCCGGCGGATTCGGTCTCGGCCAGCAGGCAGTGGTTGACGGCGTGCGCGCCGGGCGGGCCCTGGTAGGTGGGTTCGATGCGGCGTACGGATCCGCAGTTGAGGTGATGGATCTTCATGCCGCTAGGGTCTTACTTGAAGCGCGGTTCAAGTCAAGGAGGCGGGATGGACGGCGAACTGCTGGACATCGGCGAGGTGGCCCGACGGACCGGGCTGGCGGCGTCGGCGCTGCGCTACTACGAGAAGCAGGGCTTCATCGCCCCGGCCGGGCGCAACGGGCTGCGCCGCAGCTACCGCCCGGACGTGCTCGACCGCCTGGCGCTGATCGTCTGCGCGCGTGACGCCGGGTTCACCATCGCCGAGATCGCGGGGTTCCTGCGGGCGGCCCCTGGTGATCCCGAGCTGCGCGCCCGGCTGGCGGACAAGGCCGTGCGGCTGGAGGACGACATCGCCCGCCTGGAACGCATGCGCGACGCCCTGCGGCACGCCTCGGCCTGCGCGCACGAGCCCCTGGTGGAATGCCCTGACTTCAAGCGCCACTTCCGGCCGGACGGCGGTGGTCAGTCGGCCTCGGAGCGGCCCTCGCGCCAATAGCCCATGAACGCGACCGCGCGCCGGTCCATGCCACGGTCGGCCACCAGGTGCCGTCGCAGCCCCTTGATCACCCCGGCCTCGCCGGCCAGCCAGGCGTACAGGGGGCCGGGAGGCCGCTCATCCTCGGGGACCTCCCACAGGTCGTCGACGTCCACGTCCTCGACGGAGTCGTTGGCGGCCAGCGGGGGCAGCAGCCGGTCGGCGGCGGCGACGACGGCCGGGCGGAGCAGGCTGCCGCGCGGGACGCCGGACCTCGCCAGCCAGGTGATCTTGACCTGGCTGGGCGTCTCGATGTCGAGGGCGTCGGCCTCGTACGGGACCTCCATCAGCGCCTCGCCGGTGCACCCGGCGGGGAGCCGTTCGAGGGTGGCGGCGATCGCGGGGACGGCGGTCTCGTCGCCGGCGAGCAGCACCGGGCCGCTCTCGGCGTGCGGGCGGAAGGCCATGCCGGCGCTGGGGCCGTCGAAGCCGGCGTTCGGGCCGAACAGGAGGGCGGGCGCGCCGGGCCGCACGGTCGCGGCCCAGCGGGCGACGGGGCCGCTGTGGCCGTCGTCGTCGTGCAGCGCGATGTCCACGTCGACCTCGCGCAGGTGCGGCCGGGCCAGCCGTACGGTGAGCGTGCGGATGGGGTTGCGCAGCTCGCCGGGCAGCTCGCGCCAGCGCTGATACCAGCCGGGGCCCTGGGGCATGGGAGCCAGGCCGTGCCCGGCCAGCGGCAGGATGAGCTTGATCCGCTGGTCGTAGCCGATGTCGGCGAAGTGTGCCAGGTCGCCACCGCTGAAGGTCACGCGCAGGAACGACGGGCTGAGCCGCTCGGTCCTGCTCACCTCGACCTCGAACATACCAAAAGGCTCCGTCATATTAGGTGAGCCTAACCTAAAACGCTATCCGGGCTGCGGCCAGGTCAGCTTCCCCCGGACCAGCGACGCGTACCCCTGGCCGGACGGCGGGCGTACGGCGCCGAGCGCCAGGTCGGCGAGGGTCGCGCCGGCGGCCTGCCGGGTGTTCGTGCGCGGCACCAGGCGGCCGAGCGGCGAGCCGAGCAGCGCCCAGGCCGGCCGGATCGCCGGGCTGAAGTTGCGCGGCAGGCCGGTGCCCGGCGTCGGCCCGGGGTCGTAGGTGAGCACGAGGAGCTGCTCAAGGCCGTCGAGACGCTGCTCGCCCGGGCGCAGGAGGCGGGCGCGGTCCGCCGCGACATCGCCGTTCCCGAGCTCAACGCGCTGCTCATCGGCGCGGCCTGCGCGCGGCATGACATCCGTCATGTCAGGTCCATGACGGAGCGGACTGGTAGCCCCGTACGCCATCCATAAGGATCAAATCAACACAAAACATCGATCTTGGAGGTGGCATGCGACGCGTGATCGTGGGAGTCGGGCTCGGCGCGCTGCTGGTCGCGGGCGCGGGGACGCCGGCGGCCGCCGAGCGAGGCGGCCTGGACCGGGACGCGCTCGACCGGACGCTGACGGCGATCGAAGCAGCCGGCATGTACGGGACGTACTCGGCGGCACAGGACGGGCGGCAGGCGTGGAAGGGCGCCGCCGGGGTGGCCGACGTCGAGACCCGCAGGCCGGTCCGCGCCGACATGCGGCACCGGGTCGGCAGCGTCACCAAGACCTTCACCGCGGTCGCCGTCATGCAGCAGGTGGCGCGCGGCACGATCGAGCTGGACGCGCCGGTGGCTCGCTACCTGCCCGGCCTCGTCACCGACGAGCGCGTCACCGTCCGGATGCTGCTCAACCACACCAGCCACATCGCCGACCACGTGGCGTACGCGTTCCCGTCGCTGTTGCAGGGCTCGACGGCCAGCCTCGACGACAACCGGTTCCGCTCGTTCACCGACGAGGAGCTGGCCCGCCTCGGCCTGGCCGCGCCGCCCACCGGGGAGCCGGGCGCGCTGCCCGGTTCGTACTCCAACACCAACTACGTGCTCGCCGGGATGGTGCTGGAGAAGGTCACCGGCCAGGACGCCGAGCGCTACATCACCCGCCACGTGATCCGCAAGGCCGGGCTGCGCCACACCTCGTTCCCGCGCTCGCCGCACATCCCCGGGCCGCACTCCAAGCTGTACGAGTCGTGGTACGGCTTCATCGACCCGCCGCGCGACTACAGCGTCTACGACATGTCGTGGATCGGCACCGCCGGGGCCGTCGTGTCCACGATGGACGACCTCAACCAGTTCTACCGCGCCCTGCTCGGCGGCCGGCTGCTCGGGGTCGAGCAGCTCGCCGAGATGAAGCGCACGGTGCCGGTCGCGGTCGGCGGCGGGGCCTTCGCGTACGGGCTCGGCATCTACCCCGCCGACCTGCCCTGCGGCCGGTTCTGGGGGCACGACGGCGCCGTGTTCGGGTCGATCACGCAGTCGCTGACCAGCGAGGACGGCAAGCGGCAGGTGTCGATCGGGCTGAACCTGGCCAAGTACCAGCGGATCGAGAACGGCACCATCCCGATCCACCCGATCGACGTGGCCGCGGGCAATCACCTGTTCACCGCCCTGTGCGGCGGCGAGGGCGCCACGGCCCGCAGCGCCCAGGCCCCGTTCGTCCCCTTCCAGGCCGACCGGACGCTGATCAAGCGCCAGTAGGTTGGGCGCATGCTCGACTATGACCGTGAGGCGGCCTCGTACGACGCGACACGCGGCGGCGAGGCCAGGGCCGGGGCCGCGGCGGAGGCGATCGAGCGGCTGCTGCCGCCCGGCGCGCGGGTCGTGGTGGACGTGGCGTGCGGCACCGGGATCGTCACCACGCGACTGCGGCGGGCCGGCCGGCTCGTCGCGGGCGTGGACCGGGCGGCCGGGATGGCGGCGGTCGCCGCCTCGCGGCTGCCCGGCGGCGTCGTGCGGGGCGACGCGGCGCGGCTGCCGTTCGCCGGGGGCTCGGCCGACGCGCTCACCATGATCTGGCTGCTGCACCTGCTCGACCACGACACGTCGGCGGCGGTGCTGGCCGGGGCGGCGCGGGTGCTGCGGCCGGGCGGCACGCTGATCACCACCGTCGACAAGACCGACGCCGTCTACCGGGCCGGTGACGAGCGGCTCAGCCGGGCCCGTGACGCGCACGCGCCGCAGGCGAGCGACGCGCTGGACCGGGTGCTCGACGTGGGCGCCGGGTGCGGGCTGGCGATGGCGGGCCGCACCACGTTCGCGGGGGTGGGACAGGGGCGCAGCCCGCGCGCGTGGGGCGACCTCCTCGGCGGGACCGGCCTCGGCTGGACCCGGCACGCCGACCCGGCCGTCGTCGCCGGGCTGCGCGAGCACCTGGCCGGGCTCCCCGGCCAGGACGTCCCGGGACCCGACCCGGTCTACACGCTGCTCGCGCTGGTCAAGGCATAGGAGGCCGGCGGCCGGGCCGGCTTGACCTTGACGCTACGTCAACGTCTCTAATGGAGGCATGCTGATCGGCGAGCTCGCCGCGCTGGTCGGGGTGTCGACCCGGACCGTGCGCCACTACCACCACCTCGGCCTGCTGCCCGAGCCCGAACGCACCTCGGGCGGCTATCGCGCGTACCGGATGCGTGACGCCGTGCTGCTGGCGCGGGTGCGGCGGCTGGCCGAGCTCGGGCTGTCCCTGGACGAGATCCGCGACGTGCTGGCCGACGACCAGGGCAAGGACCTGCGCGAGGTGCTGCGCGAGCTGGACGACGACCTCGCCAGGCAGCAGGAGGCGATCGGGACGCGGCGGGCGCGGCTGGCGGCGCTGCTGGAGGAGCCCGAGCTGGGCGCCGACTCGGCCGTGTCGCCCGAGATGGGCGAGGTGCTGCGCGACCTCGCACCCGACGGGTCGGCCTTCGCCCAGCTCGACCAGGGGATGCTCGCGCTGCTCGACACCGTGGCCGACCCGGAGGACCGGGAGTGGGCGCTGCGGGCGCTGCGGCCCTTCACCGAGCCCGGGGTGGTCGAGCGGGTCCACGAGATGTACGCCAGGCTCGACGAGATCGCCGGGGCCGACCCCGGCGACTCCCGGCTGCCGGCGCTGGCCGCCGACCTGGCCGCGCACATCCCGGCCGAGCTGGCCGGGGCGATGAGCGGCAGCGAGGAGTGGATGGACCTGGTGTTCGCCGAGCTGACCCCGGCGCAGGCAGTGGTTTTCAGGCAGGTCGTGGCGTTGCTGAAGAAGGAGGGCTGATGGACCGGGTGCGCCGGATCATGGACTTCGACCGGAAGGGGATGGCCAGCCTGGTGCTGTGGGCGCGGCGGCGGCGCGACGGGGTGCCGCCCGGCGCCGTCGAGGTCTCCTACTCGCGGGAGCAGTCGACCACCATGATGGTCTTCGCGTTCGCCATGGCCGTGGAGCTGATCGCCGTCGAGGTGCTGCTCCAGGCCATGGACGTGGACCTGTGGGTGCGGCTGGTCGTGCTGGTGCTGGACGCGTACTCGCTGCTGTTCGTGCTCGCGATGATCGCCGCCTGCGTCACCCGGCCGCACGTCGTCACCGGCGGCGAGCTGCGGATCCGCTACGGCGCGTTCCTCGACGTCCGCGTCCCGCGCGAGCTCGTCGCCTCGGTCCGCCTCGTGCGCAGCTACAACGAGACGGGCCTGGTCACGGTCGCGGACGGGCGGCTCGGCGTGGCCGTGTCGTCGCAGACGAACGTGGTCGTCCAGCTCACCGAGCCGATCACCGTGACCCGGCCGCTGGGGCAGCGGGCCGAGGTCACGGTGATCCGGTTCTTCGCCGACAGTCCCGGCGACCTGGTGGCCGCGCTGAAGTCGGCCGAGCCGAGCCCCGCCTAGCGGCAGCGGCCGCCGTTCAGGTGGAAGACCTCCGGGGCCGGGTTCGGGCCCGGGGTCGCGGCGCCGACGAAGCCGAACGTCACCGAACCGCCCGGCTTGATCCGCGCGTTCCAGCCGAGGCCCTTCGCCGTCACCACCGGGCCCGCCTGCGTGACCTCGGCCGCCCAGGCGTGCTTGACCTCCTGCGCGCCCGGGAACGACCAGCGCAGCGTCCAGCCGTCGATCGCCCGGTCACCGGTGTTCTCGATGACGACCTGGCTGGTGAAGCCGCGCGGCCACGAGCCGTGCGCGGTGTAGCGGACCTCGCAGGAGGCCCGCGCCGAGCGGTCGGCCAGGAAGGACGAGATCCAGGCCAGCGGCGAGTTCCAGTTGATCGTCAGCTCGTTGGTGGCCCAGGACTCGATGTGGTCGATGTAGCAGAACTGCGGCTTGCAGCCCTGGAGCAGCCGCTGCGCCAGCGGGTCCTGGATGGCCGAGTTGGGGCCGCCCGAGAGGGTGCCGCGCGGCGGGTTGGGCAGTGCGGGGTCGAGCTGGCGGGCGTACCAGCGGCTGTGCTGGTTCTTCGACGCCACCTCGCCGTAGCCGGTGACGTACGACTGGTTGAGCGCGTTGCGGCCGAGGATGTAGTCCATGCTCTCGCGGACGGCCGCGCGATACTTCTCCTGCCCGGTCAGGTCGTACGCGGTCGCCAGCACCACCATGTTGTTGAGGACCAGGTTGTTGGACCCCCAGTCGAACGACGGCGGGTCGTACGGCATGCCGTACGGGTGCTCGCGCTGGATCTCCAGATACTTGTCGGCGCCCTCGACGACCGAGGCGCGCACCCGCTCGCGGTCCGGCAGCGCGTTGGGCACGGTCGCCAGGTCGAGGCGGCCGAGCGGCGCGGTGAAGCCCCAGTCGAAGCCGCGCTCGCGCCAGATGTCGCCGGTGTGGTGCGGCGAGGCGAGCACGTACTCCTGGAACGCCTTCTCGCCCGTCGTGATGAACAGCTCGGCGGCGGCCCAGTAGAACTCGTCGCTGACGTCGCCGTCGGCGTAGGAGCCGCCGCCGACGCCGTCGTTCGGGTCGGCGTACTTGTCGGGGTTCGCCACGGCGGCGGCCCAGGCGGCGCGCGCGGCCTTCAGGTTGCGGGCGGCGAAGGCGGCGTCGTACGGGGCGAACAGGCGGGCGGCCTGCGCGGCGGTGGCGGCCAGGTTCAGCGTGGCCGCGGTGGACGGCGGGTGCAGCTCGCGGGGCTGCGGGTCCAGGTGCGGCATCAGCGGCAGCCCGGTCCAGGCCCGGTCGTGGATCTTGTGGTGGGCCATCCCGGCCAGCGTCTCGCCCTCGGGCACCTGCATGCTGAGCAGGAACTCCTGCTCCCAGCGGACCTCGTCGAGCACGTCGGGGACGCCGTTGCCGCTCTCGGGGAGGGTGAGCTGGCCGTCGGTGAAGGCGGCCTTGTCCCGCTCGTAGGCGGCCATCAGCTGGTAGGCGGAGATGCCGCCGTTGACCACGTACTTGCCGTGGTCGCCCGCGTCGTACCAGCCGCCCTTGACGTCGAGCGTGTAGTCGCAGACGCCGGGCTGGCAGGGGACCTTCGTGTCGCCCTGGTTGGGCTCGACGCCCGCGTGACCGGCGGGGCGGCCGTAGCCGGGGCGCAGCTCGTCCAGGATCTCGACGCCGCTGCGCTGGGTGTAGTAGAACTTCAGCGCGTCCACCCGCATGTCGTCATACAGGCCGGGGGCCAGGTCGAACGGGCGGCTGGTCTCGCCGTCGGCCGTGAGCGTGTAGCCCTGGCCGGGCTTGGCGTAGGCGGTGAAGTCGATCGTGTGGACGTTCTGGCCGGAGCTGGCGTCCATGCCGCGCGGGGTGCTCGCGCCGGTGGCGACGGTCTCGCCGGCGGCGTCCTTGAGCTGCCAGTCCACCGCGTCGGTCTTCTCGGTGACGACGGTGGCCTTCTTGGGGCCATCGGGCAGGTAGCCGACCATGTTCACCCGGACGCGCGGGCCGGTGTCGGGCTCGTACTCCTCCGGCTCGGCGCCGCCCTTCAGCGACACGTCGTCCATGCAGAACCTCCAGGGCTCGGCGCTGCCGCCCAGCTGGAAGACGACCTGGGCGTTCGGCAGCGAGACGGGGGCGGTGAAGGTGTAGGAGTAGTCGTTGCCCGACACGCTCAGCTCGGGGGCCGCCGAAAGATACTGCGTCCACGGGTCCACGGGGAGCTGGATGAGGGCCCGGCCGACCTTGGCGGGGGTGGCGGAGGCGGTGAACGAGTAGGCGTACGTCTCGCCCTCGACGAGCGGCAGGTCGTTCTGGCCGATGATCACGTCCCACGGGTTGGCGGTGCCGCCGGGGATGTCGGCGCACAGGCGGCCGGTGTCGAGCTCGGGGGTGACGTTGGCGGTGCCCCACCAGGGGGCGGTGGAGGAGTCGAAGGTGCCGTTGACGATCTGCTCCGGGCCCTCGTCGGCGTGGGCCGGCGTGGCGGCGGCCAAGGGGAGCAGGAGGAAGAGGGCCGCTGCCGCGGCCCGGCGTAGGGTCATGGGGGGTGTCCTTCGGGAGTTTGGGAGCGCTCCCAGGATCTTGCGGCCGAGGCCGCCGCCCCGTCAACGGCCCTGTCTCACCGCCTGTGAAACTTTCCCGCCGCCTGCCTGGCCATCGCCGCGGACGAGCGTGAAACTTTCATCCGGCCATCGCTTCCAGCAGGTCGGCGGCCCGGACGGTGCCGCCCTCGGCGCGCGTCTCCTCGCGCAGCAGCGCCGAACGCCGCGCCACCGCCGGGTCGGTCGTCAGCGCGGTCAGCGCCTCGCGCAACGCCTCCGGGGTCGCCTCGGCCGTGTCGAGGCGCCGGGCCACCCCCAGCTCCACCAGCCGGTCGGCGTTCATGAACTGGTCGACCGCCTGCGGCACGGCGATCATCGGGACGCCCGTGAACAGCCCCTCGCTGCTCCCGCCCATGCCCGCGTGCGTGACGAACGCGTCGGCCTGCTCCAGGATCGCCAGCTGCGGCACCCAGGAATGCACCTCCACGTTGCCCGGGATCGGTCCCAGCTCCGCCGGATCGGTGCGCTTGCCGATCTGCAGCACGACATGCCAGCCCGGCAGGTCACCGAAGGCGGCCAGGCAGTTGCGGTAGAACTCCGGCTGCTGCGTGTAGGCCGACCCGAGCGACACCAGCAGCACCCGCTCCGCGCCCGCCGGCTTCGTCCAGCTCTCCCGCGCCCCCAGGCACGGGCCGACGAACGTCACCACGTCCGTGTCGACCTCGTCCGCGTGCGGCTGCATGGCGCGCGGGATCGTCGCGACGCAGCGCGGCGGATGGCCGGAGAAGTCGTCCATGTCGGTCGTCGTCGCCCCGTTGCCGGCCAGCCAGCCGGTGAACTTCGCCCGGTAGGCGTCGGCGCCGGGAAGCTGCCAGATCTGCGCGGCCACGTCGTTGTCGTACTGCTTCCAGGCCACCATCGCCGGGGAGAGCTGCACGATCGGACGGCCCTGCGACTCGGCCAGCGCGCGGGCCGCGTAGGAGCCGATGTCGTACAGGTAGAGGTCGGCGGGATCGCGGTCGTAGACCTCGCGGAGCTGCGGCAGCATCTGTATGTTGTCATCCAGGAACACGCCCATCGCCTCGATCGGGTCGTCCGGCCAGTCGTAGTCGGCCACCGGCAGCGTCGACCGGTAGGCGACCAGCTCGGCGCCGGTCGCCGTGACCACCTCGCGCACCGACGGGTCGTTGGCGTAGGTCACCCGGTGGCCGCGCGAGGCGAGCTCCCGGATGATCTCCAGGCTGGGCAGGACGTGGCTGATCGCGGGGATGCCGACCATCGCGATGTGCATCCGCCGATCTTATCGGCCTGCCGCCCGGTAGTCCGGCCCGCGCGGCCCGTGTCAGGCGCGCCCGTCACACGCCCGGGGCTTGCGGGGCCGCTCCGGCTTGCCCAGGGCCTTCATCAGCTCCGCCGTGAGCGGCCCCATCCCGTACGTCCTGTCCGACAGGCGCAACGGCTTGTCCCCGGGCGGCAGGACCCGGTTGCCCGAGCACAGCCCCGTGGTCAGCCCCTTCTTCCCCTTCCTGGCGAACACCAGGTAGCGGGTGCCCTTGGCGAACTGGTAGCCGCAGGCCGCGCTCTGCGCCCTGGTGCGCACCTGGGTCCTGACGCCCGGCGACCCCTTGTACACGTGGTCGACGCGGAGCGTGGCCACCACCTCACCGCCGTCCAGCATCGGCTCCACCACGCGCACGCCCGTGGCCGTCGCCGTGAACACGGCCGACGACCCGCGCACCAGCTCCTTCGGCTTCGCCACCGCGCAACTGCACGCGGCGGCCGGACCGGCGACGCCCACCAGGAAGCCCGCCACCATCACGAGCACGACGAGAACACGACTCATGCCCTCACACACGTACGCCGGCCCGCCCCGGTTCACCCCGGGACGCGCCGCGTCACAGGGGGAGGCCGCCGGTGGCCGCGTTGGTGGAGCCGGTGGAGCGGTAGGCGTCGATGGTGCGCTCGGCGATGCGCATCTGGTGGATCTCGTCGGCGCCGTCGGCGAAGCGGGCCCAGCGGGCGTGCTGGAACATGTGGGCCAGCGGGGTGTCCGTGGAGTAGCCGAGGGCGCCGTGGACCTGGATGGCCCGGTCGACGATGCGGTTGAGGCTGCCCGCGACGAAGTGCTTGGCCATGGACACCTCGGTGCGGAAGTCCTCGCCCTTGTCGATCTTGGAGGCGGCGTGCAGGACCATGAGCTTGCACTGGTAGAGCTCCATGGCGGAGTCGGCGATGAGCCACTGGACGCCCTGCTTGTCGGCCAGCAGCGAGCCGTGGCTGTAGCGGTTGAGCGCCCGGTCGACCATCATGTCGAGCGCGGTCTCCGCCTGGGAGATCCAGCGCATGCAGTGGGCGAGCCGGGCGGGGCCGAGACGATACTGGCCCAGGCGGTGGCCGTTGCCGCGTCCGCCGAGGATCTGCCCGGAGGGCACGCGCAGGTCCTTGATGACGATCTCGCTGTGGCCGGTCGAGCCGTGCATGGTCTCGATCTCGCGGACGTCGTTCCAGCCGTCCTGGGGCAGGTCGATGAGGAAGGCGGTGTTGGCGCCGCGGGCGCCTTCGGGGACGTCGGGCTCGGTCCTGGCGATGAGGATGGCGAAGCTGGCCCGCCGGGCGTTGGAGATGAACCACTTGTGCCCGTTGATGACCCATTCGTCGCCGTCCTGGACGGCGTTGGTGCGGATGAGCGTCGGGTCCGAGCCGGCGACCTCGGGCTCGGTCATGGCGAAGCACGACATCTTGACGCCGTCGAGCAGGGGCCGCAGGTACTTGTCCTTCTGCTCGTCGGTGGCCCAGTGCAGCAGGGTGTGCATGTTGCCCTCGTCGGGGGCCTGGCAGTTGAGCACCCACGGCCCGAGCCGGGTCTTGGCCGCCTCCGACTGCACCATGGCGAGCTCCACGTGGCCCAGGCCCATGCCGCCCCACTCCTTGGGCATGTGCGGCAGCCACAGCCCTTCGGCCTTGGCCTTCTCGCGCAGCTTGAAGATGCCGCGCAGGTAGGCGTCGCGGTCGCTCTCGCGCAGCTCCTCACTGGCGGGGATCACGACCTCCTGGATGAAGGCGCGCACCCGCTTGCGGATCTCCTCGTGCTCGGGGGCGAGGGTGAAGTCGATGGCCATGTCGTTCTCCTATTGGTCGGGATAGTGGCAGGCGACGAAGTGGTCGCCGCCGTTCAGCGAGCGGATCTCGGGCTCCTCCGCGGCGCACCGGGCGGCGGCGCGGGGGCAGCGGGTACGGAAGCGGCAGCCGGTGGGCGGGCTGACCGGCGACGGCGGCTCGCCGGTGATGAGCCGGTCGGCCGGGGGCAGGCCGAGGCCGCCGCCGGGGATGGAGGCGAGCAGCGCCCGCGTGTACGGGTGGGCGGGGCGGGCGACCAGCTCCTCGCTGGGGGCGAGCTCGCACGTCTTGCCCAGGTACATCACCAGGACGCGGTCGCTGACGTTCTTGACCACGGCCAGATCGTGGGCGATGAACACGAGCGTCAGCCCGAAACGGGCCTTGAGGTCCTCCAGCAGGCCGAGGATCTGGGCCTGCACCGACACGTCGAGCGCCGACACCGGCTCGTCGCAGATCACCACCTCGGGCTCCAGCACGAGGGCGCGGGCGATGGAGACGCGCTGGCACTGCCCGCCGGAGAACTCGTGCGGCCGCCGCTCGGCCGCCGTGGCCGGGTCGAGGCCGACGGCCTCCAGGACCTCGTCGACGGCCAGGCCGTCGTGGCCCCACACGCGCGGCCCCTCGGCGACGATGTCGCGGACGCGGCGGCGCGGGTTGAGCGACGAGATCGGGTCCTGGAAGATCATCTGAAGCCGTCGCCGGGTGCGCCGCAGCGCCTCGCCGCGCAGCGTGGTCAGCTCGACGCCGTCCAGCCGCACCGAGCCGGATCGCGGCGGCGGGAGCTGGATGAGCGCCCGCGCGGTGCTCGACTTGCCGCAGCCGGACTCGCCGACGATGCCCAGCGTCTCGCCCCTGGCCAGGTCGAAGCTCACCCCGGACACGGCTCTGACGGTACGGCCGCGCCCGGCGGGGAACTCGACCACCAGGCCGACGGCCTGGAGCAGCACCTCGTCACGCGGGCGCAGGTGCGCCGTCCCGCTACCGGCCATGGCTGTCCGCCCCTTCGCTCTCCGTCATGGTCCTGCCCACCGGGTGCCAGCAGGCATGCAGGTGGCCGCCCTCCGCCACCAGCGGGGGAGCCTGCTCGGCGCACCGGTCGCGGGCGTAGGCGCACCGGGGCCGGAACGCGCAGCCGTCCGGCACGGCGGCCAGGTCGGGCGGCCGGCCGGGGATGACGCGCAGCCGGTGGTGCGCGGGGTCGGTCAGCCGGGGCGCGGCCTGGAGCAGCGCCTCGGTGTACGGCATGCGGGTGCGCTCGAACACGTCGGCCGCGGGCCCGCGTTCGACGACCTTGCCCGCGTACATGACGATGACCTCGTCGGCCCACTGCCGCACCACGGACAGGTCGTGGCTGACGAGCACCACGGCCATGTCGCGCTCCTCGCGCAGCCGGTGGACGAGGCGCAGCACCTGGTCCTGGACGGTGACGTCGAGCGCGGTCGTGGGCTCGTCGGCGAACAGCACGTCGGGCCCGCATGAGAGCGCCATGGCGATGGTGACGCGCTGCCGCATGCCGCCGGAGAGCTGGTGCGGGTAGCGGCCGAGCGTGCGGGCCGGGTCGGGGATGCCGACGGAGGCGAGCAGCCGGGCCGCCTCCTCGCGCGCCTGCCGGCGACTCATGCCCAGGTGGACCCGGAGCGGCTCGGCGACCTGGGCGCCGATCGTGCGCACGGGGTTGAGCGCGGTCATCGGGTCCTGGAAGACGGCGCCCAGCCGGCGGCCGAGCACCTGGCGCATCCGTTCGGGGGTGAACGCGGTCAGCTCGTCGCCCCCCAGGTGGACGTGCCCGCCGCGCGCCACGCCCGCGCCGGGCAGCAGGCCGAGGACGGAGCGGATCAGCATCGACTTGCCGGAGCCGGACTCGCCGACGACGGCCAGCGTCCTGCCGCGTTCGAGCGTGAACGACACCCCGTCCACGGCCTTGACGGGGCCGCGCGGGGTGAGGAAGTGCGTGCGCAGGTCGTCCACCTGGAGCAGCGCGCCGGTGAGCGGCCGGGGCCCGGCGGACGGCAGGACCGCCGGGGCCTGCCGCGTCGGTTCCAGGCCGCTTGGCCGCACGTCGCCGGCGGCCCGCAGCCGGTCGCCGACCAGGTTGAACGACAGCACGGTCAGGAACATCACGACCGACGGCGCGAGCACGACGTGCGGCGCGGTCTCCATCAGCGCCCGCCCCTCGTTGATCAGCCCGCCCCACGTGGGCGTCGGCGCCTGCACCGACAGGCCGAGGAAGGCCAGGCTGCCCTCCGCGACGACGACCACGGCCATGCCGACGAAGGCGTACGAGGCCGCGGGCACGGCGACGTTGGGCATGATCTCCCGCCACAGGATGCGCCGGTCGCGCACGCCCAGCACCCGGGCGGCGAGCACGAACTCCCGCTCGGCGAACGACAGCGTCGCCCCGCGGATCAGCCGCGTCCACGCGGGCACCCCGAGGACGCCGAGGACGACGAGCACGTTGCGCAGGCTGGCCCCGGCGAAGGCGACCACGGCCAGCGCGAACACCAGCGCCGGGAAGGCCAGCGCCACGTCGTTGACCGCCATGATCACCGCGTCGGCGGCCCGCCTGCGGTACCCGGCCAGCACGCCGAGCGGGGCGCCGATGGCCAGGCCGAGGACGACCGCGCCGATGCCCACGCCGAGCGAGACGCGCGCCCCGTGCACGACCCTGCTGAGCACGTCGCGGCCGAGGCCGTCGGTGCCGAACGGGTGCGCGGCGCTGGGCCCGGCCTGGGGCGGCCCGGCCAGCGTCTCGTCGTAGCGGGCGATGGGCAGCAGGTCGGCCAGCACGGCGGCGGCCAGCACGAGCGCGATCCACGCGACGGCGATCCAGAACCCGGCCCCGAGCCGCCTACGCACGCCGGATCCTCGGGTCCACGGCGGCGTACACGACGTCGACGGCGAAGTTGACCAGCACGTAGCCGACGGAGATCAGCACGACGCCGCCCTGAACGGTCAGGTGGTCGCGGGAGAAGATGGAGTCGACGATGAGCCGCCCGATGCCCGGCAGCCCGAACAGAGTCTCGATGATCACGGTGCCGCCGATGAGCGCGCCCATGTTGAGCCCGACGGCGGTGATCAGCGAGATCGCCGACGGGCGCAGCGCGTGCCGCCACAGGATGCGGCGCGGCGACAGCCCGCGGGCGCGGGCGAGCGTGATGTAGTCCTCCTGGAGGGTGGCGATCAGGTCGGCGCGCAGCAGCCGCGCGTACACGGCGAGCTGCCCGCAGCCGAGCGTGACGGCGGGGAGCAGCACCGAGGTGATGTTCCACCCCAGATCCACCGAGATCGGCGTCCAGCCGGTGGCGGGCACCACCTGCCAGGTGACCGCGAACAGCAGGATGAGCAGCACCCCGAGCACGAACACCGGCGTGGACAGCAGCGCGAAGCTCAGCACGGTCAGCGCCTGGTCGAGCGCCCTCCCGGCCCGGCGCGCGGCGGCGATGCCCACGGGGACCGCCAGCCCGAGCGCCACGACCTGGGCGGCCACGAGCAGCTCCAGCGTGACCGGCAGCCGCTCGGCCAGCTCGCCCGCGACCGGCGTCCGGGTGATGGGCGAGGTGCCGAAGTCGCCGGTGAGCAGGTCGCCGAGCCAGCCCGCGTAGCGGACGAGCAGCGGCTCGTCCAGGCCGAGTTCCTGCCGGAGCCGCGCGCGGGCCTCCTCGTCCGCGCCGATGCCGAGGATCTGCGTGACCGGGTCGCCGGGCAGCAGCGCGAGCATCACGTAGGACAGGAACGTCACCACGAGCAGCACGATCACGAGCCGGGCCAGCCGGTGCAGGACGATCACCGCGGGCTGACCCAGAGCTGCGTGAACGGGTGGTACGGCACGGGCGAGCCGGTCAGCGGCAGCCCCTTCTCGCCGTCGGGCAGCACCTGCTCGCCGATGCCGCGCACCTTGGTCCTGGCCACGACCGCGCCGGTGTCGAGGTGGTCGACGAACACGAACGGCACCAGCTCGCGCAGCCGCTCCTGGACGGTGGCGTACGCCTGCTTGCGGGCGCTCTCGTCCGGGTTCGTCCGGCCGAGGTCGAACGCCTTGCTGAGCTTGTCGTCCCGCAGCCGGGTGAAGTTCAGCGAGACCTGGCCGACGGGCTTGGAGTACGCCTGGTGCATCCAGATGTACTCGCCGTCGGGGTCGGGGGAGGAGAACTGCACCCACACGGTGGCGGCGTAGTTGCCGGTGACCGCCCGGTTGATGAGGTCGGCCTGGTCGGCCTGCTTGATCGTCACGTCCACGCCGGCCTTGCGCCACATGTCCTGGGCCAGCTCGATGCCCTGCATGGTGTTCGGGTCGGGGGTGGAGATGATCTCGAACGCGATCGGTCCCTTCTCCGCCTCGACCTCCTTGACCAGCGCGGTCGCCTTGGCCAGGTCGTAGGCGGGGTAGGCGCCGCCACCGGCGTACCACGGGGAGTCGCGCGACCACGGCCCGTCGGCCGGCTGGGTGAGCCCGCCGCGCAGCGTCTTGATGATCGTCGCCCGGTCCAGCGCGTGCGCGAGCGCCCGGCGCACCCGCAGGTCGTCGAGTGGGGCGACGGCGGTGTTGAGCAGGAACATGTACTCCGGCACCGCCATGCCCCGGGCCCGATGAACGGTGTAGGCGTCCTTCTGGCCGCCGTACTTGGTGATGTCCTCGTCGCGGGTGGTGCCCATGGCGTCGATGCCGCCCGCTTCCAGGGTCTGCGCCCGGGTCTGGCTGTCGGGCAGGATGCGGAACTCGATCTCGTCCAGGTACGGCAGCCCGTCCCGCCAGTAGTCCGGGTTGCGGGTCACGACCATGCGGCTGTCGGGCACGTACTCCTTGAAGACGAACGCGCCGGTGCCGACGGGTTTGACGCTGGCCGTCCCGGGGTCGCGCAGCGACGCGGGCGGCACGATCATGCCGAGCTGGGCGGCCAGGTAGTAGGGGAAGGCCACCCACGGCTGGTTGAGCTTGACCGTGACCGTCATCGGGTCGGTGAGCTCGAAGGACTCGACGGGCACGAGGACCGCGTTGTTGAGCGGGGAGGCCTTCTGCGCCTCCAGGTTGGCCTTGACGACGTCGCCGGTCAGGGCCAGGCCGTCGTGGAAGGAGATGCCGGGCCGGACCTTGATCGCCCACTCGTCGTAGGTCTCGTTCGGGGTGAGCGATTCGGCGAGGTAGGGCTTCCAGTCGCCGTTCGCGTCAACGGTGACGAGGGGTTCGATGACGGTGCCGACCATGCTGTAGCTCTGCGAGGCGAACTGGTCGGTGACGGGGTTGAGTCCGTTGGCGTCGGCGCTGAGCCCGTAGACCAGCCGGCCGCCTCTCTGGGGGCCTGACGGCGCCTTCGACGACGGGTTTTCCGGCACGGCGACGGGCCGTTGCCCGCTGCACGCGACGAGCAGCAGCGTCGCCAGCGACAGTGCCGCGGGCCCTCTCCAGCGTTTCATCGACGCCTCCTCCCGGTCAGCCCCCGAGAGCAATTTCACCGATAGTACTATCGGTGAAATTCGACACAAGCCCCTTGGCTAGAGTTGTCGCCGGAGGTGCCCGTGACCCACACACCGCTCACCAGGAGCGAGGCCAAGGACCTGACCAGGCGCAGGCTGATCCGGGCGGCGCTGGCGATCCTCGACAAGGAGGGCGAGGCCGGACTGACCACCCTCAAGGTCGCCAAGGCCGCGGGCATCGCCCAGTCCACCTTCTACGTCCACTTCAAGGACAAGCAGGACCTGCTGCGCTCGCTCGGCGACGAGGGCGGCGAACGGCTGCGCCGGTCCATGCGCGAGGTCCGGCGGCAGGCGCGCGAGACCCACGACGCCGAACGGCACCGCGAGGCCTTCCGCATCCCGATCGAGGCCATCTGCCGCCACCCCGAGCTGCTGCGCATCCTCCAGCGGGCCCGCCACGACCCGGCCTCGCCGCTGCGCGAGTTCGCCATCGAGACGGCGGCCGCCTACCGCGACCACCACGCCGCCGACCTGGCCGCGCTCGGCTACACCGCCGACGACGAGCGCGACCGGCGACGCCTGGAGATGATCGCCGAAGGCGTCAACGCGGCCACCAACGCGCTGGCGCTCGGCCACCTCGAAGGCCGCTACCCCGACGTCGAGGAGGTGCTCGACGTGCTCGTCGCGCTGTCCAACGGGGCGCTGCGGCTGCTCAGGTCGGGAGCCTAGGCCGCCCAGTGGGTGGCCGGGAGCAGCGCCAGCTTGTTGAGGGCGGTCGCGACCAGGTCGGCGAAGACCGAAGCGCCGTGCTCGGAGGTGTGGGTGTCGTCCTGCTTCTCCCGCGACAGGTAGAGCGACTTCGACTCCTCCGGGCCCAGTGACTCGACCAGCTCACGGCTGTCGCGGGTGAGGTCGATGAGCGCCACGCCCTGCGCCGCCGCCACCGTGCGCATCTCCGCCGGCAGGTCCACGCCGAGCCCGTTGACGATCAGCCCGTCGAGGTCCAGCCGGGAGCCGGTGAAGCGGCGCCGCACGACCGGCGTCACCAGCACCGGCGTCGCGCCCCTGGCCTCGATGCCGTGCACGATCCGCGTCAGGTTGGAGCGGAACTCGACGGCGCTGGTCTGCTTGTCGTTGTGGCCGAACTGCACCAGCGCCACGTCACCGGGGCAGAGCTGGTCGCGCATCTCCGCCCACATCGCCGGATTGGCCAGGAACGACGCCGAGCTCTCACCCGACCCCGAATGGTTGACCACCGACAGGCCGCGCCCGAAATGGCGAGGCAGCCGCTGACCCCACCCGGTGTAGGGGGCGGTCGCCTGGTCGGTGACCGTGGAGTCGCCCGCCAGGAACAGCGCCCGGCCGCGGGTGCGCGCCAGCTCGATCGCGCGCACCTCCGGGGCCGGGCCGGTGAACGTCAGCGTCAGCCCCGGGCAGCCGTCGCCGTCGTAGCCGTTCTGCTGGCTCTCCGGCGTGCGGACGTTGACGGTGAACGCGTGCCGCGCCGGGCCGTCGCCGGGCGAGGCGATCGCCATCAGCCGGCGGGCCTCGGCCAGCACGTGTGTGGTCGCGCCACCGATCACGACAGACACGTCATAGTGTCCCGGGTCGACGTCGAAGATGCGGATGATCGGTGTCACGGGGTCCCTTTTATCGCCCGCCTGTGCTGAGTGGCAGGGCGATGGCGCGCTTGAGGATCTTGCCGGTCGGGGTAACCGGCAGCTCGTCCACGAACGAGACGTGCCGGGGGTATTTGTAGGCCGCCACCCGTTCGCGGACGAACGCGCGCAGCGTCTCGGCGTCGACAGGCATCCGCAAGGCCACCACGGCGGCGATCTCCTCTCCGAGTTCGGGGTGGGGGACCCCGATCACCGCGGCCTGCCTGACGGCCGGGTGCTCGTAGAGGACCTCCTCCACCTCGCGAGAGTACACGGTATAGCCCCCGCGGATGATCACATCGCGTCGTCTGTCCACCAGGAAGAAAAAACCATCCCCGTCGACCCTTCCGAGGTCCCCGGTATGAAACCAGCCACCCCGGATGGCCTCCGCCGTGGCCGCCGGATTGTTCCAGTAGCCCTTCATCACGTTCGGGCCGCGGATGACGATCTCGCCCACCTCGCCGCACGGCACCTCGTGGCCGTCCTCGTCCACGACCCGCATCTCGATGCCGCGCACCGGCCAGCCGACCGAGCCGGGGCGGCGGCCGTCGCCGCTGCGGTTCGTGGCGGCCAGCGCCGAGGTCTCGCTGAGCCCGTACCCCTCGACGATGCGGCAGCCGTAGCGGGTCTCGAAGGCGCGCAGCACGTCCACCGGGAGCGGGGCGCCGCCGGAGACGCAGACCCGCAGCAGCGACAGGTCGGAGACGCCCGGATGGTCGAGCAGCGCGATGTACATGGTCGGCACGCCCTGCAGCACCGTCACCCCGTCGCGGCGGATCACCTCCAGCGCCCGGCCCGCCTCGAAGCGGCGCATCAGCGTCAGCCGCGCGCCCGCGTGCACGGTCGCGTTGAGCGAGCAGGTCTGGCCGAAGGAGTGGTAGAGCGGCAGCGCCCCCAGCACCACGTCGTCGACGCCGAGCGCGTGCATGCGGGCCACGGTGGCGGCGTTGCCGCCCAGGTTGCCGTGGGTGAGCTCGATGCCCTTGGCCCGGCCGGTGGTGCCCGCCGTGTAGTGGATCACCGCGGTCTCGCCGTCGTCGCGCGGGACGACGCCCTCCTGCGGCGGCAGGCCGCGCAGCAGCCGGCGGAACTCGTCGGGGACGACGAAGAACAGGTCGGTGCGGGTGCCGGCGGTGCCCGCCTCGGCGGTCTCGGCGAACGCGTGCCAGGCGATCAGCAGCCGGGCCTGGCAGTCGCCCACGTACGAGGCGATCTCACGTTTTCTCAGCAGCGGGTCGAGCGGGACCACCACGGCCCCGACCCGCAGCACCCCGTAGTAGACGGCGGCGAACTCCGGCACGTTCGGCAGCATGATCGCCACGCGGTCGCCGGGCCCGACGCCGCGCTGCCGCAGCAGCGTCGCGATCCGCGCGGTCATCAGGTCGAGCGCGGCGTAGCTGAGCCGTGTCTCGTCCAGCGTGACGACCGTCCGTTCGCCGAGTCGCTCGGCGGACCTGTGGAGCCGGTCGGCGAGGTTCATGGCAACGACCGTACGCCGGGTGCCCCTCGGTCCTCATTGGTCGCGGTGGCCAGTCTTTTCCCGTCGGGATTGGTGGGGGGCAGCGCGTCCTGGAGCGCGATGGCCACCAGCAGCTCCACGAGGTCGTCGATGCGGCGCAGGCTGAGCCCGGTGCGCTCCTGGATGCGGCGCAGCCTGTACTGCGCGGTGTTGGGGTGGATCTGCAGCCGTTCGGCGGCGGTGCGCAGGTTGAGGTCGGCGGCGGCGAAGGCGCGGATCGTCGCGGTGAGCACGCCGCCGCGCGCCCGGTCCTCGTCCAGCAGCGCGGTGATGCGCGGATCGACCAGGTGGCGCGCGGTGTCGTCGGCGCGCAGCGCCAGATACTGGAACGCGGTGATCCGGGGCAGCGCGGCCACGCCGCCGCCCTCGGGCAGGAAGTCGAGCACCGCGCGGGCCTCCTGGTAGGCCTGCGGGATCTGGGCGGTGCCCGCGCCGACGGTGCTGATGCCCATCGCCAGCACGATGCCCTCGGCCAGCAGCGTCTCGCGCACGGCCTGGAGCCGGTCGCACAGCTCGCCGGCGTCGCCACCTGGGCCGAGCACCGGGATGGCCACGATCTCCGACTGCCGCACCACCGACAGCGTCCGCCCGCCGGGGCCGCCGGACCTGGCGATGGCCGCGCAGGCCGCGTGGCGGGCGTCGGCGCCCCGGTCGGGCCCTCTCGGCACGGCCGTGCGCAGCCCGAGCACGACGGCCACGACCACGAGCAGCGGCGTGCGCGACTCGGGCGCCAGGCCGTGCGCCTGGGCGGCGGCGAGCTGCGGTCCGCGCGTCGGCATCGCCCCGGCCAGCAGCGTCTCCAGCAGATCGCGGCTCTCGCGCACCGCCTCGGCGGCGGCGTACTGCTGGAACTCCATGTAGGCGTTGGCGGCGTGCGTGCTGGCGAAGTCGCAGTAGCGCATGACCATCGCGGCCAGCGACAGCGCGGCCTCGTGGCCGGCGAACGAGCGTCCTGCCCTGGCCAGCACCGACTCCCAGAAGACCTGCTGGCCGACGCGGAAGGCGTTGATGTAGTCGGCCAGCGGGAGCCCGGCCCTGGCCCGGCGCATGGCGGCCTGCCGGGTGTGGGCGACGTCGTCCGGCGTCACCGTCCGCTCCTCCAGGAGGACGGCGAGCTTGCTGCCGTAGTGGCGCATCACCTGGTCGCGCACGTCGGCCAGGAACTCGGGGGTCTGGGCCGCGTAGGCGGGGATCTCGGCCCGCATGGCGGCCACCGCCGTGTCGGCCAGGTCGTCGAGGTCGGCGAGCAGCTCGGCGAGGATGCGCGCGCGCTCGGCGCGGACAGGCCCGGCGCCGGTGAACGTCTCCATGCCGGAAGCACTGGACATGCCCGGGATGATCCATGCCGGTCGCGGCGCGGTCAACGGGTTGTGACCGGTCCGAGACAGAGCCTGTGCTCCGACGACAACCTTCGCGGCGCAGGTTGGGTCACCGTGCCCAATGCGGTCATAGACGGCCGGATCCTACGCTGACCCCAATTGCAGAACAATCTTCCGCTCGCTGCGCCCCAGGAGGCCGGATGCTGGAAGTACACGATCTCACGGTCCGCTTCGGAGGCATCACCGCGCTGGACGGCGTCGGCTTCTCCGTCGCCGCCGGCGAGATGGTGGGGCTGATCGGACCGAACGGCGCCGGCAAGACCACCCTGTTCAACTGCCTCACCCGGCGCTGCGACGCCGACGGGGGAACGGTCCGCCACGAGGGGAAGGACCTCCTGGCGGTGCCGCCGCACGCCATCGCGGCACTCGGCATCGCCAGGACCTTCCAGAACCTCGGCCTGTTCCCCCGCATCTCCGTACGCGACAACGTCATGGTCGGCGCGCACCACCGGGGCCGCGCCGGCTTCCTGACGGCGGCGCTGCGGCTGCCCGGCGTGCGCGGCGAGGAACGCGGGCTGCGCGCCGAGGCCGACGCTGTGCTGCAACGCCTCTCCCTGTCCCACGTCGCCGACCACCCGGCGGCCGGGCTGCCGTTCGGCACGCTCAAACGGGTCGAGCTGGCCAGGGCGCTCATCGGCCGGCCCCGGCTGCTGCTGCTCGACGAGCCGGTCAACGGGCTCAACTCGGCCGAGGTCGAGGAGTTCGCCGGCACGCTGAGCGCGCTGCGCGACGAGCACGACCTGACCGTGGTCGTCGTCGAGCACCACATGGGCTTCGTCATGGGCACCTGCGAGCGGATCGTCTGCCTCGACTTCGGCAGGAAGATCGCCGAAGGGCCGCCCGAGCAGGTGCAGCGCGACCCCGGCGTCATCGAGGCCTACCTGGGGACGGCGGTATGAGCGAGCTGACGGTCCACGACCTGCACGCCGGGTACGGCGGCGCGCAGGTGCTGCACGGCGTGAGCCTCACCGTGGGCGAAGGCGAGATCTGCGCGATCCTCGGCCCCAACGGCGCCGGCAAGACGACCCTGCTGCGCGCCCTGTCGGGCATGGTCAAGGGACGCGGCAGCGTCCGGCTCGACGGCGCCGAACTGCTCGGCCGCCCGCCCGACGCGCTCGCCCGCCTGGGCGTCGCCCACGTCCCGGAGGGGCGCGGCACGTTCACCCAGCTCACCGTCGAGGAGAACCTCCGGCTCGGCGCGTACGTCCGGCGCTCCGGCGTGGAGGACGACCTGGAGCGCATCTACACCTACTTCCCCGCGCTGAAACCCCGGCTCAGGCAGGCGGCGGGCAGCCTCAGCGGCGGCGAGCAGCAGATGCTCGCGCTCGGCCGGGCGCTCATGCTGCGCCCCCGGCTGCTCCTGCTGGACGAGCCCTCCCTGGGCCTGGCCCCGCTGGTCACCAGGGAGCTGTTCCACATCGTGCGGGCCGTCAACGAACAGGAGCGGACCACCGTGGTCGTCGTCGAGCAGAACGCCCATCTCGCCCTCGGCGTCGCCCAGCAGGCGCACGTCCTGGAGACCGGCAGGATCGTGCTGTCGGGCACCGCGGCCGACATCCGGGCCGACGAGCAGGTCGCCCAGTCCTACCTCGGATACCGGGTCTAGTCATGGCCGGATTCCTGCAACAGGTCATCGTGGGGCTCGGCACCGGCGCCATCTACGCCAGCCTCGCCCTCGCGCTCGTGCTCATCTACCGGTTCACCGGGATCGTCAACTTCGCCCAGGGCGAGCTGGCCATGTTCTCGGCCTACATCGCCTGGCAGTTCACCGCCGCGGGCGTGCCGTTCTGGCTGTCGCTGGTGCTCGCGCTGGCCGTGTCGTTCGCGGGCGGCATGCTCGTCGAACGGGTGATCATCCGGCCGGTCGAGGGCGCGCCCGAGCTGACCGTGGTCATCGTCACCGTGGGGCTGTTCATCTTCGTCAACGCCGCCGCCGGCTGGATCTGGACGTTCCTCATCAAGGACTTCCCCAACCCGTTCCCGGGCGGCGCGCTGCACGTGGGCGGGCTCAGCGTGGCCTTCTCCACGCTCGGCGTCCTGGCCGTCGTGGGGGTCGTCATGGGGCTGCTCTACCTGCTGTTCCAGCACACCAAGATCGGGCTGGGCATGCGGGCGGTGTCGGCCAACCCCGACTCGGCGCGGCTCGTCGGCATCCGCGTCGGCTGGACGCTCGCGCTCGGCTGGGGGCTGGCCGCCACCGTCGGCGCCGTGTCCGGCGTGCTCGTCGCGCCGCTGCTGTTCCTGGAGCCGAACATGATGGGCGGCGTCCTCATTTACGCCTTCGCCGCCGCCACGCTCGGCGGCTTCGACAGCCCGCTCGGCGCTGTCGTCGGCGGGCTCGTCGTGGGCGTGGCCGAGACCCTGGCCGGCGCGTACGTCACCGCCATCGGGCCCGACCTCAAGGTCGGCGTGCCGCTGGCGATCATCCTCGGCGTCCTGCTGCTGCGGCCCCAGGGCCTGTTCGGGCGAGCGGTGGTGGAGCGGGCATGAGCGAGTCGACGCAGGTGAGCGACCGTACGACCGCCCGCGAGCAGGCCCCGGCCCGTCCCGCGGCGACCCGATGGCGGTGGGCCGCGGCGGCGGCGCTGCTGGCGGCGGCCGTCTACGCGCCCTTCCAGCTCGTGCCGTTCCACGTCTTCCAGCTCACCATGGTGCTGATCTACGCTGTGGCGCTGCTCGGGCTGAACCTGCTCGTCGGGCACGCCGGGCAGATCTCCCTGGGGCACGGGGCGTTCTTCGCCGTCGGCGCCTACACCGCGGCGATCCTGCTCGACCGGTGGGACGCGCCCTACCCGCTGACCCTGCCCGCCGCCGCCCTGGTCGCGTTCGTGCTCGGGCTGGCGTTCGGGGTGCCCGCGATGCGGCTGCGCGGGCTCTATCTGGCCCTGGTCACGCTGGCCATCGCGATCTTCCTGGTGCCGCTGCTCAAGCGGTTCGAGGAGGTCACCGGCGGCTCGATGGGGCTGTCGCTGGCCAAGCCCGCCCCGCCCGCGTGGAGCGGGCTCGCCGAGGACCAGTGGCTGTACTTCCTCGCCCTGGCCGTCACCGTCGCCGCGTTCCTGCTGGCCGCGAGCCTGCTGCGGTCCCGGGTCGGGCGGGCCCTGCACGCCGTCCGCGACGACGAGGCCGCGGCCGAGGTCATGGGCGTGCGGCCGGCGTACTACAAGACGCTGGCCTTCGCGTGGAGCGCGATGTTCGCCGGGATCGCCGGGTGCCTCTACACGTGGGTGATCGGGTTCGTCTCGCCCGACTCGTTCGTGGTCAACCTGTCGATCACCCTGCTGGCCGGGCTCGTCGTCGGCGGGCTCGGGTCGCTGTCCGGCCCGGTGCTCGGCGCACTGTTCGTGATGTTCGTGCCGAGCATCTCCCAGGACATCAACGAGGCCGCGCCCGGCGTCATCTTCGGCCTCCTCATCATCGCGGTCATGTACGTCGCGCCGACCGGGCTGGCCGGGCTGGCCGGACGCGCCGCGAACTCGATCAAGAAGACCCTCCGGAAGGGGTAACGGCATGCGTTTATCTGCGATCGGCCGCACGGCGGTGACGGCCACCCTGCTGATCGCCGCGGCGGCCTGCGGAGGGCGGGACAGCGGCGGCGGAGACGCCCAGGCCACGGGCGCCGCGGGCGGCCAGTGCGCCAGCCAGCAGACCACCGGCATCACCGACACCACGCTCAAGCTCGGCGGCATCTACCCGCTGTCGGGGCCCGCGTCCGCCTACGGCGCCATCCCCAAGGGCATCAAGGCCTACTTCGACTATGTCAACGCCGAGAAGGGCGGCATCGGCGGGCGCAAGGTCGAGTTCGTCGTGCGCGACGACGGCTACCAGCCGCCCAAGGCCGTCGAGGAGGCGCGCCGGCTGGTCGAGCAGGAGCAGGTGTTCGCCCTCTTCCAGACGCTCGGCACCCCGTCCACCACCGCGACCTGGGACTACACCAACCAGCAGAAGGTCCCGCAGGTCTTCGTCGCCACCGGCGCGTCCGTGTGGGGGACCGACACCGCGCACCCGTGGACCATCGGCTGGCAGCCCAACTACGTCTCCGAGGCCCGCGTCTACGCCCAGTTCCTCAAGCAGGAGCACCCGGACGCCAAGGTCGCCGTCCTCTACCAGAACGACGACTTCGGCAAGGACCTGCTCGGCGGCTTCAAGAACGCCATCGCCGGCACCGGCGTCACGATCGCGGCCGAGCAGAGCTACGAGGTCTCCGACCCGACCGTGGACCCGCAGATGCGCAACCTGGCCGAATCCAAGGCCGACGTGTTCCTCAACGTCACCACGCCCAAGTTCGGCTCCCAGGCGCTCGCCGCCGACGCCAAGAACACCGCCTGGAACCCGCTGCACATCGTCAACAACGTCGCCGCCTCCATCACCGTGCTCAAGCCCGTCGGCTTCGAGAACGTGCAGGGCGTCGTCTCCGCCACCTACTACAAGGACCCCGTCGACCCCACCTGGGCCGACGACGCCGAGATGAAGCTCTACAAGGCCAAGATGCAGCAGTACGCGCCCGACGCCGACCCGCAGGTGCCCTACCACGCCTTCGGCTGGGCCGTGGCCAGCAGCTTCCACAAGGCGATGGAGGCCGCCAAGTGCCCCACGCGGGAGGGGCTGCGCGACTCGGTCCGCAACCTGCAGGGGATTCAGGTGGACATGCTGCTGCCCGGCGTGAAGCTGGAGACCGGGCAGGGTGACGGCTTCCCGATCGAGTCGCTGCAGCTCATGCGGTTCAAGGGCGAGCGGTGGGAGCTGTTCGGCGAGGTGATCGACACCCGCAAGGAGTTCGGCCCGCTCACCGGCTGACGCTGCGAGCCAGGGCCGCCGTCTTCCCTCCGGGGCGGCGGCCCCGGGCGGGTGACGGCGTCGAGCCGGTCGGCCTGGTCAGCGCAGTCAGGACCAGGCCACGGGATGACGGCCGCGAGGCGCTAGCGGTTCCGGGCCGCGCGCTCGCGCTCGTACGCGGCGTTGATGCGCA
Source organism: Nonomuraea ceibae (assembly GCF_019396325.1). Classification (GTDB taxonomy): domain Bacteria; phylum Actinomycetota; class Actinomycetes; order Streptosporangiales; family Streptosporangiaceae; genus Nonomuraea; species Nonomuraea ceibae. Next base: position 67,576 of record NZ_JAHKRO010000040.1, read on the forward strand.
GCGCCTCGGCGAGCTGGTCCTCCAGGATGATGATCCGGCAGGCGGCCTCGACCGGAGTGCCCTGGTCGACGAGCTCGCGGGCCCGGGCGGCCAGGCGAAGCTGGTAGCGGGAGTAGCGCCGGTGGCCGCCACCGGAGCGTTTCGGCTCGATCAGCTTGGCGGCGCCCAGAGCCCGGAGGAACGTCGGGGTGACGCCCAGCATCTCGGCTGCCGCGCCCATGCTGTAGGCGGGGTAGTCCTCGTCGTCGAACCGGTCCTCGGCCGTGTGTTCGGCCGGCTCGGCCGGTTCGGCAATCCTGCCGCGGGCGAGCGTGTCACCCTCGGCGTTCGAACGGCGTTGATCCATACATTCCTTTCCGAAACGCGAACAGGGGGCCCCGGCGCAGGTCGCGCCGGGGCCCCGAAGAGTTCAACACCATCTACCGGCCATCAGGCCGGCTCATCTTTTCCGCATCCACCGCGCTGGGCGGCGGTGATGCGCGGATCGCGGATGCGTGACCGTAGACCACCTTCCTAACTGTGGAACTGCGGTACCCGAGCGGCGAGACTCAGCCGGCAACGGGCGATCCCGATGGCGTCAACACTCCCTTCATCTTTCTCTTCCGGACCTTTGTCCTACTTCACTTGCGGCAGCGCGTCCACGGTCGGGGCCCCTAACCACTGCGCTGGCCCGTCACGTCCGACCTTCTGCCATCCAATACTCCGGGCGGTTCGTCGTGGTGCTTACTGCTGCCGCCCGGCGAATCAGTTCCTTGCGATGTCAGAAAGACTAGCTCGCTCGCCACCAAATGTCTACTACGGCCGTGACAGATTTTCGGTAGCGGCGGAATCGGGAAGTCGGTGGGGCGGTGGGCGTCCCTTCCGGCGCCGCCCGTTCGTCGTGAAGATGGGGAACCCATGCCGCGGAGGATGCGATGCAGTACGCCTTGATGATCTACAGCGAGTCCAGCTACCTGGAGGGGCTGCCGGACGACGAGCGCGAGGCCGCCCACGCCGACTACCGCGCGCTGGCCGAGGACGACCGGTTCGTCTCGGCGGCGCAGTTGGAGCCGGCGGAGACGGCGACCTGCGTGCGCCTGGCGGGCGGCCGGACGCTGATGACCGACGGGCCGTTCGCCGACACCAAGGAGGTGCTCGGCGGGTTCTGCCTGATCGAGGCGGCCGACCTGGACGAGGCGGCGGAGCTGGCGGCGCGCATCCCGGCGGTGCGGCTCGGCGGCACCGTGGAGATCAGGCCGCTGGCCCAGCCCTGACCTGATCGGATCGGATGGATCGGATCGGAGGAGAACGGTGCTGGAGGAGGCGTTCCGCGACGAGTGGGGCCGGGTCGTGGCCTCGCTGGTCGGGTTCCTCGGCGACTTCGACCGGGCCGAGGACGCCGCCCAGGAGGCGTTCGCCGTGGCGGCGCGGACCTGGCCGAGGACCGGGCCCCCCGACTCGCCGGGCGCGTGGCTGGTGACGACGGCCCGCAACCGGGCGATCGACCGGCTCCGCAGGGAGCGCGCCCTGGCCGGGAAGATGCACCTGCTGGCGGAGCCGGAGGCCACCGTGGACGAGGCCGACGACACGTTGATCAAGGACGAGCGACTTGAGCTGATCTTCACCTGCTGCCATCCGGCGCTGCCCCTGGAGGGCCAGGTGGCGCTCACGCTGCGCGCGCTCGGCGGCCTGAACACCGCCGAGATCGCCCGCGCGTTCCTGGTGTCCGAGGAGACCATGAAACGGCGCCTGACCCGCGCCAAGACCAAGATCAGGGCGGCGGGCATCCCGTTCACGGTGCCGGGCGCGCACCTGCTGCCCGAACGGCTCGACGCCGTGCTGGCCGTCCTCTACCTGATCTACAACGAGGGCTACAGTGGCCGCGTCGACCTCGGCGCCGAAGCCATCCGCCTGGGACGGGTGCTGGCCGCGCTCCTGCCGGACGAGCCCGAGACGTACGGGCTGCTGGCGCTGATGCTCATCCACCACGCCCGGCGGAGGGCCAGGTTCGCCGGCGAGCGGGGCGAGGATTTGGTGCTGCTCGACGACCAGGACCGGTCGCTGTGGGACCTGGACCGGATCGCCGAGGGCCGGGCGGTGCTCGACCGGGCGATCGCGCTGGGCGGGCGCGGCGCGTACGTCGTCCAGGCCGCCATCGCCTCACTCCAGGCGCACGAGCGGGTCGACTGGCCGCAGGTCGCCGAGCTGTACCGGCGGCTGGCGGCGCTGACCGGCTCGGCGGTGGTCGAGCTCAACCGGGCCGTGGCGCTCGCTCAGGCCGGCGACCCGGCCGGGGCGCTGTGCGCCGTCGACCGGCTCGACCTGGACGGCTACCTCTACTTCCACTCCACGCGCGGCGAGCTGCTGCGGCGGCTCGGCCGCGACGGCGAGGCCAGGGCCGCCTACCGGCGGGCGCTCGACCTGGCCGTGTCGACCCCCGAGCAGCGGTTCCTCACCCGGCGGCTCGAACAGCTCTGACCCTGTCCCGGCGGCCGCCGCCCGTTCGTCCCCTGGGTAGGAACGCGCTCCCGCGGATCGTGCTCGCCGCGCTCGTCGTCCGGGGGCGGTTCGGCCCTACCGACAAGGAGAACCGCATGTCCGCCATCGCCGAGGCCAACAAGGCCACCCTCCGGCGCTTCCACGACGCCGTCAGCTCCGGGGACGCCGAGTTCATCGCCAGGACGATCGACGAGATCGTCGACCCGGGCGTGCTGATCCGCACGCCGCTGCCGATCCGGACGGAGGGCGTCGAAGCGCTGAAGGAGGTGCTGCTGACCCTGCACAGCGCCTTCCCCGACCTGCGCGTCGAGGTCGAGGACGTGATCGCCGAAGGGGACAAGGTCGTCACCAGGAACACCTGCACCGGCACGCACCTGGGCGAGTACCTGGGCCTGGCGCCCACCGGCCGGTCCGTCACGTACAAGGAGATCCTCATCGCCCGGTTCGCCGGTGGGCGGCTCGCCGAGACCTGGGCGGTCGTCGACGTGGCCGCGCAGATGCGGCAGCTCGGCGTGCTCCCGGGCTGACCGTGCTCCCGGGCTGACCGTGCCCCCGCCGGTCCCGGGACCGGCGGGGGCGGGAGATCACTCGCGGGCGTCCGGCGCCGACAGCACCGCCGTGGTGGCGGCCGGGCGGCGCGGGATGTCCCGCAGGCTGAAGGCGTACCTGGCCGTGGAGTCCGCGATCGCGTCGGAGTTCACGTCCAGGGCCGTCGCGTTGACGTTCGACAGCGTGTCGCACGCCTGGTGGTAGCAGGGGTCGAACGCGACGCCCGCCGTGCCGCCGAACAGCGCGGCCTGCTCGGGCGTCTTGATCTGCTCGGCGCCGGTGAAGATGCCGCCCGACGGGATGCCGACCGCGATGAACGGCCCGTAGTCGGAGCGGCCGTCGAAGTCGGTGCCGATCGTGGGCAGGCGGCGGGCCTCGTAGAAGTCCTCGAACCCGGCCTCGATCTCGGCGGACCCGGCAGGCCCCGCGGGCGCGCCGGTGGCGTCGGAGTCGTCACCGTCATAGAGGAACGTCGCGTGGTTGGGCGAGGCGATCATGTCGAAGTTCAGGTAGAGCCTGATCCGGTCCCGCTCGGCCTGGCTCAGGCTCTCGACGTACTGGTCCGAGCCCAGCAGGCCGATCTCCTCGGCGGCCCAGAACGCGAAGCGCACCTTGTTCCTGACCGGGAAGTGCCGCATCTGCAGCGCGGTCTCCAGGATGGCGGCGCTGCCGGAGGCGTTGTCGTTGATGCCCGGTCCCTCATGGACGCTGTCGAGGTGGCCGCCGACCATGACGACGTTGCGCGGGTCGCCGCCCCGCGTCTCGGCGATCACGTTCTCGTCGGTGCCGAGCGTCAGCGTCGCGTCCACCTTGAGCCTGACCTGCGTGCCCGGCGTCGCCGCCAGCGCCTGGCCGACGGCGAAGTCGGCGTAGACCATCGGCACCCCGGCCCGCCACTCGCCGATGTCCAACGGGTTCGCCTCGGTGCGGCCCGGCTGGCCCTCGTTGAACACGATGATCCCGGACGCCCCGGCGAACCCGGCGAGCCGGATCTTCGTCGCGAACGGGCAGGTGCCGCGCTGGATGAGCGCGATGTTGCCCGCCTGGAAGCCGGCGAAGTCCGACGCCTCGCAGCCGCTGGTCGACGACGGCGCCGGCGACGGCGGCAGCGTCAGGTCCACGCCCTGCACGAGCGCCGTCACGTCCCCGGCGGGCGACGGCTGGAAGGTGTAGAAGTCCTCGTTCGGCGTGTACGAGCCGAGCAGCGGCGGGGAGTTCTCCGTCCAGCCCTCGACGAAGTTGATCGGCTGGAGCGAGACCTTGTAGCCGGCCTGGCGCAGCTTGCCGGCCACGTAGTCGCGGGAGGCGTCGTAACCGGGCGTGCCGGCCGCCCGGTTGCCGCCGTTGGCCGTGGCCAGCGCCTGGAAGGTTTTCAGATGCTTGTTGACGTTGACGCCCTTGACCTTCTTCACCAGCAGCCTGGCGAAGGCGTCGTCCACGTGCCCCCCGGCGTGGGCCGGTGGCGCGAGGGCGAGGGGCACGGCGATGGCCGTGGCCACGGCCAGGGCACGGATGACGCCTTGACGAAGACGCATGATCATTTCGCACTTCCCATGGGACAGCCTGAAGCACCCGATTCCCCCGAGGCGTGCTGAAGGGAACGTATTACCGCGGTTCCCTGCTGAGAAGCCCCGGCCAGCCCAGGGAATGTGCGAGATTCCGGACAATCCTGCGGTTGACGGCGTGGCCGCCGCTGTCTATAGGGGCCCTCTCCACCAGGGGCCGCGGATGGCGTACGTCCGGCCCGGCGGGTCCAGCGACCGGGTGCCGCCGAGCTGGTTGACGAACAGCACCGAGCCGTCCGGGCTGAAGCACGCCCCCGCGAACTCGCTGTCGTCGGCGATGTTCACCGCGAACTCGAACGGCTCACCGCCGCGCGGGTCCAGCCCGATCAGCCGGTTGACGTTGGTCAGGCCCGGAGCCAGCGGGTGCGGGTCGTCGTCCTCCGACGCGTCGTCCTCGCACAGCACGATGCCGCCGCGCGGGGTGAACGTCAGGTTGTCCGGCGAGTCCAGCTCCTTGCGCCCGCGCGACTCGTACACCAGCACCAGCGTGCCGCCGGTGCGGCCGGGCACGTACTGCCAGACCTGGCCGTAGCCCTTCAGGTAGCCCTCCTCGTCAGGGCCGTCGCCGGTCTTGGCGTCGCCGCCGCTGGTGGAGTTGAAGAACACCGCCCCGTCACCCCACCAGCAGCCCTCCAGCCGGTTGAACTTGGCCGCGCCCTTGGCCAGCCCCTGCTGCGCGCAGGTCGCCGCGCCGTTCTCCAGGTCGGGGTCCGGGTCGTCGATCCGCACCCACTCGACCGGCAGCCGGGCGCCCATCCGCTGGCCCTCGCGGCAGTCGTAGCCGTCCACGCCGACGATCTTGAGCATCTCCAGCACGCCGCCGGCCGACAGATCGCGCGGGTTACGGGGGCGGAACCGGTAGAACCCGTCGGGCTTGCCCGGATCGTCCTCGGTCTCGTACACGTACCCGGTGTACGGGTCGACGGCGACGGCCTCGTGCGAGAAGCGGCCCATCGCGGTGAGCGGCATGGACGCGGCCGGGCTGCCCGGCTCCGGGCCGTGCAGCGGCACCTCGAAGACGTAACCGTGCTTGCGCTGCCAGCCCTGCTGCGGACCGGCCCACGTCTCCTCGCACGACAGCCAGCCCCGGTTGTGCAGCATGCGGCCGCCCGCGCAGTTGGCGATCGTGCCGTTGAGGCTGACGAAGTGGCGTAACAGCTCGCCGGTGCGCAGGTCCACCTCCAGCGTGGTGGTGCCGGCGACGCCCAGCTCGTCGTAGCGCTGCGAGCCCGGCACGTGCACGCGGCCGTCCGGGTAGCCGGGCGGCGTGCGCACCTCGTGGTTGCGGATCAGCCGGACCGTGTGGGAGCGGGTGCCGGGGAAGGCGGCCATGCCGTCGTGCGCCATCGGCGTCGGCACGCCGTCGGACATCGGCGTGCCCGTCTTGCCGAAGACGACGTAGGAGAATCCGGCGGGCAGGGCGAGCAGTTCCTCCCCGGTGTTGGTGGTGGGGGTGCGCTGCAGCTCGCCGTATCCCGCGTAGCCGGAACGGGGTGAGCGCCGTCCCGCGTCTGCCCAGGCGGCGTGCGCGCCCAGGGTGTTGATGGCGATGCCGCTCGCGAGCACGCCTCCGGTGGTGGCCAGGAAGGACCTACGCCTCATGCATGAACTCCTTGTGAACAAGAGATTTCCACACACTAAACGGATCTTGTGTCCCGGAGGCAGGCCCAAATGATCGCGTAGCCTGGACGGGTGCTCCAGCGGGTCCTGCGGATTGCGGTCGCGCTCACCGTCGTGGTTCTGGCCGTCCTCCCCGACGGCGGAGCCGGTCCCGGCCATGACCCCTGCCCGCCCCGCGACACCCGCGTCGCCGTCTCCTACCCGATCACCGGCTACTGGGTGATCCCGCGCGCCGACCACTGCGCCACCCGGCGTACGGTCGAGGCCGTGCACGCCGTCGGCGGCGACACGCTCATCACGTTCGGCGCGCGCATCCTGCCCGCCCGGCCCGACGCCCGAGGCCGCATCCCCGCCGTCGCCGGCTGCGTCGAGGACGGCCGCACCTGCTACGAGGCCGCGCGGGCGACCGGCAGGCCCATCCGCCGCGTCTACACGTACGTGACGAGCGAACGGTTCGGCGACGCCGTGCTGCGCTGCCCCGGCCTCGACCGGCGCGTCGAGCACGACGGACGCACCTACTACCGGCTCATGCTCGCCCCCGCCTGCGACGCCGCCGCCTTCGACCTGCTCCTGATCGCCACCGACGGCGACGGCGTCGGCGACCTGCTCACCGAGGCCGCCGCGTACGGCATGGCCGTCATCCCCGGCCTGCCCGTGCCGCCCAAGGACCCCGCCAAACCCTGGCTGCCCGACCTCGCCCACCTGCCGGCGCTCAACGAGCTCACCGCGCGCGTCATGGCCGACTACCGGCGCCGCCACGCCGCCTCACCCGCGCTCGGCGGCGTCTACCAGTCGTTCGAACTCGCCATGCGCGACCGCGCCGACGACGACCCCATCATCGCCCTGTACGCCGCCCAGCACGCCGTCGTCGCCGCCGGACTGCCCGGCGAGACGATCATGGTCAGCCCGTTCTGGGACGCCCGGCGCGGGCGTGGCTTCCCGCCCGCCCAGGTCGGCAAGGGCCTGGCCGACATCGCCGCCACCCGCGCCGGCGCGCCCATGGCCATCGCCGTCCAGGACGGGCGCGGCGTCGGCAAGGTCCCCGTCCACGGCCCCGACCAGGCCGCCGCCCCCGTCGACGCGCGCCTCCAACCCGTCGTCGGCCGCGTCGCCAACCAGGCCGCCTACCACGGCTCCACCCGCGACTACGTGGCCGCCGCCGCCCGCCACCTGACCCCCGGCGTCGAGCTCTGGGTGAACGTCGAGGTCTTCGAACCCACCCAGGTCGCCGGCGAGTGCGGCCGGGCCAACCCGTTCCCGCTGCGCGGCCGCGCCACCAAGAGCCGCGTCGACGCCCAGGTCGCCGCCGTCGGCCGGCACGCCAGCAAGATCATCTCGTACGGGTGGGACCCGTTCCTGACCTGCCGCCACTCCCACGCCACGCCGTCGCTGGCCGACGACCTCACCGCCCACGGGCAGCGGCCCATCATCGCCCACGCCCGCCCCGCCGCGTACGGCGGCCGCACCGGCGTCCTCGTCGAGGGCTACCACCTCGCGGGCGGCACCCTCACCTTCACCTACCGCCAGTCCGGCGGCGCCACCGCCCGGGTCACCGTCCCCCAGACCTGGCACGACCCGCGCACCGGCGCCGACCCCCGCCTCCCGGACGGCCTCCAGTCCGCCTGGGCCCCCTTCACCCCCCACCGCCCCGACCCCGCCCACCCCTGGATCACCATCACCGCCACCACCCCC
>NZ_JAHKRO010000041.1 GCF_019396325.1 Nonomuraea ceibae
CACCCCCGCGCCTTCCCGCCCGCCTTGATCGGTGCGGCGAGCCGCGCGGTGCCCTCCGGAGCCGGACCCCCGGCCCGGGCGGCGGCGCTGCCCGCCGCCAGCGGGTCCGACACGGCCGACGGCGTGCGCCCCAGCAGGCGCAGCAGCACCTCCCGGGCCGCCGGACGCCGCGCCGGATCCTTGGCCAGGCACGCCGCCACCAGCTCACGCAGATCACCGTCCAGCCCGCCGAGATCCGGCTCGGCCCGCAAGATCCGGTGGACGAGCGCGGGCAGCGGCCCCGCCCCGAACGGCGGCGCCCCCGACGCCGCGAACACCATGGTCGCCCCCCACGCGAACACGTCCGCCGCCGCGCCCGCCCCCGGCCTGAACTGCTCCGGAGCCATGTACGGCGGCGTCCCCGCCACCTCGTCACCCGCCCCCGCGTCCCCCACCGGCCGGGCGATGCCGAAATCGATCACCCTCGGCCCCTCCGGGCTCAGCAGCACGTTGCCCGGCTTGAAATCCCGGTGCACCACTCCCGCCCGGTGGATCGCCGCCAGCGCCGTCGCGGTCCCCACCGCCAGCCGGTGCAGCTCGCGCCCCCGCAACGGGCCGCGCGCCGCCACCGCCTGCTGCAACGTCGGCCCCTCGATGAACTCGCTCACCACGTACGGCTCGGCCCCCGCCGCGCCGACCTCCAGGACCTGCGCCGTGCAGAACGCCGCCATCCTGGGCAGCACCTCAGCCTCCCGGCGCAGCAGCGCGGCGGCCTCCTCGTCGGCGGCCCGCAGCACCTTGACCGCCACCGGCCGCCCGCCCGGCGCCTGCGCCAGGTAGACCACGCCCTGCCCGCCCGCGCCCAGCCGCCCGCGCACCACGTACGCGCCGATCCGCGCCGGATCGCCGGGCTGCACCGCGGCCGCCACCGGTCAGCCCCGCGTGTAGCGCACGTCCACCAGCGGCTCACCCGGCGTGCGCAGCTCGGCCAGCACCCGCACCACCTCACCGGCGAAGTCCGTCACCACCACCTCGCTGCGGTCGCCGTCGCCGGGCACGACCTGGATCAGGTGCTCCTCGTCGTACCAGCCCACCATGCCCGCCCCCTTCCGCGTCGGCACCGTGGCCACCCGGGCGCCGCCCGCCGCCGTCCACACGCAGGCGGCGAACCGCTTCGCGCACCCGCTCGTGACGAACCGGCCGCCGCTCGGCGAGAACATGTCCGCCGCCCCCACGACATGCCCCACCCAGTGCATCATCCGCGTCACCCGGCCCGACTCCGCGTCCCGCACGCGCACGCCCTGCCCCCACTCCGCCGTCAGGTAGCGGCTGATCACCGACCTCCCGTCGGGCATCCACCGGTACTCGGCGTAGAAGCTCAGCGGGTTCACCTTCCCGCCCGTCGCCAGCGCCGCCTGCCGCACCTCCGCCCCGTCACCCGTCGGCACGAACCTGGCCGACCGCGCCGCCACGTCGATGATCACGTACCCGGCGCTGAACGGCTGGTTCTCCTCCCCGACCTTCTCGAACCGCTGTACCGACAGCAGCAGCCGGTCACCCCGCCGCGACCAGCTCAGGCCGACGGACTGGTACGGCGGGCGCAGCACCGGCACGCTGAACCGCTCACCGGTCAGATGGTCGGCGAACCACACCGCCAGATGATCCCCGGCGGCCGCGTACAGCGTGTTGAAGCTCGCCGTGTAACGCCCGTCGGGCGACGCCTCCGCCACCACGGTGTGCGGCCCGGCGTCGCCGAACCGGCCCGTCCGCGGGTCCCGCGTGTAGCGGCGGCTCTCGCCCACCCGCACCGACGTCAGCCGCACCCGGTCGCCGGGATGCTCGTACGCCACCCCGAGCCCGCCCGGCAGCGGCACCTCGGCCCCCTCCGCAGGAGGCCCGTCCGCCGGGGCCACCGCTCTCGGCGTCCACGTCCCTCCGGGCCGCGCCTGCTGCGCCACCCGCGCCGCCCCCGCTCCCGGCTCGCCCACGGCCAGCGTCACTCCGGCCGACACACCCCCGGCCACCAGCGCGATCACCACCCCCGCCGCGGCCACGACCCCCCGCCGCCGCTTCCTCCCCGCCCCGGCAGCCTCCACCGCGCTCGCGCCGGCCGACTGCGGGACGGGCCCAGGGACGGGACCAGGGACGGGCCTCGGGACGACCAGGACCGTCTCCTCGATCAGACGCAACAGCGCCTGCTCCGCCGTCGGCCTCACCTCCGGGTCGACGGCCAGGCAGTCGGCCAGCAGCTCACGCAACGGCCCTTGCGGGAGCGCGGCCAGGCTCGCCGCCCCCTCCGCCATCCGGGCGAGCCGCCCGCCGAAACCGTCCCCGCCGAACGGATCCCGCCCGGCGGCGGCGTACGCCACCGTCGCGGCCCACGCCCACACGTCCGTCGCGGGCCCGAGCTCCCCGCCGCGCGTCCGCTCAGGGGCGAACAGGTCACCCGGCTCCAGATCGATCGGCGACGTGTCGTGCCCCCCGCTCAGCACGTCGTGAACCTCCGGCACCGCGCACAACAGCCGCGGCCCGTCCGGCCCGAGCAGCACCCGGCTCGGCCGGATCCCCACGGGAGCCAGCCCGGCCCGGTGTGCCGCCGCCACGGCCGTCACCGTCCCGATCGCCAGCCGCCGCAACGCCGCCCCCTCAACCGCCCCACTGCCTGCATCACTGTCCGCATCACCTGGCCCGTCGGCGGCAGGGTCCGGCCGGGTACGGGCCGCTCCGCCTCCGCTCTCACCGGGACCGCCGGCGGCGGCGGCCGGGGTGAGGCGGGCCAGGAGGGAGCCGCCCTCGACGTACTCGGTGACCACGTGGTCAGGGCCCGCGTCCAGGACGGCCACGGCGCCGACGGGGGCGGCCTCGCGCAGACGGGCGAGCCGGGCGAGGTCGGGGCGGCGCTCGGCCGGCCTGCCGTAGTGGCGGACGACCACCGTGCGCCCCGAGGGGGAGGTCGCCAGGTGGTGCGAGACGCCGCAGCAGCCCGTGTGGAGGGTGCCGGCGAGGCGGTAGCCGCCCACGGCGCGGGCGTTCACCGGGCCGCCCGGGCCAGGCGCAGGCCGGGGGTGTCGTCGGCCGCCTCCAGGGTGGCCAGCAGCCGCCGGGTGCCCTCACGGAAGTCCAGCGCCACGAACTCGTGCGGCGTCCGGCCCGGGTCCAGGATCATCAGGTGGTCGTCGTCGTACCAGCCCCACATCTCCGCACCCTTGATCGTGTTCACGTAGGTGGCGACGCGGACGCCGGTGGCGGCGTCCCACGCGCAATGGGATCCGCCGCTGGGGCAGTCGGTCAGCATGAGCCGGCCCGACGGCGAGAACAGGGCGCGGCCGACGCTCGGCCCGGTCCACGGCATCGTGCGCGCCTCCCGGCCGTTCAGGTCGCGGAAGCGCAGGCCGGTGTGGCCGCCGCTGTCGTGCGAGGCGACGACGCCGTCGCCGCCGGGGGTCCAGGCGTACGGTCCCGTGTCGCCTTCCGTGGGGACGGTTCGGGCCTGCCGGGTGGCGGTGTCCAGGACGGCGAATCCGGCCGTCCTCCGCTTCGGGCCGCTCACCGTGAGGAGCAGCCGGGACGAGGCCCGGTCCCACACGGGGGAGGCGGCCCGCTCGGGCACCCGTACGGTGAAGCGCTCGCCGGAGCGGCGGTCGGCGACCGTCACGTCACGGCCCGCCTGGAACGCCACCCGGGTGCCGTCGGGCGAGGCGGCCACGTCGTCCGCCGCCACCCCGGCCTCGATGAACCCGTCCCACTGGGCCGCGCGCAGCCAGGTGCCGCGCTCGTTCCGGTACGCGACGACGCGCTGGGGATCGCCGGGATGCTCGTACAGGGAGAGTGCGATCCCGGCCGCCCGCATCGTGGCCTGCGGGGACGGGAGCGCGCGCGGGCCCGCGGCGGTCACCGACAGGTCGGGCAGCGACAGCGTCGGCGACGGGACGGGCCGGGAGGCCGCGCCCACCCGGTCGGCGATCAGATGGCCCGCCCCGGCGGAGACCACCGCCACGGCCAGCGCCCCCGCCGCCAGCCCCGGCCACCCCCGCCACGCCACCCCGCCCGAGGCTGCGGCGCCGCCTCCCGGGGTACGCCCTGCCGCTCCGGCCTGGGACGGTGCGGCCATCCCAGGGGTGTGGCCTTCCGACGCCGGGCGCGGGGCAGCCGGGCGGGCCCCCGCCGGACTCGCCGGGCCGTCCGCCTCCAGGCTCGCCGGGCCGTCCGCCTCCGGGCTCGCCCGGAACTCGTCCGTGGGGGAGTGGGGCGCGGTGTCGGGGATGAGCGTGCGGGTGGAGTGGCCGATGAGGCGGAGCAGGAGGTCGCCCGAGTCGGGCCGCGCCGCCGGGTCCTCGGCCAGGGCGGCGGCGACGGCGGGGCGCAGGTGCTCTTCGAGGGCGGCCAGGCCGGGCTCGTGGCGGAGGCCGCGATCGGCCGAACCGGTGGCGGCGTACAGGATGGTGGCGGCCCAGGCGAACACGTCGTCCGCCGGGCCCATGACCTGCTCGGGAGCGCCGGTGGGGGCCGGGGGGAAGGCCAGGCCGTAGCCGGTGACGCGGACGCCGTCGGGCCCGAGGACGACGGTGCCGGGGCGCAAATCGCCGTGGGTGACGCCGCCCTGGTGCAGCCCCACGAGGGCGGAGGCCGTCGCGATGGCGAGCCGGTGCAGCGTGGTGCCCGTCATCGGGCCGTCGGCGGCGACGGCGTCGGCGAGCGACCGCCCGGGGACGTGCTCGGTCACCGCGTACGCCCGGCCGCCGGCGACCCCGGCGGCCAGGACGCGGGCCAGCGACGGCGCGTCGAGCTCCGTCAGGGCGGTCACGCGGTCCGCCGCGCCGGGCCCGCCGGGCAGCCAGGCGACTTCGACGTGCCGGCCGCCGGCGTCGCGGGCCAGGAACACGGGCCCGCGGTCGTCGTGCCGTAATCGTCCCAGCAGGACGAACCCGCCGAGGTCCGCGGGATCGGATCGCTGTAATGGGGAAATTTCCGTCATTGCCTCAGCAATTCATCGACAGCCGACCGCCTGATTATGGATCAGGCGCTTCCGGTCGTGGAAGACCGGCGCCCGGCCGTCTTACCCTGCCAGGGCCCGGAGGAGGACGTCCCCACGCCGGGCCCGGGACGGGCCGCCACGGCGGTGGTGGGTCAGGAAACGAGCTCCCCGGCCTGGACGACGTGCCGGATGCGGCCGGGGTCGGCCAGGACGCCGAGGTCGGCGAGCGGGTCGCCGTCGAGGACCAGCAGGTCGGCGTGCGCGCCCACGGCCAGGGTGCCGATCTCGCCGGCCATGCCGAGCAGCTCGGCCGCGTTCACCGTGGCGGCGCGGAGCACGTCCAGCGGCTTCTGCACCTCGCCGCGCAGGCGGAACTCCTGGTTCTGGTGCCGGTGCATGCCGCCGAGCAGGTCGCTGCCGTACACCAGCCGCACACCGCCCCTGGCGGCGCGCTCCAGCGCCGCCAGGCCCGCGCCGAGCACCGCGTCGACCTTGCGCCAGCTCGGCTCCGGCAGCCCGTGGGCCACGCCCTCCTCCTTCAGCGCCCAGTACGTGACCAGCGTCGGCACCAGGAACGCGTCACGCTCCAGGAACAGCTCCACGCTCCGGTCGTCCAGCAGGTTGCCGTGCTCGATCGAGCGGACCCCCGCCTCCAGCGCCCGGTTGACCGCGCGTGCGGTGTACGCGTGCGCGGCCACGTAGCGGTTGGCCGCCTCGGCCTCCTCCACGATGGCGCGCAGCTCCTCCATCGAGTACTGGGTGGAGTCGATGCGGTCGGTGGGGGAGGCGACGCCGCCGGAGGCCATCACCTTGATGTGGTGGGCGCCCTTGCGCAGCTCGTCGCGGGCGGCGGCGCGCACGGCGTCGACCCCGTCGGCGACCCGGCCGAGCCCGGCGCAGCACGGGTGGTCGTCGTGCACCCGGGTGCCCCGGCCGCGCGAGTCGCCGTGGCCGCCGGTCTGGCTGAGCGCCCGGCCGCAGAACAGCAGCCTCGGCCCCCGGATCAGCCCTTCGGCCTGCGCGTCGGCGAGCCCGTAGTCGGCGCCGGAGGCGTCGCGGACGGTGGTGAAACCGCGCGCCAGCATGCCGCCCATGATGCGGGCGCTGTGCGCGGCCACGTACGAGGGCGACCAGGAGGTCAGCCCGCCCAGGTCGGCGGTGGCGGCGGTGACGTGCACGTGCGCGTCGATCAGGCCGGGGACGACGACCGCGCCGGCCAGGTCGACCACGCGCGTGCCGTCGGGGGCGGTCAGGCCGCGGCCGGTCTCGGCGACGCGCCCGTCCGCGCAGCGCAGGTCGGTCTCGGTGAAGTCGCCGGTGTCGGGGTCGAGCAGCAGGGCGTCGCGCAGCAGCAGGCTCATCGGGCGCCTCGCAGCGCGGGCACGGCCAGCGGCGCGAGCGCCTGGGCGGCGGCCACGGACGTCTCGTCGTAGCTGCCCTCGGCGTCGAGGATGTTGAGCGCGCCTAGCACGGTGCCGCCGTCCACGACGGGCACGTTGACGATGGCGCCGCAGCCGAGGCTCTCGATCAGCTCGTGGTCGGCGAAGATCTCGCGTACGGCGGCCCGGTCGCGGCCCAGGTAGGGCAGCCGCTGCTCGATGCAGCGGGTGAGCCACTCCTGCGCGACCTCCACCGTCTTCTCGCCGCCCACCGGGTACTGCTCGGGGTGGCTGCTGTGCACGCGGCGCAGCGCGCGCCGTTCGGGGATCCAGGCGAGCACGGTGAACAACCGCGCGCCCACCTGCTCGCGTACCTTCTCCTGCAGTTCCGGCAGCCCGGTCACGACGTCATCTCCTTAGCTGCGCCGGCGGGCTCGCCCCGCTCGGTCAGGTCTTCCAGGGAACGCCCGGCGGTCGCCAGGCCGAACACCATCACGCAGATCACGCCGGCCGCGAGCACGGCGGTGGTCATGCCGAACACGCCGCCGAAGCCGAGGCTCGCGTACGACACGCCGATGATGGTGGGAGCGAGGATGCTGCCGACGCGGCCGAACGCGCTCGACAGGCCGGTTCCGGTGGCCCGGATCCAGGTGGGGAACACCTCGGGGGTGTAGGAGTAGACGCCGGCGTAGGTGCCGTTCAGGAAGAACGACAGCACGGCGCCCGCGACCGTGATCGACACGGGCGTGTCCATCTGCGACAGCCAGAAGGCGCTGACGGCCGATCCGGCGAGGTAGATCGCGATGGTGTTCTTGCGGTCGAGCCGCTCCGACAGCCAGGCGGCGGAGAAGTAGCCGGGGATCTGCGCCAGGTAGATGATCAGCGAGAACTCGAAGCTCTTCGTCACCGTGATGCCCCGCTCCACCAGCAGGGTGGGGATCCAGGAGAAGAAGCCGTAGTACGAGAACGTGATCACGAACCAGATCAGCCAGATGACGCCGGTGCGCCTGGCCATCGCCCGGCTCCACAGGAACCGCAGGGCGTTGACCAGCGTGACCTTCGGCGTCTCCCGGACGGGCAGCGCGGCCGCGGTCTCGGGCACCGGGGGCAGGGGCCGGCCGGTGGCGAGCTCGACGCGCCGTTCGATGTCGGCGACCACGGCCTCGGCCTCGGCGGTCCTGCCGTGCTGCAGCAGGAAGCGCGGCGACTCGGGCAGCGAGCGCCGCCACCACAGCAGCATCAGGATGGGCACCGCGGTGATGATCTGCGCGATCCGCCAGCCGTCGTCGAACGTGGGCACCACGAACCGGCCGATGAGCGCGGCCCCGACGAACCCGAAGGAGAAGAACCCGGCCAGCGCGCCGATGAACCAGCCGCGCCGCTTGGCGGGCACGAACTCCGACAGGAACGGCGCGATGATCGCGCTCTCCGCGCCGGCCCCGGCCCCGGCCAGCACCCGCGCGCCGAGGAACACCTCGTAGTTCGGCGCGAACGCGGCCACGACGGAGAACACCGCGTAGAAGGCGAGCGCGTACATCATGACCTTCTTGCGGCCGATGCGGTCGCCGAGCAGGCCCGCCGCGATCGCGCCGAACAGGAAGCCGAACGGCGAGGCGGAGCCGATGATGCCGAGCTGGCCGTTGCTGAGGTTCCACGCCTCCTGGGCGCTCGGCAGCAGGAACGCGACGACGGCCGAGTCCATGCCGTCGAAGGTGTAGCCGAGGCCGCCTATCAGGAGCAGGAGGTAGTGCGGACGGCTCAGGGGGAGCCGGTCCAGCCGGGCCAGCAAGGTCATGGCACAGCCTTCCTAGGGCACGGGGCCCTGCCAGGGAGGGGGAGTTATTGCAACGTATAGTGCAAATCGGGCAAGATGCAATGGTCCTTGCAATATTTGGAAAATGTACGATGTCTCCCGGCGAGGGAGGGGCGCGTGACGGACAGCTTCGAGGAGTGGCTGCGCGACCGCGTGCCGGAACGCGGGCTGCGCCCCAAGGCCGCGGCGGTGCTGGACATCCTCATCACGCAGCCACGCCGGGCGTCGTTCGGTTCGGCGGCCGAGCTCGCCGCGCTCGCGGGCGTCAACGTGGCCACCGTCACCCGCATCGCGCAGGCGCTCGGCTTCGCCGGGTGGCCCGCCCTCCAGCAGGAGCTGCGCGCCCGCTACCTCTCGTCGCTCAGCGCGCCGCAGGTCGCCGCCGAGCACAGCGGCGAGGGCTCGCCCAGCGCCCGCTCGCTCCGGCGCGACCTCGACAGCCTCGCCCTGCTCAACCGCCGCCTGGACGAGGGCGTGATCCGGACCGTCGCCGAGGCCGTCGCCGCCGCCCGCCGCACGGTGATCGTCGCCGACGGCAGCTACGCGGCGGTCGGCATGGCGCTCGCCCACAACGCCCGCATCGCGGGCTACCCCGTCGCGGCCGTCACGGCGGGCGACTCCGAGCTGTCCAACACGGTCGCGGCGATCGGGCCCGGCGACGTGCTGATCGCCATCAGCTTCTGGCGGCTGTACGAGAGCACGGTCCTGGCCGCGCACGAGGCCCGCGCGCGTGGCGCCCGGGTGTTCGCGCTCACCGACGCGGCCAGCCCCGCCCTGGCGGACGCGGCCGAGGAGGTCGTGATGGTCCCGGCGGAAGGGGTCGCGTTCTTCCCGTCGCTGACCGCCGGGCTGGCCGTCGCCCAGGCACTGGTCGCCCAGCTCGCCGCCGTCGACCCGGCGCGCACGGCCGCCGCCATCGAGACGGCCGAGCGGATGTGGACCAAGTTCGGCCTGCTCCACCGGCGCCCCGCGGGCGGCGAGCCCACCGGCCCGTAGAGACGGCCCTGGTGACAGGCCGGAGCGGATGCTTGATCGGGTCCGGCCCCGCCCATAGCCTCGTCGTGCCGGACCTACGACGAGGGGGCCTCGTAGTGACCATCCCGCTGGCGGTGGCCGTGGCAGTGACCGAGCTCGCCGCGACCGCGCTCGTGCCCGCCGCCGCCGGACGGCTGCCCGGCTGCCCGCTGGTGTTCGGGCACGGCGGCTACCCGAAGAACCCCGGAGCCAGCGCCAAGGACCTGATCCGCCAGCCGAACCACCCCACCGGCATCGAGCACATGCGCGCCGAGGGCGCCGACGGCCTGGAGGCCGACGTCCAGCTCACCCGCGACGGGACCCAGGCGGTGATGTGGCACAACACCACCACCAACGGCCTGACCGGGCCCAACCGCGAGATCACCGACCTGTGGTGGGCCGACGACGACGGCGGCCTGCGGTCCCGCCGCGTCTCGCGCGGCCCCTACGCGGGCGAGCGCGTCCACACGCTCGGCTCCTGGCTCGACCACGCCGCGGCCGCCGGGCTGATCGCGCTGCTGGAGATCAAACGCCAGGCCAGACCCGTCCTGCGACGCTCCGAGGAAG
Organism: Nonomuraea ceibae; assembly: GCF_019396325.1. Classification (GTDB taxonomy): domain Bacteria; phylum Actinomycetota; class Actinomycetes; order Streptosporangiales; family Streptosporangiaceae; genus Nonomuraea; species Nonomuraea ceibae. The sequence continues at coordinate 9,728 of NZ_JAHKRO010000041.1, forward strand.
CCTGGCAGGAGCTGTCCGGCCCGATCCTCGAACGGCAGGACACCCAGCGCATCCTCCTCTACTCGGCCGACCCGTGGATCCAGCGCGAGCTCGCCACGCGGCACCCCGGCCTGCTGCGGGGCGAGGCCGTCCGCTGGACCGACGGCGTCCCCTGGGACGAGCCGCCGCCCGGCTGGCGCGCCCAAATCCCCCGCTGGACGAAGATCCTCAAGCGCGGCCCGGCCGGCGTGCTGACCGACTACCCGGCCGACTACCGCCGCTGGCTGGCCGGAAAGTGCACGTGACGGGCCCGTACGAGCCGGACTGGGCGGCGGTGCGCAGGCGGGTCGCGGACGCGCCGTGGGCCGCCCGCGTGCTCGGCGCCCTGGAGGCCGACTTCGGGCACTGGTCCGGTCTGCCGCTGCCCGGCCCGGAACGGCCGTCCGCCTGGACCCACCACTACTTCTGCGACGCCGACGGCGCGCCCCTGCGCCACGACCCCGCCACGCCCGACCGGCACGCGTGCACCGGCTGCGGCAAGGTCTACTCGGGCGAGCCGTGGGACGGCGCCTGGCGCGCCATCACCCACAACGCCGCCGCCGCGCAGGCCCAGCGCGCCGCCCTGCTGCTGCGCCTGACCGGCTCGCGCCCCGCCCGCGACGAGCTCGAACGCGTCGTTGGCGGCTACGCCCGCCGCTACCGCGACTACGCGCCCCACGGCCAGGCCGCCGGGACCGGCCGCGTCCAGCCGCAGGGGCTCGACGAGGCCGTGTGGGCGACCGGGCTGCTGCGCGCCGTGCGCTGGGCGGGCGACGCCCTCACCCCCGCCACCTCGGCCGCCCTCGACGGCCTGGCCCGCGACGTCGCCGCCCTGCTGCGCCCGCAGGCGGGCGCCGTGCACAACATCCCGTGCTGGCTGCTCGCCGCGCTCGCCGAATGCGCCGTACGGCTCGGCGACACCGCGCTGCTCGCCTGGTGCCGCGACTCCGAGTTCGGCGTGGAGGCGCAGGTCAGGCGCGGGTTCCACGACGAGGGCCTGTGGTACGAGGTCAACCCGCACTACCACTACTACGCGCTCGCCGCCCTGCTGTCCTACCGCGAGGCGGCGGGCCCGGCCGGGCTGTCGGCGACGGCCGCGCAACGCCTGGCCCGGGCGGTCACCGCGCCGCCGATGCTCGCTTACGACGACGGGCGGCTGCCCGCGTACGGGGACGGCTGGGCCGAGTGCTTCACCGCCGACTTCGCCCCGCACGCCGAGGCCGCCTGGTCGCTCCTGCCCGAGCGGCCGCCCAGCCCGGCCCCCTACTACGCGCACCCGCGCCCCGCCCCGGTCCGCCTCTGGTACGGCGCGCAGCTCCCCGACGGGGTCGCGCCGCCGCTGACCGGCCGTTCGTCGGTCGCCGCCCTCGTCTTCGGCCCCGGCGACCTCCCGCCGCCGCCCCCGGACCCGCCGCGCTCGTTCGTGTGGCCGGGGGCCGGGATCGGGCTGCTCAGGTCCGGCCGGGTGCGCGCCGCCCTCCGGTACGGGCCCGACGCCGGCTGGCACGACCACCGCGACAAGCTCGGCGTGGACGTGGCCACCGCGACCGGCTGGTCCAGCCTCGACCTCGGCACCAGCGGCTACGGCTCCGGCTTCACCGCGTGGCTGCGCTCGCCGGTCGCCCACAACACCGTCACCGTCGGCGGACGGCCCCAGCCGCCGCACACCGGCCGCCTCGTCGCCTCGTCGCCCGGCCACCTGGCGGCCGAGTCCGCGTTCGACGGCCACACGCTGCGCCGCGCCCTGACGGTGACCGGCGACGGCTGGACCGACGAGTTCACGGTGACGCCCGCCGCGCCGGACGCGATCGAGTGGACCTTCCACGGCGACGGCCCGTTCACGGCGGACGGCGAGCCCGCCCTCCTCACCGGCGACCTCGGCCACGCCTGGCTGCGCGACGTGCGCCGGCTGCGGGCGCATGCCGGGGTGCTGCGCGGCGCCTGGGACGCCGACGGCGCGCCGTCCCTGGAGCTGACCGTCCCGGACGGGTTCGAGGCGTACGCGGCGCTCGCCGATGGCAACCCGAACGGCCGCCCGCTCGGCATCGTCCTGCTGCGCGGGCACGCGGCACAGGCGCGCGTCCACGCCCGCTTCACGCTCCCGCCGCCCGTGCCCTGAGCACAACCGTTCAAGACCCCGCCCGCCCGCTGCGGCTACAACGAGGGGATGGACATCGGCTTCATCGGCCTGGGCCTCATGGGCGGGCCCATGGCGGTCAACCTGGCCCGCGCGGGCGGCCTCGTCGTCTGGAACCGCACCCCCGCCCGCGCCGAGCCGGTCCGCACGGCCGGCGCCGACGTGGCGGCGAGCGCCGCCGAGGTGTTCGGCCGCGCCGGCACGATTCTCCTCATGCTCGCCGACGAGGCCGCCGTCGACGACGTGCTGCGCCGGGGCACGCCGGAGTTCGCCGCCCGCGTCGCCGGGCGCACCGTGGTGCACATGGGCACGACCTCGCCCGCCTACTCCGCCGGGCTGGACGCCGACGTGCGCGCCGCCGGAGGCCGGTACGTGGAGGCGCCCGTCTCCGGCTCGCGCGGCCCCGCTGAGGAGGGACGCCTCGTCGCCATGCTCGCCGGGGACCCCGGCGCCGTCGCCGACGTGCGCCCGCTGCTGCGGCCGATGTACCACAAGAGCGTCGTCTGCGGCCCGGCGCCGTCGGCGCTGCTGATGAAGCTGGCGGTCAACCTGTTCCTCATCACGATGGTCACCGGGCTCGCCGAGGCGACGCACTTCGCCGCCGGGCACGGGCTGGACCTGCGCCGCTTCCAGGAGGTGCTGGCCACCGGCCCGATGGCCAGCGCCGTGTCGCGCGGCAAGGCCGCCAAGCTCGTCGAGGGCGAGCTGTCCCCGCAGGCGGCGGTCGCCGACGTGCTCAAGAACAACCGGCTCATCGCCGAGGCCGCCCGCGCCGCCGGGCTCGCCTCACCGCTCCTCGACGTCTGCCACGAGCTGTTCGCCGAGACGCTCGCGCTCGGGCACGGCGGCCTCGACATGGCCGCCGTCATCCGGGCGATCGAGGCCAGGACCGGCTGAACCGCAGGCGGCCTGCCAGCGCGCGGGCGTGAGGCCGTACGCGCCCTTGAACCTGCGCGTCAGATGGCTCTGGTCGGCGAACCCGGCCGCCTGCGCGGCGACGGCCGGCGGGAGCCCGGCGCGCAACGCCCGCCGCGCCACGTCGAGCTGCCGCATCGTGCGGAACCGGGTCGGGCTGGTGCCGAACACGGCCCGGAACTGCCGGGCGATCGTCCACCGGTCCAGCCCCGACACCCGCTCGAACACCGCCACCGGATGCCGCACCGCCGGGTCGGCCGCGATCAGGTCACGCACCCGGGCCAGCGCCTCCACCGCCGCGGCCGCGCGCCCGGCGCCCCGCCCGGCCTGGCGCGCTCCCGCGTGCGCCGCCAGCGAGCGGGCGATCGCCAGCGCGACCTCCACCCGTTCGAGCTCGCCGAGCGGCTCGTCCAGCCGCCGCAGGCACGCGGCCAGCGCGGGCGGCATCCGCCGCACCACCGGGTCCGGCACGAACGGCAGCGGCCCGCCGCCCAGCGCCTCGCCCACCAGCGCCGGATCCACGTAGAAGATCCGGTAGCCGAACCCCTCCTCGGTGCCCGGCGCGCCGTCGTGCAGTTCGTCCGGGTGCAGGATGTGCCACTCGCCCGGCAGGCAGTGCCGCGCCTCGCCCCGGTAGCGGAACGTCTGCACGCCCCGCAGCGTGATCCCGATCGCGTAGCGGTCGTGCCGGTGCGGCGCGAACGCCTCGCCGACCAGCGACGCCGCCATCCGCTCGATCCCCTCGGCGCCGGCCCCGAAGCGCAGCCTCGCGCCGGGCCCCTCCCCGTTCACCAGGCGAAGTCCTCCAGCTCCAGCACCGCGCGGTCCATGTCCTCGGCCCGCCCCTGCCGCAGCAGCTTGGCATACAGCGGGTCGCCGCCGACCGCGCCCGCGCGGATGTCGCGGGCCCGCGCGCTCATCCGCGCCTGGATCTCCCGGACGATCACCGCCGGGTCGCCGTGCCAGCCGTACGCGTCCAGGAACGTCCGCAGCCGCTCGCCCCGCCTGTCGAACGCCCGGAACCCCTCCAGCTCCGCCACCCGGCGCGCGTGCAGCGGCACCCAGCTCAGCGCCGTCCACGCCAGGTCGGACTCGGCGCCCACCGGCCCGGCGAAGTCCCAGTCGAAGAAGCCCGACAGCCGCCCCTCGTGCCAGGCGGCGTTGAACGGGCTGGCGTCGTTGTGCCCGATGATCTGCCCCGGCGACCACTGCCCGCCCACCCGCCAGCGGGCGTCGGGCGGCGGCGTGAAGTCGGCCACGGCCGCGTGGTAGTCCCGCAGCCAGCGGGCCACCTGGCGCAGCGCCTCCTCCGTCCGCGTCCACTCCGGCCACACCAGCCGGTTGCCGAGCGTCTCGCCCTCCAGGAACGTGAGCACCTCCCGGCCCTGCTCGTCGTAGCCCAGTGCCCGCGGCGCCCCGGCGAAGCCCTTGCGCTCCAGGTGGCGCAGCAGCTCGTGCACGGCGGGCGTCCACGCCCGCGCCGCCCGCCTGACGGTCGCGCCGATCCGGATCGCGCCCCCGTCGTTGCCTCCTTCGAGCCGGATCCGCCGGATCTCATGGCGGCCTGCGGATCCGCTCATCGATCGCCTCCTCCGGGGTCCCGCCTCCCAGATTCTCAATAAGTGCGGGCATCTCCAAGAGGCCCAAAGACCCGTCGTACGCCTGCCGCGATCCAGATCGTGGCCAGGGCCGCGTACACGGTCAGCAGTGCGATCGGCCACACCCCCGACACCAGCGACGCCACCACCGCCAGGCCCAGCAGGGCCGCCCACCCGTACAGGACGGCACGGCCGCGCGGCGAGCCGGTGTGTGCGGCCTCCTGCACGGCGGTGACCAGCGCCATGACGGCGGCCCCCGCCGTGCCGAGGACGTCGCTGCCGAGCACGACGCCCGCCACCAGCGTCGCCGCGCCCGCCACGAGCAGGCCGCAGCAGGCCAGCGCCACCCGCGACTCGCCGCCGTCGAACAGCAGCCCGGTCGCCTTCGCGCGGGCCAGCCGCAGCACGGTGACCGCCTCCGTCACCCACGCCGCCCAGTGCAGCAGCGAGATGACCACGAACACCGCGATGACCGGAGGCAGCGCCGGCAGCAGGAACACCAGCCACCAGCCGCCCAGGAACCTGCGCCGCACCCGCGACAGCCACCGGTGGAGCGGGTTGCGCTCCTTCAGCGCCGTCACCAGCAGGTCCCTGGCCTGCCCGTAGCCCGGGTCGAGCCGCAGCACCTCGCGGAACGCGCCGGCGGCCACGCGCGCGTCACCGGACGCCAGCGCCGCCCGCCCGTACACCAGGTGCGCCGTGGCGCTCTCCGGCGCGAGCCCGACGGCCCGCCCCGCCGTCTCCGTGGCCGCCCGCGTCTGCCCGAGCGCCGTCTGCGCCAGCGACAGCAGGCTCATCAGGTCCGCCGACTCCGGGTCGAGCGCCAGCCCGCGTTCCGCCGCGCCCGCCACCAGCGGCCACTCGCCCTTCAGCACGTGCGCGCGGGCCAGCAGCTCCCAGATCGGCGGCCACTCCGGCGACAGCGCGAGCGCGGCCCGCCCGGCGGCGATCGCCTGGTCGGGCTGCCGCGCCCGGTTGTGCACCTGGCCCGCGACGTAGTGCGGGAACCACGAGTCGGGCGCCAGCCGCACCGCCTCGTGCGCCTCCGCCACGGCCTCGCCCGGCCGGCGCTGCTCGGCCAGCGCCAGCGCCAGCAGCGCGTGCCCGACCGCGTGCTCCGGCTCCTCGGCCAGCAGGCCGCGCAGCTCCCGCTCGGCGTCGGCGGGCCGGCGCATCTCCAGCAGCGCCCGCGCCCGCTGCACCGGGCCGGCGGCCTTCACCATCGGGCTTTCTTCACCATCGGGCCTTCACCATCGCGCCTTCACGAGCTGGCCTTCACCACTTGGCCTTGATCCACGGCATCAGCTCGTCCCACGCCCCCGAGTCGTTGGCGTGCAGCACGTAGTTGCGCGCCGTCGCCATCCACTCCCGCACCGACGTGGGCCGCACGCTCTTCGCCGCCGCCAGCAGGTCGGGCGTCGCCAGCGGGATCGCCCGGCCCGCGCTGATCGACTGCTGCAGCTTCGCCTCCACGGCCCGGTCGACCACGCCCTTCAGATCGGCGCCGACGAAGTGCTCGGTCACCCGCGCCACCGCGTCGTAGTCCATCTCCGCGATCGGCTTGTCCCGGCACAGGATGCGCAGGATCGCCGCCCGCGCGGAGGCGTCCGGCGGCGGCACGAACACGAGCTGGTCGAACCGGCCAGGGCGGCGGAACGCCACGTCGATGTACCAGGGCGCGTTCGTCGCCGCCAGCACCAGGACGCCCTCGTTGGCGTCCTGGTCCACGCCGTCGAGCTCGGCCAGGAACTGGTTGACGATCTGCCGGTTGTGCGCCTGCCGCATGTCGGAGCGGCGCGCCGCCAAGGCGTCCACCTCGTCGAAGAACAGCACGCACGGCCGGTTGCGCCGCGCCAGGTCGAACGTGGCCCGCAGGTTGCGCTCGCTGGAGCCGATGTACATGTCGAGGATGTCGGCCAGGCCGACGTTCACGAACGACGCGCCGAGCTCGCCCGCCGCCGCCCTGGCCAGGTGCGTCTTGCCCGCGCCCGGCGGCCCGTACAGCAGCACACCGCCGCCCGCCCGCTTGCCGAACGCGGCGAACAGCTCCGGCTGCTGGATCGGCAGCAGCAGCTTGACCTTCAGCGCCTCCTTCACGGCCTCCATGCCCGCCACGTCCGCGAACGTGAACCGGGACCGCTCCACCTCGGCGCTCGCCTCCGCCGCCGGCGTGGCGGGCGACGGCGCATCGTAAGCCCCGCCCCCGTACGCCGGCCCCGACGGCGCACCGCCGTACGGTGCCGGCCCTCCCAGGGCCTGGGGCGGGGCGGCGAGGCGGGCGGCGAGGGCGGGGTCGGCGAGCGACGGGTCGCGGGTGACCGCGTCGTGGTAGCGGTGCGCCGCCGCCGCGACGTCACCCTCGCCCAGCAGCGCCCGCGCGGCGAGCACGCCGAGCCGGGGCGGGCAGCCGGGCTCGCCCAGGAACGGCTCCAGCGCCGCCAGCGCCTCGCCGTAGGAGCTCTGCCGGACGAACGCCTCCGCCAGCCCCGCCGAGACGTCCGCGTCCTTGGGCGCGAGCACGAGTGCGGCCCGGAACTCGGCCTCCGCCTCGGCCAGGTAGCCCTTGGCCAGGAGCTGGTCGGCGAGGTGCCGCCGCAGGGGGAGATTGTCCGGAGACAGGCGCGCCGCCTCGCGGAGCGCCTGGAGGCCGGCATCGTCGAGCACGTGCCCGTCCTTCCGTCGGGGGAGTGGAATCAGGCAAGGCTATCGAAATCACCGGCCATGACCCCCAGCCCCCGACATATCCAGATACGCCCAGAAACGTCACCCATCCACGGCGGCGACGAGCCGGTCGACCACCTCAGGCGACAGCCCGATGCCGAACGTCCGGAACTTGGCCAGCGGAATCCCCCTGGCCAGCCCCATGAGCGCCGGGCTGAACCGGTCGAGCGCGGACCCGCCGAACGCCTCCTTCAGCACCCGGCTCCCCACGGGATGGTCCAGCCACTCGCCGAGCGTCGACATCGCGGTCAGCGGCGGCGCCCAGCCGTCGCCCGGCGTGCTCAGCTCCAGCCGCTGCCGGATGTCGCGCGAGGAGGCGCCCACCTCGACGGTGAACGCGCCCGGGTCGATCCGCCAGCCGCCCCGCGACGCCGACCACCACGCCAGGTCGCGGCCGGTCAGCGTGAACGAGACCCGCTCGCTCGCGCCCGGCTCCAGGCCGATCTTGGCGAAGCCGCGCAGCTCGTGCCGGGGCCGGGTGGGGCGCTCCTCGTCGAAGGCCACGTAAAGCTGGACGACCTCGTGCGCGAACCGGCTGCCGGTGTTGGTGACGGTCACCTCGACCTGCCACTCGTTCGCGCCGGTCTCGCGGGCCTCCAGGCCGGAGTAGGCGAACGTCGTGTAGGACAGGCCGTGGCCGAACGGGTAGGCGACGTCCACGTCCAGCGTGTCGTAGTGGCGGTAGCCGACGTAGCGGCCCTCGCCGTAGACCACGTGCCCGTCGCCGCCGGGGAAGTGCAGGTGGGAGGGCACGTCGGCGAGCCGGTGCGGGATCGTCTCGGTGAGGCGGCCGGACGGGCTGTGCGTGCCGAGCAGCAGGTCGGCCAGGGCGGAGCCGCCCGCCTGGCCGAGCAGCCAGCCCTCCAGGATCGCCGACGCCGCGTCCTGCCAGCCGGACACCGACACGACGCCGCCGTTGGACAGCACGACGACCACGTCCACGCCCGTCCCGGCCACCCGGCGCAGCAGCGTCGTCTGGTCGCCGGGCAGGTCGATGCCGGTGCGGTCGAAGCCCTCGGACTCGGCCGAGTCCGGCAGCCCGAGGAACAGCACGGCCACGTCGGCCCCGGCCGCCGCCTCCACCGCCTCCCGCTCCAGCTCGGGGTCGGCCTGCCCGTCGAGCCGGTAGCCGGCCGCGAACACCGCGCCGTCCAGCGCCGCCGCCAGCGACTCCCAGGCCGAGTCGAGCCGGGTCGGCACCACGTGCGAGCTGCCGTGCCCCTGGTAGCGCGGGGTGCGGGCGAGCTCGCCGAGCACGGCCACCTTGCGGCCGGGGGCGATGGGCAGCACGTCGCCGTCGTTCTTCAGCAGCACGGCGGACGCGCGGGCCGCCTGCCGGGCGACCTCGTGGTGCGCGTCGGCGTCCCAGCCGGTCGTGGCCGGCGCGGCGGGCACCCGCGAGGCCAGCCGCAGCAGCCGCCCGACGGCCCGGTCCAGCACCTCCTCGGGCAGCCTGCCGTCGCGGACCGCGTCGGCGATCTCCGCGTCGGTGCCGGTTGGCGGCATCTCCAGGTCGAGCCCCGCCTCCAGCGCCGCCACCCGGTCGGCCACCGCGCCCCAGTCGGACACGACGAGCCCGTCGAACCCCCACTCCTCCCGCAGCACCTCGGTCAGCAGCCACCGGTTCTGGCTCGCGTACACGCCGTTGATCTTGTTGTAGGCGCACATCACCATGTAAGGGGCGGCCTCGCGGACGATGTGCTCGAAGGCGGGCAGGTAGATCTCGCGCAGCGTCCGCTCGTCCACGTCGGCGCTGATCCGCATCCGGTCGGTCTCCTGGTTGTTGACCGCGTAGTGCTTGACGCACGCGCCGACGCCCAGCGACTGGATGCCGTCGACCAGGGCCGCGCCCATCACCCCGGCCAGGCGCGGGTCCTCGGAGAAATACTCGAAGTTGCGCCCGCACAGCGGCGAGCGCTTGATGTTCACGCCAGGCCCCAGCACGACGTCCACGCCCTGCGCGCGGGCCTCGCGGGCGATCGTCGCGCCGACCAGCCGCGCCAGCTCCGGGTCCCAGGACGAGCCGAGCCCCACCGCGGGCGGGAAGCAGGTGGCGGGCACGCTCCTGGTCAGGCCGAGCGCGTCGCCGGAGCTCTCGTCCTGCCGCCGCAGGCCGTGCGGCCCGTCCGACAGGGTCAGGGCGCGTACGACGTCGCGGACGGCGGTGGTGTGCCAGGTGTCGCTCCCGGAGGTGAGCGAGGCCTTCTCGGCGAGTGTCAGATCCTTCAACTGATGTCCAATCCCAGCTCGGTGAGGAAGGCGGCGACCGAGGCGCGCATGTCGACCCGGTCGGGGTCGAGCAGCCACTGCGTCTGCAGGCCGTCGACCACGGCGAGGAGTTGCCCGGCGACGACGTCCGGGTCGTGGGGCAGCGGCGGCGTGGCCTGCGCGAACAGCTCGGCGAGCACCCAGGCGGCGCCCTTGCGCAGCCGGCGGTAGCGCTCGACGAAGTAGGCGTGGGCCGGATGCCCGGGGTCGGTGGCCTCGGCCGACAGCTTCACGAACAGCCCGACGAGTCCCGGCGTCCGCATGCTGGCCGCGAGCTGGTCGACGTGCCGCCTGATGATCTCCACCGGGTCCAGGCCGGGGCCGGTGGCCGCCACGAGCTCGGCGGTGAGCACCTCGCGGCGCTTGAGCACCTCGATGAGCAGCGCGTCCTTGCCCGGGAAGTGGTGCAGCAGCCCGGCGTGCGTGAGCCCGGCGTGCGCGGCGATGTCGCGCAGGGACACGGCGTGGAAGCCGGAGCGGGAGAACAGCTCCATGGCGGAGTCCAGGATGCGCGCCTGGGTGCGCTCGCCCTTGGTCACCCGGCGTGTGGTGGGTTCGGTCACCGACCGGCCTTTCTGCTGTCCAGGGCACCCGGGTGCCCGGAAATCCGAACTTACCACGTGGTAGGAAACAAATCGGATGCCCGTCCCGTACCGATCTCTGTAGGGTCGGCGACGACCGCCGAGACCAGTGAGGGGGACCGCCATGCGCCGCAGCGCCGTTCCCCTGTCGCGGCATCTGTCACGGTACGAGGTGATCCTGGTGTCCCCGTCCGCCCGGCGCCCGCTGCGCGGCCGGCGCCGGACGTCCCCGGCGGCCCCATGACACGAGGGGCCACCGGGCGAATCGCGCTGTCCTGTCCAGAGAGATCCCGAAAGGGCCACGGACCGTGCGTGACACCAACCAGCTCGGCCTCGTCCGCAACCTGGGCATCCTCGCCCACGTCGACGCCGGCAAGACCACCATCACCGAACGCGTCCTGTACGTCACCGGCGCCACCCACAGGCGCGGCGAGGTGCACGACGGCACCACCGTCACCGACTACGACGCCCAGGAACGCGAACGCGGCATCACCATCTTCGCCGCCGCCGTGACCTGCGCCTGGGACGGCCACCGCGTCAACCTCATCGACACCCCCGGCCACGTCGACTTCGCCGACGAGGTCGAGCGCTCGCTGCGGGTGCTCGACGGCGCGATCGCCGTGTTCGACGGCGTCGCGGGCGTCGAACCGCAGAGCGAGGCCGTCTGGCGGCGCGCCGACCACCACGGCGTGCCGCGCATCGCCTTCGTCAACAAGCTCGACCGGGCCGGCGCCGACCTCGACGCCGCCGTCGCCTCGATCCGCGACCGCCTGCGCGTCACGCCGCTGGCCGTCCAGCTGCCCATCGGGCGAGAGGACGGCTTCACCGGCGTCGTGGACCTGCTGCGCATGCGGGCGCTGGTCTGGGACGGCGCGTACGAGGAGCGTCCCGTCCCCGCGGAGCTGCTGGAGGAGGCGCGGCGGCGGCGCGGGCTGCTGGAGGAGGCCGTGGCCGAGCTGCACCCGGCCGTGCTGGAGGAGTTCTGCGCGGGGACGCCGGTCGGCGAGGCGACGCTGCGGGCGGCGCTGCGCGACCTGACGCTGGAGCGCCGGGCCGTCGTCGTGCTGTGCGGCTCCGCCTACCGGGACCGGGGGATCGAGCCGCTGCTCGACGCCGTCGTGGCCTACCTGCCGTCGCCGCTGGACGTTCCGGCCGTGCCCGGCCGGGCCGCCGGCCCGGCGCAGCCGCTGGCCGCGCTGGTGTTCAAGGTCCACTCGACCGGCGGCGGACGGCTGACTTACCTGCGCCTGTACGCCGGGACGCTGCGGAAGGGGGACGCCGTGCTGGACGCGGGCGCCGGGCGCACCGAGCGCGCCGGGCGGGTCCTGCGTGTGCGGGCCGACCGGCACACCGAGGTCGACCGGGCCGTGGCCGGCGACATCGTGGCCGTCACCGGGCTGAAGGCGGCCCGGCCCGGCGCCACGCTGTGCGCGCCGGACGCGCCGCTCGTCCTCGAACCGCCCGCCGCCGCCGAGCCCGTCGTCTCGATGGCGGTCGAGGCCGGGCGGAGCGTGGACGCGGGCCGGCTGGCCGCCGCGCTCGCCCGCCTGGCCGAGGAGGACCCGTCGCTGTCGGTGCGGGCCGACCCGGAGACGGGCCAGACCGTGCTGTCCGGCATGGGGGAGCTGCACCTGGAGGTGGCCGTGGAGAAGATCCGCCGCGAGCGGGGGCTGGACGTCGCCGCCGGGCGGCCGCGCGTCGCCCACCGCGAGACGGTGGCGCGCGGCGTGACCGGCGTGCTGTACCGGCACGTCAAGCAGGACGGCGGCGCCGGGCAGTTCGCGCACGTCCAGCTCGACGTGGAGCCGCTCGACGCGGCGGCCGGCTTCGCGTTCCGCTCCGCCGTCACCGGCGGGCGGGTGCCGCGCGAGTACGTCCGCGCGGTCGAGGCCGGATGCCGCGACGCCCTCGCCGCCGGGCCGCTCGGCGGGCACCCGGTCACCGGCCTGCGGGTCACGCTCACCGACGGGGCGACGCACGTGAAGGACTCCTCCGAGGCGGCCTTCCGCACTGCCGGGGCGCTGGCGCTCAGGCAGGCGCTGCGCGCCTGCGCGATGGTGCTGCTGGAGCCGGTGGCCGAGGTCACGGTCACCGTCCCGGACGACGCGGTCGGCGGTGTGCTCGGCGACCTGGCCGCCCGGCGCGGCCGCGTCACCGGCTCGGCCGCGCGGGGCGGCACGGCGGTCGTCACCGCCACGGTGCCGCTGGCCGAGCTGTTCGGGTACGCCACCCGGCTGCGCAGCCGCACCCAGGGCCGGGGCGCCTTCACCAGCCGCCCGGCCGGGTACGCCCCGGTCTGACGCCGGGTATGCCCCGCTCTGCCGGCCGGACAGAGGGCCGTCCGGCCGGCGACCCCCCTGCACAGTTACATCGAATATTGATATAAATGCCGGGTGGCACCCTCACCGGAGGCCCTCGATCTCGGCGCGCTCGTCACCGCGATCGAGGACTTCAACACCCACTTCATCCGCCTGCCGTCGGTCCGCAGGCTCAGCTTCTCGACCCTGTCCGTGCTGCACACGCTCGCGCGCCGGGGCCCGATGCGGCTCACCGACCTGACGGCGACCGAGCAGCTCAAACAGCCCGCGCTCACGAGCCTGGTGGCCAAGCTCGAACGCGACGGGCTGGTGTCACGCCGCCCCGACCCGCGCGACGGGCGCGCCGTCCTGCTGACCCTCACCGAGGAGGGCGCGCAGATCGTCCGCTCCCGGCACGCCGAACGGGTGACGCGCGTCGCCCGCCTCGTCGAGCACCTGGACGACGACGAGCGCGCGGCGCTCGCCGGTTACGCGGCCGTCCTGACCCGGCTGACCGAGATCGCCGCCCGCCTCGATGACCAGAAGCTCGATGACTAGACGCTCGATGACCAGGAGAACGCCTCCCTTGACGAACCGCCCCTTCCCCCTCCGCCCCGAGCCGCTGCACGTGCCCGACGAGGTGCTCGACGACCTGCGCCGCAGGCTCGCCATGACCAGGTTGCCGCTGGACGCGGGCAACGACGACGGCTTCTACGGCGTGCGCGGCGACCACCTGCGCGAGCTGGTCGCCTACTGGGCGGACGGCTACGACTGGCGGGCGGCCGAGCGGGAGATCAACGCCTACGAGCACTACCGGGTGGACGTCGGCGACGTGCCCGTGCACTTCATGCGCAGGCCCGGCGTCGGCCCCGACCCGGTGCCGCTCATCCTCAGCCACGGCTGGCCCTGGACGTTCTGGCACTGGTCGAAGGTCGTCGACGAGCTCGCCGACCCCGCCTCCCACGGCGGCGACCCGGCGGAGGCGTTCGACGTGATCGTGCCCTCGCTGCCCGGGTTCGGCTTCTCGACCCCGCTGACGCACCGGCCGGACATGAACTTCTGGAAGATTGCCGACGTGTGGCACGAGCTGATGACCGGCGTCCTGGGGCACGACAGGTACGCCGCCGCCGGGTGCGACGTCGGCGCGCTGGTCACCGGGCAGCTCGGCCACAAGTACGCCGCCGAGCTGTACGGCATCCACATCGGCTCGGCCCAGAAGCTCACGATGTTCAACGGCGACCGAGCCTGGGACCTGAGCGGCGGCCTGCCCATCCCGGAGGGCCTGCCCGCCGAGGCGCACGACCGGTTCGTGGCCCTGGACCGGCGGTTCGCGGCGCATCTGGCGGCGCACGTGCTGGCCCCGTCCACGCTCGCGCACGGGCTGACCGACTCCCCGGCCGGCATGCTCGCCTGGATGCTCGAACGCTGGACGAAGTGGTCCGACAACGGCGGCGACGTGGAGAACGTGTTCTCCAAGGACGACCTGCTCACCCATGCGACGATCTTCTGGGCGGGCGACGCGGTCGCCAGCTCGATCCGCACGTACGCCAACAACAACCGCTACCCGTGGACCCCGTCGCACGACCGGTGGCCCGTTGTCGAGGCGCCCACGGGCATCACGTTCGTCAGCTACGAGAACCCGCCGGGCGTGACGACGGCAGAGCAGCGGATCCGGAGCTTCCTCGACGGCGACCGGGCCGCCTGGTACAACCACGCCGGCATCACCTGCCACGAGCGCGGCGGGCACTTCATCCCGTGGGAGCTCCCCCGGGAGTGGGTGGCGGACCTGCGCCGCACCTTCCGGGGCCGCCGCTGAGCGGATCTTTCGCCGGTGACGTCCCTGGGGATGAATGCCGTCATGACCACACAAAGGCTAGGAATCGACGAGGTCCTCACCACCACCAGAAGCGTAAGGAAGCGCCTGGACCTGGACCGGCCGGTGCCGATGGAGCTGGTGCGGGAGTGCCTGGAGATCGCGCTGCAGGCGCCGACCGGCGGGAACCGGCAGGGGTGGGAGTGGGTGGTGGTGACCGACCCCGCCACCAGGGCCAGGATCGGCGACTACTACGGCCGGTCCGTCCGGGCCTACCACGCGTCGGGCTCGTCGGCCGGGAACCTGTTCCAGGACGACCCGGCGCGGGCCGAGGTGCAGCGGCGGGTGTCGTCGAGCTCGGCGTACCTGGGTGAGCACATGGGCGAGGTGCCGGTGCTGGTGCTGCCGTGCATCCGGGTGCCCGACGGGAAGCTGCCGGAGGGCAGCCAGGCCGGGCTGTGGGGCTCGCTGCTGCCGGCCGCGTGGAGCTACATGCTCGCCGCCCGCGCCCGCGGGCTCGGCACCGCGTGGACGACCCTGCACCTGGCGTACGAGCGCGAGGTCGCCGAGCTGCTGGGCCTCCCCGGCGACGTCCGGCAGGGGGCGCTCATCCCCACCGCCTACTACACCGGCGACACCTTCAAGCCCGCCCGCCGCCGGCCTCTGGACGAGGTCCTGCACCTGAACCACTGGAGCGGCTGACCCTCCGGGCCCCGCCCATGCGCCCCCGCGCCCGCGGCCGGGCGGGGCCACCCCCTTGACCGGATGCCCGTTCTCATAAATGATTATTCCTACTTAATAAGTAGGGTACATCGGAAAGGTGGGAACGTGCGGGCGCTCATCCTGCTCGGGCTCGTCGGATTCGCGGCGCAGCTCGTAGACGGCAGCCTCGGCATGGCGTACGGGGTCACCTCGACCACGTTGCTCCTGGCCGTAGGCACCAACGCGGCGGCCGCCTCGGCCACGGTGCATCTGGCCGAGATCGGCACCACACTCGCCTCGGGCCTGTCCCACTGGCGCTTCGGCAACATCGACTGGAAGGTCGTCGCCAGGATCGGCATCCCGGGCGCGCTCGGCGCATTCGCCGGCGCGACGTTCCTGTCCAGCCTCTCGACCGAGGTCGCGGCCCCGGTCATGTCGCTCATCCTGCTGTCCCTGGGCGTCTACATCCTCATCCGCTTCACCGCGTTCGGGCTGCCGCGCGGCAACCTGGGCAAGCCGCTGCGCCGGCGGTTCCTGGCGCCGCTGGGCGTCGTGGCCGGGTTCGTCGACGCCACCGGCGGCGGCGGGTGGGGCCCGGTCGGCACGCCGGCCATCCTGGCCAGCGGGCGGATGGAGCCGCGCAAGGTCATCGGCTCGATCGACGCCAGCGAGTTCCTGGTCGCCATCGCCGCCTCCGTCGGCTTCATCGTCGGCCTCGGCTCGGAGAACATCGACTTCGCCTGGGTCGGGGTCCTGCTGCTCGGCGGCGTGATCGCCGCCCCGATCGCCGCCTGGCTGGTGCGGCACGTGCCGCCCCGCGTCCTCGGCTCGGCGGTGGGCGGCGTCATCGTGCTCACCAACGTGCGCAGCCTGCTGCGCAGCGACTGGATCGACGCGCCGGGCGGCGTCCAGTCCGTCGTCTACATCGCCATCGCCATCGTCTGGGCCGCCGCCGTCGCCTACTCGGTGCGCGCCTACCGCCGCGACAAGGCTCTCGAAGCCGCCGCCCCCGCTCCCCGCGAGGACGAGCAGGAGGCCGCCCCCGCCTGACACCGGCGCCCCCGGGTCTACCCGCCGGGGGCCGGGGCGGTGGAGGCCCGGACGATCAGCTCGGTGGCCAGCTCGACGTGGTGCGACTCGACCGTGCCGCCCGCCGCCAGCCGCAGCGCGGTACGCAGGGCGACGGCGCCCA
This sequence comes from Nonomuraea ceibae, assembly GCF_019396325.1. GTDB lineage: Bacteria > Actinomycetota > Actinomycetes > Streptosporangiales > Streptosporangiaceae > Nonomuraea > Nonomuraea ceibae. The sequence continues at coordinate 25,970 of NZ_JAHKRO010000041.1, forward strand.
TCTCGCGCAGCGGCTGGCGCACGGTCGTCAGCGGCGGCGAGGCCATCTGGGCGATCTGCGTGTCGTCGAACCCGACGATGCTGAGGTCCTCGGGGATGCGCAGCCCGCGTGCACGGGCCGCCTCCATGAGGCCGAGCGCGGTCTCGTCGCAGCCCGCGAAGACGGCCGTCGGCGGCTGCGCCAGGCCGAGCAGCGCGGCCCCGCCCGTCAGCCCGTCGTCGTAGCGGAAGGCGCCGTACCGGACGTGGCCGGGCGGGACGGGCGCCCCGGCGGCCTCCATCGCGGCCCGGTAACCGTGCAGCCGGGCCTGGTTGCAGGCGGCGGCCGGCGGCCCGCCGAGGTAGGCGACGCGCCGGTGGCCCAGGGTGAGCAGGTGCTGGGTCGCCGCCAGCCCGCCCGCGAAGTTCGTCGACCCGACGCTGGTCACGCGGGCGCGCGGCAGGTTCAGCGGGTCGATCACGACGAGCGGCAGCCGCGCCCTGGCCAGCGCGTCGAGCTCGGCGGCCGAAATCTCGCCGGTGACCGCGACCAGCGCGCGCCGCCCGCCCGCGACCAGGTCGCGGGCCCAGGCGGCGGTGCGGTCGGCGACCTTGGCTATGCTCACGACGACCGACGCGCAGCTCTCCGCCCCGGCCAGCACCGCGCCCTGGATGATCTCGCTGGAGTACGCGTTCAGGTCGGCGTCGAACTGCACCTCGATCACGTACCCGGCCTCGGCCCGGCGCGGCGGCGGCGCGACGTAGTCGTGCCGCCGCAGCAGCTCCTGCACCAGCGACCGGGTCTCCGGCGCGACGTCGCTGCGGCCGTTGAGCACCTTGGACACGGTGGCCACCGACACCCCCGCCGAGGCGGCGACGGTGGCCAGCGTGGCGCGCCTAGGACGCGCCGGCATCGGGCCCGTCCAGCGGGACGACCTCCACGGGCGTGTCGAGCCGGCGGCCGGGCCCGGTCTCGCGCAGCGGCCCGGTCAGCCGGACCCGGCCGCGCAGCGGCAGGTCGGCGGACGAGGTGCCGACGAGCACGTCGAGGTCGCCGGGCTCGACGACGCGGCGCAGGTCGCGGCCGGTGAAGGCGGTGCGGTCGGCGTGCACGCGGAAGCGCACCTCGGCGCTGCCGCCGGGCTCCAGCCGGACCCGGGCGAAGCCGGTGAGCTGCCGCACCGGCCTGGTCACCTGGGCGAGCACGTCACGCAGGTAGAGTTGGACGACCTCCTCGCCGGCCCGCCCGCCGGTGTTGCGCACCGTGGCCGAGACGGTGAACTCGCCGTCGGTCGGCACCTCGGCGTCGCTGACGCGCAGCTCGCCCACCTCGAACGTGGTGTAGGAGGTCCCGTACCCGAAGGGGAACAGCGGCGTCGGGTCGAGGTTGCTGATGCCCGCGCTGTCGACGCCGAGCGGCGGCTGCAGGTAGGTGCCGGGCTGCCCGCCGGGCCTGCGCGGGATCTGCACCGGCAGCCTGCCGACGGGCTGGACCCGGCCGGACAGCACGCCGGCGATCGCCGCGCCGCCCTCCTCGCCGGGCATGAACGCCTGCACCAGCGCCGCCGCGTGGGCGTGCACCTCGCCGAGCGCGTACGGGCGGCCGGAGACGACGACCACGACCACCGGCGTGCCGGTGGCGGCCAGGGCCGTCACCAGGTCCTCCTGCGGGCCGGGCAGCCGCAGGTCCTCCGCGTCGCAGCCCTCGCCCGAGGTGCCGAGCCCGAACATGCCGGCCAGGTCGCCCACGACGGCCACGCACAGGTCGGCCCCGGCGGCGGCCGAGACGGCGGCGGCGAAGCCGGACCGGTCGCCGTCGCGCACGTCGCAGCCCCGCTCGTGGACGATCTCGGCGTCCGGCAGCTCGGCGCGCAGCGCCTCCAGCACGGTCGGCGCCTCGATGCCGAGCCCGAGGCCGGGGTGGCGGGGCAGCACGTGGTTGGGGAAGGCGTAGCAGCCCATGAACGTGCGCGCGTCGTCGGCGCACGGGCCGACGACGGCGACCCGGCGCGCTCCCGGCGCCAGGGGCAGCGCCGTGCCCGCGTCGAGCAGCACGATCGAGCGTTCGGCCAGCTCGCGGGCCAGCGCCCGGTTGGCGGGGGAGTCGAGGTCGGCGGCGGCCCCGGCGACCGACCGCTCCGGCGTCCAGTCCTCGTCGAGCAGCCCCAGCTCGGCCTTCTGGGTGAGCAGGCGGCGGGCCGCCCGGTCGATCACCTCCTCGGGAAGCTCGCCGCTGCGCACCCGGTCGTCCAGGTGCTGCCCGAACCCGAGCGTGTCGGGCAGCTCGACGTCGACGCCCGCGCTCAGCGCCAGCATGCCGGCCTCGGCGGCGTCGGCGGCGACGCCGTGCATGGTGGCCAGGAACGGGATCGACCAGTAGTCCGACACGACGGTCCCGGTGAACCCCCATTCGCGGCGCAGCACCTCGTCGAGCAGCCACGGGTCGACGGCGGCCGGGACGCCGTCCACGTCGGAGTAGGAGTTCATCACCGACCCGGCGCCGCCGTGCGTGACGGCCGTCTCGAACGGCGGCAGGATCACGTCCATCAGCTCGCGCCGGCCCATCGGCACCGGCCCGTGGTTGCGCGCGGCCCGCGAGGCGGAGTAGCCGGCGAAGTGCTTGAGCGTGGCGATGATCCCGGCGCCCTGCAGTCCGCGCACGTACGCGGTGCCGAGGGTCGCGACCAGGTACGGGTCCTCACCCATGGTCTCCTCGACCCGGCCCCACCGGTAGTCGCGGACCACGTCCAGCACCGGCGCGAGGCCCTGGTGGGCGCCCACGGCCCGCATGTCGCGCCCGATGGCCGCGGCCATCCGCTCCACCAGCTCGGGGTCGAACGTCGCCGCCCAGGCGATGGCCGCCGGGTAGACGGTCGCGCCGTAGGTGGTGAAACCCGTCAGGCACTCCTCGTGCACGATCGCCGGGACGCCCAGCCGGGAGCCGTCCACGACGGCCCGCTGGAGCCGCACCACCTCGGCGGCGCCCTGCTCGGGCGTCACCGGCGCGCTGCCGAACACCCGCGTCAGATGGCCGAGCCCGTGGACCGGGCCCGGCGGGGCCGACTTGGTGGCCGCGAACACGTCCTGCATCGGCGCCACGTTGGCCGTGCCCGACTCGCCCCCGTCGGGCTGCATGTCGTTGCCGGGCCACCAGCTGCCGAGCTGCGCCACCTTCTCCTCAAGCGTCATCTCCGCGAGAAGGGCGTCGACCCGGTCGGCCACGGGAAGGGCGGGGTCCCGCCAGGGGCGGGTAACCTGGCCCGGCGTGGGCGTCCGATCAAGTGCTGTCATCTGCTGCTCCTTAAAGCCGCCGAAAGTTTCGAAATATTGTCGACAATGCCGGGCGACCCGCGCGGAGATCTTGCCTGACCCCGTTTGAACAGCTAGGCGCCCGTGTGAGAGTACAACATGGACACGTCTGGATACAGGGGGTTGACAGGCATATGGGCCGATTCTAGATTGCCTCCCGCGCGGTCATTTTCGAAATGTTTCGACAGGGAGAGATCAGCGTGGAGCCCAGGACAACGTCTCGCCGTACCTTCCTCAGCCTCTCCATGGGTCTGCCCCTGGGAGCGGCGCTCGCCGCCTGCGGCACCTCCGGGCCCACCCGGGCCGGCGGCACGCCGACAGGCGGCGGAGGCGGGGGCGGCGGAGCAACCTACTGGTACCTCTCCGGCCAGCCCCAGGAAGGCATCCGGGCCGGCGCGGTGGAGCGCTTCAACAAGGCCAACCCCGGCGGGCAGATCACCGGGACGACCTTCCAGAACGACGCCTACAAGGCCAAGATCAAGACGGCGATCGGCGCGGGCCAGGCGCCCACGCTCATCTGGGGCTGGGGCGGCGGCACGCTGCGCAGCTACGTCCAGGCCGGGCAGGTCGAGGACCTGACGCCGTGGTTCGGCGAGAACGCCGCCGTCAAGGACCGGCTGTTCCCCTCCTCCTTCGGCGCGGCCACCATCGACGGCAAGATCTACGCGATGCCGTGCGAGACCGTCCAGCCGATCGTCCTGTTCTACAACAAGAAGCTGTTCGACAAGATCGGCGCAGAGCCGCCCCAGAGCTGGGGCGACATCATGGCCCTGGTGCCGAAGTTCAACGCGGCCGGCATCGCGCCGTTCTCGCTCGGCGGGCAGTCACGCTGGACGAACATGATGTGGCTGGAGTTCCTCTTCGACCGCATCGCCGGCCCCGAGGTCTTCCAGGCCGTCTTCGACGGGCAGAAGGACGCCTGGTCCAACCCGGCCGCCATCGACGCGCTCACCAAGATGCAGGACCTGATCAAGGCCGACGGCTTCATCAAGGGCTTCTCCTCGATCACCGCCGACTCCAACGCCGACCAGGCCCTCCTCTACACCGGCAAGGCCGCCATGATGCTGCACGGCTCGTGGACGTACGGCATGATGGCCGCCGACGGCGGCGACTTCGTCTCCGGCGGCAACCTCGGCTTCATGAACTTCCCGCCCGTCGAAGGCGGCAAGGGCGACCCCTCCAACACCGTCGGCAACCCCGGCCAGTACCTGTCGATCTCCTCCAAGGCGACCGCCGAGCAGAAGGAGATCGCCAAGAAGTTCTTCGCCACCGGCGTGCTCGACGGCGAGGAGGTGAAGGGCTGGGTCGGCACCGGCGCGGTGCCGATCGTCCAGGGCGCCGACAGCAACTTCGCCGGCTCCAAGGACGCCGACTGGCTCAACTTCGTCTACGGCGTCGCCAGCAAGGCCGGCACCTTCCAGCAGTCGTGGGACCAGGCCCTCAGCCCGACGGCGGCCGAGACGCTGCTGGACAACATCGCCAAGCTCTTCCAGCTCTCGGTGACGCCGGAGGAGTTCGCCACCAACCTGAACGCGGTCATCGGCAAGTGAGCGCACCCCCGCGGCACGGCTCGCTCGCGTGGCTGGCCGTGCCCGCGTTACTGCTTTTCGGCGCCTTCGGCGTGGTCCCGCTCGTGGGCGTGCTCGTGCTCAGCTTCACCTCGTGGGACGGGCTCGGCGACATCCACTTCACCGGCCTGGAGAGCTGGGCCGCGGTGCTCGCCGACCCGGGGCTGCCGCACGCCCTGTGGGTGACGTTCCTGGTCATGGCCGTCTCCTGGCTGGTGCAGACCCCGGCCAGCATCCTGCTCGGCGTGTTCCTGGCCGGTCACCAGCGCTACCGCGCGGTCCTGTCGGTCGTGTACTTCGTGCCGCTGCTGCTCAGCTCGGCCGCCATCGCGATCACGTACAAGGCGCTGCTCGACCCGAACTTCGGGCTCGGCGCCGGGCTCGGGCTGGAGATCCTCGCCCAGGACTGGCTCGGCGAGCCCGCACTCGCCTTCGGCGTCGTCATCTTCGTGGTGTCCTGGCAGTTCATCCCGTTCCACTCGCTGATCTACCAGGGCGGCGCGCGGCAGATCCCGCGCTCGATGTACGAGGCCGCCGAGCTCGACGGGGCCGGCCGGATCCGCAAGTTCTTCAGCATCACCCTGCCGCAGCTCAAGTACACGATCGTGACCTCCTCGACGCTCATGGTCGTCGGGTCGCTGACGTTCTTCGACCTGATCTTCGTGCTGACGGCGGGCGGGCCCGGCGACGCCACCCGGGTGCTCGCCCTCGACATGTACAAGCGCGGTTTCCAGGCCAACCTCATGGGCCCGGCCAGCGTGATCGCCGTCATCCTCGTCCTGGTCGGCCTCGCCCTGGCCCTGCTGCTGCGCCGGCTCGGCGGCGGGACCGGCAGCGACAGCAGGCTGGAGGGAGCCTGACATGGCCACCAGAACCCCCGGGCGCGAGCGTCCCAACTGGGTCGCCGGCGCCGTGAGCCTGGCGTGGCTGGCGATCGTCGTCATCCCCATCTACTGGATCGTCATCACCAGCTTCAAGACGCAGAGCACCTACTACGCGACCAACCCGCTGACGCCGCCGACGGAGCCGAACCTCGACGCCTACCGGCTGGTCATCGAGTCGGACTTCGTCCTGTACTTCGCCAACAGCCTCATCGTCACCGCCGGCGCGGTCATCCCCGCGGTCACGGTCTCGTTCATGGCCGCGTACGCGATCGTGCGCGGCGGCAACGGCAGGTTCCTGCGCTCGGTCAACTGGCTGTTCCTCATGGGGCTGGCCATCCCGCTGCAGGCGACCGTCATCCCGATCTACCTGATCATCATCCGGCTGAGCCTGTACGACTCGCTGCTGGCGCTGATCCTGCCGTCGATCGCGTTCGCGATCCCGTTGTCGGTGCTGATCCTGGCCAACTTCATCCGCGACGTGCCCAAGGAGCTGTTCGAGTCGATGCGGCTCGACGGCGCCAGCGAGTGGGGCACGCTGTGGCGGCTGGCCTTCCCGCTGACGCGGCCGGCCGTGGTCACGGTGACCGTCTACAACGCGCTGACGATCTGGAACGGGTTCCTGCTGCCGCTGATCCTCACCCAGAGCCCGGACAAGCGCGTGCTGCCGCTGGCGCTGTGGAGCTTCCAGGGCCAATACAGCATCAACGTCCCCGCGGTGCTCGCCTCCGTCGTGCTGACCACGCTGCCCATCCTGGTCCTGTACGTGGTCGGCCGCCGCCAGCTCCTCAGCGGGCTGACGGCGGGCTTCGGCAAGTAGGCGCCGCCGCCGGGTAGGTGTCCGGCATGGGGGAGCCGGACATCGCGGTCGTCGGCGCGTGGGCGACGACGGGCGCTGACCGCGCTCACCGGCCGACGGGCAGCTCGTCCAGGACGGCGGCGGCCAGGGCGCGGGCGGGCTCCTCCCAGGCGCGGGCCAGCTCGTGGAAGGCGCGTTCGGCCCGGATGGCGGGCCAGTCGGCCGGCAGGTGCTCGGCCGGCAGGTGCGGGTCCTGGCGGACGAGCCCCAGCCAGTCGGTGTGGAGCAGGAGCTGCCGGGCCAGGTCGTCGGGCAGCCCGAGCCGCGTGCCGCCGTCGTGCCAGCGGTCGAGGAAGGCGCGGTAGCGCTCGGCGATGCGCGGCGTGTCGAAGGCCCGGACCAGGTCGGCCGACTCGGTCGGCTTGAGCGCCCGCGCGGCCAGCACGGTCACGTGCTCGTGCAGCCCCAGCTCCGTCACCGTCCCGGTCACGTCCTTGACGCCGGGAGCGATCCAGAGCCCGCTCTGCAGGAGCCCGAACCCGGCCCACACGAGCCGTGAGCGCAGGTCGTGGCGGGCGCCGCGCAGGCTGTCGGGCAGCGAGAACCCGACCAGGGTCCAGGTGCCGTCCCAGTCGCGGTTGACGGCGCCGGTCTCCCAGACGCGGCGGCGGCCGTCCTCCAGCACGCCGGTGGCCTTGGGCGTGAGCCCGAAATAGGTCTTGCGGCCCTGCCGGTGGCGGGCCAGCAGCCCCCGGTTGACCATGCGCGTCAGCGTGGAGCGTACCGCCTCCTCGGTCACGCCGAGGCGCGCGAACACGTCGATGACGCTGCCGGAGTAGACGGCGACGCGGCGGCCGAGCACGTAGACGCCGAGGAAGCTGAACATCAGCGACTGGGGGCGCGGTGAGGAGGAGTGCGCGGCGCCGTCCCCGTCGTCGGAAGTCACGAGTAGAGGGTAGACGGGTCCCATTTGTTGGGCAAAGCTATGACGCAGATCGGGAGTTTGCCCCGCGTTCAATGGTGTTCCGTCACCCCCCCTGCGAAGGAACCAACGCCATGACCGAATCGCCGGCCTCCGCGCAACCCGTCCAGCTCCGCCGCGCCGTCGCCTCCAGCTACCTGGGCAGCGTCATCGAGTACTACGACTTCCTGCTGTACGCCACCGCCTCCGCCCTGGTGTTCGGCAAGGTCTTCTTCTCCGGGCTGCCCCCGCTCGCGGCCACCGTCGCCAGCCTCGGCACGTTCGCCACCGGCTACCTGGCGCGCCCGCTCGGCGGCGTGATCTTCGGCCACTTCGGCGACCGGCTGGGCCGCAAGCGCATGCTCATCCTCACGATGGTCCTCATGGGCGTGGCGAGCTTCCTCATCGGCCTGCTGCCCACCTACGAGCAGATCGGCAGCCTCGCCCCCATCACGCTCGTCCTGCTCCGCGTCGTCCAGGGCGTCGCGGTCGGCGGCGAGTGGGGCGGCGCGGTGCTGATGTCCGCCGAGCACGCCACCGGGCGGCGCGGCCTGTGGGCGAGCTTCACCAACGCCGGAGCGCCCTCCGGCATGCTGCTGTCCACCGCCGTGCTCAGCGGGAGCGCCGCCGTCCTGGGCGAGCGGGAGTTCCTCAGCTGGGGCTGGCGCGTCCCGTTCCTGATCAGCATCGCGCTGCTGGGCGTCGGCCTGTTCGTCCGCGCCCGCGTCGAGGAGACCCCGGTGTTCACGGCCGCCCGGCGGCAGGACGCCTCCGCGCCGCTGCTGGACGTGCTGCGCCACCACCCGAGGACGCTCCTGCTCGGCGTCGGCGTCGGCCTGTCCGCGTTCGTCCTGCAGGGCACGCTCACCACGTTCTTGCTGGCCTACGGGGTGGAGGCCGGCTTCGCCCGGCAGGAGGTGCTCAACGGGCTGACGCTCTCCTCGGGGCTGGCGATCCTCGGCATCCTCGGCTGGTCGGCGCTGTCGGACCGGGTGGGCCGCCGGCCCGTCGTCCTGGCCGGCGCCGTCCTCGCCGCCGTCTACAGCTTCCTGCTCTTCCCGGTGGCCGACACGGGCAGCGTGGCCCTGCTCACGCTCCTGCTCGTGCTCGGCCAGTCGGTCATCCACCCGATGATGTACGGGCCGCTCGCCGCCCTGTACGCCGAGCTGTTCTCCACCCGCAGCCGCTACACCGGCGCCTCGCTCGGCTACCAGCTCGCCGGGCTCGGCGCGGGACTCGCCCCCGTGGTCTTCGCGCAGATCCGGGCGGCGAACGACGGCGGCGGCACGATGGTCATCTCCGCCGTCATCGCCGCCTTCTGCCTGCTCACGGTCGGGTGCGCGCTGGCGCTGCGCGAGACCAGCCGCACCGACCTGGCGGGCGGGCCGATCAGCGAGGGCGTCAGGTAGCCGTACGCGACGGGCCGGCCCCGTGGAGGGCGCGCAGCGCGGGTTTCACGATCTTCCCCGAGGCCGTGCGCGGGATGCTGTCGGCCCAGACGACCGACCGGGGGATCTTGTACCGGGCGAGCCGCCCATCCAGGTAGTCCAGCAGGTCCCCGGCGTCGGCGCCCGGCTCGCGGACGACGATCGCCAGGCCCGTCTCGCCCCACCTCGGGTCGGGGACGCCGATCACGGCGCAGTCGGCGACGCCCGGATGGGTCGCGATCACCGCCTCGACCTCGGCCGGGTAGACGTTCTCGCCGCCGGAGACGTACATGTCCTTGATCCGGTCGACGATGTAGGCGTAGCCGTCCGCGTCGGCGCGGGCGACGTCGCCGGTGCGCAGCCACCCGTCCGGGGCGGCGGGCGGGCCGCCCCAGTAGCCGGTCATCACGTTCGGGCCCCGGACCAGGACCTCGCCGGGCTCGCCCGGCGCGGCGTCGCGGCCGTCGGGCAGCGCGATCCGCACGTCGGTGAAGAAGTGCGGCACGCCCGCCGAGCCCGCCCTGGCCACCGCCTGGTCCGGCGGCAGATACAGCACGCCGGGGGAGGCCTCGGTCATCCCGTACCCCTGGCTGAAGGCCAGCCCGCGCGCCAGGTACGTCTCGATCGTGCGGAGCGGGACGGGCGCGCCGCCGCAGTTGAGCGTGCGCAGGCTCGACAGGTCCGCCCCGGCCCAGCCGGGGTGCGCGGCCAGCGCGTCGTACATCGTGGGCACCCCGAACAGGTACGTGACCCGCTCGGCCGCGATCGTCTCCAGCACCCGGCCGGGGTCGAACGCGTCCATGAGCACCACCCGGCCGCCCTTGAGCAGCGTCGGCAGGCACGTCATGTTCAGCCCCGCGGTGTGGAACAGCGGCGCGACCACCAGCGTCACCTCGTCGGCGGCCAGGTCGACGTCCACGAGCACGTTGAGGCTGTTCCAGGTGACGTTGGCGTGGGAGAGCACCGCGCCCTTGGGCCGGCCCGTCGTGCCGGACGTGTACATGATCATGCACGGGTCCTCGCCGGAGACGGCCTCGACGGCCGCCTCGGGTTCCGCCTCGGCCAGCAGCTCCTCGTAGTCGCCGAGCGGGATCCGGCACGGCACGTCCAGCTCCGCCGCAGGCGGCGCGTGCACGAGGGCCGCCACGCCGCAGTCGGACAGCACGTAGGCCAGCTCGGGGGCGGCGAGCCGGACGTTGAGCGGCACGAACACCGCCCCCAGCGTCCCGGTGGCGAACAGCGTCTCCAGGAACGCCGGATGGTTCGCCCCCAGGTACGCCACCCGGTCCCCGCGCCCCACGCCCCGCCCGCGCAGCACGCGGGCCAGCCGCAGCACCCGCTCGTGCAGCTCCCGGTACGTGACGCGCCGCCCGCCGTGGACGACGGCCACCCGGTCCGGCGTCCGGCGGGCCCGGCGCTCCGGCCAGGAGCCGACGCCGCCGTCACGCATCGCTCTTGCCCAGGCCGAGCAGCCGGGCCGCGTTGTCCTTGAGGATCAGCGGCCGTACCTCCGGCTTGATGTCCAGCTCGGCGAAGTCGGCCAGCCACCGGTCGGGGGTGATCACCGGATAGTCGGAGCCGAACAGCACCTTGTCCTTCAGCAGCGTGTTGGCGTAACGGACGAGCTGCGGCGGGAAGTACTTCGGCGACCAGCCGGACAGGTCGATGTGCACCGACGGCTTGTGCGTGGCCACCGCCAGCGCCTCGTCCTGCCAGGGGAACGACGGGTGCGCCAGGATGATCGTCAGGTCCGGGAAGTCGGCGGCGACGTCGTCGACGAGCATCGGGTCGGAGTGCTTCAGCCGGATGCCGCCGCCGCCCGGTACGCCCGCGCCGATGCCGGTCTGCCCGGTGTGGAACAGCGCGGGCACGCCCAGCTCCTGCAGCGCCTCGTACAGGGGGTAGGCCATCCGGTCGTTCGGGGCGAAGCCCTGCAGGCTGGGGTGGAACTTGAAGCCGCGCACGCCGTGCCCGGCCACCAGGCGGCGGGCCAGCCGGACGCCCGCCCGGCCCCGCCACGGGTCGACGCTGGCGAACGGGATCAGCACGTCGGGATGCTCGGCGCAGGCGGCGGCGACCTCCTCGGCCGGGATCGGCGGGTGCCCGGTCGCGTGCTCGGCGTCCACGGTGAACACCACGGCGGCCATCTTGCGCTCGCGGTAGTAGGCCGCGATCTCGGGGATGGCGGGCTCGCGGGCGCCGCGCACCTTGAAGTAGGCGGCGGAGGCGGCCGACAGCTCCGGGCTGAGCGACGGGTGCCCGGAGGCGGAGATCTCGGCGTGGGTGTGGACGTCGATGGCGGTAAGTTCGTCCAGGTCGAGCGCCGTCATCGGGACTCCTTCCGCGAATCGGGGCTGCCGGGGCCGGCCCTGCGGCCGACGTTAGACAGATTCGCGTCGCCGGTCAACAATGTGCGCCAGGTTGGATCTGTCCGTGAAACTGGCCACGCTTGACCGGGGGATTACGCCGGGCGGGGTAGCAATACGGCGAGGTCAGAGCCGCGCGGAGGCTGACGGCGATGACCGGGCGGCCGTTCGCCTATCGGGGGGTTGGCGAACGGAACGCCGGACGAGAAGGTGGGGCCGGGCGGCGCTGTCCGCCCGGCCCCCTTGGCGTCCCGGTCAGCCCGCCTCGCCGTGCGCCTCGGCCTTCTGCCGCAGGTAGCGCTGCTCGGGCAGGCTCGTGGTGAGCCGGGCGGCCAGCCGGTAGTTCTCCCGCGCGGCGACGTGCTCGCCGGCCAGGTCCTGCAGATGCGCCCGGACGGCGTGCAGCCGGTGGTGGCGGGCCATCCGGGGATCGTCGTCGAGGCTCTCCAGCAGGTCCAGCCCGGCGCGCGGGCCGCGCGTCATCGCCACCGCGATCGCGTGGTTGAGCGTCACCATCGGGTTCGGCGCGATCCGGCCGAGGATCCCGTACAGGATGCGGATCTGCTCCCAGTCGGTGTCCTCGGCGCGCGGCGCCTGCACGTGCAGCGCCGCGATCGCCGCCTGGAGCTGGTACGGGCCCAGGGGCGAGGCCGACATCGCGGCGGTCACCAGCGCCGTGCCCTCCTCGGCCAGGGCCGCGTCCCACAGACCGCGGTCCTGCTCGGCCAGCGGCACCAGGCCGCCGTCCGGGCCGGTGCGGGCCGGCCGCCGGGCCTCGGTCAGCAGCATCAGCGCCAGCAGCCCGGCCACCTCGCCGTCGTCCGGCAGCGACCGGTGCACCAGCCGCGTGAGCCGGATCGCCTCCGCCGTCAGCTCGCCCCGGTGCAGGTCGGGGCCGGAACTGGCGGTGTAGCCCTCGTTGAAGATCAGGTAGAGCGTGTGCAGCACCGCGTCCAGCCGGTCGGCCCGCTCGCCCGGCGGCGGCAGCTCGAACGACGCGCCCGCCGCCTTGATCCGCTGCTTGGCGCGGCTGATCCGCGGCGCCATCGTCGCCTCCGGCACCAGGAACGCCCGCGCGATCTCGGCCGTGGTGAGGCCGCTGACGGCCCGCAGCGTGAGCGCCACCTGCGACGCTGGCGTCAGCGCCGGATGGCAGCACAGGAACAGCAGCGTGAGCGTGTCGTCCCGGTCACCCGGCCCCTCCTCGCCCGGCGCCGGGGCCAGGTCGGCGTCCGGCGCCTCCCGCACGGCCGCGGCCACCTCCCGGCGCCGGCGCGCCTGCTCGCTGCGTACGTGATCGACCAGGCGGCGGGAGGCGACCGTGATCAGCCAGGCGCGCGGGCTGTCCGGCACCCCCTCGGCGGGCCACTGGGACGCCGCCGCGAGCAGCGCCTCCTGGACCGCGTCCTCGCACTCCTCGAACCCGCCGTAGCGGCGCATGAGCACGCCGAGGACCTGCGGCGCCAGCTCGCGCAGCAGGTCCCCGAGCCGTTCTGTGGCGCTCGCGTCCACGTTCACATCTCCAGTCCGGCCGGGTCCATCAGCGGGCGCACCTCCACGCCGCCCGGCAGCAGCGCGGCCAGCTCCAGCGCGCGCTCCCGGCTCTCACAGTCGACAACGTACTGGCCGGTGACGTGTTCCCCGGCGCCCGCGTACGGGCCCTCGGTCACCGCCGGCACGCCGTCCACCACCCGCACCACGGCGCTGAGGGACGGGTCGGCGAGCGCGTGCCCGCCGACCAGCTCGCCCGCCTGCCGGGCCGCGGTCACGAACGCCTCGTGGCCCGCCGCGTCCGCGTAGAGGCTCAGTAAGAACTTCATCGCGCTCAGCCCGAGAAGACGACCGGCCGCACCTCGATGCCGAGCCCCGGCACGCCGGCGTCGGGGATGAGCGCGGCCAGCTCCAGCGCGCGCTCCCGGCTCTCGCACTCGACGAGGTAGTAGCCGCCGAGGTACTCCTTGGCCTCCAGGTACGGGCCGTCCGTCACGGCGGGGACGCCGTCGCGCACCCGGACGACGGCGCTCTGCGCCGGCTCGGCCAGCGCGGCGGTGCCCAGCAGCTCGCCGGACCGCTTCACGGTGTCCATGAAGGCGCCGTGGCCGTTCATCACCTCGTCGCGTTCCTCCTCGGTCAGCGAGTCCCAGATCAGCGGGTTCACATGCATGATCAGCAGAAATTTCATGACATCTCCTTCGGCGGTCGGGGCGCCCGGTGGCGCCCTCCGACTGATGATCGGAGCCGTCCGCGCCGTCTTGACATACCCCGCGCACACGTTTTCCCCGGCCTCCCGAAGGCGGGTCCCGCCCCGGTCCGCTGAGGTGCGGGCCGGGGCGGGCCGGGGTCAGACGCGCAGGCCGGTCTCGACCGGAAGGCCGGCTTCGACCCAGTCCTGGATCCCCTCACGGTACTTGCGCACGGCCGTGTAGCCGAGCGCGGCCAGCCGCCGGGCGACCGCCTCGCTGTTGGGGCAGGCCGGGTTGGAGCAGTAGGTCACGATCGCCGCGTCCTTGTCGGGCAGCAGCTCGGCGGCCCGTTCGGCCACCTCGCTCTCCACCAGGGGGATCGCGCCCGGCAGGTGCTGCTGGGCGTAGTACTCGCCGCCGAGCGCGTCCACGACGACGACGGTCCCGGCGTCGATGGCGGCCTTGAGCTCGTCACGGGTGATGAGTGCGGTCATTGCGACCTCCAAATAACTGGACTACAGTCCGTTTCTGTGGATGATTCGGAAGTTAGCGGACCGCAGTCCGCTTCGTCAAGCGAGCCGCTGGAGATCCTCCGGAACAGGCCGCCCAAGGAACGGGCCGACGCCGCGCGCAACCGCGAGAAAGTGCTGGCCGCCGCCGCGAAACTGTTCCGCGAGCAGGGTGTGGAGAACGTCTCCATGGACGCCGTGGCCGCCGAGGCCGGAGTGGGCAAGGGCACGGTCTTCCGCCGCTTCGGCGACCGGTCCGGCCTGGCCGTGGCGCTGCTCGACGAACGCGAACGCGAGCTGCAGCAGCGCGTCATCTCCGGCCCGCCGCCGCTCGGCCCCGGCGCGCCCGCCGCCGACCGGCTCGCCGCCTTCGCCGACGCCTACCTCGACTACCTCGCCGGCCACCTCGACCTGGTGCGCATGTCGGAGACCGCGGGCCCCGGCGCCCGCTACCGGATCGGCGCCTACCGGTTCTGGCACCGGCACGTGGCCATCCTGCTCGGCCAGGCGCGCCCCGGCTGCGACGCCGACGCCCTGGCCCATGCCCTGCTGGCCCCGCTCGGCGCCGAAACGGCCACCGCCGTCCGCGCCGAGGTGGGCGACGACCGGGTCCGGCAGGCGGTCCGCGCCGTCGTGCTCGCCGTGGCCTCAGCGCCTGACTGACCCGCCGTCCCCGGCCTTCCGTACGACGGCGCCGTCCACGATGACCTCGGCCACGCGGCGGACGGCCTCCCTGGTGACGGCCTCCGGCGGCCCCGTGACCAGCGTGAACAGCGCGCCCCCGTAGAGCGCGAGCATCGCGGGGATGCGCTCGCGCGGGATCGTCACGCCCACCTTGTCGTGATGCCCGGCGGTGAACCGCAGCGCGGACGCTTGGAGGCGCGCGAGCGCCGCCGCCAGCGCCGGGCGGCGGGCCGCCTCGAGCTGCAACTCGAAGATCGCCAGGTAGCGGGTGCGCAGCGTGGTCGCCGCCGTCAGCAGCGACTCGGCCAGCAACTCGACCATGCCGGCGGCCTGGCCGGTGCCGGTGGCCCGGTCGGTGTCGGCGGCCTGGTCAGTGTCGGTGGCCCGGTCGGTGTCGGCGTGGTGCAGCTCGGCCACCCGTTCGGCGGCGGCCACCAGCAGCGCCTCCCGGCTGCGGAAGTAGTTGGACGCCGTGCCCGGCGGCAGCCCCGCCTCCTTCTCCACCGCCCGATGGGTCAGCCCGTGCGCGCCCGCCGACGCCAGCAGCGCGATGGCGGCGTCGGCGATGGCCCGGCGCCGGGCCGGATTGGTGGGCGGCACACCCCCATGCTACCAATGAACGTACTAGTACGATCGTAGTGAATGAGGAGGGCGCATGAGGATCGCCGTCGTCGGAGCGGGGCTCGGGGGAGTGGCGGCCGCCGTCGGCCTGCACCGCGCGGGCCACGAGGTGACGCTCTTCGAGCGCGCCGCCGAGCTGAGGGAGGCCGGCACCGGGATCGTCGTCATGCCGAACGGCCTCCGCGCCCTGGACAGCCTGGACCTGGCCGCGGACGTGCGCCGGCACGGCCTGCACGCCGCGAGCGGCGGCCTGCGGGACTGGCGCGGCCGGCCGCTGCTGGTCACCGACGCGGTCCAGGGCCAGCGGAAGGTGGGCAGCCTCGCCATCCTCGACCGCGCCGAGCTGCACCGCGCCATCCGCGCCCCGCTGCCCGCCGACCTGGTGCGCACCGGCGTCCCGGTCGACCGCGTGGAGGCGCGGGACACCGGCGTGACCGTCATCGCCGACGGCGCCCCCGTCGCCACGGCCGACGCCGTCGTCGCGGCCGACGGCATCGGCAGCAGGCTGCGCGCCCAGCTCTTCCCCGGGCACCCGGGGGTGCGCCGGACCGGCCGGATGGACCTGCGCGGGATGCTGCCCCGCCCGCCCGGCCTCGACCCGAGCCTGCTCGCCGGCCAGTTCGTCGACCGGCGCAGCGGGGCGATGTTCGGCCTGTTCCCCGTCGGCCCCGACCGGCTGTACTGGTTCACCGACTCCGCCCTCGACGGCCCGCCGCCCGGAGCGGACGAGGCACGGCGGCGGATGCTGTCCCTGATGGCCGACTGGCACCCGCTCGTCACGTCCCTCATCGAGGCCACCCCGCCCGGCGACGTCTACGTCGACCCGATCGCCCGCCTCGCCGAACCGCTCCCCTCCTACGCCGCCGGCCGGATCGCGCTCCTCGGCGACGCCGCCCACGCCATGCCGCCCGACCTCGGCCAGGGCGCCAGCCAGGCGTTCGAGGACGCCGCCGCGCTCACCCGCTGCCTGACCGGCGCCGGACCCGGCGACGTCGCCGCGCGGCTGCTGCGCTACGACGCCGAGCGGCGGCCCCGCGCCGACCGCGTCATGCGCGCCGCCTCCCGGCAGTCGCGCCTGACCAGCCAGACCGGCGCCCCCGCCTGGCTGCGCGACGTCCTGCTGCGCGCCATCCCGTCCTGGCTCGCCACCCGGCAACTGGCCGCCCTCTGGCACGCCTAGAGCCGCCGGGACGAGGGGCATCGACAGGCTCCCACCGGGCAGGGGAACCGGAGATCCGGCTCGGCGCGGAGGTGGCCGACATGCACGTCCTGCTCAGAAGCTGGCTCGCCGGCGCCGCCGGCACCAGCGCGCTCAACACCTGCTCCTACCTGGACATGGCGATCCGCGCCCGTCCGGCCAGCGGGACGCCCCGCCGGGCGATAGCGGACCTGGCCGCACGCGCGCACGTCGACCTCGGCGACGACGAACGGGCCGGCCATCGCAAGGACGCCCTGGGTGCGCTCCTCGGCTACGGCACCGGCGCGATGGCGGCGCTCTGCTACGGCCTGCTCACCTCGGGCAGGCGGCCGGCCTGGCCCGTCGGCGTGCCCATGCTCGCCGGGCTGGCGATGATCGGCTCGACCGGGCCGCTCACCGCGCTCGGGATCACCGACCCGCGCACCTGGTCGGCCGCGGACTGGATCTCGGACGTGGTCCCTCACCTGGCGTACGGGGTGGCGGCCTATCTGGCCTACGCGTCACTCGGCTGACACGGCCACGAGCCGCCACCCCTGCCGCTCCGATCAGGCGCTCTCGCGGGCGTCGTTGCGGAGGCTGAGGAAGATCAGCACGATCCCGATGTACGTGCACAGCCGCACCGCGTCGGGGATGCCGTTCCAGGTGCCGTTCATCCACATGCCGAACCATTCGCCGCCGATGGCCTGGAAGCCGAAGAACCACAGCAGCAGGCCGACCGTGCAGCCGACGACGCCCCAGCGCTTGGCCCGGTGGAAGGCGGCGTCGTCGCGGCCGACGGCCCTGATCTGCTGCCAGGCGGAGATCAGGCAGGTCACCATGATGACCGCCTCGGTGAGGATGACGCCGATGTAGGCGGCGTGGTGCGCCCACGTCCACGGGATGGCGCGGTAGTTGATCTGGCTGACCGCGGCGAGCTCGGGCTTCTGCGCGTCCATGGCCAGCACGTGCCGGACGAACTCGAAGTTCGTGCCGTAGTCGGTGAGGTTGCCGAACACGACGAGCAGCGCGAAGCCGCCGACGGTGAAGGTGAGCAGCGCCTTCGCGATGCGAAGGGCGGCGATGGTGTCGAAGCGGGCCAAGGTTCTTTCCTTTGACATCTCTGATCGAATGAGCACACGGGCCCAGGGGAGGTGTCCTGAAAAGGGGGGAAAGATCCACGGGGCCCGAGCGCCCGGCGTGGAGGAACTCGCCGGGCCGCTCCACTGGCTCCGTCACTGGCGGTGACGTCGCGGGCCCCTCAGCCTGAGGTGGAGCAACGTGACTCATGGTAGCCGAAGTCGCACCATGCCGATCCTGCCGTTCCGATGCCTCCGGCGTTTTTTGTTTGCCCTGGTGAAACGGGGCTGGCAAACAATTCCCCAGCCCGAAGACTGCGATGCGGAAACCACGAACGTTCCCTTACACACGAGGAGAATGATGCGAGTCAGCAAGGCTCTTCTGGCAGGCGCCTTCGGCGCGGCACTGCTTCTGTCGCAGTCCTCGGCGGCGCAGGCCCAGGCCGTCGCTTCGGCGGCGGCGGCGGACGGCGGATGCCGCCCCGCCTACACCGGCAACGGCTTCGTCAGCGTCTATCCGTGCATTTCGAAGAGCGGAACCACCGTCATCGCGGACGCGTACGCGGACGAGATGCCATCGGCCTGCGCCTACTACAAGGTCTCCATCGTCAGCGGCGCGTACGACACGGTATGGACGACCGGTCCGGAGGAGGCGTGCAGCCGGGCCCGCTCGGGCAACGTCTACCTCTACAACGCCCGGGGGACGTTCAGGTCGAAGATCACGACCTACGACCGCAACGACAGATCGATCGGCTCGCTCGAGAGCCCGAACATCACCGTTCCCTGACGCGTCCCGGAGGGACGGCAGAGGGTGACGCCGTCGCCCCGGTGACCGGCGGGCACGTCCGCTGGTACGGCAGCCGCGGAAAGTAGGTCCGCCAGTCCGCCTCCGGCAGCCCGCCTCCGGCGCGACGGCACACGGCAGCCGCCGAGGCGGCCGGGCCGACGTCGTAGCGCCGCACGGGCACGTGCTGTCCGGCGGCGTACAGGGAGTCGCCGCCGGCGCCGAAGGAGAGGGCCAGGATGCCGTCGCCGGGGGTGGGCAGGGGCGCTCCGATCGGCAGCCGGGAAGCGACATCCCACAGTCGCAGGGTGCCGTCCGCCGTCCCGACGGCCAGCACGGACTCGTCACGGGAGAACGCCAGCGCGGTGACATCCCGGCTCGGATCGGAGCCGCTCGCCGCGAACGCGTTCAGCACGCCGATGCGGCGCCGCACGGCACCGTCCCACAGGACGGTCTTGCCCGAGGCGTCCCCCGTGGCGAGGTACCTGCCGCCGGGGCTGAAAGCGTGCGCCTCGATGAGGCCGGGCCCGGCCGAGGGCGGATTCTTCGCGCCCGACCGCAAGTCCACGACATCACCCGTTGACGTGACGACGAGCGGCCGGACGGGGTGCACGGCGATCCGGTCCGCGGTGACGTCGGGCAACGCCCTCGTGATGGTGCGCCGGCGCAGGTCCCAGACCATCGTGGCTCCTCCCTGGTGAGGCTGGGCGTCCAGGAGCGACCTGTCGCCGGGCCCGAAGGCGATCGCCCCGGTCGGCGGCTTGTTCTCCGTGCTCAGCACCAGCGTGTCCGTCGTGCGCCGGCCGGCCACGTCCCACAGGGACACGCGGGTCGGCACCGTGGCGGGATACGACTCCGAACTGCCGAAGGCCAGCGTCCTGCCGTCGGAGGCGAAGGCGAGCAGGATCGAGCAGCCCGGCATGGCGTGCTCCTTCGGAGGGCACGCAACCTCCGGGAGGTCGGCGGGCGGCCCGCCGGACAGCGTCCGGTGGAGCCGGAACAGCACGCTTCCCCGCTCCCGCGCCTCGTAGGCCAGCGCCAGCCGGGTCCCGTCCGGGCTGAACACCGCCTGATCGGCCTCGTCCTCCTGCCACTGCGGGGTGAGGGCGGCGCCCAGATCGAGCGTGCGTACGGCAGCCGGCCACGCCCAGCTGGAGCCCGCCAGGTAGCGGATCCGGCTCGCCTGCGTGTCGATGCGCAGGTCGGCGACCTGCTCGCCCATGAGCGAGTGGCGGAAGACCGGTCTGCCCGGCCAGGAGACTCGCCACAGCAGGAGGTCGGTCCCGTCGGAAGCGGCCAGGAAGGCCCCGTCCGCGCTGAACCCGATCTCCTGGACGTTCCGATGGGCGATGGAGGCCACCTCGGCGCCCGACGCGAGGTCCCACAGGCGGACCCGCTCATCGGTGACGACCGCCAGGCGCCGGCTGTCGGGCGTGAACCGCACGAACTGGTACTGGCACTGACGCCGGCCAAGAACCGGCGCCCAGGCGGTGTCCGTCTTCCTGCCCGTGCGCACGTCCCACACCTGCAACCGCCGCCCCGGAACACACAGCGCCAGGTACCGATCGTCCGGGCTGAGCGTCGCGTCCGGGAAGTCCGGTGCGGTGACCGTCCGCCTCTCGGCGTGGCTGCGCGCCATGGCGGGCGCGGCATCCCACGTCGACTCCAACGACGCCGAGGGCTCTCTGGGGACGCTCACCCGCAGGAGCTCACGCCTCCGGGCGAGGTCCCACGCCAGGATCCGGTAGCGGGATCCCTCGGCGTTGTACCCGATGACGCTGCGCCCGCTCGTCCCCATCTCGAACCCGTCCTTCGCCGGGCCCAGCTCCCTGTCGTCACGGCGTCCGGTGGCCAGATCCCACGACGCCACGGCTCCGTCCGGCGTGAGGATGGGCAGCGTCCATGCGTCGCCCGTCCTCGCCCCTGCCCGCGGGTGCTCGGCGCCGAGCCCCGGCAGGAGAGCCGTCCGGCGGCGAGTGTCCACGTCCCAGGCGGAGACCTGGGCGGCGCCCACGCTGACCAGGGTGCGGCCGTCGATGCTGAGGTGACGCATGGTCCCGGGGGCGCCGTCGGGATCGGTGAAGACGTCCTGGTGGCGTTGCGTGGCCGCCGCGTGCAGGGCGGACCGGGTCTCGGGCAGGTCGGCGACCCGCCAGGCGGCCAGGCTGAGGCGCATCGCCCTGACCGGGTCCGTCTCGCGCAGGCTTTCCGCGATGCCGGCGGCGCGCCGGGCTTCGGCCTCGCGCTGGCGGGTCTGGCCCGTCGTGTTCTGCTGCCAGGCCAGCAGGGCCGCCACCAGCGTCAGCACGAGCAGTCCGGAGATCGCCGCGGTCCGTCGGGTGCCCGAGCGGCGCTCCCGCTCCCCGGCCGCCAGCCCGGCGGCCAGGAACTCGCGCTCCAGCGGAGTGAGCTCCTCCGAAAGCTGCTCCGGCCGCCTGCCGAGGAACCTGCCCGGGCCGCTGCCCCGGCTCTTCCCGGAGACGGTGAAGTGCTCGCGGGCAGCCGCCAGAGGCGCGCCGCGATACAGGCCGCCCGGATCGCGGTCGTGATCCCGCCAGGCCGTGGCCGCCTCGGTCAGGCGGCGCTGCAGCCGGATCCGCTCCCGGTCCGCCTCGATCCAGCCGCGCAGCCGTGGCCAGGCGGTGAGCAGCGCCTCGTGGGCGAGGTCCACCTGCGCGTCGCCGAGCGTGAGCAGGCGGGCCGCGGCCAGCCGGTCCAGCAGCAGCCGGGTGTCGCCGTCGGCGGGCAGCTCGCTCCGGCCGATGGGGCGGCGGGTGTCGGGCGTGCCACGGCCGGGCTCGACCAGGCGCAGCAGCAGATGCCGCAGCCGCTCCCGCTGCGGCGGGCTGAGATCGGCGTAGCAGGCTTCGCAGGTGCGGGCGATGGCGGCGTGGATGCCGCCGGACGCCTCGTACGCGGCCGTGGTCAGGGCCTTGCCACTGCTGCGGCGCCACGTTTCCAGCAGCGCGTGGGACATCAGCGGCAGCCCGCCGGGCTCGCCGTCGACCTCGGCGATGATGCGGGCGGTCAGCTCGCGTTCGACGATCAGGCCGGCGGCGGACGCGGGCCTGACGATCGCCTCACGTAACTCGGCCGTGCTCATCGGCCCGACCAGCAGCGTCGATCCCTGTACGGCCTCGGCCAGGGAGCGGTGCCCGGCGCAGTGGCCGAAGAAGTCGGCCCGCACGGCGATCACCACCCGGGCGCCGTTCTCACGCCGCGCCTCGGCCAGGAGCGCATCGACGAAGGCGTCCCGCCGCTCCGCGTCGGCGCACAGGGTGAAGAGCTCCTCGAACTGATCGACGATGATCACCTCGTCGGCCTGCCCGGGCCGGACGCGCTGCGGATCCGCTCCCGGCGCCAGCACGCGAACCGTGGGGGGCGGCCGATCCTCCCGCTCGCGCAACCGGGGGAGCAGGCCCGCGCGCAGCAGCGAGGACTTCCCGCTGCCCGAGGGACCGACCAGGAGGACCAGGCGGTGCGCGCCGACCAGCGCGGCCAGCCGGCCGGCCGTCGCGTCACGGCCGAAGAACCGGCCGTGGTCGGCTTCCTCGAAGCGGGCCAGCCCGAGATAGGGGGCCCGAGCGTCGTCCCGGCCGGCCGCGGCGAGCTCGCGCGCCTCCTCACCGGCCTCCTCCCAGCGTCGCCTCCAGTGCTCGGCGTCGCCGTCGCACGCCCGGACGTAGGCCAGCGCCACGTCGAGCGACGGCAGCCTTTCACCTGCGGCGGCCTGCGCCAGCGTGGTGACGGAGTAGTGGGCGCGGGCGGCCATCATGCGGTACGTGGGCGTACCGGCCTTGTGGCGGAGCTCGCGCAACTCGTGGGCGAAACGGGCGATCGGCCCGTCCGCCGGATTCAGCGGCTGCTCACGACGTCCCAACTCTTCTCCTCCAAGCGGTGAACACGTCCGGTGTCCGGGAATTTTTCGCACCGGCGAAAAGGGGGATGCGGAACAATCCGCCGGGGCTCTCGCGCGAGGAGAAAGATGCGAGCCGGCAGGCGCTGCTTCGGCGGTCGTCGGGCGCCCTGCACCGACGACGGCGGATGAGATTTCCCTCCCGGAACATACATGCCGAAGCTCCTGGTCTACAACCGGAGCGGCGGACAATAGCGCCTTTGACCTGCGTGTTCCTGCTCAGGCCGGAACTGGGTGACGATCTCCGGGCCGGTGGGATGTACTGACTCCGCGCCCAATCGGCTATTCAGGCCACGAGCGAGGAGAAATTCATGCTGAAGAAATTCATCCCGGCAGCCGTGGCTGCCATTTCCCTGGCAGGTCTGACATTCACGCATGTATACGACTGAGGTCACCATGACGCGGACTGGCCGACGACGCCGCAAACTGAAGACCACGTCCTGGTCACGTACATCCGGGGTGACACCGGATCCAGGCACACGACGTGCGTTCACCGCGCCGAGGACGGGGATCTCGGGTCGGGACATGAGTGGCCCGACGGGCGCGTCTACGTGACCGTCATCAAGATCGACTGGGTCAACCGCTGGACGTCGCCGTGCAACGGGTAGCCCGAGGACGGTCCTAGGCGTTCACCGGGCCGGGGACGCGATCACTGCTGCCGGTGGATCAGGTCGCCGCCCAGCCGGGTGAGCTGGTGGATGACCATGTTCGCGTGCCGGGTGCTGGTGATCAGCCCGGCCCGCTGCAGCACCTGCGCGTGCGCGCTGGCCGACGACAGGGAGGCGCCGGTCCGGCGGGCGAGTTCGCTGGTGGTGCAGCCGGTGGTGGCGGCGATGCAGCGCAGGATGCGGGCCCGGGTCGCGCCGAGCAGGTCGGGCAGCGGGTCGGGGCCGGGACCGGGGCCGGGTTCTGGTGTTCCGTGCGGGGTCGGGAACACCAGGACCGGCGGCAGGCTGGGGTCGGCCATCGCGACCGGGGTGAACCGCCCGAAGTAGGAGGGAATGAGGGTCAGGCCGCGGCCTCGCAGGTGGATCTCGTACCGGCCGGTGGCGTAGTCGGTCTCGAGCACCGGGGGCCGCCACCGGATCGACGGTCCGAGGCCGGCGAGCATCGTGTCCACGCCCTGGTCGGTGAGCAGGCGGGCCAGCCTGGCGCGTTCGCGGCCGAGGGTGTGCTCCATCGCGGTTCGGCGGGAGCCGAAGGCGACCTGGCAGTACCGCTCGCTCAGCCGTGCCAGGTCGCGGATCGCGTGCCGGCTGCCGCGGGCGAGGTCGTCCAGCGTCGCGGGGACGGGCGCGTGCGGGCGCAACTGGTCGAGTTCGTGCCGCACGCGCGCCGACGGCGTGTCGGCCAGGACGTCCAGGCCCTGCTGGAACCCGTTCGTCGACTCGTAGGGGGTCAGGAAGTCGGGGAAGTACGCCTTGATCGGCGCCAGGGGCACCAGCTTCTCCCGTACCGGTGTGAGCAGCCCGGCCTCGGCCAGGTCGGCGCGGACCTGCCGCCGCCAGCCGGACATCGCGCCGGTGCCGCCTGGCCGCTGCAGTGTGTGCAGGCTGAGCACCATTTCCCACATGATGTCCAGTCGGCTGGCGATGCGCACGCGAGCCAGGTCCTCACCGGTGAAGACGATCCGCAGGGTCCCCTTGATCATGATCGCATGTTCGGCCGCCAAGGTCACAGACAGATCAAAAGCCGATCGACGACGGCCGCCGCCCTCTCGAACGTCACGTCGATGCCCTGGTCGGCGCGGATCGGCTTGTTGCGGAGGGCGGCGCCGGCCTGGTCGTCGCCGGCGCCGGTCGGTGGGTGATCGCCCGCCGGTGGCCGGGCGGCCGGGGGTCAGGCAGGCCGTGCCCACGGCGGCCGAAGGCGACATGATACTTTACGCCCGTAGAGGTCCGGCGGGGGAGTGGGCGGAGATGACGGCGGAGGGCTCGACGCGACGGCAGCAGATCGCGGACGCGGCGATCGAGACGCTGGCGGAGGCGGGTTCGCGCGGGCTCACCCATCGGGCCGTCGACCGGGCGGCGGGGCTGCCGGAGGGCTCCAGCTCCTTCTACTTCCGCACCCGGCTGGCGTTGCTCCAGGCGGCTCTCGACCGGCTCCTCGAGCTCGAGATGGCGGAGCTCGCCTCACTTCCCGAGCTGCGTGGCGACAGCCCGACCGAACGGGCGGTCGAGCTGGCGATGTTCGCCATCGGGCACTGGACGACCGCCGGCCGCGTCCGGACGCTGGCCCGTCACGAGCTCTCCCTGGAGGCGACCCGCCGCCCCGAGCTGCGCGCGTCCCTGCAGAAGGCGTCCGACGTCGCTCATCGGCCGATCGTCGACCTGCTCGCGACGGCCGGCATCCCCGGGCTGGAGAAGCGCATCCACCTGATCGTCGCCTGCATCGACGGGCTCATCCTGGAACACCTGACCGGCCCCGACGGGCTCGACCTCGACCCGGTCGAGTTGCGGGCCGTGCTCCATCCCCTGATGAGCGGGCTCTCGCCCTGACCTTCGCGCGCGGCGCTCACGTGAGGATCCGGCTCTCCGGTACGTGATCGACGGCGCGGGTCCTGGCGTAGCGCGGCCGCCAGAGGGCGTGGTACAGCAGCCGGTCGGTCGGGGGAAGATGGCGCAGCACGGAACCGCGCACGGCGGCTGGGGCGCCGTCGAGAAGCCAGGGGTAGAAGGAGGCGGCTCCCCGCAGACCGGCCAGCCGGCGGCGTTCCCAGTAGAGCGCGACCCGCTCGGCCCGGGTGAACAGCTCGGCGGTCGCCTCGGCGAGGCGGGTCTCGTGCCGGTGGTGGCGCGTCAGGGCGATCATCAGATTCGACAGCGCGCGCCAGGCCCGGTCCGGGGAGGCGGGGCGTCTTGCGGTGGCGTCGACCGCGTCGACCAGCGTGGCGAGCCTCCGGCGCTCCTCGGCGATGACACCGAGCAGGGCCAGGTCGGCCCGGCCCGCCTTCGCCCGTAGCACCGGCCACTGGTGGTTCCGGTCGGCGCGCTGGTGGATGAGCAGGAAGTACGCGAAGCGGGCCCATCGGTTCCGGCTCCGCGCCTCGCTGTCGCCCTGTCGTGCCACGGCCGCGGCCAGGAGGGCGAGGTCGCGCTCGAACGCCTCGTGGAGCGCGGCGCGCATGCGGGCTTCGTCGGACGTGGTGACGGTGGGCATGGCCTCCCTCTCGTGCGTGCCGGACAGGCGAGCGCGGACTCCTGCGTCATCCCGCCTCCCCGCATCTACTTCTGTAGAGCATCATTGCTACTCTACAGAAGTAGATGGCCTCCACCGGCACCCGAAAGAGGACCCTTCCGATGAGAACCCGACCCCCATCCGGGGCATCGCGACAGAAGCGGCGGATCGATGATTGACAGAACGGCGGGCTTCGCCAGGCGCAACCTGCGCAAGGTCTTCCCCGGCCACTGGTCGTTCCTGCTGGGGGAGATCGCGCTCTACAGCTTCGTCATCCTGCTGCTCACCGGAGCGTTCCTGACGTTCTGGTACAAGCCCAGCATGGGACACGTCGTCTACGACGGGTCGTACGCGCCGCTCAAGGGCATCCTGATGTCCGAGGCCTACGCCTCGACGCTGGAGATCAGCTTCGAGGTGCGCGGCGGCCTGCTCATCCGCCAGACCCACCACTGGGCGGCGCTGCTGTTCGTCGCCGGGATGCTGGTGCACATGCTCCGCGTGTTCTTCACCGGCGCCTACCGCAAGCCGCGCGAGCTGAACTGGATCATCGGCGTGCTGCTGCTGGCGCTCGGCATGGCCGAGGGCGTCACCGGCTACATCCTGCCCGACGACCTGCTGTCCGGCGCGGGCCTGCGCATCACGCAGGGGGTGGCGATCTCCCTGCCGGTGGTCGGGACGTACGTCCAGTTCTTCGTGTTCGGCGGCGAGTATCCCGGCGAGGACGTCATCTCCCGGTTCTTCACGCTGCACGTCCTGCTCATCCCCGGCCTCCTGGTCGCGCTCGTCTGCACCCACATGGTCCTCATGTGGGTGCAGAAGCACACCCAGATGCCCGGCAGGAACCGCACCGAACGCAACGTCGTCGGCTCCCCGTTCTACCCGGCCTTCATGGCCAAGGCGGGCGCGTACTTCTTCTTCACGCTCGCGGTCCTACTGGGTCTCGCCACCTTCGCGCAGATCAACCCGATCTGGCTGGCCGGTCCGTTCAACCCGGCCGACATCTCCGCGGGCTCGCAGCCCGACTGGTACATGGGCGTCCTGGAGGGGGCGTTGCGCGTCATGCCGGCCTGGGAGATCAACGCCCTGGGGCACACGCTGCCGTTGAGCGTGATCATCCCAGGACTGGTGCCCCTGGGCGTCATCGTGACGGGCCTGGCCCTCTACCCGTTCGTCGAGCGGTGGGTCACCGGCGACACCCTGGAGCACCACCTCGCCGACCGCCCGCGTAACAACCCGGTCCGCACCTCGATCGGTATGGCGGCCATCGCCTTCTACGGCGTGCTGTGGCTGATGGGGGCGAACGACGAGATCTCGGCCAACTTCCACATCTCGCTCTTCGCGCTGACGTGGGCGGGCCGGGCCGGGGTCATCGTCCTGCCGGTCCTCGCGTACGTGATCACGTACCGGCTGTGCCTGGGCCTGCAGCGCGGCGACGCCGGACTTCTCGCGCACGGCGTCGAGTCGGGGGTGGTCAGGCGGCTGCCGCACGGCGAGTTCGTCGAGGCCCACGTGCCGCCGGCCGAGGACATCGCGGCCCACATCAGGGGCAAGGCGGCGATCCCGGTGATCCGCGGCGCCTACGGGGCCGGGCGCGACGGTGTGCCGGCCGAGGAGCGGCGTGGTCCGCTGGGCCGGCTGCGCGCCCGCCTGAGCCGGGCGTACGGCGGCGAGAAGATCCCCCTGGAGAGCGGACCCCGCGCGGATCACGGCGCACCCCACGCCCGCGACGGCGAGCACGAGGCCGTGACGCGCTGAGAACGGCTCGGGCGGTCAGCGGGAGACGCTGGTGGCGCTGCGGCGCGGCCCGGCGTAACGCCAGAAGAAGTTGAGCAGCACGCTGGCCCGGTTGCGCCCGCCCAGCAGGTAGGACACGTGGATGAAGATCCACACCAGCCAGGCCGGGAACCCGCGCACGGTCAGCCCGTTGGGCAGTTGCAGCACCGCCTCGCCCTTGCCCACGGTGGCCATGATGCCCGGGTCCCGGTAGGAGAACCGCTGCGGCGGCCGGCCCTGGATGGCCGCGGCGATCTGCCGGCCCGCGTGGTCGCCCATCTGGATCGCCGGCTGGGCGAGCTGCGGCTGCGGCTCGGGCTGCCCCGACAGGTCGCCCGCCACGAAGATCTCCGGGTGGCCGGGCACGTTCAGCGCGTCGGTGAGCGTGATCCGGCCGCCCTTGCCCTGCTCCAGGCCCCAGCTCCCGACCTGCTCGGGGGCCGTCACGCCGAGCGCCCACACGGTCAGGTCGCTCGGCAGCCGCGTGCCGTCGCTCAGCAGCACCGCGTCCTCCTCGACCGCCGCGACCGTGGAGCCCAGGCGCAGCTTGACGCCCCGCCTGCGCAGCGCCGCCGCCGTCGCGTCCCGCAGCCTCGGCTTGTACGGGGCCAGCACGTACTCGAAGCGCTCCACCAGCGTCACGCTCGTCCGGTCGGGGCCGATCTCCGGATGCGTCAGCGGCAGCGTGCGCCGGCGCAGCTCGGCCAGCGTGCCCGCCATCTCCACCCCGGTCGCGCCCGCGCCCACCACCACGACGTGCGTGCTCTTGCGGCGGCCGAGCGCCGTGTCCTCCAGGTACTGTCCCAGCCGGTCGCGCAGCGCCGCCGCGTCGTGCAACGAGTAGATCGGCAGCGCGTTCGCCTCGGCGCCCTCGATGCCGAGCCAGTTGGTGGTCACGCCGGTGGCCAGCACGAGATAGTCGTAGTCCAGCCCCGTCCCGTCCTCGAACTCCACCCGCCGCTCGTCCGCCAGCACCCTGGTGAGCGTCGCCCGGCGGGTGCGCACGTTCGGCCACTTGGCGGCGAACGTGCGGATCGGGTACGACACGTCCGACAGGCCCATCCCGGCGGTGGCGACCTGGTAGAGCAGGGGCTGGAAGGTCGAGTACGGGTTGCGGTCGACCAGCGTCACCAGGGCGCCGGCGCGGGCCAGCCTCTTCGTGGCCGCGAGCCCCGCGAACCCCGCACCCACGACCACGACCCGCGCTCTCTTCACCATGATCCGGTCCTTCCCTGAAACGCCGATCCGGAAAATCGTCCAATACCCTTTGTTTCCCGGTATGTGCGTCTTTTGGCGGACCAGGGTCGGCAACCGCGCGGGTCACGTACCTCCCAGACTCCACACGTACAGGACCCCGCCCGCCGCGCCCGCGACCACGGGACGGCCTGCGACCTCCGCCAGGGCCAGCGCGCGGACCTCCGGGCCGGTGGTGAGGAGCTCGCCGATGACCTCGCCCGTGTCGAGGTTCCAGACGCGCACGTACGTGCCGCCGCCAGGACTGTGCGCGACCACCGCGACCGGCACCCCGTCCAGCAGGCCCGCGACCAGGGCGGCGGTCCCGCGCGCGCCGAACGACCACTTCCCCGACCGCTTCCCGCTCGCCAGATCGTGGACCCGCAGGGTGGCGTCCAGGTGCGTGGAGACGAGCAGCGTGCGGCCCTCCCGCTCGACGCAGGCCAGCCGTTCGACGCCGCCGATGTCCCCGGTGCGGAAGTCGTGCGCCACCCCGCCGCCGGACAGCCCGCGGACGCGGACCCGGTTGCGGCCGTCGGCGGTGACGAGCACGTCGCGGCCGTCCAGCCTGCCGAACGCCAGCGCGCCGATGCCCTGGAAGTGCTCGCCCATCGGCTTGCCGAGCTGCTCGCCCCCGGCGACGTCCCACAGGCGGGCGACGCTGTAGAGGTCCCTGACGAGGTCGTACTTCTGGGAGATCGCCACCGCCTTGCCGCCCGCGAGCGTGACGCCGATGATCGGGTCGCCGGCGCCGTGGCGGGCGTCCGGGCCCCACACGCGCATCCGGCCGTCGGCGTGCCCGGACACCACCCGGTCGCCGTCCTCGCACGCGACGCACGTCACGGCCGCGCCGCCGTCGCCCAGCCTGGCCACCCTGGCGGCGGTGGCGGTCGTGCTCAGGTCCCAGGTCAGGACCGTCCCGTTGCCGGTGCCGCACGCGACCCGCGCGCCCGAGGCGGCGAGCGTCACCGGCGTGCCGCTCCCGCGCGGCAGGGTGACGGGCTCCACGACGAACGACCCGAACGGCACGGGCTGCGGCGCCGCCGTGGCCGCGCCCGGGGTGCCTTCGGTCGCGGTGGGCGTCGCCCCGGCGGTCGCCGTGCCGGTCGTGCCCGTGGTGCCGGTCGTCCCGGTCGTGCCGGGGCTCGCCGTACGGGCGGTCCCGGTCGCCGTGGGGTCCGCCGGTCCGTTCGCCTCGAAGACGCCGCTTCCCGGCCGGAGGATCGCGAACGCCGACACCGCCGCGGCCGCCGTCGCCGCGACGCCCCCGATGAGGACCCGCCGGCTCGCCGCCCCACCCCGTCCCGCCACCGTCTCGGGCCCGCCGGAGGACGACGCGGTATGAGCTCCGGGCCCCGGCGGCAAGGCCCGCTCCGGACCACCCGTCCCCGGCGGCCCGAACGGCGGCACGGGCGCCCCGGGCCCGTACGGCCCCTGCGCACGCGGCGCCCCGGGCGCCGCGCCGTACGCCCCCTCCGGCTGCCGGTCCGCCCGCCCGGCATGGCCGCCCCCGCCGCCCCCGCCTTGCGCCGGCCCCTGCCCGGCGTCCTGGGGCGCGCTGTACGAGCCCTGCCCTGACGGCCGCGCCTGCCCGGTGCCCGGGGCCGGGACGTACGGACCGTGCGGCGTCGGGGTGTGCTGGCCGGCGGGGTGGTCCGGGCGGGGGATGAGGCGCTGGGCGGCGTCGGGGGCGCCGGACTGGGTGAGGGCGGCGAGCAGGTCGGCGGGGGCCGGGCGGGCGGCGGGCGACTTGGCGAGACAGGCGCGGATCGGCTCGGCGAGATGCGGCGGGACGCCGGTCAGGTCGGGTTCGTCGGTGAGGATCGCGTTCAGGATGACCGGCACCGTGCCGCCCGCGAAGGGCGGCCGCCCGGTGGCCGCGAACACCATGGTGCCCGCCCAGCTGAACACGTCGGACGCCGGCCCGACCCGCTCCCCGGTGAACTGCTCCGGCGACATGTACGTGGGCGTGCCGACGGGCCCGGACGCGTGCGTGGTGGCGTCGAGCGCCTTGGCGATGCCGAAGTCGATGACGGTGGGCCCCTCCGGCCCCATCAGCACGTTGCCCGGCTTGAAGTCGCGGTGCACGATCCCGGCCCGGTGGATGGCGGCCAGCGCGGTGAGCGTGGCGATGGCGAGCCGGTCCAGCCCGCCGCCGGTGCGCGGTCCGGAGGAGCGCACGAGCGCCTGGAGGGTGTCTCCGGCGACGTACTCGCTGACGATGTAGGGCCGCTCGTCCAGCGTGCCGACGTCCAGCACGGCCGCCGTGCAGAACGCGGCCACGCGGCGCGCCGCCTCGACCTCGCGCAGGAAGCCCCGGGTGACGTCGTCGTCGTGGCCCAGGTGGCTGTGCAGCAGCTTGATCGCGACCGGGCGGCCGTCGTCGGCGGTGCCGTGGTAGACGACGCCCTGGCCGCCGGAGCCGAGCACCCCGGTGAGGCGGTAGCCGCCGATCCGCTCGGGGTCGCCCGGGCGGAGCGGCCGGATGTCCGGCATCCCACTCCTTTCCGGACCTTTCATGAACGACCACACGATAGGCCCGGCCGTACCCGGGGCGGAAGGCGGCAGCCGCGGTCAGGCGAGCGTCCAGGCGGCGGCCTGCTCGCGCTGCCGCCAGTAGGCGGCGAAACGCCCGCCCCGGGCCAGCAGCTCGGCCGGGGCGCCCGCCTCGGCCACCCGCCCGTCCTCCAGGAAGACCACCTGGTCGGCGCGGGCGATCGTGCTGAGCCGGTGGGCGACGACGACGGTGGCCCGCCGTCCCGCCGCCGACTCCAGCGCGGCGACGACGGCCCGCTCGTTGGCGGCGTCCAGGGCGGCCGTGGCCTCGTCGAGCAGGAGCAGCGGCGCGTCCTTGAGCAGGGCGCGGGCGATGCTCACCCGCTGGCGTTCGCCGCCGGACAGCGCCGCGCCGCGTTCGCCCACGCGGGTGTCCCAGCCGTCGGGCAGCCGTTCGATCACCTCGTCGAGCCGGGCCGCCGACGCCGCCTCGCGGACCCGCTCGTCGGGCGCGTCCGGGTCGCCGAGCCGGACGTTGTCGTAGAGGCTCGCGTCGAAGAGGTAGACGTCCTGGAAGACGATGCCGAGCCCGCCCATCAGCGCGGCCGGGTCGTAGCGGCGCACGTCGTGCCCGGCGACCAGCACGCTGCCCTCCCGGGCCTCGTGGAAGCGGGCGACGAGCGCCAGCAGCGTCGACTTGCCCGCGCCCGACGGGCCGACGATCGCCGTGGTGGTGCCGCGCTCCACCGTGAACGAGACCCCGGCCAGCACGTCCCGCCCCGGCTCGTGGCCGAAGCGTACGTCGCGCAGCTCCAGGGCGGGCGCGCCCGGGTCGGGCACGACCGGGGCGGGGGCGTCCGCGCCGAGCACCGGCGCGTCGAGCACACTGCGGACCCGCGTCAGGGTGCCGCGCAGCGCCTCCATCGCCGGGGAGAGCTCCGCCAGCGTGGCGAACGGCTCGGCGAAACGCACCGCGACGATGACGAGCGCGACCACCTGCGCGCCGCCGAGCTCGCCGGTCACGCCCAGCACGACCGCCGTCGCCACCAGGCCGAGCAGGGCCGCCTGGGTGGCCAGCCCGAACAGCACCTGCCCCGGCAGGCTGAAGCCGATCAGCCGCAGCGCCGCCGACCGCTGCCGGTCCAGCGCCCGGCCCACCGCCGTGCCGCGCACGCCGGTCCGCCCGGCGGCGCGCAGCGCGGGCTGGGCCTGCGCCAGCTCGATGACGCGCTGCCCCGCCTCGGCGGAGGCCGCCGTGTAGGCGTCGTCGGCCGCGCGCAGGCACCGGCCGCTCGCCCACATGGCGCCCAGCAGCACCGGCGCCGCCGCCAGCGCCACCAGGCCGAGCGGCCAGGCGACCAGCAGCAGCCCGGCCCCGATCAGCGGCGGCGTGATGAGCGCCCCGGCGACCGGCGTCAGCAGGTGCGCCACCCCCTGGCACAGCTCGCGCCCCGACGAGGTCAGCGCCCGCTGCGCCTCGGCCCGCCGCCCGGCGGTGAACCAGCCGAGCGGGATGCGCTGGAGCCGGTCCACGACCCGCGCCTCCATGCCGGACAGCAGCTCGAAGCCGATCGCGAACCCGGCGGCGGCGACCGCGCGGTCGGCGGCCCAGCCCGCCGCCACCAGCGCCGCCAGCAGCGCGATCCAGCCCGCGGCGGCGCCGGGCCCGGCGGAGAACAGCGCGCCGAGCAGCGGCACCAGCGTGAGCACCGCCCCCGCCCGCACCGCCGCGCTCACCACGAGCAGGACCAGGTAGCGGACGACCGCGGCCCGGTCGCCGGCCAGCCGGAGCACGTCGAAGATCATCATGTCAGGGTCTCCAGGGGAGCGGCGGCGGCCTGCCACAGGTCGCGGTAGAGGCCGGGGGCGGCCAGCAGCGTCTCGTGCGTGCCACGCTGGACGACCCGGCCGCCGTCCAGCACCACGATCGCGTCCGCGCCCGTGATCGTGTGCAGCCGGTGCGCGATGACCACGACGGTACGGCCCGCGACCAGCTCGCTGATCGCCCGCTGCACCAGGTGCTCGGACTCCGGGTCGGCGAACGCCGTCGCCTCGTCCAGCACCAGCACCGGCGCGTCCGCCAGCAGGGCGCGCGCGATCGTCAGCCGCTGCGCCTCGCCGCCCGACAGCCGGGCCCGCTCGCCGAGCACCGTGTCGTAGCCGTCCGGCAGCCGGGCGATCCGGTCGTGCACGTGCGCCGCCCTGGCCACCCGTTCCACCTCTTCCCGGGAGGCGTTCGGCCTGGCCAGCGCGATGTTGTCGTGGACGCTCGCCCGGAGCAGGGACACGTCCTGGAAGACGAACCCGACCGTACGGTGCAGCTCGGCCTGCGACAGCTCGCGCAGGTCGACGCCGTCGACGGTGATCCGGCCGGCGTCCACGTCGTGGAAGCGCGCCAGCAGCGCGGCGAGCGTCGACTTGCCCGCGCCGCTCGGCCCCACGAGCGCCGTCACCGTCCCCGGCGCGAACTCCAGGTCGACACCCGACAGCACCGGCCGCCGCGCGTCGTAGCCGAACCCCACCCCCTCGAACCGGACCGTACGGCCCGCCGCCCCGGGAAGCGGCCGGGGCAGCCGCGGCTCGGGCAGCTCCGGCTCCACCAGCAGCAGGCCGATGCGCCGCGCCGCCGCCAGCGCGTCACGTACCGAACCCAGGCCGAACGCGGCAGCCAGCAACTGGCTGCCGAACGTCGCGCCGAGCAGCAGGAACGGGAGCAGGTCCGCGGTGGCGAGCAGGCCCCCCGCCGCCATCGGCGCGCCCGCCACGACGATCAGCAGCAGGCTCGTCAGCGGGCGCGTCACCAGGTCGACCGCCGTCCGGCGGCGGACCAGCGGCCGCTGCCACCGCTCCAGGAACCGCGCCCGCTCGCCCAGCAGCGCCCGGAAACCGCCCGCCGGGCCCGCGTCGTACGCCCTGACCACGGTCAGGCCGTCCACGTACGAGACCGCCTCCGCGCCGACCCGCCGCTCCCACACGGTGAACCCGGCCAGCTCGGCGGCCGACGCCTGCACCATGCGCGCCGACATGACGAGGTAGGCCAGCAGCGGCGCCAGCAGCACCGCCGCCAGCGCCGGCGAGACCGTGAACAGGTAGACCAGCACCGCCAGCGGGGCCACCAGCGCCGCCACCACGTCCAGCACCGCGTGCGTCACCAGGTAGTGCACGCTCTCCGCGTCGTCCTGGACCGCCTGCTTGACCCGGCCGGAGGAGCGCTCGGTGAACCAGCCCAGCGGCAGCCGCGCCAGCTTGCCCACCACGTCCGCGCGCACCCGGTGACCGAACCGCGCGTCGAGCACGTGCATCGCCGCCACCAGCAGGCCCGCCAGCGCCGCGCCGCCGCCCATCAGCGCCAGCGCCCCCACCCCCAGCCCGGCCAGTCCCTCCGCCTGCGGGCCGGCAGTGAGCAGGCGGCGGCACAGCTCGACCAGCAGCAGGTAGGGCGCGAGCTGCACCAGGCTCACCACGGCCTGGAACGCCCCGGCCAGCAGGAGCCGCCCCCGCAACGGCGCCAGCAGCCGCGCCCCCGCCCGCGACCGCCACCCCGCCGAGGCCGCAGCGGACCCTCCCGAGCCCGCGCGCCCAGCGGACGCGCCCGCTGGTGCGCCTGCCGCCGTCGGTGTCGCGGGGTGGTTTCGCGTGGTGCCGGTGGTGGGGGTTTCCTCGCCGGGGGTGTGGTCGCGGCCGGTGCCCATCGCCTGGCCGCGGATCCAGTACGCGCGGGCCTTGGCGTCGCCCCGGGGGAAGCCGAGGTCCTTGAGCCGGGCGCGGACGTGCTTGGTGGCGGCCGATTCGGCGGTGACCCAGGCGTACCAGTTGGACCAGTCGCGCTCCTCGATGGCGTCGGCGAGCGCGGCGGGGTCGCCGGTGGCGGGCTGCCAGGTGACCGTGGCGCGGGGGTGCGGCGTGACGGGGATGAGCGTGTCGTGCTCCTGGTGGCGTTCGAGGTGGACGCGTACCTCGGCGGTGTCGGGCAGGGCGGCGAGGATGGCGTTGATGCCGGGCAGCGAGGCGGCGTCGCCGACGAGCAGGTAGCCGTCGGGCGCGGGGTCGGGCGGGGCGAAGTGCCCGGAGGCCCAGCGGGTGACCTGGACGGTGTCGCCGGTCCCGGCCTGGGCGGCCCAGGCGCTGGCGGGTCCGGCGGGCTCGTGGATGAGGAACTCGATGCTGACCCGCCGCGTCTCCGGGTCGGGGTCGAGCAGCGTGTAGCCGCGCTGGTGCTCGCGCCCGGGCCGGCGGGGGTCGGGCACCCAGAGCCGTACCCAGCTCGCGGGCTCGATCGGCTGCCCGTCGAACAGCGTCGGCGCGTCGAAGGTGATGCGACGGTAGTGCGGGGTGACGTCGTCGACGGCGGCGACGGTGAGCGTGTGCTCCACGGCGCCGAAGGTCTTCATCATGGCCCCGGCGTAACCCCTGCTCGCCACTCGCTCTCCCAGGTAAGGCTTACCTTAGTTACGGGGCATAACATAGAAGAGCGAGCGGCACGGGCGCAACCGGCGTTTCAGCGCAGCAGGTCCAGCGCCTTGGCCAGGCCCGGGTCGCGGCCGGTGGCCAGGGCGAGGGCGGTCATCGGGGCGTGGTGGTCGGCCGGCGTGCCGATCGTGTCGATCATCTCCCGGTTCGGACCGAGATGCCGGACTTTGGGCAGCCCCAGCACGGTGCCGTCGTCCAGCAGGTAGCCGGCGGCGGGCCCGGAGACGGCGCCGGCGGTGCGGGTCCCCACGATCGTCCCCAGCCGCAGCCCCTTCACCGCGGCGCTGAAGTCGTCGCAGGCCGACGCGCACCCCCGGTCGGCGAGCACGACCAGCCGGGCGCCGAGCAGCGGGACGCTGTCGTCCGTGCGGTTGGCCGCGCACTCCCCCTTCAGCGGGCAGAAGTAGCTGGTGACCTTGCCGTGCGCGAACGCGCCGAGCAGCCGCGTCACCTCCCGGGGCGACCCGCCGCCGTTGCCGCGCAGGTCGAGCACGACCGCCTCCGGCTTGTCCCGCAGCTCGGCCAGCACCTGGTCCGCGGCGCCGGGGAAGAACCCGGGCAGCTTCACGTACACGGCGCCGCCCGGCAGCTTCCTCGACGTGACCTCGTCGCGCGGCGGGTCGAGGGGGCCTTCGACGAGCCGTACGGTGCGGACCTGCCCGGACGTGGGCCTTTTGAGCGTCAGCCGGACGGACGGGCCCGGCAGGACGTCGAAGACGGTCGTGTTGGGCCGGTCGCCGACGAACACCGGGATGCCGTTGACCTTGAGCACGATGTCGCCCGGCCGGATGCCGGCCCGGTCGGCGGGGCTGCCGTCCAGGACGCGGGTGATGAACAGCGGCGGCCGGGCCGCGGGGTCGAACCTCGGCCCCTGCGCCGCCGACAGGCCCGCGATGCCGGTGCCGACCGGCCCGTCCCCCGGCCCGCCGTCCGGCGGCGGCGACGGGCGGGCCGTGCGGGCGTGGTTGTCCTGCAGCGAGTCCACCATGCCGGTGATCGCGGCCCGCAGCGCGGCGGGGTCGCCGTCGCCGAGGACCTTCGCGAACGCCGCCCAGTCGCCGTCGCGGTCGCCGGTCAGCGCGGGCAGGTGCAGCCCGGGCCGGTCGGCGCCGCGCCGCATCAGGTCCTGCGTGTAGGCGGAGAACGCGCTCTTCAGCAGCTCGCGCGGGTCCATCGCGGGGCCGCTGTAGTAGTGGTCGAGCACGCAGTGGTACGCCATCCGCAGGGTGTTCACGGTGGTGGGAGGCGGCGGCTGCGGCGGCGGCGCGGTCGCGGGGGCGCACCGGCCGCCGGGCTCCGAGGGACTGGACGGGCTGGGGACGGGTGCCGGGGACAGGGCGCAGGCCGCGGCGAGCGCGGCGGCGCAGAGTGTTCTGATCATGGCCGCCAGCGTGGCGGCCGCCCCGTTGCGCGGCTGTGAACGCGATCGTTAACGCCGCTGTTACGCCCGCCGCGATACGAACGGCGGCATGCGGGTTCTGGTGGCAGAGGACGAGCGGGATCTGGCCGATCTGGTGGCGGTGGGGCTGCGCCGTCACGCGATGGCCGTGGACGTGGTGTACGACGGCATGGCCGCCTCGCAGCGGCTGGCGGTCAGCGACTATGACGTGCTCGTGCTCGACCGGGACCTGCCGGGGACGCACGGCGACCTGGTCTGCCGTGAGCTGGTGGCGCGCGGCTGCCGGACCCGGATCCTCATGATGACGGCGGCCGGGTCGGTGCCGGACCGGATCGAGGGGCTGGGCATGGGCGCCGACGACTACCTGCCCAAGCCGTTCGACTTCGCCGAGCTGGTGGCGCGGGTGCGGGCGCTCGGCCGGCGCAGCGTGCCCGGGGTGCCGCCGGTGCTGACCAAGCATGGCATCGTGGTCGACACGCACCGCCTCCAGGCCGCCCGCGACGGCCGCCACCTGCACCTGTCGCTCAAGGAGTTCGCCGTCCTGGAGACGCTGATGCGGGCCGACGGCGCCGTGGTGAGCGCCGAGCGGTTGCTGGAGGAGGCGTGGGACGAGAACGTCGACCCGTTCACCACCGTGGTCCGGGTCGTGGTCAGCCGGCTGCGGGCCAAGCTCGGCGACCCGCCGTGCATCCAGACGGTGCCCGGCGCGGGCTACCTGCTGTGACGACGATCCGGGTCCGGCTGACGCTCGTCTACTCGGGGCTGTTCCTGCTGACGTCGGTGGTGCTGCTCGTCACCGTCAACCTGCTGCTGAGCCACGCGCTGTCCACCCGGGTCGGGCGGCTGCCCGTCCCGCCCCCCGCCGCCGAGGTCCCGCCCGGCGGCAGAGGCGGAGACGGGGTGCGGCCGCCGCTGCCCGAGCTGGTGGACGACGTGGTCGGCTACCAGTGGGAGGTGACGTGGCTGGCGGTCGGCGTCCTGACGCTGGTGTCGCTGCTCGCGGGCTGGCTGGTGGCCGGCAGGCTGCTGCGGCCCCTGCACCGGATCACCGCCACCGCCCGGCGGCTGTCGCTGTCGACGCTGCACGAGCGCATCGCCCTGACCGGGCCGCAGGACGAGCTCAAGGAGCTGGCCGACACCTTCGACGCCATGCTCGACCGGCTCGAACGCTCGGTGGACGCGCAGCGGCGCTTCATCGCCAACGCCTCGCACGAGCTGCGCACCCCGCTGGCCGTGCAGCGGGCCGCCATCGAGATCGGGCTGCCCCCGGACCTGGGGGAGATCCGCGACAAGCTGCTGACGCACAACCGCCGCAGCGAACGGCTCATCGACGCCCTGCTGCTGCTCGCCCAGGCCGAGCACGGCCTGCGCGAACGCGCCCCCGTCGCCCTGGACGAGGTGACCCGGCTGGTGCTGGCCGAGCAGGCGGGCGGCCCGGTGAGCGTCACGGCGCGGATCGAGCCGTGCGTCGTGGACGGTGACGCCGTCCTGCTCAACCGGCTCGTCACCAACCTCGTCGACAACGCCGTCCGCTACAACCGGCCCGGCGGGACCGTCGAGGTGACGCTCGCCGGCCGCCGCCTGACCGTCGGCAACACCGGCCCCGAGGTGCCGGCCGACCGGCTCGGCGACCTCTTCCTGCCGTTCCGCCGCCTGGACACGACCCGCGAGCAGGGCGCCGGGCTCGGCCTGTCGATCGTCGCCTCCATCGCCGCCGCCCACGGCGGCGACGTCCGCGCCCGCCCCAACCCGGGCGGCGGCCTGACGGTGACCGTCACCTTCCCACCCACCTGACCCGGTGTGCCTGCCCCCGACCCGGCCCGCCTGACCCCGGCCACCTGACCCGGCATGGCGCGGCACGGTATACAGGGCGGATGACGTTCGAGGTGCGCCAGTTCGAGCTGGCCCTGATGCACCGCATGCGCGACCTCAACCCGGCGCGGGTGGAGGAGGCGCTGGCCGCGATGGGCGCGACCCGGGCCGAGCTGCGCGACGCGCACGCCCGCTGGACCCGGACGGCGTACGCGCCCGGGGCGCCGAAGGGCGTCGCCGCGCTGCGCCGCGCCCTCGGCCCCCCGGCGCACCGGGGCGTCCGGCAGGCGGGCAGCCTGACGTGCGAGGTGTTCCGGTGGGCGCTGCCGTCGTGGCCGGGCCTGGAGTTCGAGGCGCTGGCGGGCCCCGGCGGCGAGGTGTGGAACCAGTGGTTCGTCCGGCCGAGCCCCCGCGCCGCGCCCGCCTTCGGCGAGCTCGTCCCGTGGGCGTGCGTCGTGGCGGACCTCGCCGCCTTCCCCGGCGCGACGCAGGGCGAGGGCGGGGCGCCGCACCACTGGACGGCCGGCTTCACCCACGAGGGCGCGGGCTACCGGGCGCTGTTCGTGTACGGGCTGCTTCAGCGGCTCGACCGCGCCTGATCGGCAAAAATCGGCATGTGTACGCTTGTACGTATGATGCCTGATGCGGATGGCCGGACGATGCGCGAGCGGATGCTGGCCGGTGACCTGTACCTCGCCGACGACCCCGAGCTGGCCGAGCACCTGATGCGCGCCGCGGAGCTGACGGAGGCGTTCAACGCCACGCCGGCCCGCGACACCGGTGAGCGCCGCCGCCTGCTCACCGAGCTGCTCGGCTCGGTCGGCGAGGGCACGGAGATCCGGCCGCCGCTGCACGTCGACTACGGCGGCCACATCCGCATCGGCGCCCGCTGCTTCGCCAACTTCGGCCTCGTCGCCCTGGACGTGGCGCCGATCACCATCGGCGACGACGTCCAGATCGGGTCGTACGTCCAGCTCCTGACCCCCACCCACCCGGTCGACCCGGAGCTGCGCCGAGCCAGGTGGGAGGCGGCCGCGCCCATCACCATCGGCGACAACGTGTGGCTGGGCAGCGGCGCGATCGTCCTGGCCGGGGTCACGATCGGGGACAACACCGTCGTCGGCGCCGGGGCCGTGGTCACCCGCGACCTGCCCGCCAACGTCGTCGCCGTCGGCAACCCCGCCCGCGTGATCCGCGCCACCGGACCCGCCGCCGGCTCCGATCCCGCCGCCGGACCTGCCGCCGGACCCGGTCCCGGTCCCGGCGCCGGATGACCGGCGCCACGCCGTCGCCCGGCCGGCGGCGTCCGCGCCGGCACGATCCCGGGCGGCGCGACCGGCTGATCGACGCCGCGCTCACCGTCATCGCCGAACGCGGCGTCGCCCGCACCACCCACCGCGAGATCGCCCGCGCCGCCGACGTGCCGCTCGGCTCGATGACCTACCACTTCGCCTCCCTGGAGGAGGTCCTGGCCGAGGCGTTCACCCGGCACGCCGACGCGGTCGCCCGCGTCTTCGACGAACGCCTGGCGGCCGCCGCCGACCGCGACGCCGCCGCCGAGGCCGTCATCGCCCTGGTGTCGGACGACCTGCTCGGCTCCCGGCGGGACTTCGTCCTGAGCGTCGAGCTGTACGTGGCCGCCGCCCGCGACCCCGCCCTGCGCGCCGTCACCCAGGCGTGGATGGCACGCAGCCGCCGCGCGCTGGAACGCCACTTCGACCCCACCACCGCGCGGGAGCTGGACGCGCTCATCGAGGGCCTGGTGCTGCACAGCGCCCTGTCGACCGACCCGATGACGCCGGAGCAGATCCGGCACGCCGTCCACCGCTTCCTGCGCTGACCGCGCACTCCCGCCCGTACCACCTGATCGGAATCTGCATGCCCGCCGCGCCCCCCACTGTCCAGGCCCGCCGCGCCCGCGCCGCCGTCGCGGCCCTGTTCCTCACCAACGGCGCCGTCTTCTTCAATCTCGTCCCCCGCTACCCGGAGCTCAAGGCCGACCTCGGCGTGAGCAACGCCGTGTTCGGCACCGCCGTGGCCGGGGCCCCGCTGGGCGCGCTCGTGGCGGGGCTGCTCGCCGGGGCGGCCATCCGCCGTCTCGGCTCGGCGCGGGTGGCGGCCTCGGGGATCGCCCTGACCGCCCTCGTGACGCTGCTGGTCTGCTTCGCGCCGAACTGGGTGGCCTTCGCCGGTGTGCTGTTCGCCGTCGGCGCCCTGGACGCCGTCGTGGACGTCGCGCAGAACGCCCACGGCCTGCGCGTCCAGCGGCTCTACGGGCGTTCCATCGTCAACTCGCTGCACGGACTGTGGAGTGTCGGCGCGGTGCTGGGCGGCCTGATGGGCGCGGCCGCCGCCGGGCTGCGCCTGCCCCTGCCGGTCCATCTGACGATCTCGGCGGTGCTGTTCAGCGTCGTCGCGCTCGTCGCGTACCGGTTCCTGCTCCCCGGCGCGGAGGACGCCGAGCGGCCCGCCGGAAGGCGAAACCCTGGCGGGCGCGGGTGGCGGGAGGCGTTTCCCGGGGCGGCCGTGCGGATGCTGGCCGTGCTCGGCCTGCTGGCCGCCTGCGGCGCGCTCGCCGAGGACGCCGGCGCGTCCTGGGGCGCCCTCTTCCTCAGCGGCGACCTGGGCGCCGACGCCGCCACCGCCGGGCTGGCCGTCGTCGCCCTCCAGACGGCCATGACCGCCGGCCGCCTGACCGGGGACCGCGTCGTGGACCGGTTCGGCCGCCGCGCCGTCGTCCGCGCCGGGGCGGTCCTGGCCGCCGCCGGGATGGGGGCCGCGCTCGCCGTGCCGTCGGTCCCGGCGGCGCTGGCCGGGTTCGCGCTGGCCGGGCTCGGCTTCGCCACCGTCGTCCCGGCCGCCATGCAGGCCGCGGACGAGCTGCCAGGGCTGCCCGCCGGCACCGGGCTGACCGTCGTGAGCTGGCTGCTGCGCGGCGGGTTCCTGCTGTCGCCGCCCCTCGTCGGGGTGGTCGCCGACCTCGTCAGTCTGCGCGCCGGGCTGCTCACCGTCGTCGCGGCCGGCGCGCTCACCGCCGTCCTCGCCCGCGCCCTGCCGCGCCGGGAACCCGGGGGGTGAGCGGGATCACCGGGAGCGGCCGTCACACCCTGGACCGCCCGCCCGTCCGGACCATGAACGACTCGACGACAGAGACCGAGGATGACATGGTCCGCCCTGACGACACACCCCCGACCCGCGTCCGGCGGCCCGGACGCAGGCGCCGCTGGCCGCGCGTGCTGGCGGCGGCGCTCGCGCTGCTGGTGGCCGTGACGCTGTTCGGCGCGTACGGCTGGCAGCCGGCCGAGGACGGCCGCGCCTTCCGCTCGCCCTTCCTGGCCCAGGCCGGGTCCCGCTACGCCGACACCCCGATCGCCGCCTTCCACTACGTGAAGGCCGGGTCCGGCAGCCCGGTGATCCTGCTGTCGCCCGGCGGCACCTCGGTCATCGGCTGGAAGGACCAGCTGCCGGCGCTGGCCCGCGACCACACCGTGTACGTGGTCGACCTGCCCGGCCAGGGCTACACCCGGCTCAAGGACCCCGGCTTCGCCTACGACCTGGACGCGATGGCCGCCGCCGTCGGGTCGTTCATGGACGCCGTCGGCGTGCGGCGGGCCGCCCTGGCGGGCAACTCCTGGAGCGGCGGCTGGGCCCTGGCCTTCGCCCAGCGTCACCCCGCCCGCGTCAGCAGGCTCGCCCTGCTCGACGCCACCGGCCTGGACCTGCCCGGCACCTGGATGTGGGAGTCGCTGAAGCTCCCCGTCGTGGGCGAGCTGGCCGTCAAGCTGTCCTCCGGCCGGTCAGCGGTGGAGAGCCTGGCCGAGGGCATGATGGTCAACAAGGAGCGCGTCACCGCACAGCTGGTCGACGAGTGGTGGGCGCCGATGACCTTCCACGAGAACCTCCGCGCCACGTACCTGCTGGAACGCCGCCTCGACTGGGGGCCGACCGAGCGCGCCCTGCCCGCCACGAGGACGCCGGTCCTGGTGCTGTGGGGGGAGCAGGACACCGTGCAGCCGGTCGAGCGGGCCCGCCGCTTCGCCGAGCTGCTGCCCGACGCGCGGCTGGAGATCCTCAAGGGGTGCGGTCACGCGCCGCAGCTCGACTGCCCGGAGCCGGTCAACCGGCACCTGCGCGCCTTCTTCGCCGCCTCCGGGTGACGAGGGCGGCCGGTCAGCGGCAGGTCAGCGGCCGGTGGAGCCGTCGATCCGCTCGCGCAGGATGTCGGCGTGGCCGGCGTGCCGCCCGGTCTCCTCGATCATGTGCACCAGCACCCAGCGCATCGACGGCGTCCCGCCCCGGCCCGGAGGCCGCGGGGCGGGCAGGTCCAGGTCGGGGCAGGCGTCGATGACCCGGTTCGCCTGCTCGACGGCCCTGCGGTAGCGGGCGAGCACGCCGTCCACCGTGTCCTCGGCCGTGGGCCGCATGGTCGCGGCCCAGTCGCCGGCGTCCTCGCCGAGGAAGTAGAAGCGTTCGACGTACGCCAGATGCCTGACCAGGCCGAGCAGGCTCGTGCCCGACGGCACCCCGGCGGTCCTGACCTGCGGCTCCGGGACGCCGTCGACCTTGGCGGCGACGGCGTCGCGCAGGCGGTTGAGGAAGCCCCGCAGCGTCGCCTTCTCACCGGCGGGCCGCGCCCGGGAGAGCCCCGCGTCCTCGCCGCC
This sequence comes from Nonomuraea ceibae, assembly GCF_019396325.1. Lineage (GTDB taxonomy): Bacteria > Actinomycetota > Actinomycetes > Streptosporangiales > Streptosporangiaceae > Nonomuraea > Nonomuraea ceibae. The sequence goes on from NZ_JAHKRO010000041.1 coordinate 69,230, forward strand.
CGGCCGCTGGGTCCGGGTGGAATCCATGTGGGTCGCCCCCTTCGTCGGTGATGGACAGCCAGCATCGCCGCCGCCCTTCCCGGCTTGCAAGAAAAGTTGCGGATCCGCATCATCGGGGCATGGAACGCCCTGAAGAAGACGTCCTCGCCGGAGTCGGGCCGAGGCTGCGCGCCCTGCGCAAGGCGCGCGGCGCCACGCTGGCCGCGCTCGCCGGTGAGACCGGCCTCACCGCGAGCACCCTGTCCCGCCTGGAGAACGGCAGGCTCCGCCCCACGCTGGAGCAACTGCTGCCACTGGCGCGGGCGCACGGCGTCCCGCTCGACGACCTCGTCGCCGCGCCGCCCACCGGCGACCCGCGCATCCACCTGCGGCCGGTGCGGCGGCACGGGCTGGTGCTGGTGCCGCTCACCAGGCGGGCCGGCGGCGTCCAGGCGTACAAGGTCGTCTACCCGCCCGCCGGGCGGGAGTCCACGACGAAGCTGCAGGCCCACGAGGGTTACGAGTGGTTCTACGTCCTCGACGGAGAGGTCAGGTTCGTGCTGGGCGAGCGGGAGTTCCGGCTCGGCGCCGGCGAGGCCGCCGAGTACGACACCCGCGTCCCCCACTGGATCGGCAGCGCGGGCAGCCGGCCGGCCGAGGTGCTCACGCTGTTCGGCGCCCAGGGGGAGCGCGCCCACCTGGCTCCGGCCAACTCCTGACCCGGCGTCACAGGCCGGCCAGCCAGCCGGTCAGGATGCGGTTCACCTCCTCGGGACGCTCCTGCTGCACCCAGTGCCCGCAGTCGTCCAGCAGGTGGGAGGCGACCAGGCCGGGCAGCGTCACGGGGAACGCCTCGACGGCGGCCGACAGCCACGTGGTGGTGGCGTCCAGCGCGCCCCCGACGAACAGCGACGGCTGCGCGATCGGCGCGCCCGCGTGAGCGGCCAGGTCCTCCCAGTCGCGGTCCATGTTGCGGTAGCGGTTGAGCCCTCCGGTCAGCCCTGTCCGCTCGAACTCGGCCGCGTACACGTCGAGGTCGGCCTCGCTCAGCCAGCCCGGCAGCGGCCCGGACGGGAACCGGTCGCGCATCCGGCCGCCCCGGCTCACGAAGTGCGGGTCCGGCGCGCCCGGCGGCGGCATGGTCCCGGCCGACAGGGCGGCGTAGACGCCGGCGAGCCAGCCGCGCACGTCCGGCTCGATCTCCGCCTCGGCCCGGCCGGGCTCCTGGAAGTAGGCGACGTAGAACTCCTCGTCACCGCCCATCCGCGCGAACGCCTCACTGGGCCTCGGCCCGCCCGGCGGCGTGTAGGGCACGCTCAGCATCGCGACGGCGGTGAACACGTCCGGCCTGAGCAGCGCGGCGTGCGCGGCGATCCCCGCACCCCAGTCGTGGCCGACGATCGCCGCCGTGTCCTCGCCCAGCCCGCGCACCGCCGCGACCGCATCCTCCACCAGGTCGACCATCCGGTACGCGGCCACGTCCGCCGGCTTGGACGAGCGGCCGTAACCGCGCACGTCCACCGCGGCCGCCCGGTAACCGGCGGCGGCCAGCGCGGGCAACTGGTGCCGCCAGGAGTACCACGACTCCGGGAACCCGTGGACCAGCAGCACGAGCGGCCCCGCCCCCTCCTCCACCAGGTGGATCCGGCCCGCGGGCGAGGGAACGAGACGGTGGGCGTATTTCGGCATGTCATCCTCCAAGTGGTTCCCGCCGATCATCGGCGAAGCGGCGCGGTCACCGTGAATCCTGTTGCCGAACCGGCAAAAACACCCGTAGCCGCGCCCAGAGGAGGTTCCCCTGCCCGCGTGCGGGCACGGCGCCGGCGTCTCCAGCAGGGAACTGCACCCGTTGGTCGCCGAGCTCGGCGAACGGCTGCCCGCCTGGACGGTGTGGACGCTGCGGACCGGATCGGTGCCGTTCACGTATCCGATGTCCCGGCCCCTGCCCCTCGACCGCGTCGCCGACGCCCTGACCGCCCGCGACGACGTGACCTGGTCCGACCTCTGAGGCGGGCCGTTTCGGCGGGCTGCTCTCGGGTGGCCGTTTCGGGGGGCTGGGTCCCGGGAAGCGACAGCGCATGGAAGCCTGGGCGGCCGTGCTCGGCCTGTTGCTGCTGCTCGCCGCCGGGATCGGCGGCGTGTACGGGGTTGCCGCGCTCCTGCGCCAGCCGCCCGCGCTGGACACCGGGCCGTTCCTGTCGGGCGGGCGGCCCGCCGAGCACGCCCTGTCCCGCTTCCACGTCCGCTGGTACGCCGTGACGCTCGTCTTCCTGGCCTTCGACATGGAAATGATCTTCATGTACCCGTGGGCCCTCGTCGTCGCCGAGATGGGCGCGATGGCCGTGGTGGAGATGTTCGCCTTCCTGGCCCTGCTCATGACCGGAGTCCTGTACGCCTGGCGCGAGGGCGCGTTCCGGTGGGCATGAGCGGGTGGGCGGCGGGAAGGGCGTTCCGGTGGGCATGAGCGAGTGGCTGGTGCGCCGGGCGGCCGTGCGTCCCCTCGTCGTCGCCGTGCCGTACGGCACCCGCGCGCGGCTCCTCGCCGAGGCCGCGCTGGCCGAACGCCACTGGTTGGCGGCCGGCTCGCCCGCTGCCGCGAACCTGCTGGTGGTGTGCGGACCGCCGTCGGGCCGCCTGGCGGACGCCGTCGAGACCGTCTGGGCCGCCATGCCCGGCCCCCGAGCCCGCGCCGACCTCCCCGCCGCCCCCACCCCCGCCCAGGTCAAGGCGAAGATCG
>NZ_JAHKRO010000042.1 GCF_019396325.1 Nonomuraea ceibae
CCCCTGACCCCCCACCCCCCTTCAACGGGACCGACACAGCCCACCCCTCCAGCAGGCCAGACCCACCCGGCCGGCTCCCCCACCTCTCCGGCGGGGGCTGCGCGGCCCGCCGCTTCTGCCGCGCCTCCGGTGGATCAGGCGCGGCCCGGCAGCTCCACCACGCCTTCGGCGGGCACCGCGCGGCCCGCTGCCCCTCCGGTGGGCCAGGTGCACCCGGGCAGCTCCGCCCCGTCTTCGGCGGGGGTCGCAGGTTCCGACGCTCCCCGGGTGGAGTCCGAGCAGCCCGTCCCCTCCACCGCCCCTCCGGCGGAGGTGGAGCAGCCTGCCGTCTCCGTCGCGCCTCGGGAGCAGCGGTTGGGGGAGGGTGGGTCGTTGGCGCGGTGGGCGTTGGGGGCGGCTGAGGCTGTTGGGGATGCGGTGCTGGTGAGCGGGGCGATGGACGGGGTGGTGCTGGAGGCGGCCGGGGAGGGGCGGCTACGGGAGGCGTACGGGACGGCCAGGGAGCGGCTCGTGCTGCGGGCGGCGATGGACCCGTACGATCCGCGTTCGGGCATCGAGATCGTCGACTCCCTGCACACGGCCTCGGTCTACGCCGTGGCCGTGGGCGACCTGCCTGGGGCGTTGGAGATCGCGGGGGAGGCGATGCGGGATGACGTCACCGGCGGTCATCCGGCGTTGGCGAGGAGCCGGCTCATCGCGCCGCTGGTGTTGACCGGGGCGTTCCGGGAGGCGCTGGCCCTGGGCGTGGAGATGTGGGAGAGCCAGGCGCGGATGGAGACGCCGCCGGGCCGGTGGATGGCTCCGGCGTTGGCTTGGATGGGGTTGGCCTGCGATCTGCTGGGGGACTCGGCGGGGGCGCTGGGGTGGCGTGGCCGGGCGGAGGCGGTCGGCGGGACGAGGCTGGTGGCGTTGTTCGCGTTCAGCGACGCGCGTACGGCCACGGATCGGATCGCCGACGGCGAGGGCGCTGATCGGGTGGGTGGGGCGCTGGCTGAGGTGGATCTCGGCGGGCGGGCCGGGGGGATGTTCGCCGGGTACGCCGTGGCGGCGCGGGCGGAGCTGGCCGTGGTGGCGGGCCGGGCGGACGCGGCGGAGTGGCTGGCGGCCGCGGAGCCGGTGGGGCGGGAGAACGCCTGGGCGGCGGCCTGCCTGGCACGGGCCGAGGGCCGGCTGGCGGCCCGCTCGGCCGGAGCGTCCGGATCCGGGGGTCAGGGTGGGCCCGGTGGGTCTGGGGCGGGGGTGGAGGCGTTGGAGCGGGCGGTGGCTGGGTGGGAGAGTGTCGGGGCGCAGTACGAGCGGGCGCGGACGTTGCTTCTGGTGCCGGGCCGGGAGGCCGAGGGCAGGGACGAGCTGGCCGCAATGGGCGTTATGTTGACCGATCGTTCTCGAAAGGCATAGGGTCTGGGCATGGCGAGGGCGAAGGAGTTCGATCCGGAGGTCGCGTTGCGGCGCGCGCAGGAGCTGTTCTGGGAGCGCGGCTACGAGGCGACGTCGATGGCGGATCTGGTCGAGCACCTGGGTGTCGCGCGGGCGAGCATCTACGCCACGTTCGGCGGCAAGCACGAGCTCTACCTCAAGGCCCTGGGCCGCTATCTGCGGACGCAGGACCCGAACATCACCGACGCCCTGTCGCAGCCCGGCCCGGTGCTGCCGGCGCTGCGGGAGCTGATCTGGTCGTACGCGGAGGACTCGGCCGAGGGCCACCTGGGCTGCATGGTGGTCAACACGGCCGTGGAGCTGGCGGCGCGCGATCCGGAGGCGGGGCGGTTCGTGGAGTCGAGCTGGCGGCATCTGGAGTCGACGCTGACGTCGGCGCTGGTGCGGGCCAGGGCGCAGGGCGAGCTGCCGGCCGACCGGGACCCGCAGGCGCTGGCCAGGCTGCTGCTGGTGCTTCTGCAGGGGATGCGCGTGCTGGGCCGCACCGAGGGCAACGGTGACCGGTTGCGTGACGCGGCCCGCCAGGCTCTGGTCCTGCTTGGGTGATGAACCCATGCTCATTTTAAAAACCGATCATTCTGATAGGAATAGACATCATGACGCGATTCGACGGCAAGATCGTTCTCATCACCGGCGGCGCCGGGGCCATCGCCGGAGTCACGGCGCGGGCGTTCGCGGCGGAGGGCGCCACGGTGGTGCTCGCCGGGCGTGACGCGGCCAGGCTGACCGAGGCGGCCAAGCGCGTCCAGGCCGAGGGCGGCCGGGCCGACTGGGTGACCGCCGACGTGACCAGCGCCGACGACGCCGCCCGCATGGTCGCCACCACCGTCGAGCGCCACGGCGGCCTGGACGTGGCCTTCAACAACGCGGGAGTGCTCGGTGCGGTGGGCCCGCTCGCCGACGTGGACCCCGCCGCGTGGTCGTCGCTCATGGACGCCAACGTGACGGGGGTGTTCCTGTCGATGAAGGCCGAGATCGCGCACATGCGGGCGCACGGCGGCGGCGCGATCGTCAACATGGCCTCCAACATCGGCGCTCACCGCAGGCTGCCCGGCCTGGGCGCGTACGCCGTGTCGAAGGCCGCCGTGAGCGCGCTCAGCCGGGCCGCCGCGCTGGACCACGCCGCCGACGGCGTCCGGGTCAACGCGATCAGCCCCGGCCCGATCGACACCCCGATGAGCATGCGGCCGGGCGAGACCGCCGAGGACCGCGACGCCCGGATGGCCGCGCAGCTCCCGATCGGCCGGGTCGGCCGGACGGAGGAGATCGCCGCGGCGGTGCTGTGGCTGGCCGCGCCCGAGTCGGCCTTCGTGCTGGGCCACGACCTGGTCGCCGACGGCGGCGCGAGCGCCTGACCAGGAGAAGGACGCCTCGCCTAGGCGAAGAACAGCGGAACGGCGGCGTCCCTGGCCAGCAGGAAGCCGGCGATGGCCAGGGTCCAGCTCACCATCGAGGCCGAGTGCTTGGCCAGCCATGCCCGCAGCCGCTCCAGCTTCGGCTCCAGCCACTCCCCGGCCGCCGTGCGCAGGGCGAGCAGCACCAGCGTCGGCACGATCATGACCAGCACGTACGCGCCGAGCAGCGGCACCCACACGCCCGGCGGCAGCTCGGCGGTGGTCATGATCCCGACGGCGGCGAGGTAGGGCAGCATGGTGGCCACCTCCAGCAGCCCGGCGGTCAGCGCCAGCATCACCATCGTGCGCGGCCCGCCGGCCCGGGGCTCGAAGCGGCGCTCCGGCTTGCCGAGCTTGGCCCGGCGTTTCGGGTCGAACCGGAAGCTCAGCGCGAACAGCCCCACCCCGAGCGCGAACTGCACCCAGCGGGCCGCCTGGCTCTCCAGCGCCTGCCCGAAGTTGTCCACAACTGTGGACAGGCCGAGCATGAGCCCGACGCCCACCAGGAAGTAGAAGCCGACCACGGTCACCAGGTAGATCAGCAGCCGTGACGTCCGCGTGGTCAGCAGCAGGTAGACCGGGATGCCCAGGGTGCCGAAGCTGGTGCTGTCGACCAGTGCCAGCGCGGCCAGGGTGAGCATCAGTCCGATCGTCATCCCCCGATCCTCCCGCCTGGCGCGACCGGCCACATCCTGCGCCCGACCGACCCGGGCGTACATCCTTCGGCCGACCCGCGACGTACGGCGAAGCGGGACGGATACGTACAGACGCGTAGGCGAAAGGGGTCGCGAGACCGATGTCCCGGACCCCGCCCCGGACCTAGCCTCGAAGCCTCCTACCAGGAAGGATCCGGTCGAGATGAGTGCCAAGGGTCTGGGGCTTCCGCTGGTAGCCGTCGTCGGGCTGGCCGCGCTCGGCGTGCCCCGGGTGGTCGCGCACGACCTGCGGCTTGTCGGCCCGTCCGTCAACGCGCTGCTGGTGTTCGTGCCGATCGCCGTCTGGCTGGCGGTCGTGCTGTGGAAACGCGTGCCCAACGCGTTCATGACGCTGCTGGCGATCGGCGCGGCCTATGGTGTGCTGCTGGGACTCACCCACCAGGTGCTGTGGGCCGAGTCGTTCGGCGGTGACCCGCCCTCGCTCGGCGGCAACCTGGCGGGCGCGCTGTCACCGGCGGTCGAGGGGCTGCTGCTGCGGGCGTTCGCGTTCGGCAGCAGCCTGATGACCGGGCTGGCGGTGGGGGCCGCGGTGGGCGCGGTCGGCTGGGTGCTGTCGCGGCTGGTGCCGGGGCTGCGGCCGGGTGACGACTAGGGCGGAGGAGGCGGTGACGATCCGGGGCGAGCGACGGCAGCAGGCGGCCGACCTGGGGCTGGCCATGGTGGTGCTCGTCGTGGTCGGCACCGCGATCAGCGCCAACGTGGGCTCGGCGGGGGCGGAGCCGCCCGTGGCCGCCTACGGGTTCGGGCTGCTGCTGAGCGGGTTGATGTTCGTGCGCCGTCGCTGGCCGGTGGCGACGCTCGTCGTCACGGCCGCCGCCCTGCTGGTCTACTACCTGCTGTCCTATCCGCCCGTCGGGCTGGCCGTGCCGGTGGCGGCGGCCCTCTATTCGGCGGCCGAGCAGGGCAAGCTCCGGTGGGCCGTCGGCACGGCCGTCGCGCTGCTGGTCATCTCCACGACCGCGCGCACCGCCCACGGCGACGACCCCGCCTATCTGTACGGGTTCGAGCTCGCCACGTCGGTGGGCCTGATGGCCGCGGTGATCGCGCTGGGCGACACCGTGCGGTCACGGCGCGGCTGGCGGGCCGAGCTCGACAAGCAGGCCCGTGCGGCGCGGGCCGAACGCGAGCGGGAGGCCGCCCGCCGGGTCGGCGAGGAGCGGCTGCGGATCGCCCGCGACCTGCACGACCTGCTGGGCCACACGATCTCCGTCATCTCGCTGCACACCGACGTGGCCCGCGAGGCGCTGCGCGACGACCCCGACGCCGCCGAACGCTCGCTGGCGGTGGTCCGCGACGCCTGCGGCGACGTGGTCGCCGAGCTGCGCGCCTCGCTGCGGGCGCTGCGCGAGCCGCCGCTCGCCGACCAGGGCCGGCTGGCTCCGGTGCCGGGGCTCGGCCGGCTGGACGAGCTGGCGCGGCCGGCGCGCGAGGCCGGGCTGGAGGTCGGGGTCAGCGTGCGCGGCACGCCGGTGCCGCTGCCCGCCGTCGCCGACGCGACCGCCTACCGCGTGGTCCAGGAGGCGCTGGTCAACGTGCTCAAGCACGCCGAGGCCCACCGGGTGGAGATCGAGCTCGCGTACGGGGAGGAGGCCCTGGTCGTCAGGGTGGCCGACGACGGCAAGGGCGGCCCCGGCGAGGGCAAGGGGGGATTCGACGACGGCAAAGGGGCGCCAGGCGAGGGCGAAGGGCTGGACGGCGGGTGGGGGATCATGGGGATGCGCGAGCGGGTGGGGCTGCTGGGCGGCACCCTGCGGGTGAGCTCGCGGCCGTCGGAGGGGTTCGAGGTGGAGGCGCGCGTGCCTTACGGGGACCGGACGTGATCCGCGTCGTCCTGGTCGACGACCAGCACCTGGTGCGCGAGGGGCTGCGTGCCCTGCTCGACCGGGCGGGCGACATCACCGTGGTCGGTCACGCCAGCACCGGGCCCGAGGGCGTCGCGGTGACCGTCCGGGAGAAGCCGGACGTGGTGCTCATGGACATCCGCATGCCCGGCGGCGACGGGCTGGAGGCGACCAGGCGCATCATCACCGACCCTGAGCTGCGCCGGGTCCAGGTGATCGTGCTGACCACGTTCGACACCGACGAGAACGTGCTCGACGCCGTGCGCGCGGGCGCGGCCGGGTTCCTGCTGAAGGACAGCACGCCGGAGCAGTTGCGCGAGGCGGTGCGGGTGGTCGCGGCGGGTGAGGCGCTGCTGTCGCCGGGCGTGACCCGGAGGGTGATGCGCGCGGCGGCGGCCGGCAGCCCGCCGCTGGAGACCGGCCGCCTCGACGCGCTCACCGAGCGGGAGCGCGAGGTGCTGGCCGAGGTGGGCCGGGGCCGCTCCAACGACGACATCGCCCGGGTGCTGTCGATGAGCCCGGCCACCGCCCGGACGCACGTCAGCCGCCTGCTGGGCAAGCTCGCGGCCCGCGACCGGTCGCAGCTCGTGGTGATCGCGTACGAGACCGGGCTGGTCGTGCCCGGCCGGGATTAGCCCGTCGAGGTGGGCCGGGCGAAAGGTTATGATCACGCACATCGCCCCCTGGACCTCCGAAGGAGCCCGCCAGTGCCCGAGAACGAGCAGGAGCGCGCGCCACAAGGGATCGACATCAACAGACCGAGCGTCTCCCGCGTCTACGATTTCATGCTCGGCGGCAAGGACAACTACGAGATCGACCGCCACGTGGCGCAACTGGCGCTGAAGGTCGCGCCCGACGCCCCCGAGGCCGCCCGGTCCAACCGGCAGTTCCTGCGGCGCACGGTCCGCCATCTGGCGGGCGAGGCCGGCATCCGCCAGTTTCTCGACATCGGCTCCGGGCTGCCGACCCAGGGCAACGTGCACGAGGTCGCCCAGGCGATCACGCCCGGCGCCCGCATCGTCTACGTGGACCACGACCCGATCGTGCTCGTGCACGGCCGGGCGCTGCTGGCCGTGGACGCCAGCACGACCGTGATCGAGGCCGACATCCGTGAGCCCGAGGCCATCCTGGCGCACCCCGACGTCCGGGGGCTGATCGACTTCACCCGGCCGGTGGGGCTGCTGCTGTTCGGCATCCTGCACCATCTGGCCGACGACGAGGACCCGGGCGGCATCGTCGCCCGGCTGATGGCGGCCCTGGCGCCGGGCAGCCACCTCGCGATCTCCCACTTCCACAATCCGGGCCGGGCCCACCCCGAGGTGGCGGAGCAGGCGCGCTCGGCCGAGAAGATCTTCAACGAGACGCTCGGCACCGGCCGGTGGCGCACCAGGGAGGAGATCCTCGCCTACTTCGACGGCCTCGAACTGCTGGAGCCCGGCCTGGTCCCGCTGCCGGAATGGCGGCCCGACAGGCGGGACGAACAGGCCGAGCTCGGCATCACGTACCACACCTTCGTCGGCGCGGTGGCGCGCAAGCCGTGACCGCGGTCAGGGGCGCTTGCCCATCGCCTGGCGGATGACGTCGCGCGCCCGGTCCATCATCGCGACCGGCGTGCCCATGAGCAGGTTCTTGGTCGCCGACTCGGTGCCGGGGTGCGGGTGCGTCGGCGCCATCGCCTCGGCGGCCCGGAGCCCGGCGCCCAGCGCGCGCCGCTCGGCCTCGCTGGTGCGGGCGCGGAACTCGGCGAACTCGTAGCGCTCCTCGCTGCGCGCGTGCGCCTCGACGGCGGCGCGCAGCACCAGCAGGTTCTCCATGAAGTCGGGCGCGTCCGGCCCGGCCTTGTCCATCTGCTGGAGGAGCTTCTTGGCCTGGTTCTCCTCGGCCAGGCGATCGTCGACGATGCCGTCACCGCCGTCGATCTTGCGGCGGGCGTACGGGTGGACGATCTCCTCCTCGGCCGTCTCGTGCACGGCCAGCAGCCGCACCAGGCGGGTGAACGCCTCGCCACGCTGCCCGGCGGGGGCCTGCTCGACCTCGTCGAACAGGTTTCTGATCATCCCGTGCTGGGCCAGCAGCAGTTCGATGACGTCGGTCTCGGTATCGGTCGCCATGAGTGGATCTCCTCTCGAATACGGCGGCTGCCTACCCTCGGACGCGCTGGTCACGCCTCGCCTTGCCAACCGCAGGCCGTCCCCAGGCGTGGCGGGGAGATTGTCCGAAATGCCCCCGGGTAGGTCGCGCCCATGACCTTCGACCCACTCCAAGAGCGGGGCATCCCGCTCGACAAGCAGCTACGCAACTGGCGCGAGCTGAACGTCATGCCCATCGACCCCGACCACGCCGACCCGTACACCCGGTGCCGGATCATCGCGATGAACGGGATCGAGGTGGAGGCGATCCTCTTCAGCCACCAGCTCGCCCGGCACTGCCCCGACCTGGAGCTCAAGCAGCAGCTCGCCCGGGTCCGCTACATCGAGGCGCAGCAGCAGAAGGCGGTCAACTGGCTGCTGCCGGGAGTCTCCTCGGTCCTGGAGACCACGCTCGCCTACGAGCAGGTGGCCGTCGACCTGACGGCCTGGGTGGCCCGCATGGAGCCCGACCCGTATCTGAAGCAGGCCTACCAGTTCGGCGTCCTGGAGGACTTCGACCACCTCTACCGGTACGCCAACCTGTACGAGATGATCGAGCACCGCAAGGCGGAGAAGATCGTCGACGACCTCACCGAGGTGATGCCGGGCCGCCCGACGTACCTGCACCACCGCGACCCCGTCGACAACGTACGCGAGCCGTACGACAAGAGCAGCACCGAGCCGATCTCCAAGCTGCACGCGCTGACCATCATGGCCGCCGAGCAGCAGACCATGAACTTCTACATGAACGTCGGCCCCACCTACATGGAGCCGATCGCCCGCCAGCTCTACCAGGAGATCGGGCTCATCGAGGAGGAGCACGTCACCCACTACGAGTCGCTGGTCGACCCGGGCGAGAGCTGGTGGGAGATGCTGCTCAACCACGAGTACAACGAGTGCTACCTCTACCACTCGTTCATGGAGACCGAGTCCGACCCCAAGGTGAAGGCCATCTGGGAGCTGCACCTGAACATGGAGCTGGAGCACCTGCGGCTGGCCGCCGAGCTGTTCAAGAAGCACGACGGCCGCGACCCCGAGCAGGTGGTGGCCCCGGCGCTGCCGACGCCGGTCACGTTCGAGCCGAACAAGGCGTACCTGCGCGAGCTGATCGCCACGCAGATCGACTACACGACGCTGGGCACCGGCTACGTGCAGGAGGCCCACGAGCGGTTCGAGAAGATGCAGGACGCGATCATGGGCGGTGAGAAGCCGCCGTCGGAGCGGGTCATCGAGGAGAACCGCAGCAAGTCGGGCGAGGAGTACCGGCTGGAGACCGAGGGCCCGCACCCGGTGGAGAGCCTGCGCCTGGGCCGCTGAGGTTGGGCGGCCGGGGCCGGGGTAGTCCCGTTGCCATGGCTGCCGACGTCATCACCCTCATCACCGCTGATCACCGGCGGGTGGAAGCACTGCTCGACCGGCTCAAGGCGGAGCGGGGCGAGCGCCGGGACACCGTGGCCGAGCTGCACGTTCTTCTCACCGCGCACGCTCGCGCCGAGGAGGATCGGGTCTATCCCGGCATCGACGCCCATCACGGGCTGGAAGCACACAAGGAGGCCGAGGTCCTGCTCGACGCGCTGCGGCGCGCCGAGGCGGGCTCGGCCGGGTTCGTGGAGACGCTGGAGCTGCTGGCCGAGTCGATCGTCCCGCACATGCGGGAGGAGGAGACGACGATGCTGCCGCTGCTGGCCAGGACGGCAGGCGACAAGCGGTTGAAACGGATCGGCGCCGCCTTCGCCGAGCGCAGGCAGCAGCTCCTGCGCGCCCTGGCGGCGGCCAAACCTTTGGAACAGGCCGGTCAGTAGCCCCGGGTCACCCACACGGCGAGCTGAGTGCGGTCGCGCAGGGAGAGTTTGCGCAGGCAGCTGGAGATGTGGTTCCTGGCCGTGCCTTCGGAGATGTCCAGCCGCCGGGCGATCTCCCGGTTGGTCGCGCCGAGGCCGACCAGCCGGGCCACCTCCAGCTCGCGCCCGGTGAGCGGCCCGGTGAGTGGTCCGGTGAGTGGCCCGGTGAGCGGCCCGGTGAGCGGCCCGGTGAGTGGCGCCGCGGCGGGCGGCTCGTCCTGCCGCAGCGCGGCGACCAGCCGCGCGGCCGCGGGCCCGCCGAGCACGGTCTCCCCGGCGGCGACCCGTCGCACGGCGCCGACGAGCTCGTCAGGCGGCGTGTCCTTGAGCAGGTAGCCGCGGGCGCCGGCGCGCAGCCCGCCGAAGATGTACGCGTCGTCGTCGAACGTGGTCAGCATGATCGCCGCGATGCCGGGGAAATCCGTGCGCAGCCGCCCCACCAGCTCGACCCCGTCCATCACGGGCATCCGGGCGTCGACGAGCGCGACGTGCGGACGCTCGTCCGCGGCCGTCCCGGCGAGCAGTTCGAGGGCGTCGAGGCCGTTGCGGGCCGTTCCGGCGACGGCGATGCCGGGCTCGATCTCCAGCAGCTTGCGCAACCCTTCGCGCATGAGGATCTGGTCGTCGACCAGCAGGACGCGGATCACGCGGGCACCGTCGCGGTCAGCGCGAATCCGTCGCCGGGCCGGTTGTCGATCTGCAGGACGCCGCCGATCCCGGCCAGCCGCTCCTCCAGCCCGCGCAGGCCGAAGCCCTCCGCCACGCGCGCCGGGTCGGCGCCGTCGCCGTCGTCCGCGATCGTCACCGTGACCTCCCGGGGCGCGCAGCCGAGCGCGACCTCGACGCGGCGGGCCCGCGCGTGCCGCAGCACGTTCGTCAGCCCCTCCTGCAGCACCCGGTAGCAGACCAGCTCGTGCCCCTCGGCCACGGCGGGCCACTCGCCGTCCACGGTGAACGCCACCTCCAGGTCGGCCGACCGGAACGAGGCGGCCAGCAGCTCCATCGCCGCCGCGCCGGTGCGGCCCTCCATGCGCAGCGGCTTGAGCGCGCGGACCCATCGGCGGGTGTCGTTCAGCGCGTCGAGGGTCAGCTCCTGCGCCTGGCGCACCTCGTCCCACGCCGAGGCGGGCCGGGCGGTGCGGAACCGCAGGGCGTTGGCCAAGCTCATGTTGATGACCGTGAGGTGGTGGCCGACGCTGTCGTGCATGTCGCGGGCCATCCTGGCGCGCTCGTCGGCGACGGCCAGGTCACGCGCCTGCTCGGCGTGGCGGCGCAGCGCGGCGTGCGCCTCCTCCAGCTCCACCAGCAGGCGCCGGGTCCGTACGGCCTGCCGGTGCGCCTCCAGCAACGCCATCATGACCAGGACGATCACCAGGCAGAGGAACATCGCGAGCAGCCCGTTGACCACGGCCATGAACAGCGTCTGCGCCGGGTTGACCAGGCCGGCCCCGAAGTGCAGCAGCCCGGTCAGGACCGGGTAGAGCGCCGCGCCGCGCATGCCGAACACGACGAGCGCGTTGCCCACGGCCAGGCACGAGATGAGCAGCGTGGTGATGCTGCCCGCGGACATCATGAGCAGGCTCGCGCCCAGGAACAGCACGGTGACGGCCTTGCGCCGGGCGGGCGCCGAGGCCCGCCACGGCAGGAAGAACCACAGCACGCACGCGGCGAGCAGGGCGGCGCCGCCGATCCAGAACAGTGCCGAGATCAGCGGCTGTGCCGCCAGGCCGGGCCGGATGTCGGGGTGCAGGGTCGCCAGGTAGATGAGCGCGCTGAGCAGCGCGGCGCCCCAGAAGGTGATCTCCAGCGCCACCGGGGCCCGGTCGCCGTCGAACTCCGTCCAGCCCCGCATGCTCGCAGCATACGGCGGGCCGCGCGGGGCGGGCAGATGACATCCGGCACATGACAAAAAGCGGATGTTCCGACCGTAGGCCGCGGACCTACGGTCGGTGCCATGAACTTCCCCAGGACAGGAGCCGTCATCGCCACGCTCTCCTTGGCCGCCATGCTGGCCGTGAGCTGGGCGCTGTGGGACGCGCTGCCGGAGCTGATCACGACCAGGGAGGCCACGCCCGACCGGGCCGGGGTCCGGGTGCCGCGACTCCTGGCCGCCGGGGCGCTCCCGGCCGCGCTGGTGCTCGTCGTGGCAGCCCTGGGCGCGGGCGTCGTGGTGGGGCGGCGGGCCCCGGCGGTCCTGAACACGCTGTTCACGCTCACGCCGTCGCGGGCCGCGCTGAGCGTGGTGCTCGGCACGCTGCCGCCGTTCCTGCTGGTCCTTCACACGGGACTGCTCGTCTGGACCGCCGGGTACGCGGTCCCGATCGAGCAGATCATGGCCGCCTCCCTCGGCCTGCTGCTGGTCGCGCTGGGCCGGGCGCTGCCGAGGGTCACTCCGGACCTGCCGGAGGCGCCGGCCCGCGAGTGGAAGCGCGCGCAACGGCCGGGCGGGCTGGCGACGACGCTGGTCGGCGTCGCGTGTGCGGCGGCGGCCTGGGTCCTGCCGCCGCTGCCGGTCGCGGTCGCGGCCGTGCTCCTGGTGGCCGTGGTCCACCTGGTGATGGCCCTGGTCACGGTGGCCCGGCTGCGTTAGGCGGGCGCGCGGATGATCCCGTCGCGGATCAGCCGGTCGACGGCCTCGGCGACCGCCTCCAGCGGCGTGTAGCGGGGGCGGAAGCCGAGCAGGCGCTCGGCCTTGGCCATCGAGCAGTGCGGGCTGTGCGCGATGTGGTCGTAGGTGATCTCGGCGTCCGGCTCCGGCACGGTCTCCCGCCACCGCTCCCACGGCAGGAACGCCAGCCGCGCCTCCTGCCCGAACCAGCCGGCCACCGCCTCGGCGTAGCCGCGCAGCGTGAGCGCGGAGGAGGCCACGCAGTGGAAGCTCTCCCCGACGGCGGCCGAGCGGGCGGCCAGCGCGGCCGTGAACTGCCGGGCCACGTCGTCGGCGTGCACGTGCTGGACGGTCTCCAGCCCCAGGTTGGGCAGCGTCAGCACGTCGCCGTCGGCCAGCGTCTGGAACGCGGCGGGATCGACGTTGCCCGCCGGGGTGACCGGCACCCAGCCGGGCCCGGTGATGTGCCCGGGGTGCAGCACGGTGACCGGCAGCCCGCTCTCGTGCAGCAGGTAGGACTCGACGGCCGCCTTCTTGATCCCGTAGTCGCCGAACGGCCGCCGGGGCCGGTCCTCCGTCGTCGGCACCTGCTCGCTGGGCCCGTGCACCCAGATCGTGCCGCAGTGCAGGAAGTGCCGCACCCGCCCGGCCAGGGCCTCGGCGAGCTGCCGGGCGCTGGACTCCTCGAAGCAGATCAGGTCGATGACGGCGTCGCCGCCCAGGCCGGCGATCCGCGCGCCGAACGTCCCGGCCGCCTCCTCCGCCTCCCGGTCGGCGACCACCGTGGTGACCTTCCGCCAGGCGCCGTGCGGGGTGTAGGGGCCCCGCCGGCCGCGGCTGACGGCCACCACGTCATGTCCCGCCTCGACGAGCCGGGGGATCAGGTAGGTGCCGATGTGCCCGCTGGCGCCGATCACCACAGTGCGCATGGGGACCAGCCTAGATGCGCGGCTCGTCGGCCGCCTGGAGGTAGGTGAGCACCGCCAGGACCCGCCGGTTGCCGTCCTCCGCCTGGAGGCCGAGCTTGGCGAAGATGTTGCCGATGTGCTTGACCACCGCGCCCTCGGTGACGTGCAGCCCGGCGGCGATGTGGCTGTTGCTCTCCCCGGCGGCCATGCGGCCCAGCACCTCGCGCTCGCGCTCGCTCAGCGTGTCGATGGCGCGCGGGCGGTTGGCGGCCATCAGGTGGCCGATGACCTTGGGGTCGATGACGATCCCGCCGCCCGCGACGACGTCGAGCGAGTGCATGAAGTCGGTCACGCGCCCCACGCGGTCCTTCAGCAGATAGCCGACGCCGCCCCGGGGCTCGGCGATGAGCTTGGCCGCGTAGGCGTCGCCGAGATACTGCGACAGCACCAGGACGCCGATGCCCGGATGGGCGGCGCGGATCTCCAGGGCGGCGCGCAGCCCGTCGTCGAGGTTGCGCGGCGGCATCCGCACGTCGGTGATCACCACGTCGGGGCGGTGCTCGGCGACGGCCCGCAGCAGCTCGTCGGCGTCCTCGACGGCGCTGACGACCTCGTGGCCGAAGCGCTGGAGCAGGGCGACCAGCCCTTCCCTCATCAGGGCCGCGTCCTCGGCGATCACCACACGCATGATCCCATTGTCGCTCATCGAGGGCGGGGGATGTCGGCGACGATCCTCGTGGGGCCGCCGGGCGGGCTGTCCACGACGAGGTCGCCGGAGAGCATCGCGGCCCGCTCGTACATGCCGACGATCCCGGTCCCGCGCGCCGAGCTGGCGCCGCCGAGGCCGTCGTCGGTGACGGTCAGCACGATGCGGTCGCCGGGAGCGGCCAGCGTGACGTGGATCCGGTCGGGCATGGCGTGCTTGACGGCGTTGGCGACGGCCTCGCTGGCGATGTAGTAGAGCGACGACTCGACCGGCAGCGGGAGCCGTCCGACACCGTCGGCCTCGACCGTGGCGGGCACCGGCATGCGGTGCCCCAGCTCGCGCAGCGCGGCCCCGAGCCCGTCGTCGATCAGCGTGCGGGGGCGCAGCCCGTGCACGACGTCGCGCAGGGTGTCGAGGGCCAGCTCGTTCTCGCGCCTGACGGCCTCCAGCGACTCCAGCGCGGCGTCCTGCCTGGGCCCGGCGGGGATGGACTCGCGCAGCTCCAGTTCGAGCATGCCGAGGCGCATCGCGGCGGTGGCCAGGTGCTGCTGGGTGCCGTCGTGCAGGTCGCGCTCGATGCGCTGCCGCTCGCCCTCGAACCGCTCCAGCTCGGCGATGTTGGCCCTGGCCAGCGACGTCACCTGCGACTGAAGCTCGTCCATCCGGGGGGAGAGCAGCATTGTGGCCAGGAAGCTCTGCCCGCAGGCGAGCAGGGTCGAGACGTACGGCAGCGCCACGGTGGCGAGGAGGCTGGCGGCGAGCGCGAGCGTGAGCTCCAGCGGCTCGGGCCGCGTCTGCCATTCGATCGCGGTGAACACGACGAGCGCCACGACCACCCAGAGCACCGACAGGGCGGCCGCCACGGCGAGGAACACGACGGACAGCAGCCCGGTCGCGAGCTGCACCACCGCGAAGGCCACCTCCCGCCAGAACATCGGCTGCTGGAGCCTGGCGAGCCCGCCCGGGCCCGGCGGCCGGGGGATGGCCTCGAACCCGGCCAGCCGCACCATCCGGCGTTCGATCCTGGCCATGTACGCGGCCCAGAACGGGAACAGCAGCGGCAGGCTCACGGCCACGACCCCCGGCGCCCACAGCAGGGCGTGGACGAGGGTGTAGACCAGGCCACGCCACGGCCAGCGCGACGTCAGGAACCTGAAGGGGGAGCCGCGGAGCGCGGACCAGGCGTTGGACATGTCGTGCAGCCTATGGAGAACGGACATCTCCGGTCAGTGAGGGCATGAGGAGCGTTCAGGTGGACTTTCCCCTACCCCAAAACCCCACAAAGAGGATCATCCATATGCAAACATGATCTCGCTTCGTTCCCGATGAAAGGACGTACCACGTGCGTAAGAAGGCCCTCGCCCTGGCAGCCATGCTCGGCGCCGGCACGGTCCTCCTGCACCCGGCGCCGGCGATGGCCGCCGCCTACACCCCCGAGGCCGCGTGCGCCGAGCAGTCCGGACGGGGCGGCTGGACGCATGTGAGCGACAACAAGCGTGCGGTGAAGCACCGCGGCTCGACGTGGGGTCACGTCTATCTGATGTGGAACCGCGCCAGCCAGCAGAACTGCGTCGCCATGATCAAGACCAGGTACGCCGGCAAGTCCACCTACACCCAGGCGATCCTCAAGGTGCAGGGCGGCGGCGCGTACCGTGACCCGGGCACGCTGACGGCCAGGACGTACAAGTACTACGCCGCCGCCATCGGCTACGGCAAGGGCCAGTGCGTCGACTTCGAGGGCAAGACGACCAACGGCACGCGGAACTACGCCACCGCCGTCGGAAAGCGCGGCAGGCTCGCCAACTGCGGCTGACCTCCGCCGCGGGCATCCTGCGTGTACGCTGCGCGGATGCTGAAGCTGGACCGGTTGGTGAACGTGCTGGGAGGCTACGGCGCGCGGCTGCGGCTGGCGCCCGCCTCCCGGGGCGTCGAGCTGCGCAGCGTCGTCGTCCACGATCCGGCCGACGACCGGCCGGCCGGCGGTGACGTGTACCTGGCGGTGGGCGTGGAGTCGACCGCCGAGGCGATCCGGCTGGCCCGTGCCGCCAGAGCCGTCGTGGTGCTGGTCCGCGAGGGCGTCCCGGGCGACGACGAGGCGCTGACCGGCGCCCGCGACGCCGGGATGGCCGTGCTCGCCGTCGACCCCGAGGTGTCCTGGAGCCAGCTCCTCGGCGTGGTGTACGGCCTGGTCCTGGAGGGACGCGAGACCGAGGCGGGCCGCGGCCCGACCGACCTGTTCGCCTTCGCCGACACGCTGGCCGGCGAGCTGGGCAACCCGGTGACGATCGAGGACCAGATGTCGCGGGTGCTGGCCTACTCGGGCTCCCAGCAGAGCTCCGACCCCGTCCGGCTGGAGACGATCCTGGGCCGCCGGGTGCCCGACTCGATGCGGCGGCTGCTGGCGCGCAAAGGGGTCTTCCGCCACCTGGCGACCTCCGACGAGCCGGTGTTCGTGGCGCCGTCACCGGAGCACGGGCTGCGCGGCCGGATGGTGGTGGCCGTGCGGGCCGGGCGCGAGCTGCTGGGGTCGATCTGGGTGGAGTGCGAGCGTCCGCTGGAGGGCGTGCCGCTGACCGTGCTGGCCGACGGCGCCCGGGCCGTCGCGCTGCACCTGCTGCGCTCGCGGGTGAGCGCCGACCTGGAGCGGCAGGTGGAGTCCGACCTGGTCATCCAGTTGCTGGAGGGCACCGCCGACGCCCCGGCGCTGATCAGCCGGCTGGGGCTGCCCGGCGGCCAGTTCCGGGTGATCGCGTTGCAGGCGCACGTCGGCGACGAGGCGCACGCCGCGATCCTGATGGCGTTCGAGCGGGCCACGACCGGGTTCGGCTGGTCGCGGCCGGGGCGCAGCGCGCTGTTCGGCAACACGCTCTACACGGTGCTGCCCAGCGGCGGCGAGCCGACGCCCGCCCGCGACTGGGTGGCCGCGATCGCGCACGTGCTGCCGCGCCGGGTCACGCTGATGGCCGGGGTCGGCGGCCCGGCCGTGCCCGCGCAGCTGCCCGCCAGCAGGCAGGAGGCGGACGAGAGCCTGGCCCTGCGCGCCGCCCGGCCCGACGGCGACCTGGCCGTGGTCTACGACGAGTCGTGGGACGCGATCCTGCTCCAGCGGCTGCGCGCGGCGGCGTCGGCGGGCCGCACCCCGGCGCGCGGCCCCGTCGCCGAGCTGACCAGGCACGACGCCGAGCATGGCACCCGCTACATCGAGACGCTGCGCGCCTGGCTGGAGGCGCAGGGCGATCTGGCCGTGGCCGCCACCCGGCTCGGCGTGCACCCGAACACCGTGCGCTACCGGTTCAGGAAGATGACCGCGATCACCGATCTGGGCCTCGACCAGCCGGAGAAGCGACTGGCGATGATCATCGCGTTGGCCGCCGCGTCGCCCTAGCCGGGCCGCGTTGTCCTGGCCGGACAAACGACGGCCCCCCGGTTGTCGCACGCAGATGAACCGTTCTCGCGTCCTACGGGCGATCCTGCAGGTGTAACGCGACAGAGCGGAGAGGGTGGCAATGCGTATCGACGGCGGGCCGCGAACGGCAGTGGTGATCGGCGCCGGTGTGGTGGGCCTGTCCACCGCCTGGTTCCTGCAGGAGCGCGGCGTCGAGGTGACCGTGGTCGACCGTGACGGGGTCGCGGCCGGTTCCTCCTGGGGCAACGCGGGCTGGCTGTCGCCCGGCCTGGCCATCCCGCTCAACGAGCCCGGCGTGCTCCGCTACGGCCTGCGCTCCCTGCTCGACCGGGACGCGCCGCTGCACGTGCCGACGACGCCCGACGTGGGGCTGTGGGCGTTCCTGACCCGGTTCGCGCTGCACTGCAACTGGAAGGACTGGGGCCGAGCCGTCCGGGCCAACCTCCCGTTCAACGAGGAGTGCCTGGAGGCGTTCGACGTCCTCACCGCCAGCGGCGTCGAGGCCCCCACCGTCGAGGCGCCGATCATGGCCGCCTTCCGCACCCCGAAGCAGGCCGTCTCGCTGCTGCACGAGCTGCGCCGCATCAACGACTCCGGGCTGGAGATCCGCTACGCCGCCTTCGAGGGCGCCGAGCTGCGCAAGCAGGCTCCGCAGCTCTCCGTGCAGGCCGAGGCGGGCATCCGGCTCGACGGGCAGCGTTACGTCGACCCGGGCGCGTTCACCCACGCGCTGGCCGACGCCGTCACCGCGCGCGGCGGCGTCATCCGCGACGGCTTCACCGTGACCGGCGTGGACCAGGAGGGCGGCAAGCAGGTCGTGCGCGCCGCCAACGGCGACAGCGTCAAGGCCGACGCCGTCGTGCTCGCCACCGGCGCCTGGCTGAACCGGCTCGCCAAGGAGTGGGGCGTGCGGACCCAGGTACGCGCCGGGCGCGGCTACTCCTTCACCGTGCCGACGGACGAGCCGGTGCGCGGCCCGATCTACCTGCCCGCCGTGCGCGTCGCCTGCACCCCGTACCAGGGCAAGCTGCGCGTCGCGGGCACGATGGAGTTCCGCGACCCGGACGCCCCGCTCTTCCAGCGCCGCGTGGACGCGATCATCGCCTCCGCCAAGCCGCTGCTGACCGGCGTGCACTGGGAGGAGCGCACCGACACGTGGGTGGGCCCGCGTCCCGTCACCCCCGACGGCATGCCGCTGATCGGCGCCACCCGGGTGCCCGGCATCTACGTCGCGGGCGGCCACGGCATGTGGGGCCTGACCCACGGCCCGGCCACCGGCCGCATGCTCGCCGAGCAGATCACCACGGGCAAGCAGCCCGAGGCGCTGCGGGCGTTTGACCCGACTCGCTGACTTCCTGTCACATTGCGGGCCTCTTGCGTCTCTAATGGGAGTAGGCATTCCCGAGAGCGAGAGGCCCAACATGTTAGAGGTGATCGGCGCGGGGTTCCCGCGCACCGGGACGAGCTCGATGAAGGCCGCGCTGGAGCGGCTGGGGTTCGGGCCCTGCTTCCACATGTTCGACGTCATGACCAAGCCGGGCATCGCCGAGCGCTGGGCGCCGCTGGCCGGCGGCGGCGAGCCCGACTGGGCCCGGGTGTTCGACGGCTACCGCTCCTCCCAGGACTGGCCGGCCTCCCACTTCTACCGCTCCCAGGCCGAGGCGTTCCCCGACGCCAAGGTCGTCCTGACCGTACGCGACCCGCACGCCTGGTACGTGAGCATGGGCACGCTCATGGCCGAGGGCCCCGGCCGCGAGCTGCCGCCCGACCTGCCCGAGGCCGCCGCGGCGGTGTTCGGCAGGATGGACCTGATCACTCCGCTCCTCACCGAGATCGGGCGGGACGTGTTCGGCCTCGACGACTGGACCTTCACCGACGGCATGCCGGAGGAGAAGGTCGCGTTGGCCGCCTTCGAGCGGCACGTGGACAAGGTCCGGGCGAGCCTGCCGGCGGACCGGCTGCTGGTGTTCGACGTGCGCGAGGGCTGGGAGCCGCTGTGCCGCTTCCTCCGCCGTGACGTCCCCGACGAGCCGTTCCCGCACCTCAACGACGCCAAGGCGATGGCCGCCACGCTCGACAGGCTGGTGCGGGAGGGCGTCATCGAGCCGCGCTAGGCGGCCGGCCGGTCGCCGAGCGGGCGGCGGCGCAGAGCCGGGTCCGTGAGCGACGGAGGGCGCCACGCCCCGTCCGGCTGGTACAGGTTCACGCCGGGCGGGACGATCTCGTCGATGCGGTCCAGCGCCGCGTCGTCGAGGACGAGCGAGGCGCCCTTCAGGCTCGCTTCGAGCTGGGCCGGCGTGCGCGGCCCGATGATCACGGACGTGACGGCGGGATGCGCCAGCGGGAACGCCGTGGCCAGCTCCGGCAGCGTGCAGCCGAGGTCGTCGGCCAGCTCGATCAGCCGCTCGACGGCGTCCAGCTTGACCTGGTTCTCCGGGATCGCCGGGTCGAACCGGGCCGGGGTGATGCGGGCCCGGCCGCTGGACAGGTCGATCGGCCCGCCCTTGCGGATCCGGCCCGTCAGGAACCCCGACGCCAGCGGGCTCCACGTCAGCACGCCCATTCCGTACCTCTGGCACGTCGGCAGCACCGACGCCTCCACGCCGCGCGCCAGCAGCGAGTACGGCGGCTGCTCGGTGCGGAAGCGCGGCAGCCCGCGCCGCTCGGCCACGTGGTGCGACTCGGCGATCTGCTCCGCCGGGAACGTCGAGCAGCCGAACGCCCGGATCTTCCCCTCCCGCACCAGGTCGCCGAGCACGCCCAGCGTCTCCTCGACGTCGGTCGTGTGGTCCGGCCGGTGCACCTGGTACAGGTCTATCCAGTCGGTGCGCAGCCGCCGCAGGCTGTCCTCGACCGCCATGACGATCCACCGCCGCGAGTTGCCGCTCCGGTTGCGCCCCTCGCCCATCGGGAAGTGCACCTTCGTGGCCAGGACCACCTCGTCGCGCCGCCCGGCCAGCGCCTTGCCGACGATCTCCTCCGACTCGCCCGCCGAGTACATGTCGGCCGTGTCGACGAAGTTGACGCCCGCGTCGAGCGCCGTGTGGATGATCCTGGCGCACTCGTCGTGGTCCCGGTTGGCCACGAAGCCGAACATCATCGTCCCCAGGCAGTGCGTGCTCACCTCGATGCCGGTGCCGCCGAGAGCGCGGTAACGCATGGTCCCTCCAAGAGTCCGGTACGTGGTCCGCACGCTAGGAGTTAGAGTCGGCTCTAGGTCAAACTGGACACCATGCTGACCATCTCGCAGGTCGCCGAGCGCACCGGCCTGAGCGTGCACGCCCTGCGCTTCTACGAGCAAGAGGGCATCCTGGCCCACCCCGTCGAGCGTGACGCCGGAGGCCGCCGCGTCTACACCGAGGACCACGTCGACTGGCTCGGCATGTGCGTGCTCCTGCGCGCCTCCGGCATGCCGCTGCCCGACATCCGCCGCTACACCGAGCTGGTCCGCCAGGGCCCCGGCACCGAGGACGAGCGCCTGGAGCTGATGCGCGCCCACCAGGAGCGGGTGAGCGGCCAGATCGAGGAGCTCACCCGCTGCCTGGACCTCATCACGTTCAAGGTCGGCGTGTACGAGGACCGCGTCGCCGACTCGCCCGGCCGGGCGTGCGGCGTCTCACGGCTGTGATCACCAGTTGGCCGGCAGCTCCGGCGTCGTGGCGGGCAGCGCGCGGCCCGGCGGGTGGATGACGTACACCACGCCGCCGCTGCTGGAGCTGCGCAGCCACACGTTCTCGAAGTCGGCCCGCGGGTAGACCCGGCGCACCGCGTCGTTGCTGGGCGAGGCCGGGTCGTTGGCGATCACGTCGCCGTTCTCGGTGAAGCCGACGACCACCATGATGTGCCCGTCCGTCCCGTACCCGGCGCCGGGCAGCTCGCCCTTCTTGAACGACTGCGAGGTGATCACCGGGATGCCCGCGCCGACCAGCTTCTCCAGCTCCGTCAGCGTCCGCAGCCGCGTCACGAACCCGTCCACGCCGTAGCGGCCCGCGTAGGCGACGTTGAACGGCCAGTTGCCCGCGCCCTGGTAGGCGTGGTCGTAGGTGTAGCGCGCCGCGTGGTCGACCTCCGGGTTCGGGTCCGACGGGTCCACCCAGGCGGTGTCCTGCGCGCTCGGCCACCGGCCCCAGTAGCCCAGCACCATCGTGGTCGAGGACGGGCTGCACCACGCCTGGCCGCCGCCGTCCCACTCCGGGTAGTGGCCCGAGTGGATGCTCTGCGAGCGGCGCGGCACGTCCAGCTCCGTGCCCCACGCGCCGCCGCCGGGGCTCACCGGGACCCTCTTGCGCTCCGGGACGTGCGAGGCCATCGCGCCCAGCGTGCGCACCCGTGGCGTCACCGCCGAGCCCGGCGTCCGGTAGAGGGTGACGCGGAGCTGGTAGGCGTCGATCAGCCGGCCGTCGGCGGCCACCAGCGTGTCGACGGCCACGTTCGCGTCGGCGTCGCCCTGGCCGGGCACCGACGTGCGGCGGATGTCGCCCTCGCCGTAGGCCCAGCGGCCCAGCACGTACCACTTCGTCAGCCCGGCGGCGTGCCGGGCGCGTGCCTCGACCTGCATCCAGCTCCCGGCCGGGATGTCGGCCGTCCAGGAGGCGATCAGCTCGGTCGCGCCGAAGCCCGTCTGCCGTTCGGGCCCGGTCCAGCGGGCGTACTCCCAGGTCCGGGTGCCGAGGGCGTCGGTGTAGGAGGCGGTGCCCGCGACGCTCGCGAACGACAGCCCGTCGCCGGCGGTGGTGCCCTCCGCGGTGCCGCCGGCGAAGTCGGCCCGCTGGTAGACGACGTCGGCCTGGCCCGCCGCGGGCTTCGCCGCGGCGACGGCCTGGCCCGTGGGCGCGGTGAGCGCCGTGGCCAGCACGACGGTGGAGAGGAACGCGGTCAACGTACGCATGTACCCACCTTCACGGACGGCGTTCGAACCGGCAGACAGTAAGCACGGCGGGTATGGGAACGCATCGGCAAATGTACGTAACTAGCGCTTGGGGCCCTTGCCGTGGTCGGTCTTCTTCCTGGCCTGACCGGGGGGCTGGTCGGGCCGTTGCCGGTCGGACGAGTTCGCGGCCCGGCGGGGGCGCGCATGGGACGTCTCGCCGGCCTGGGTCGTTGTGTCCGGCTGCGTGGTCCTGCTCTGGGGCGTCGCTTCCGACGGGGTGGCCGGTTCCGATGGGCTCGCTTCCGACGGGGTCGGTTCCGAAGTGGTCGCTTCCGACCGGGTCGTCTGCGGGCGCGTTGTCTCCGGCGCCGGCTCGGCCGTGGCGGTGACCGTCGCGGTCGCCGTGGCCGTGGCTGTGGCGGTCGCGGTGGTGGTGGGGTGCGGGGCGGGCACGGGCGGGCCCGCCACGGGGGTGGCGCTCCACGACGTGGCGGCCACGACGATCCCGGCCAGCGCCAGCAGCCCCGCCGTCTCCCGCCGCCGCCCACCGGCGCACCAGCGCCGCCCGCGGCCGGTCCGCTGTGCGGCGGCCCCGCCCGTCGTCCGGTCGGGCGGCGCGGGCTCGGACTTGCCCAGCAGGGCGGTCAGCTGCGCGTGCGCCTCGGCGGCGCCGGTGCGGCGTTCGGGGTCCTTCTCCAGCAGCCCGCCGATCAGCGGCGCCAGCTCACCGGCCCGCTCGAACGGGTCCGGGCGGGTGCTCACGACCGCGCTCAGCGTGGCCAGCTCGCTGCTGTGCCGGTACGGCGCCCGGCCCTCCACCGCCGCGTACAGCGTCGCCCCCAGCGACCACAGGTCGCTCAGCGCCGTGGCCGGCCCGCCGCCGGCCCGCTCGGGCGCGATGTAGGCGGGCGTGCCCACGACCACGCCGGGCCGGCCCGACGGCTCGCCGTCCAGCGTCGTCGCCAGCCCGAAGTCCGTCAGGATCGCGTGGCCTTCGGAGGTGAGCAGGATGTTGCCCGGCTTCACGTCCCGGTGCAGCACCCCCGAGGCGTGGGCGTAGCGGAGCGCGGCCAGCACCTCCAGCCCGATGCGCGTCACGGTCGGCACGGCCAGCGGGCCCCGGTCGGCGATCATCCGGGCCAGGCTGCTCGACGGCACGTACTGCATGACGATCCACGGCCGCTCGCCGGCCAGCACCACGTCGTGGACGGCGGCGATGTTCGGGTGCGTCAGCTTGGCGGCGATGCGCGCCTCCCGCATCGTGTCGGCCGCCCGCTGCCCGGCGGCGGTCACCTCCTTGATCGCGACCTCACGGTCGAGGAGCTCGTCGCGGGCCCGCCACACGGCGCCCATGCCGCCCTCTCCCAGCTTCGAGAGCAACCGGTAGCGCCCGCCCAGTAACCACCCTTCCAAGGACATGTCACTGGCTTACCCGATCAACGGACATCACGCAACGCATTCGTACGAGTACTGGAAGGTCGTACGAAGCTGTGGAAAGGTAGGTGAAATGGCTCCAAGGATCGCGACGGCCAGCCGGGTGGAGCTGCCCGAGCTGCTCGACTTCCTCCGTCCCCGGCACCACGGCCTGCTGTCGACCACCCGCGCCGACGGCCGCCCGCAGCTCTCGCCCGTCACCTGCGGGGTCGACGGTGACGGCCGGATCGTGATCTCCACCTATCCGGATCGCGCCAAGGCCGTCAACGCGCGCCGCGACGACCGCGTGTCGATCTGCGTGCTGTCGGACGACTGGGACGGCCCGTACGTGCAGGTCGACGGCCGGGCCGAGGTGCTCGACATGCCGGAGGCGCTGGAGGGCCTGGTCGAGTACTTCAGGTGCATCTCTGGCGAGCATCCCGACTGGGACGAGTACCGCGAGGCCATGCGCCGCCAGGACAAGTCACTGATCCGCGTGCGCATCGAGCGCTGGGGCCCGATCGCGACCGGCGGCTTCCCGGCGCGGCTCAGCCCGCCCGCTCCCTGAGGTAGTCCCGCAGGACGACCGCCTGGTTGTGCTCGGTGTCCTTGGCGCCGTAGAGCAGCGTCACCCGGCCCTTCGCGGCGGCGTCGAGCAGCGGCCGGACGGCGTCGTCGCGCCCGGCCAGCTCCTCGCGGTAGCGCTCGGCGAACTCGGCGAACCGCTCGGGCCGGTGCCCGAACCACTTGCGCAGCTCGGTCGAGGGCGCCGCGTCCCGCGCCCAGCCGTCGAGCCGGAGGTCGTCCTTGCGCACCCCGCGCGGCCACATCCGGTCCACCAGGAACACCGCGCCCTCGGCCGGCTCGTGGTCGTAGACGCGCTGGATCTCGATCGGTCCCATGCTCTGGATGATGCCCCTGAGCCCGGGGACCGTACGTGTCCGCCATGCCGTGGGGAGGTTTTCCGGCACCGGGCTCGGATAGGAGGCAGGCCCGGATCAAGCGACAGACAGGGGGCCGACATGGGCGCCGACGACAAGATCTCGAACAAGGCCGAAGAGCTGAAGGGCAGGGCCAAGGAGGGCGTGGGCCGGGCGACCGACGACGAACGCCTCGAGGCCGAGGGCCGCGCCGACCGCAGCAAGGGCAAGGTCAAGCAGGCGGGCGAGAAGGCGAAGGACGCCGCCCGCAACGTCAAGGACGCCTTCAAGCACTGAGGCACAGCACCGCCTCAAGCGCTGGGGCACTGCTTCAAGCACGCGCGATGCACCTGGGGCCGGGGAGGGCCCGCCGTACCAAGGCGAAACACCTCCCCGGCCCCTTCCGTGTGCTTGACGTTCTTGACGGGTCCGCGGGCCGGGTTCCACGGTGACGCTCAGGCGCTCCACAAGGTCGCGCCGGCAGGCCGGACCGTTTCCCCGCAAAGGCTGGATTCACCGCATTTTCCTTCCGCGCATTTGATCACCTAGCCCATTTCCGCCCATTTACCGCAACAAAAAGGAACGGGTGGGACCGGTCAAGTCTTCTTTGGCCGAAGTGATTGGGGTGATTTACGGGTATATCAGGACTAGTGTCCCTTTAGGGCACTAGAAACAGGGGGAGGAGAAATGACTCTCATTCAGAGTGGTTACCGGTCCCACTGCTACCGTCGCCGCTGCTGTCGGCGCCGCCGTTACTACGGTGGCTGCCGTCGTAGGCGGTGGTGGTGGTAAGAGAACGCCGTGAGAGTCGGCGGGCCGACCGCCGTCTCTCATTCTCTTTTCCTAGGCGGGGAGACCGTCCGGCGCTCGCGCCGGCGGTCTCCCTCCGCCGCACCTTCCGTGAATTCTGGCCCAACACCCGCGGCCTGCGCTGGTTGCTCGCCGCGGGCGTCGTTTTCGCCGCGGTCGCCGCGCTCTGCGAAGTCGCGGCGATCGGCCTGTTCGGCCGGATCACCGATGAAGTGCTCACCACCCGCGACCTCGGCGCGTTCTGGGGGCCTGCGCTCACCTGGCTCGGCCTCGCCGCCGTCGCCGGCGTCGCCTCGCTCACCGGCACGTACGCCACCGCCGTCGGCGCCGAACGTTTCCTGCTGAGCCTGCGCGACCGGGTGTTCACCCACATCCAGACGCTCTCGCCCGACTACGGGGAGAACCGCCGCCTCGGCGACCTCATGGCCAGGCTCACGGACGACATCGAGGCCATCGAAGAGCTGATGGGATCGGGCCTGGTCAAGCTGTTCACCACGGCCGCCAGCGTTGTCTTCTTCGCCGGCGCCGCCTTCTACGTCCGCTGGGACCTGGCCCTGATCACGATGGCGCTGGTCCCCGCCTTCCTCGTGGTGTCGAAGATGTTCGCCTCCCGCTTCAGGGTGGCCTCGGCGCGCGAGCGCTCCAGCAACGGCGAGATGAACAGCGTCATCGAGGAGGGGCTGGCCAACCAGGCGCTCGTCCAGTCCTACAACCGCCAGTCCGCCGAGTCGGCCCGGCTGCACGCGACCGGCCGAGGCTGGCTGCGCGCCAACCTGTCGCAGGCGTGGCTCGCCGGCCTGTACGGTCCCGCCGTCCAGGTGCTGGAGACCGTCTGCCTCATCGTCATCCTGGGCGTCGGCGCGTGGGAGATCGCCGCCGGACGGCTCACGCTGGGCGGCCTGCTGGCCTTCGCCGCGTACCTGGCCATGCTCTACCCGGCCGTGCAGAGCCTCGGCGAGATCGCGCTCACCGTGTCGGAGGCTGCGGCCGGCTCCGACCGCGTCATGGAGGTGCTCAGGACCAGGCCCGCCGTCGAGGACGCCCCCGGCGCCCGGCCGCTGCCCGGCCGCGCCGCCGGCCGCGTCGGCTTCGAGCACGTCGGCTTCCGCTATCCCGGCCGCAGACGGCCCGCCCTCCAGAACCTGTCGTTCACCGCCGAACCAGGCGAGCTCGTCGTGCTCACCGGACCCAGCGGCGCGGGCAAGTCGACGCTGGCCAAGCTGCTGCTGCGGTTCTACGACCCCGACACCGGCCGCGTGCTGCTCGACGGCCACGACATCCGCGAGCTCACCAGGGCGTCTCTGCGCGACAACATCACGATCCTGCACCAGGAGACGCTGCTGTTCTCGGGGACCGTACGCGACAACATCGCCTACGGCCGGCCGGACGCCACCCACGACGAGGTCATCCGCGCCGCCGAGCTCGCCGGGGTGCACGACTTCGTCAGGACCCTGCCCCGGGGGTACGACTCCCAGGTCGGGCAGCGGGGCAGACTGCTGTCCGGGGGGCAGCGGCAGCGCGTGGCCATCGCCAGGGCGATCCTGCGCGACGCCCCCGTGCTCGTCCTCGACGAGCCGATGACCGGCCTCGACCAGGCCACGGCCACGCGCATCATGGAGCCGCTGCGGCGGCTCATGGCCGGACGGACCACCATCCTCATCACCCACGACCTGCGTCACCTGCCACAGGACGCACGCGTGATCGAGCTGGAGCCGGCCGGCCGGGAGAGCCGGATCCGCCTGAAGCGGCTCGGGGCTCAGCGGGAGAGCCCGAGGCTGTTGAGCAGCCCGGTGACGCCGATGTTGTCCAGCAGCGAGGACGAAGCTGACGGTGCCGACGGCGTCGACGGTGCCGCCGGTGCCGAGGACGAGCGCGGCGCGGTCGTCGTCGCCGACGAGGTCGGACGGTTCCACGGGCCGGTCCACGGGCCGGTCCACGGGCCGTAGGGCTGCTGCCACTGCGGACGGTAGGAGTGCGGCCAGTTCGAACGGTAGGAGTCGGCCCAGTGCGGGTGGTAGGCGCCGTACCGGCGGTTGTACTCCTCGCACCACGGCGCCGTGATCAGGCCCCGGACGTGCCCGTTCACGTTGACCGTGCCGACCGGGCCGTTGCGCCTGGCGGTGGCGTCCGCGTTCGAGTTCGAGTCGAAGACCTGGCCCATCAGCGCGTGGACGTAGCCGTTGATCTCGGCCCACTCCTCGGCGGTCGGCTGCCTGTCGTAGCTGATCCGTACGCCGTCACGGCCGTACTCGTCGTCGGTCAGGTACTGGACCAGCTCGTCGTCGCCGATCACGTCGCGCAGCGGCGAGTGCGGCAGGTACGTGGCGTTCGCGCACCACTCCCTGAGCCGGTCGTCGTAGTCGTCGGCCGCGGCCGGCGCGGCCATCAACGTGACGCCGGTGGCCGTCGCTGCGAGTGCGGTGATGACGTGCTTGTACATGGGTGCCCCCTGCGGGTGGTGATCTGATCATCCGCAGTGGTCAGTACCCATAGTGAGCTTTCAACTACTCCATGGTTGGATCTGGCCGTCTTTACCCGGACTGCCGTCGTCCGAGCGGAACGCGTACTCTGCTGCCCATGCGTGAACGGGTCATCGACGGCCGCTTCGAGCTGCGCGAACGGCTCGGCGGCGGCGGCATGGGTCTGGTGTGGCGGGCCTGGGACACCGCCCTGCACCGCGACGTCGCGCTCAAGGAAGTGCGGCCGCCCGACCCGGCCATGGACGAGCACGACCCGGCCCTGGCCCGCGAGCTGCGCGCCCGCGTGCTGCGCGAGGCCCGCGCCCTGGCTCGGCTCAACCACCCGCACGTCGCCACCATCCACCACATCGTCGACGAGGGCACGGACACGTACCCGTGGCTCGTCATGGAGCTCGTCACCGGCGGCTCGCTCCAGGACCGGCTCGTCCACGGCCCGATGCCCCCCGCGGAGGTCGCGCGGCTCGGCCGCGAGGTGCTGTCGGCGCTGCGCGCCGCCCACGCCGTCGGCATCCAGCACCGCGACGTCAAGCCCGCCAACGTCCTGCTCCGCTCCGACGGGCGCTCCGTCCTGACGGACTTCGGCATCGCCGCCGTACGCGAGGCGCCCAGCCTGACGGCCACCGGGTCGTTCATCGGCTCACCCGAATACATGGCGCCCGAGCGCATCAACGGGCACGAGGGCGACCCGGCCTCCGACCTGTGGTCGCTCGGCATGATGCTGTACGTGGCGGTCGAGGGGCGGCATCCGTTGCGCCGCGCCACCACGCTGGCGACGCTCGCGGCGGTGCTCAACCAGGAGGTGCCGCCGCCGGAACGGGCCGGGGCGCTCGGGCCCGCCCTGATGGCGCTGCTCAACCGCGACCCGTCGGCCCGCCCCGGCCCCGAGACCCTCGACCACCTCCTGACCGTCGCCACCGACGCCCCCTCGGCCCACGGGGGCGGGCCCTACGGCCACCAGCCCGCGGGCAGCTCGCCGACGCATCCGCCCGGGCCCTTCGGGGGCTCGCCGTACCCGCCTCCCCGGGGAGCGGTGACGCATCCCCCCGGCCGGCCCTACGGCGGCCCGCCGGCCCCCGCGCCCTACGGGATGCCGACCCAGGGACGGACCGCGGGGAAGCGGAAGACCGGCAGGATCGTCGGCGCGATCTCGGCCGCCGCCGTCGTGGCCGTCGCCGCCGTCGTCTGGACGCAGCTCCCCTCCTCGACCGGCAGCCCCCAGCAGCGGCCCGAAGACGCCGCCACCCTCGCCGCCCCCGCCCGCACCCCCACCGAGGACCCTACGCCGGAGGCGGAGACCACCACCCCCACTCCCCGCGCCGTCAACCTGCACACCGAGACGGGCATGCGTGACCTGATCAAGGCCATGAAGCCCGTCATCGGCGGTACCAAGGTCTACGGCCTCACCGTCTACCCCACCTACGCCTCCGCCGAGGCCCCCGCGAAGGCCCGCAAGGGCGCCTACGACCGCTACTTCTACCGCGACGGCGTCGTCACCAAGCAGGAGGGCTTCGGCCACACCACGAAGTCCCCCGCCGTGGACCTGGAATCGTTCGACTGGAGCGTCCTGCCCGCCCTGTTCCGCAAGGCGCCGAAGGCCCTGAACGTCCCCAAACCCACCTCCCGCTACCTCATCGTCGACACCGACTTCCCGTTCACCGGCGCCACCCGGCAGGTCCTGCTCGTCTACCTGAGCGACGAGTACGACGGCGGCTACCTGGTCGCCGACCGCAAGGGCAAGATCCTCAAGACGAACCCCGCAGGATAACCCCGTTTGACGGCTACGGGCTTGAGGGAAGTAACGCCATTTCTCTTTCCTCAAGCCCATGCCAAGCGAGTCTCATTCCCGAACAGTTAACCTCCGACTGATCGAGCGGCCACCGCGCGGGCCCGCTGACGCGACGTAATCCGGCGCTACAGGGAAGGGCTACCAGTCGCAGTTCGCTTCCGGCACTCTCAGACGCTGTCCTACGTGAAGATTGTTGAGGTCAACGCCCGGGTTCAGGGCGGCGAGCGTAGAGTAGGAGATCCCGAGTTTGCCGGCGATCCCTCTCGCCGTATCTCCGCGCTTGACGAAGTAGTAGCAGGCCAGAACCGTTGCCTCGGCCCCTTCCTGCGTGACGCTCGTGGCCGCCGCAGGTGTCGCCATGACAGCAGGAGTGGTGAGCAGGGCCGCCACGGTGGAAATGGCAAGCGCTGTCTTCCAGGTCATCTTGACTCCCTCGGATTGGAAAGATCTTGATGGCTTGTTGATTCTAGGAGGCGCCCATAACTGCAACAAGGGTTGATCTTCTGGTGGGACGCGGCTGGGAGAGCGGCCGAGCGTGAAACGTTCATGAGAAGTCGCTGGTTGTCGCCGAGGGAAGGGCTCATTCGTTGACGGTCGGCCGGGAGCGTGGGATCAATCAGGGAAAGCGCTTACCCGAAGGGAGCGGACGTGTTACGTCAACTCTTGCGCCGCCTGTCCGTGGCCGCCACCGCCGTGGTGACGGCACTGACGGGCGCCCTGGCCGTGCTGCCACCGCCGGCCCAGGCCGCCACCGTCGACACCGGCGCCTGGTACGTCCTGGTGAACCGGCACAGCGGCAAGGCCCTGGACCTGTACGACTTCGCCGCCGCCGACGGCGCCCCGATCGTGCAGTGGGCGCGCAACGACGGCAACCAGCAGCAGTGGCGGTTCGTCAGCTCCGGCGACGGCTACTACCGGCTCAAGTCCCGGCACAGCGGCAAGGTGCTCGACGTCTACGAGTGGAACGCCGAAGGCGGCGCGCAGATCGTCCAGTGGGCCGATCTGAACGGCTGGAACCAGCAGTTCCGCCTGGCCGACTCCGACGGCGGGCACGTACGCCTGATCAACCGCCACAGCGGCAAGGCCCTGGAGGCGTGGGAGTGGGCCACCAGCGACGGCGCCCGCGTCTCCCAGTGGGACGACCTGAACGGCGCCAACCAGCAGTGGCGGCTCGTCAAGCTCGGCTCCGGCGACAGCGGAGGCGGCGACGGCAGCGGCGCGTGGCCGTCCGACACCGGCAGCGTCCACCAGACGGAGACGCGCGAGGTCGGCACGTTCTTCGACGGCGGCATGAAGCGCTACTACGGCATCGGCGACGGCGGGCAGGGCGAGAGCCAGGACCCGATGTTCGTGGTGGCGAACGGCGGCACCATCCAGAACGTGATCATCGACGCCCCGGCCGGCGACGGCATCCACTGCGAGGGCTCGTGCACGATCCGCAACGTGTGGTGGAACGACGTGGGCGAGGACGCCGCCACGTTCAAGAGCTCCAGCTCCTCGGCGCGCTACCTGGTCGAGGGCGGCGGCGCGAAGTCGGGCTCCGACAAGGTGTTCCAGCACAACGGCGCGGGAACCGTGACGATCCGCGACTTCCAGGTGCACAGCTCGGGCAAGCTCTATCGGGCGTGCGGCAACTGCTCCAGCTCCTACCAGCGGCACGTGGTCATGGACGGCGTCACCGCCCGGTCCACGAAGGTGCTGGCCGGGATCAACACCAACTGGGGTGACACGGCCAGGTTCAGCCGGATCACGGTGTACGGGAGCGCGACGATCTGCGAGAAGTATCGGGGCGTTCCGAAGGGGAGCGAGCCCGAGAAGATCGGCTCCGGTGCGGACGGGGTCAGCTGCCTCTACTCCTCCTCCGACATCACCTACAGATAGCTCCCGGTACGCGCCGGGAGAGGCGTCCTTTCCCGGCGCGTTGCGTTAGCGGTAACACGTAGCGGAATTCCCTACTGTCTCTGTGGGATACTGAGCGCATGGGCTCGGACACGACCCGCGCGCGCACACCCCTCGACGCCGCCGTCGAGGCGGCACGGTGGATCCGGTCGGCCGCCGTCGACGACGGCCGGGGGCGGCGGCACTGGGCGGCCAACCCCGACCCGGGCGGCCGGGCGGCCGTCCCCGCCGAGCCCGCGTCCCTCTACGCGGGGGCGGCGGGCATCGTGCTCTTCTTCCTCGAGCTGGCCGACGCCACCGGTGACGAGACGTACCTGGAGGACGCCCGCGCCGGGGCCCGCTACCTGGCGGCCGGGTGGCGTGACCAGCCGGATCTGACCCTCTACCACGGCCTGGCGGGCACGGTGGTGGCGCTCGCCGAGGCCGGCTGGGCGCTGGGCGACGGCGGGTTCGAGGAGGAGGCCGCGGCTGCCGCCGCCCGCATCGCCGCCGCCGCCCGCCCGCTGCCGGGCGGGCCCGGCTGGACCGGCGACCCGGCGCAGCGGGGTGACGGCGGCATCGTGCTCGCCCTGCTCCGCGCGGCCACCGCGCTCGGCGTGCGCGCCTGCGAGGACGTGGCGCTGGAGGCGGGCGCCCGCATCGCCGGCCTCGCCGTCCCCGGCCACCGCTTCGGCGCCCCACCCTCTCCGCCCCCACCCTCTCCGCCCCCTCCACCTTCGCCCGCTCGCCCGCCGCACAATGAGCCGCCCCGCTCGCCGCAGTCCGCTGAAGGGACGCCGCCAGGGCGCCCCGGCGAGGCCCCCACGCCCCACGACGCCCACACTCCCGACGAGCCCTTGAGGCGCGCCGACCCCGGTGAACCGCCGGCCTCCTCCGAGCGCGCCGACCCCCGTGAGGCGCCCCCGCCCGCGGGGAGGCCCGTTGACGATCGGACGGGGGAGTCCGAGGGCGGGGATCGGGCGGCGTTGCCGGAGGACGCGGTGGCGCCCGGGTTCCTGGCGGGGACGGCGGGGACGGCGTTCTTGCTGGCCAGGCTGTACGGGGCCACCGGGGACATGCGGTTCCTGGAGGCGGCGCGGCGCGGGGCCGGGTTCGTGCGGGAGGTGAGCGTGGTGGCGGGGCGGTGCGCGGTGGTGCCGCATCACGTGCCGCAGGCGAGGGAGCTGCACTATCTGGGGTTCTGTTCGGGCTCGGCGGGGGTGGCCCGGATGTTCCACGAGCTTCACCGGGTGGGGGGCGATCCGGGGGATCTCGACTGGGTGGAGCGGCTGGCGCACGGCGTGGTCGAGAGCGAGGTGCCGCAGCGGCGTACGCCGGGGTTCTGGAACGCGGCATGCCAGTGCTGCGGCGCGGCCGGGCTGCTTGAGCTGTTCGTGGGGCTGTGGGCGGCTTCGGGGCGGCAGGCGTACCTGGATCACGCGCAGGCGCTCGCCGAGCATCTGATCGGGACCGCCGACGGGTCGGGTGGCCGGGGGCTGCGCTGGTATCAGGCGTACCGGCGGCTGCGGCCGGGCGAGCTGACGGCCGACACGGGCTACATGGTGGGCGCGGCGGGCATCGGCGCCGCCCTGCTGCACCTGGACGCGGCGCTGCGTCCGAGGGAGGGACGCCGGGTGATCCTGCTGCCCGACAACCCGTTCCCGCCTGCGCGTCTTCAATTCCTATAAAACGAGTAGGAAATGTTGACTTAACGGACGCCGCGACGTACGTTTCCGGTATGAGCCAGGGACTCAACCTGACCAGGCGCCCGCACGTGGACTTCGGTCACGTCGCCAGCGCGCAGTGTCGTTGATCACGACCCAGCCACGCCTTTCTCCCCGTGAGGACATTCTCGTGATCGATCTTGACCCTTTTCCCGGCGACATCCACTGGTACGACCTCCCCGACGACGAAGCGGACCCGGAGGAGGACCGATGACGGAAACGCTGCCCGGTCCCGTCGTCGACGCCGACCGCTTCCGCCAGGCCCTCGCCGTGCACGCCGCCGGCGTCGTGGTGATCACCGCGCAGAACGCGGGCGTTCCCGTCGGGCTGACGGCCACCTCCTTCTCCTCCGTCAGCCTCGAACCACCCCTCGTCTCCTTCTACGTGGACCGTTCCTCGACCACCTGGCCCGCCCTGCGCGCGGCCGGTCACTTCGCCGTCAACGTGCTGGCCGGTGACCAGGCCGACGTGGCGTCCCGGTTCGCCCGCAAGGGCGTCGACCGCTTCGCCGAGCCCACCCGCTGGCGGCCCGGCCCGCTGGGCGCGCCGCTGCTGCTCGACGTGTCCGCCCATCTGGTGTGCCTGCCGTACGAGATCCGCGACGTGGGGGATCACGTGCTGGTCGTGGGCCTGGTGGCGGAGGCCGGGGTGCGGTCCGCCGCCCGCCCCCTGCTCTACCACCAGGGCCGGTTTGGCCGCTTCACCGCCCACCCCTGAGGAAGCCCCCGTGACCACTGACACCGTGCCCACTCACACCGTGCCCACCGTTGTGCCCACCGCAGGAGCCACTGTGACCACGCAAGCGCCGGCCTTCGCGAGCCCCGCCGACCACGCCACCTACGGCCACTACGCCCGCACGCCCGCCTACCCCTTCCGCGGGCGCGTCACCGCCGACGGTTCGAGCGGCTTCCGCGCCGAACCCGGCCGCTACCACGTCTACGCCGCCTGGACCTGCCCGTACGCCCAGCGCGTCGCCATCGTCCGCAAGCTCAAGGGCCTGGAGGACGTCGTCACCCTGTCGTACGTGGACGACGAGCGCGACGGCCGGGGCTGGGCGTTCCGCGCCCACCGCGGCCCCGACCCGGTCAACGGGTTCACGCTGCTCGGGCAGGCGTACGAGGCGACGCGGCCCGGCTATGACGGCCACCTGTCGGTCCCGGTCCTGTGGGACCGCCTGACCGGCCGGATCGTGAGCAACCACTTCCCCGACATCACGATCGACCTCGGCACGCAGTTCGACGCCTGGGCCCGCGCCGGGGCCGACCTGTACCCGGTGCGCCTGCGTCCGCGCATCGACGAGCTGAACGCCTGGATCTACGCGGAGGTCAACACCGGCGCCTCCCGGGCCGCGCTGGAGCGGCTGGACGCGCTGCTGGGCGAGCACCGGTTCCTGACGGGCGACACGATCACCGAGGCCGACGTGCGGCTGTGGGTGTCGCTGGCCCGGCTGGAGGTGTTCGACCTGAGCGAGTTCGAGCACCTGTGGGGTTACGCCCGCGACCTGTACCGGCGTCCGGCGTTCGCGGAGACGATCGAGGGTCTGCCCGACTCCTGGCACCAGCCGCACCGGCGGGACCGGTGAGCCGGCCGCGCCGCCGCGTGCACCTGGCCGCGCACTTCCCCGGCGTCAACAACACCACGGTCTGGTCCGATCCGCGTTCGGGCAGCCAGATCGACTTCTCCTCCTTCACCCATCTGGCGGCGACGGCCGAGCGCGGCCTGTTCGACTTCTTCTTCCTCGCGGAGGGGTTACGGCTGCGCGAGCTCAAGGGCCGCATCCATGACCTGGACGTGGTCGGCAGGCCCGAATCGCTGACCGTGCTCAGCGCGCTGGCGGCGGCCACGTCCCGGCTCGGCCTGGCGGCCACCGTCAACACCACCTTCAACGAGCCGTACGAGCTGGCCAGGCGGCTGGCCACCCTCGACCACCTGAGCGAGGGCCGGGCCGGGTGGAACGTGGTGACCACGTCCGACGCGTTCACCGGCGAGAACTTCCGCCGCGGCGGCTACCTCGACCACGCCGACCGTTACGCGCGGGCCGCGGAGTTCGTCCGGCTGGCGCGGGCGCTGTGGGACTCCTGGCAGCCGGACGCGTTCGTCGCCGACCGGGAGTCGGGGCGGTT
Source organism: Nonomuraea ceibae (assembly GCF_019396325.1). GTDB lineage: Bacteria > Actinomycetota > Actinomycetes > Streptosporangiales > Streptosporangiaceae > Nonomuraea > Nonomuraea ceibae. The sequence goes on from NZ_JAHKRO010000042.1 coordinate 34,991, forward strand.
CGTCCGGCCGGGCGGCATCGGCACGGTCATCCACCGGGGCGAGCACTTCGACGTGGCGGGCCGGTTCACGCTGCCGCGCAGCCCGCAGGGCCATCCGGTGATCATCCAGGCGGGCGATTCGGAGCAGGGCCGGGAGTTCGCCGCGGCCACGGCGGACGTGATCTTCAGCAGGCACGGCACGCTGGACGACGGCAAGGCGTTCTACGCCGACGTCAAGGGCCGCCTGGCCCGCCACGGCCGGGCGCCGCACGAGCTGAAGATCATGCCGGCGGCCACGTACGCGCTCGGCGACACCGAGGAGGACGCCGCCGAGAACGCGGCGGTGATCCGCAGCCGGCAGGTGGGCCCGCAGACCGCGATCGCGTTCCTGGAGCAGGTGTGGGGGCGCGACATGTCGGCCTACGACCCGGACGGGCCGCTGCCGGACGTGGAGCCGGACCTGACGGGGGAGGTGGCGCAGGGCCGGGTGCGGCTCGCCGACCGCGCCGCAGTGGCCGCGAAGTGGCGGGCGCTCGCCCAGGAGAAGGGGCTGACCATCCGCGAGCTGGTCATCGAGGTGACCGGCCGCCAGACGTTCGTCGGCACCCCGGCGAGCGTGGCCAGGCAGATCGACGAACACGTGCAGGCGGGCGCGGCGGACGGGTTCATCCTGGTGCCGCACCTGACGCCCGGGGGCCTGGACGACTTCGTCGACCGGGTGGTGCCGCTGCTTCAGGAGCGCGGCGTCTTCCGTACCGAGTACACCGGCGCCACGCTGCGCGAACACCTGGAGCTGTCATGACGTTGCACCTGGCCGTCGCCCTGGACGGCGCGGGCTGGCATCCGGCCGCGTGGCGGGAGCCCACCGCCAGGCCGGAGACGATCTTCTCGGCCCGTTACTGGGCGGCGCAGGTCGCCGAGGCCGAGCGCGGGCTGCTCGACTTCGTCACCATCGAGGACTCGCTGGGCCTGCAGTCGCTGCTGGCCGACGGGGACGACGACGAGACCGGGCAGGTGCGGGGCAGGTTCGACGCCGTCCTGCTGGCGGCCCGGATCGCGCCGCTGACCAGGTGGATCGGGCTCGTCCCCACGGCCACGACCACGCACACCGAGCCGTTCCACGTGGCCACCGGCATCGCCACGCTGGATCACGTCAGCGGCGGCCGAGCCGGGTGGCAGGCGCGGATCTCGGCGCGCGGCAGCGACGCGCGGCACTTCGGCCGCCGCGCGTTCCCGCCGCTCGACGGGCTGGACGCGGACTCGCCCCACGTCCGGGACCTGTTCGCCGAGGCCGCCGACGCGGTGGAGGTGGCGCGCCGGCTGTGGGACAGCTGGGAGGACGACGCGGAGATCCGCGACGTGCCGACCGGCCGGTTCGTCGACCGCGACAAACTCCACCACATCGACTTCACCGGGCGCTTCTTCACCGTGAAGGGCCCGTCGATCACGCCGCGCCCGCCGCAGGGCCAGCCCGTGGTCACCGCGCTGGCACACGCGCGGCTGCCGTACGAGTTCGCGGCGCGGGCGGCCGACGTCGTGTACGTGACGCCGCGCTCGACCGAGCAGGCGCGGGACGTCGTCCGGGAGATCAGGGGCCTGTCGGGCGAGGTCAAGGTGTTCGCCGATCTGCTCGTGTTCGTCGGCGACGACGCCGCCGCGCGCAAGGCCCGGCTGGACGAGCTGGCCGGGGCCGAGCTGACCTCCGACGCGGCGATCTTCACCGGCACCGCGGGGGAGCTGGCCGACCTGCTGCTCGACTGGCGGCGGGCCGGGATCGAGGGGTTCCGGCTGCGCCCGGCGGTGGTGCCGGACGACCTGAAGCAGATCACCCGGCGGCTGACGGCCGAGCTGCGCGCGCGGGGCGCGTTCCGGTCCGGGTACGAGGCGGGCACACTGCGCGGCCTGCTGGGGCTGGCCCGCCCGGCCAGCCGATACGCGGAGGCATCATGAAATTTCTGGCTATCACATTGATTGCGCACCACGACGACCGCTCACCCACCGAGCGCCTCCGCGAGGTCGTCGAGAACGCGGTGCTGGCGGAGCAACTGGGCTTCGACGGGTTCGGCGTGGGCGAGCGGCACGAGCGGCCGTTCCTGTCGTCGTCGCCGCCCGTGGTGCTGGCCAACATCGCGGCCAGGACGGCCACGATCCGCCTGTTCACCGCCGTGACCACGCTCAGCCTGCTCGACCCCGTCCGCGCGTACGAGGACTACGCCACGCTCGACCACCTGTCGGACGGCAGGCTGGAGCTGATCATCGGCAAGGGCAACGGGACCGCGCAGGCGCAGCTCTTCCACGTCACCCCCGAGGACCAGTGGGAGCGCAACCGGGAGGGCTACGAGCTGTTCCGCCGCCTGTGGCGGGAGGACAAGGTCACCTGGGAGGGCCGGTTCCGGCCGCCGCTCACCGACGCCGAGGTGCTGCCCCGGCCGCTCCAGCGGCCGATCAGGGTGTGGCACGGCAGCGCCACCAGCAAGGAGTCCGTGGAGCTGGCCGCCCGTTACGGCGACCCGCTGTTCTCGGCCAACGTCACCAACCCCATCGAGCCGTACGCCGAGCTGATCGATCACTACCGCGAGCGGTGGGCGCACCACGGGCACGACCCGGCGGACGCGCTCGTCGGCGCGGGCACCGCGGGCTTCTACACGGCCCGCACCTCGCAGGAGGCGATCGCCACCTACCGGCCGATCTACGACGCGAGGATCGCCCTGCTGGCGGAGCTCGGCGTCCGGCCGGTGTTCCCGACGCTGGAGGACGCCATCGAGCGCGGCTCCATCCTGGTCGGCAGCCCGCAGCAGATCGTGGACAAGGTGCTGCGCTATCACAAGCGGTTCGGCCACGAGGTGATGCACCTGCACGCCGACGCCGACGGCCTCACCCCCCGCCGGCACCGGGACGCGCTGGAGCTGTTCCAGGCGGAGATCGCGCCCGCGCTGCGCGAGGCGGTCCCCAGCCGGCCGTTCCCCGGAAGGACGTCATGACCCTCTCCATCCTCGACCTCGCCCCCATCACGTCCGGCCACAGCGCCGCCGACGCGCTGGGCAACACGCTCGACCTGGCCCGCCGGGCCGAGGAGTTCGGCTACCGCCGCTACTGGGTGGCCGAGCACCACCTGGCCCCCGGCGTGGCCAGCTCCGCGCCTTCCGTGCTCATCGCGCTGATCGCCGCCGCCACCCGGACCATCCGGGTGGGCTCGGGGGCGGTCCAGCTCGGGCACCGCACGCCGCTGTCGGTCGTCGAGGAGTTCGGCCTCGTCGACGCCCTCCACCCGGGCCGCCTCGACCTGGGCCTCGGCCGCTCGGGCAGACCCGCCCCGGGCCAGGCGCCGGCTCGGGCGCCCGAGCCCCCGCCGGGCCCCCGGACGGTCGACGGGCTGCTGATCCCCGCGCCGTTCGACTGGTCGCGGCTCGCCGGGCATCCCCGGCTCGTCTTCCACGAGTCGCTGCTGCGCCAGCCCGGAGCCGAGACGCCGGACTTCGCCGAGCAGGTCGACGACGTGCTCGCCTTCCTCGGCGGCACCCACCAGGCTCGCGCGGTGCCCGGGGAGGGGGCCGACGTGGCCGTGTGGATCCTCGGCAGCAGCGGCGGCCAGAGCGCCAGGGTCGCCGGTGAGCGCGGCCTGCCGTTCGCCGCGAACTACCACGTCAGCCCGGCCAGCGTGCTGGAGGCCGTCCAGGCGTACCGGGAGGCGTTCAAGCCGTCGGCCACGCTGGCGGAGCCGTACGTGATCGTCTCCGCCGACGCCGTCGTGGCCTCGACCACGGAGAAGGCCCGCGAGCTGGCGGCCCCGTACGGGCTGTGGGTGCGCGGCATCAGGACCGGGGCCGGCGCGCAGCCGTACGCGACGCCGCGGGAGGCCGCCGCGTACGAGTGGAGCGAGGCCGACCGTGACCTGGTCCGCGACCGTACCGACACGCAGTTCACCGGCACGCCGGGCGAGGTCGCGGAGCGGCTGCGGGTGCTGCGGCGGGTGACCGGGGCCGACGAGCTGCTGGTCACCACCATCACCCACGACCACGCCGACCGGGTGCGCTCCTACGAGCTGCTCGCCGACGCCTGGGAGCGACAGTGAAGCGGCTGACGCCCCTGCTGCTCGCGCTGGCGCTGGCCGCCTGCGGCACACAGACGGCCCCGCAGGGCGAGCAGGCCGCCTCGCTGACGTGGGCGATCGAGACCCAGCCGATCACGCTCAACCCGCACCAGTGGTCGCAGAACAAGGCCAGGCTGCTGGTGTTCAACCAGTTCGACGCGCTCGTCTCGCGCGGGAAGGACGGCTCGTTCCAGCCTTGGCCGGCCAGGTCGTGGAAGGTGTCGGACGACGGCCTGACCTACACCTTCGAGCTGCGTGACGATGTGAAGTTCCACGACGGGACGGCGTTCGACGCGGCGGCCGTCAAGGCCAACCTGGACCAGTTCCGCGTGCCGGACTACAACCCGGCCGTGGCGTCCATCCAGCTCGGCGCGCTGGACGAGGTGGAGGCGGTGGCCTCGCACACGCTGAAGGTGAAGCTGAAGGAGCCGGACGGCCTCTTCCTGGACTTCCTCGCCTCGCCGTACGGCGGCCAGGTGTCGCCCAGGTCGCTGAAGACCGCCAAGGACCTGAAGTTCGGCGGCCCCGACCTGGTCGGGACCGGGCCGTTCATCCTGGAGCGGTACGTGCAGGGCCAGGAGATCCGCTACCGGCGCAACCCCGCCTACGCCTGGGCGCCTCCCGGAGCCGGGCACCAGGGGCCGGCGTACCTGTCGGAGGTCGTCTACCGGTTCCTGCCCGAGGCGGCGGTCCGGGTCGGCGCGCTCACCTCCGGCCAGGTGCAGGTCATCGAGGGGGTCCCGGCCACCGAGGTGAAGTTGATCAAGAGCGATCCCGGCCTGGCCCTCCAGACCGCGCTCAACTCCGGCACGTCGTTCTCCTACTACTTCAACGTCACCCACCCGCCCTTCGACGACCAGCGCGTCCGCGAGGCGTTCCGGGAGGCGGTGGACGTGGACGCCGTGCTCAAGGCCGTCTACCAGGGCACCGCCACGCGGGCGTGGAGCGTCGTCGGCGCGGCGAGCCCGTTCTACGACGCCTCGCTCGAACGCTCCTTCGGCGGCGACACGGCCAAGGCCAACGCGCTGCTCGACGCGGCGGGCTGGACGGAACGCGACGCCCAGGGCTACCGGGTCAAGGACGGGAAGCGGCTGAGCGTGCGCAGCGTGTCGTCGGCCCCGTTCGTCAGGGACCGCCGCGACGTCCTTGCGCAGGCGATCCAGGCCCAGGTCAAGCAGAGCGCCGGGATCGACTTCCAGGTGAAGATCGTCGACCAGGGCACCGCGCAGCAGGCGGTGGCGGACGGCGCGTACGAGATCTTCGAGAACTCGCGCGGCGACTCCGACGTGGGCGCGGCGCTCAACCTGATCCTGCCGCGTGACGGTGCGATCAACCGGTCCGGGTACGTCGATCCGCGCGTGGACGGCTGGCTCGACCGCGCGTCGGCCACGCTCGACCAGGCCGAGCGCAAGAAGCTCTACGCCCGGGTGCAGCGGGTCGTGGTGACGGACAAGGCCGTGGTGTTCCCGATCTACGTGCCCGCCGACCAGATCGCCTCCCGGGCGGGCGTGCGGGGGCTCGGGTTCGACCCCGGCTCGGGTACGCCGCGCAGCGCCTACGACGTGCGGATCGGCACATGATCAGGAGGCTGCTCGCCGGGGTCGCCGTGATGTGGGCGGCGGCCACGGCGGCCTATCTCGCGCTGCTGCTCGCGCCGGGAGACACCGTCGACATCCTGGTCGGCGACGGCCCCGACACGCCGGAGATCCGGGCCGGGATCATCGCCGAGTGGGGCCTGGACCGGCCGGAGGTCGTCCAGTACCTGGCGTACCTGGGCCGGCTGCTCCGAGGTGATCTGGGCCGTTCGTACCAGTCGCAGCGGGGCGTCGGCGAGATCCTGGCGGGCCAGGTGTGGCCGACCGCGCAGCTCACGCTCGCCGCCGCGGCGACGGGCGTGGCGCTGGCGGGCGTCATCGCGCTCGTCACCGCGGGCCGGGGCCGCTGGTCGCGGACCGCCGCCTCGGCCGCGGAGCTGGTGTCGGTGTCGGTGCCGCCGTTCCTCGTCGGGATCGTGCTGCTGTCGGTGTTCTCGTTCACGCTCGGCTGGTTCCCCGTGTCGGGCGCGGCCGGGCCGGAGGCGCTGGTGCTGCCGGCGCTGGCGCTCGGGCTGCCGATCGCGGGCGTGCTCGGCCAGGTGCTGCGCGACGGGCTGGAACGGGCGCTGGAGCAGCCGTTCGCGGTGACCGCGCGGGCTCGCGGGCTGACCGAGCGGGCGCTGGTCGCCCGGCACGCGCTCAGGCACGCGCTGCTCCCGGTGGTGACGCTGGCCGGCTGGTTCACCGGCACCCTGCTCGGCGGCGCGGTGATCACCGAGGTGCTGTTCGGCCGGCCGGGGCTCGGGCAGGTCGCCATGCAGGCCGTCACCGGCGGCGACCTGCCGGTGGTGATGGCCGTGGTGCTGCTGTCGGCGGTCGTGTACGTGACGATCAGCACGCTGCTCGACCTGGCCTACCGGGTCATCGATCCCAGGGTGCGGGCCTGACATGCGGGTCCTCGCGCCGCTGGCGTTCCTCGTGCTGCTCGCGGCCGCCGTGGCCGTGCCCGGCCTGTTCACCGCCGTGGACCCGCTCGCCGCCGACCCGGCCGCCGCGCTGGCCCCGCCCGGCGGCGCCCACTGGCTCGGCAGCGACCACCTCGGCCGCGACGTGCTGGCCAGGGTGGTGTACGGGGCCCGTCACTCGATCAGCATCGGCGTGGCGGCCACCGGCCTGGCGGTCACCGCCGGGGTGCTGCTCGGCCTGGCCGCCGGGCTCTCGCCCCGCTGGCTGGACGAGGCCCTGGCCCGCTCCTTCGACACGCTCTCGACGCTGCCGGAGCTGCTGCTGGCCCTGCTCGTGGTGGCGATCGCCGGACCGGGCACCGGCAGCGTGATCTTCGCGATCGCCGTGGCCCAGGTGCCCACGTACGCCCGGGTCGTCCGCGCCCAGACGTTCGTGGTGCGCCGGTCCGGCTACGTCGAGCAGGCCGTCACGTTCGGCCGCTCCCGGGCGGCCATCGTGGCCGGCCACGTGCTGCCGAACGTGCTCGGCGCGATCCCGGTGCTGGCCACGATCGGGCTCGGCACGGCGGTCATCGCCACCTCCGGGCTCAGCTTCCTCGGCATGGGGCCGCAGCCGCCCGCCGCCGAATGGGGCTCGATGCTCTCCGAGGCCCGCAACTACCTGCGGGTGGCCTGGTGGCAGGCGCTCTTCCCGGGCGCGGCCATCACGCTGACCGTGATCTGCCTGACCGTCACCGGCCGGCGCATGCAACGCCGCTTCGAAGGGAGGACGCCATGACCGTGAGCGCCGCGCCGCCGCTGCTCAGGACGCTGGTGGCGGTGGAGGACCTGCGGGTGCGCTTCGGCCGGGCCGAGGTGGTGCGCGGGGTCTCGCTGGCGGTGCGGGCGGGGGAGTGCGTGGCGGTGGTGGGCGAGTCCGGCTCGGGCAAGAGCGTGACGGCGCGGTCGCTGCTCGGCCTGGCCGGACCCGGCTCCACCGTCACGGCCGGCTCGTTCCGGATCGGCGGCCGGGACGCGCTCCGGTTCGGGCAGGCCGACTGGCGGCGGCTGCGCGGCAGGTTCGCCGGGCTGGTGCTGCAGGACGCGCTCGTCTCGCTCGACCCGCTGCGCACGGTGGCCGCCGAGATCGCCGAGGTGCTGGCCGTGCACGACGTGGTGCCGCGCGCCCGCCGCCGGGATCGGGTGCTGGAGCTGCTCGCCTCGGCCGGGGTGCCCGATCCGGAGGCCCGCGCCGGGCAGCGCCCGCACGAGCTGTCGGGCGGGCTGCGCCAGCGGGTGCTGATCGCCTCCGCCATCGCCGCCGACCCCGAGCTGATCATCGCCGACGAGCCCACCACCGCGCTCGACGTCACCGTGCAGGCCCAGATCCTGCGCCTGCTCGCCGAGCGCAAGGCCGCGGGCACCGCGCTGCTGCTGATCAGCCACGACCTGGCCGTCGTCGCCTCGATCGCCGACCGCATCCTCGTGATGAAGGACGGCCGGGTCGTCGAGGAGGGCCCGGCGGACGAGGTGCTGTCGGACCCCCGGCACCCCTACACGCGCACGCTGCTGGCCGCCGTCCCGTCCGCCGCCTCGCGCGGCACCCGCCTGTCGGCTCCCGGCACGCCGGTGCCGCCCAGGCCGGTCACGGACGTCCAGGTCCTCGCCGGCACCGGCCTGACCAGGGCGTACGGGACCCGTAAGGCCGTGGACGGCGTGTCGTTCAGCCTGCGCGAGGGCGAGACCCTGGGGGTGGTCGGCGAGTCGGGGTCCGGCAAGACCACGCTCGCCCGGCTGGCCCTCGGCCTGCTCGAACCGGACGACGGCCGGGTCACGCTGCTCGGGCGGCCGTGGAGCGGCATGCCGGAACGGGCCAGGAGGCCGCTGCGGTCACGCGTCCAGCTCGTCTCCCAGGACCCGCTCGGCTCGTTCGACCCGCGCCACACCGTGGGCCGGCTCGTCGCCGAACCGCTCGGCCTGCCCCGCCGCGAACGCCGGGACCGGGTGCTCGACCTGCTGGAACGCGTCGGCCTGCCGCCGGAGCTGGCCGCCCGCCACCCGAGGGAGCTGTCCGGCGGCCAGCGCCAGCGCGTCGCCATCGCCCGCGCCCTCGGCCCCCGCCCCGACGTGCTGATCTGCGACGAGCCGGTGTCGGCGCTCGACGTGTCGGTCCAGGCCCAGGTGCTCGACCTGCTCGCCGACCTTCAGGCCGAGTACGGCACCGCCATGCTGTTCATCTCGCACGACCTGGGCGTCGTTCACCATGTCAGCCACCGCGTCCTGGTCATGAAGGACGGCCGGGCGGTCGAGGAGGGCGAGGCCGGGCAGGTGCTCACCCGGCCCGCGCACCCGTACACGCGGGCGCTGGTGGCGGCGGTGCCGAAACTCGGCTCGGCTCAGCGGAACGCCAGCCCGTCGAAGTCGCCGGAGGAGCGCCACTCGTCGATGAACCGGAAGTAGGCCACGGCTCCCTGCGGATGGCCGACCATGAGCCGGCCGGCGCGGCCCGGGTCCACGCCCTCGTTGTTGTAGTAGCCGGGCGTGCAGTCGGGCGAGCCCAGCAGGGAGCCGGCCCCGGACAGCAGCAGCTCCACCCAGGCGTCCTCGGCCTCGGCCGTGGCCTCGACCTGGGTGTGGCCGTGGTCGAGGGCGTGCTTGACGATCGTGGCGATCGTGCGGCCGGCCTCGGTGAGGTTGTGCGGGATGTTGGAGATCAGGTTCGCGCCCTGGGTGGGCTGGACGATGAAGGCGTTGGGGAAGCCGTGCACGTGGATGCCGTGCAGGGTGCGCATGCCGTCGGCCCAGTGCTCCGACAGCCGGACGCCGTCGCGCCCGGTCAGGTCGTAGCCGGCGCGGCGGGAGAACTCGGTGCCGACCTCGAACCCGGAGGCGTAGATGACGCAGTCGACCTCGTACTCCCTGCCGTTGGCGACCACCCCGGTCTCGGTGATGCGCTCGACGCCCTTGCCGTCGGTGTCGACCAGGTGGGTGCCCGGCTCGTTGTAGGCCTGCAGGTACTCGTCGTGGAAGCACGGCCGTTTGCAGAGCTGGCGGTACCAGGCCTTCAGCCGGTCGGCGGTCTGCGGGTCGGCCACGATCGCGTCGACGCGGGCCCTGATCTCGGCCATCTTCTCGAAGTCGGAGTCCTCGAACGCCTCCAGCATTCGCTCCAGCGTGCGCTCCCCGGCGGGCAGTTCGGCGATCCTGGCGCGGACGCGGCGGGCGATGTCGGTCCAGCCGTCCATCACCAGGTCCTCCTCCGCCAGGGCGCCGGTCTGGTTGGCGGTGAAGTTCTCCAGCCAGCGCTGCTGCCAGCCGGGCGTGGCGATCGAGGCGAACCATTCGGGGTCCGTCGGCCGGTTGCCGCGCACGTCGACGGACGACGGCGTCCGCTGGAACACGTACAGCTCGCCGCACGCCCTGGCCAGGTGCGGCACGCACTGCACGGCGGTCGCGCCGGTGCCGATGATCGCCACCCGCTTGCCGGCCAGCCGGTCCATCGGCGTGCCGAGCGCGTCGCCGCCGGTGTAGGCGTAGTCCCAGCGGCTGGTGTGGAACGAGTGCCCGCGGAACGACTCGATGCCGGGGATGCCGGGCAGCTTCGGCACGTGCAGCGGCCCGACGCCCATCGCCACGAACTGGGCGGTGAACGCGTCGCCCCGGTTCGTCGAGACGATCCACCGCGTCCCGTCCCAGGTCAGGTCGGTGACCTCGGTGTGGAACAGCGCGTTGTCGTACAGCCCGTACTGCTTGCCGATGCGCCGGCAGTGCTCCAGGATCTCCGGCGCGTGCGCGTACTTCTCGGTGGGGACGTGGCCGGTCTCCTCCAGCAGCGGCATGTAGACGTAGGAGGCGGTGTCGCACTGCGCGCCGGGGTAGCGGTTCCAGTACCAGGTGCCGCCGAAGTCGCCGCCCTTCTCGACGATGCGGACGTCGTCGACGCCGGCCTCCTTCAGCCGCGCCCCGGTGACGAGCCCGGCGAACCCGCCGCCGATGAACGCGACCGTCACGTGGTCGCGCCGCGGCTCGCGCGCGGTCATCGGGGTGTACGGGTCGTCCAGGTAGTGGCTGAGCTGACCGGTGAGCCGTAGGTACTGGTCGTTGCCGTCGGGCCGGAGGCGTTTGTCGCGCTCCTCCAGATACCTACGGCGAATGGCCTCTTTGTCCATGAACGCTCCTTCGGCGGCGATTCCAGAATGGCATTCGGAAATCGCCTGGACAAGGGCCGCTCAGGCCAGCGCGTCGCGCGTCCACGAGCCGAGCACCAGGAGCGTCTTGGTGCCCGTCACGTCCCCCGCCCGGCGCAGCCGGTCGATGACCTGCTGCAGATGGCCGAGGTCGCGCACCCGGACGTGGATCAGCGCGTCGGGGTCGCCCGCGATCGTGAACACCGCCTGCACCTCCGGCACGTCCGTCGCCGTGCGGACGATCTCGCTGACCGGCGTCGTCCCCGGATACCGCAGCTCGGTGAACGCCTCGATGCCCCAGCCCAGCTTGGAGTAGTCGATCTGCACGCTGAACCCGGTGATCACGCCGAGCTCCCGCAGCCGGTCCACCCGCCGCTTCACCGCGGCCACCGACAGGCCGATCCGCTCGGCCATCTCCGAGAACGTCCGCCGGCCGTCCTCCCGCAGCAGCCGCAGCACCTGATGATCGATCTCGTCCACGACTGACATGCGCCAACCTCCTCCTGTGCGCAAAGAACATATGCATCCAGCGGCTTCCACTCCAACTATTTGCGTCTTCGGGCGGGTTTCTCCCCTGATACTTGCGCTCACCAGGGATGCGTTGCTGTGCTTGGGGTCCCCCACCGCACGACCGCCTGGAGGAACGCGTGAGTGTGTCCCTCGACGACAGATACGCCGCCGAGAGCGGCCGGGTGCTGATCTCCGGCATCCAGGCCCTGGTCCGCCTCACCCTGGAGCAGCGCCGCCTCGACACCGGACGCGGCCTCGACACCCGCGTCTTCGTCTCCGGCTACCAGGGCTCCCCGCTCGCCGGGGTCGACCTGGAGATGGCCCGCGCCCGGCGCTTCCTCGACGAGGCGGGCGTGGTGTTCCAGCCGGGCCTCAACGAGGAGCTGGCCGCCACCGCCGTCGCCGGCACCCAGCTCCTGCGCGAGCTCCCCGGCCGCCGCCACGCCGGGGTCACCGGCTTCTGGTACGGCAAGAACCCCGGCCTGGACCGGGCCGCCGACGCCATCCGGCACGGGAACGTGGCCGGCACCGCCGCGCTCGGCGGAGCCGTGGCCTGGATCGGCGACGACCCGGGCAGCAAGTCCTCCACCGTGCCCAGCTCGTGCGAGCCGATGTGCCAGAGCCTCGCCATGCCGCTGCTCGCCCCCGGCACCGTCGCCGAGATCATCGAGTTCGGCCTGCACGCCGTCGCGCTGTCGCGGGCCACCGGCCTGTGGACCGGCCTGAAGATCCTCGCCGACGTGGCCGACGCCTCCGCCACCGTGGACCTCGACAGCCTGCGCGCCGGCATCCCCGCCCCCGCACGCGCCGACGCCGGGCCGCCGCCGATCCTCGTCGGCCCCGCCTCGCTCGACGCCGAGCACGACATGCTCACCCGGCGGCTCGACCTGGCCCGCGCCTACGCCAAGGCGACCGGGCTGAACCGGGTCACCGCCTCCTCCTCGCGCGCCACGCTCGGCATCGTCGCCTCCGGCACCTCCTACCAGGTGGTGCTGCGCGCGCTGGCCGACCTCGGCGTGGGCGAGCAGGACCTCGAAGCGCTCGGCGTCCGGCTCGTCCGGCTCGGGATGCCGTACCCGCTGGAGGCCGCCGAGCTCGTCGCCATGACCGCCGACCTGGAGCGGGTGCTCGTGGTCGAGGACAAGGTGCCGTTCATCGAGGGCCAGCTCAAGCAGGCGCTGTACGGCGGCGAACGCACCCCGGTCGTCGTCGGGCGCACCGACGAGACCGGCCGCGAGCTGCTCACCGCGCGCGGCACCCTCGGCGCGGAGGCCGTCGCCTCGGCCGTCGCCGCGTGCCTCGGCCCCGACCGGCTGCCGCGGGCCACCGCGGCCCCCGCCGCGGCTCCTCCCAAGCGGCGGCCCCTGCTGCCCGTCGTGGCGGCGCGGACGCCGTACTTCTGCTCCGGCTGCCCGCACAACACCTCCACCCGCGCCTCCGACGACACGCTGGTCGGCGTCGGCATCGGCTGCCACGCGATGATCGCGCTGGACGGCAACGGGCGCGGCCACCAGGTCGGCATCACCCAGATGGGCGGCGAGGGCGCCCAGTGGATCGGCCTGGCGCCGTTCACCGAGGACCGCCACTTCGTCCAGAACCTCGGCGACGGCACCTTCCACCACTCCGGCTCCCTCGCCATCAGGGCCGCCGTCGCCGCCGGAGTGACGATCACGTACAAACTCCTCTACAACGACGCCGTCGCCATGACCGGCGGCCAGCGCGCCGAGGGCCGCCTGGACGTGCCCGCGCTGACGCGGGCGCTCGCCGTCGAAGGGGTACGGCGCGTCGTCGTCACCACCCCCGAGCCCGAGACGTACAGGAACATCACGCTCGACCCGATCGCCACCGTCAGGCACCGCGACGACCTACCGGACGTGGAACGGGAGCTCGCCGCGCTCGACGGGGTGACCGTGCTGATCCACGACGACCGGTGCGCGGCCGAGGAACGGCGGCTGCGCAAGCGCGGCAAACTGCCCGTCGCCGTCGAGAAGGTCGTCGTCAACGAGCGCGTCTGCGAAGGATGCGGCGACTGCGGGGAGGTGTCCACCTGCCTGTCGGTTCAGCCGGTGGAGACCGAGTTCGGGCGCAAGACGCGCATCCACCAGCCGTCCTGCAACTCCGACCTGAGCTGCCTCAAGGGCGACTGCCCGTCGTTCCTGCTGGTCAAGCCGGGAACCAAGCGCGCACGCCCGGTGCCGCAGCCACCCGCCACGCTGCCCGAGCCCGTGACGCGGTTCGCCGGCCGGTCCGTGCTGATCAGGATGCCCGGCATCGGCGGCACCGGCGTCGTCACCGTCTCGCAGATCCTGCAGATGGCCGCCCACCTCGACGGCCTGCACGCCGCCGGGCTGGAGCAGACCGGCCTCGCGCAGAAGGGCGGGCCGGTCGTCAGCGACGTCCGCATCTCCCCGCACCCGATCACCGGCTCCGTACGCGCCGCGAACGGCACCGCCGACGTGCTGATCGGCTTCGACCTGCTCGGCGCCGCCGCCGACGCCAACCTGGCCGTCGCCACGCCCGACCGCACCATCGCCGTGATCAACACCACCGTCGTGCCCACCGCCGCCATGGTCACCGGCCGAGACCGGCTCGGCTCCGCCGACGGCGCGCTCGCCCGCGTCGAATCCGCCACCCGGCAGGCCGACAACCTGTACGTGGACGCGCACGGCCTGTCCGAATCCCTCTTCGACGACCACATGCCCGCCAACATGGTGCTCATCGGCGCCGCCTACCAGCACGGCTGCATCCCCGTCTCGGCCGACGCCATCGAACAGGCCATCCGGCTCAACAAGGCCGCCGTCGAGCAGAACCTGGCCGCCTTCCGCTGGGGCCGCGCCACGGTCGTCGATCCCCCCACCGCCCCCGACGCCGCCGAACCGAGCCTCGACGAGGTGCTGGCCGTCCGCGTCGCCGACCTGACCGGCTACCAGAACGCCACCTACGCCCGCACGTACGCCGACGAGGTCCGCCGCCTGACCGCCCGCGCCGTCGAACGCGCCGGCGAGGAGGCCGGCGCCCGCATCGGCCTCGCCTACGCCCGCGGCCTGCACAAACTCATGGCCTACAAGGACGAGTACGAGGTCGCCCGCCTCCACCTCGACCCCGCCGAACGGGCCAGACGCGAACAGGAGTACGGCCCCGACGCCGTCGTCTCCGTGCTCCTCCACCCGCCGCTGCTGCGCGCCCTCGGCATGAAGCGCAAGATCCGCCTGACGCGCACCGCCGCCCCCGTCTTCCACGGCCTGCGCGCCGCCCGCCTGCTGCGCGGCACCGCCCTCGACGTCTTCGGCTACGCCCGCGTCCGCCGGGTCGAACGGGAGCTGGTCACCGAATACCGTGATCTCATGCGAGACGCGCTCACCCGGCTCACCCCCGCCACCGCCGACGCCGTCGCCGAACTGGCCGCGTTGCCGGAGGTCATCCGCGGGTACGAGGACATCAAGCTCGCCCGCGTCGCCGAGTTCCGCGAGCGGGCGGCCAAGGCACTCGCCCAGCTGCCCGCCCCGGCCGTCTCGTCCTCGCCGACCGCCTCCACCCGGGAGATGCCGTGACCGTTGACCGCCTGCTGCCGGACCAGGACGCCCGCGACCTCATCGACCTCACCCGCGACATCGCCGACAAGGAGCTCACCCGCCGCGTCGACGAACACGAGCGCGCCGAGACCTACCCCGAAGGGCTGTTCGCGACCCTCGGCGAGGCCGGGCTGCTCGGCCTGCCCTACCCCGAGGAGTACGGCGGCGGCGGCCAGCCGTACGAGGTCTACCTCCAGGTCATCGAGGAGCTCGCCGCCCGCTGGGCCGCCGTCGCCGTCGCCACCAGCGTCCACACGCTGGCCTGCTTCCCCGTCTTCACCTACGGCACGCCCGAACAGCGCGAACGCTGGCTCCCCGAGATGCTCGCCGGGCGGCTCATCGGCGGCTACAGCCTGTCGGAGCCCCAGGCCGGCTCCGACGCCGGCGCCCTCACCTGCCGCGCCGACCGCGTCGAAGGCGGCTACCGCGTCACCGGCAACAAAGCCTGGATCACCCACGGCGGCATCGCCGACTTCTACGCCCTCTTCGCCCGCACCAGCGACCGCAGCATCTCCTGCTTCCTCGCCCCCGGCGCCGCCGACGGACTCACGTTCGGCCGCCCCGAGGAGAAAATGGGCCTGCACGCCATCCCCACCACCAGCGCCCACTGGGACGGCGCCTTCCTGGAGGACGACCGCCTCCTCGGCGAGGAAGGACAGGGGCTGCAGATCGCCTTCAGCGCCCTCGACTCCGGCCGCCTCGGCATCGCCGCCTGCGCCACCGGCCTCGCCCAGGCCGCCCTCGACGAGGCCGTCGCCTACGCCAAGGAACGCCAGACCTTCGGCAAGAAGATCATCGACCACCAGGGGCTCGGCTTCCTGCTCGCCGACATGGCCGCCGGGGTCGACTGCGCCCGCGCCGCCTACCTGGACGCCGCCCGCCGCCGCGACGCCGGCCTCCCGTACAGCCGCCAGGCCTCGGTGGCCAAGCTGGTGGCCACCGACACGGCGATGAAGGTGACGACGGACGCGGTCCAGGTCTTCGGCGGGTACGGGTACACGCGTGAGTTCCGGGTCGAGCGATACATGCGCGAGGCCAAGATCATGCAAATCTTCGAGGGGACGAACCAGATCCAGCGGCTGGTGATCAGCAGGCACTTGGCCAAGTAGAGGGCTGACGTGCGAGAACTCCGCAGTCGGTCGTCGATGGCCTTGCGGGCTCGGTCGTGGGAGCCGGGCATCATGTGGGCGTAGACGCGGAGGGCCGGCGTGGCCGAGGTATTCGGCGAGTTCTCGGACTGAGACGCCGCCTGCCAGCATGACGCTGCCGTAGTAGTGGCAGAGCTGGTGTAGCGCCTGCGCTGTCGAGGGTCCTTGTCCGGAGGTGGGATGAAGGGCAGATTGTGCGTGCTTGGCCGGCCTCTACTTCGCGTGTACGGTCACCGCTGCTCGCGACGCGTGAAAGAGCAAGCGCAGTATGAAGGTGTCCAAGGTGAACATGTCGGTGCCGTCCCAGTCGAACTGCCCGACCTGCCCTGGTGGGACCTCAGGGTTGGCGGCAACACAGTCATGGCCCTCTTGGTCCTCGATCCATTCGACGAGGCGGACGTCTTCGAACCGGAAGAGCACGACAGGCGTCTTCGACAGTTCAGGTGGAGTCCACTCCGGGTCATAGACGAACTCCAGTTCCAACGTCGGCGGCCTGCCGGGCCTGTAGGTCAGGCGCCTGAAGTCGGTGTCGTGAAGGTAGACATGGGCACCGTCCTTGGTCCAGAACTCGTACGGTCCCCCTCGGGACGTGATGCCACGGTCCTTGTCCTTGGACACGCCGGCGAACTCGGTCACTGACATGAGGAACATAGTCCTACGGAACGGAACGATCGCGTAGGCCCCAGCAAAGTGGTGACAGCTACATCCCCTCACAGGGACTCACTACGACCACCGTTCACCACCCTCTGACCACGGTCTCCGCTGAAAGCGGACGGTCGGGCTGGATGCCGAGGAAGTCATCTCCGCATGAAGGGGGCGTCGTAGGCAGGCGGTCGGCCGTTCATCAACTCGGTCAGGTCTTCATCAGTGAGTTCAAGCTCGAAGGCGTTGCCTGCTTGCCGCGGATCCCAGCCGTGACCGAGCGCCGTGCGTATGGTCGCCGTCACGAGCGCCGGCCGTATGGCCATCGTGCGTTCTCCCCACCACGCGTCCGGCCGTGAGCAGGGCAGCGACACCAGGAGCACGCGACCCGAGCCGTCGACCAATTGCACCGCGAACGTCATCGGGCCCCAGCTGTTCCCCTGGCAGTACGTGGGCTTACGACGGACGCGCCATCGGAATGAAGTGCCGTCGACGCTGATGAGCCGCGAGCCCTTCTTCGGGATCGCCATGAAGCAATCTCCTGCCCTGTTCCGTGGGATGGCCAAGAACAGAGAGAAACGACGGAAGCCGGTCGCAACCGTAACTCCTGCTCAGGCCCTTGGTCGACAGGTTCCCACAGGTGGGTGGACGGAGCGTCGGAGATCACGGAAATCGTCGAAGGTGCGAGAACCAAGCCTGCCGGTGTTGAGAAATGCCGCTCTATTGTCGGGAGTAGGGCGCGACCCCACATAGGTAGACCGACTGCTCCAGCAGTTCTGGCGTCACCTTGACCCCGGGTCAGGTACTCGGCCATCGCGAAGAACGACTCACTGCTGTGGTCGTCGTCGAATCCGACGTGCCGCCCGATCTCGCTGAATTCCTCTTCCCATGTGTTGTAGGACTCGATGTCGGAGAAGCTTGGCTCCAAGGCCAGGCGCTCCTGGCCGTCTTCCATCCAGAGGAAGTCTTCCTGTCCGTTGACATTGCGGAAATGAGACACCAGCCGGGTGCCCGCTGACAATCGTCCGGCGACGCCGGGCATGACGCCCATGAAGCCGTTGGGTTCGACGACGAACGCCCAGTCGTCGACGAGTGTGACCCCGAAGAAGTGGCTATATCCGGTGCGGGGTCTACCGAGGTCGGAAAACGCTGCCTTGATCAGGCCCTTGAGCCCCACGGGCGGAAAGCGTTCGGCACCGGTCCGGGCCAGGACCTGCTCAGGTGTCAGCCCACGGACGAGGGTGAAACAGTATGCCTCCCGGAGGTCGGTGTACGCGTCGTACACGAATCGGTTGTAGGTGAACCAGGCATAGTCAGCGGCAGTCGCGATCACGCCGACATGCTGCCAGTCGGTAATGACAGAACCGGTCACCGGTGGCTACCCGTCGTGCCGTGGAGGATCAGAAAGTGAGCTCGCCGGTGCGGAGCAGCACCCATGCTTCTTCGTGCCATTCGGAGCGGTCGCCTGCCGGCGGCAATTCGACACCCGCGCATCCGGCAGGGGCGGCGAACTGCTGCCGGAGCTGTTCCATGAGCTGTTCAGCCAGCCTGAGCGTTTGCGGCAGGTCGTCCGGGGCGTCGACGCTGAGACCGAGGACGGTCGCTCCGTCACGGGTGAACGTGATGCTCGCCTGGTAGTGGTCACGGGCCTTGAGATAGAGCGTGGAAACGTCGTCCGCGCCGCCTTGGGTGTGAGCTCGGATGAGGGTGTGGAGCCGCTCGTCATCATCGGCCGCTTTGACGTAGCTCTCGATGCATCGCCCCTGGACCTCGGAGCTGCACTCTGGCAGCCAGACGTAGACGTCGAGACACGGCGGCATGAGCCCAGCGTAGAGGCCGGAAATTGGGGACTTATTGTCCCAATTGACCAATGCGGTAAGTAATGCTTGCCCCCTGTCGTGATCCACTGCAAGCTGACCAAGGCGTCACTTCCCATCGGACCTCCTCAGGCAGAAGGGGACCACCGCATGAAGTTACGGCACGTGATCATCGCCTCGACCCTCGCTCTCCCGACCGCTCTCACCCTCGCCCTGGCCACGGCCCCGGCGCAGGCCGTGACGTGTTCCCGGGGCTGGGGAACTGACCTGCACTCCGCCTGGATCGACTGTGACAACGGGAACACGACAGGAACCTTCCGGCTGAAGGTGCAGGTCTGCGCCAGCACCGGATGCGCCTGGCGCTACGGCCCGTGGAAGTACTACCAGGGCGGCGGCGCGTCGACCTACTCCGACATGGGCACGTGGGTGAACACGAGCAGCATCACCTACGAGCCCGGCCCGGCCGGCGGCTTCGCGCCCGTCGACTGACCGGCCGTGGTGATCCGACTCGGGGCTGCGTGCGGCGCGGGGAAGGGTCACCACGAGGCTTCGGCCAGGAACTCCGACAAACACGGCGGGCGGTGGGCGGGGTCGGGTCAGTATGATCGCGGCAGACTGTCTCGCATACCCCCCCCAGGTAGGACCTTCTGTGCGATACGTGCCGCCTCCTCCGCCTGTCATCGGGCCGCAGGACTGGTCGTTCATGTGTGGGCTGCTGGCTGTCAGGACGGCGGACGAGCTGGCGTCGCGGCCGTTCGTGCCGAGTCCGGCGCGGCTGGAGCCGGGGGAGCGGGCGCTGCTCGTGGCTCCGGCGCAGCGGCACCTGTGGAAGCCGCAGAGCCCGGTCGCGTACCGGCGGAGCAACATGTTCGCCTTCGGGTCGCTGTCGTTCGTGATCGCGGCGCATGCGGTCAACGAGGCGGCCAACGCGCTGCGGAAGAGCAAGGCGGTGGCGGAGGCGCAGGGGCAGTGGGCGGTCGACGGGGCGGGGCCGTTGACCGTTACCACGCAGGGCGCCCATTTCACGCATCCCGATATGTGGGCGCATTTCGCGTGGGGGCGGGCCGAGTTCTGCGACATGGACGCCGCCGACCTGTTCCAGATTCACATGGTCGACGACGTGACGGGGAACCGGATCGGGTTGCGGTTCCGGACCATCTGGGCGCCGTTGGTGTTCGTGCTCACGGCGTTGTCGTCCCAGCCCGGGCATCCGCGGCTGCATGACCGGTCGTGGGTGCCGCCGCATGTCGCGCACATCCATCCGGAGATCCCCGCGCTGGTGGCCGACGCGGCGCTCAGGCTGGCCACGGGGCAGGGGGCGTTCCTGGAGCGGAATCGGTATCGGGGGCTGCACGGGTAGAGGATGCCGGGGTCGCCGAGGGTTCGGCGGTGAGGTGGGAGTGCAGGGAGTCGAGCATGGCGTGCCAGCCGGTGCGGTAGTCGGCCGCCGGCTCGCGGCGCACCGGGCGGTGCAGCAGCACGAGGCGGGTGCCGTCGCCGTCGGGGGCGAGCTCCCAGCGCACCCGTGACTCGGGTTCGCCCGGCCAGAGCCAGGTGTGCTCGACGAGCCGGCCTGGCTCGACCGCGAGGACCGCGCCCTCCGCCCGGCCCTCGTCGCCGAAGTCGAAGGTCACCGTGCTGCCGGGCTCCGGCCGGAGGGTCACGCCGGGAAGCCATTCGCCCTGCTGGGCGGGGTCGGTCAGGGCGGACCAGACCCGGGCCGGCGGGTGCGGCAGGCGGCGCTCGAACCGGATCTGCCACTCGCCGTCCGGCCCGAGGCCGAGGGTGCCGCGCCGGTCGTCCGGGGCGGGGGCGGTGTCGTCGTGCATGGTCAGGTGTCCTCCAGCCGGTCGAGGTGGCGTTCGAGGGAGTCGAGGCGGCCGGCCCAGTTGCTCCTGGTGCGCTCGATCCAGGCGCCCGCCTCCTCCAACGGGCCCGGGTCCAGCCGGTAGAGGCGGCGCTGCGCCTCGTTCCGGTACGTGACGAGCCCGGCCTCACGCAGCACCCGCAGGTGCTTGGACACGGCCGGGCGGCTGGTCTCGAACTCCCCGGCCAGCTCGCCGGCCGTACGCTCGCGCTCGGCCACCAGCTCCAGCAGCCTGCGCCGGACCGGGTCGGCCAGCGCCTCGAACACTCCCGTTCTCACCCGTCTTTTGTACCCTACGGGTTACGTAACCCGCAAGTTACGCAAGCCGGTCCCAGTCGTCACGCGCGGCGGCGATTGCGTCCTTGTGGTCGCGGGACCAGTCGGCCAGCGCCGACACCATGCCCGCCAGGCTCGCGCCCATCTCGGTCAGCCGGTAGTCGGTGCGCGGCGGGATGGTCGGGTAGACGGTCCGCTCGACCAGGCCGTCACGGCACAGCCGCTTGGTGGTCACCGTCAGCATCCGCTGGGAGATGCCGGGGATGGCCCGCTCCAGCTCGCGGAAGCGGCGCGTGCCCTTGGCCAGCTCGACCAGCACCAGCACCGTCCACCGGTCGCCGAGCCGGTCGAGCACGTCGCGGATCCCGCAGTCGTCGTCGCCGCACGGGCCGCTGACCTGCGGGCTTATCGCGGTGTTCGTGGCTGACACGAAAGTGCCTCCTTATGGGCCTGCCGTCCGGTGTGGATGAATCTGCACCACATGTCAACAGCAAGGAGCAGCAGATGATTCTCGTCACCGGTGTCTCCGGCGGTCTCGGCGGCCTGATCCACCGCGGCCTCACCGGCTAGGACGGTATCGAGGTGGTCGGCGGCACCCGCGCGGGTGACGGGGTGAGCGCGCGCCGGATCGACTTCGACGACCCGGCGTCGCTCGCCGACGGGTTCCGCGGCGCGCACGTCCTTGTGTTCGTCTCGGCTGGCTACGCCGAGGACGACGTCGTGCTCGCCCGCCACGGCGCCGTGGCCGATGCGGCCGAGGCCGCGGGCGTCCGGCACGTCGTCTACACCAGCCTGGCGGCCTCCGGCGACCTGATGACGATCGCGCTGCCGCACCGCTGGACCGAGTCACGCCTGGCCGCGGCCCCGTTCGACGTGACGATCCTGCGCAACGGCCTCTACGGCGAGGTCCCCGTCGGACTGGCCGCCACCGCCGCCGCGTCCGCCGGGCAGAGCGGCGTGTTCGCCGCGCCGTTCGGGGCCGGCAAGGTGTCGGTCGTCGCCAAGGAGGACCTGGCCGACGTCGCCGTACGGGTCGCCGCCGACATCCACCGGGACCTCGCCGCGGGCCGCCCCAGCCGCCACGCGGGCAGGACGTACGAGCTGGAAGGCGTCGAGGCGATCGGCGGGCAGGACATCGCGGACGTGCTGGGCGAGGTGCTCGGCCGGCCGGTCGGCTACCGGCCGGTCCCGCTGTCGGCGATGCGGGAGCTGCTCGCCGGGAGCGGCCTGGAGCCCTACCAGGTCACGCACACGCTCTCGCTGTTCTCCAACCTCAACGCCGGCTTCCTCCAGGCCCGCCGCACCGACCTGCCCGCCCTCCTGCCTGCCGCCCCGCGCCCGATCCGCGGCCGCATCACCCGGGCCGTCCAGGAAACGCTCGCCGGCTGAGCCGGTTCAGCGCTCGCAGACCACGCCGTCGCCGTCGCGGTCCTGGTACCAGGCGTACTCGGGGTCCTGGCCCCGGTAGTACGGGCCGTAGCCGGCGCGGTTGGCGTCGCCGCAGGTGCGGAACCGCGGATCGGTGCGGGTGTCCGGCTGCGGCTTGGTCGGGGCCGGAGTCGGGGTGGGCGTGGGCGTGGGGGAGGCGCCGGTCCGGTCGCACGTGCCGGACCAGATGCGCAGCCGCTCCCGCTGGGCCTTCTTCTGCTCGGCGCGCATGACCTTGATGTAGCGGTCGTTGGGCCGGTAGAGGACCGCCCTGCCGTAGCCGTAGCGGACGAGGTTGCGGTTGACGTGTACGCCCTTGGCGTTCCACACGTAGTAGAGCCAGCGGCCGTACCGGTCCTTGGGGTCCTTGTCGGCCACGAGGTAGGCGACCTTGCCGAGGGGCAGCAGCGTGGCCGTCCTCGACGTGGCGGTCTTCGACCAGCACTGGCCGCGTTCGGGGGTGTCGACCTCCAGGAGGCGGACGCGGAGCTTGGTGGCGCCGCGCGTGACGTCGATCGTGTCCCCGTCCACGATCTTCACCACGCGTACGGACACCGCGCCCCCGGGCACCCCCTTGGGCGCGCTCCCGGCGTCCGCCGGCACGGCGACGACCGCCGGGAACACCGCCGAGGCGGCGAGAAGGGCTGCGGCTGATAAGTGGACGCGCATCATGCGTCTCCAGCAGATAGAGGGATCTAACTGCCTATAGACGCCTATGGGACGGAGGCGGTGTACGCGGCTCTAGTGGAAGGCGGGCAGGCCGGTGAGGGCCTTGCCGAGGACGAGGGTGTGGATCTCCGAGGTGCCCTCGTAGGTGAGCACCGATTCCAGGTTGACCGCGTGCCTGATGACCGGGTACTCCAGCGTGATGCCGCTCGCGCCGAGGATCGTGCGGCAGGTGCGGGCGATGTCCAGGGCCTCGCGCACGTTGTTGAGCTTGCCGGCGCTGATCTGTTCGGGGGTGATGGCGCCGGCTTCCTTGAGGCGGCCGAGGTGGAGGGCGAGGAGCAGGCCCTTGCCGAGCTCCAGGGTCATGTCGGCGAGCTTCTCCTGGGTGAGCTGGTAGGAGGCGAGCGGACGGGCGAACACCTCGCGGGAGCCGGCGTAGTCCAGGGCGGTCTCCAGGCAGTCGAGCGCCGCGCCCATCGCGCCGAACACGATGCCGTACCGGGCCTCGTTGAGGCAGCCGAGCGGGCCGGACAGGCCGCGCGCGCCGGGCAGCATGGCGTCGGCGGGCAGGCGTACGTCGTCGAGGACGAGCTCGCTGGTGATGCTGGCGCGCAGGGACACCTTCCGCTTCAGGTCGTGGGCGGTGAAGCCGGGGGTGCCCGCCGGGACGAGGAAGCCGCGGACGCCGTCGTCGGTCCGCGCCCAGACGACGGCGACGTCGGACACGGAGCCGTTGGTGATCCACATCTTGGCGCCGTTGAGCACCCAGTCGGAGCCGTCGCGCCTGGCGGTGGTGCGCATGCCGCCGGGGTCGGAGCCGAAGTCGGGCTCGGTCAGGCCGAAGCAGCCGATGCGCTCGCCGGCGGCCATCGGGGGCAGCCATTCGCGCTTGTGCTCCTCGCTGCCGTACTTCCAGATGGCGTACATGGCGAGCGAGCCCTGCACTGAGACGAGGCTGCGCAGGCCGGAGTCGGCGGCCTCCAGCTCCAGGCAGGCCAGCCCGTACGAGACGGCGCCCAGCCCGGCGCAGCCGTAGCCGTCGAGGTGCATGCCGAGGACGCCGACCGAGCCGAGGGTGCGGGCCAGTTCGCGGGCGGGCAGCTCGCCGGTGTCGAACCATTCGGCGATGTGCGGGCGGATCTCCTTGTCGCAGACCTGGCGCACGGCTTTGCGGATGTCGCGTTCCTCGTCGGTGAGGAGGCCGTCGATGGCGAACAGCGTCGAGGGATGCACGGCGAAGCCCTTCCTGTATTTTGGATCCAAAATCCAAATATGTCACAGGAAGAGGGGCGTAGCCATGGGCGGGGCGTTGAACGGGCTGCTGATCGCCGACTTCAGCCGGGTCCTGGCCGGGCCGTACGCCACGATGCTGCTCGCCGACCTCGGCGCGGACGTGGTCAAGGTCGAGCGGCCCGGCGGCGGGGACGACACCCGCTCGTGGGGGCCGCCGCACGACGCCGACGGGGTGGCGACCTATTACCTGGCCGTCAACCGCAACAAGCGCTCGATCGCCCTCGATCTGCGCGACCCCGCCGGCCTGGAGGTGGCCACGGCGCTGGCCGCGCGCGCCGACGTACTCGTGGAGAACTTCCGGCCGGGCACGATGGACCGACTCGGCCTCGGCTACGACAGGCTGCGCGGGCTCAACCCGGGGCTGGTCTACTGCTCGGTGACCGGGTTCGGCACCGGCAAGGGCGCCGAGCTGCCGGGCTACGACCTGATCGCGCAGGCCGTGGGCGGGCTGATGAGCGTCACCGGCGAGCCTGACGGGCCGGGCACGAAGGCGGGCGTCGCGCTGGTCGACGTGATCACCGGGCTGCACGCGGCGCTCGGCGTGCTGGCCGCGCTCCGCCACCGCGACGCCACCGGGCAGGGGCAGCGGGTGACGGTGTCGCTGCTGTCGTCGCTGCTGTCCGCGCTGACCAACCACGCCTCCGCGTACGCCGCCGCCGGGGTGGTGCCGAAGGCCATGGGCAACCGGCATCCGAGCATCGTGCCGTACGAGGTGTTCCGGGCGGCCGACAGGCCGATCGTCATCGCGGCGGGCAACGACCGGCAGTTCCGGGCGCTGTGCGGGGTGCTGGAGCGGCCCGACCTGGCGGCCGACGAGCGGTTCGGCACGAACGCCGGCCGGGTGGCACACCGCGAGGAGCTGGTCGCCGAGCTGAACGCGACGCTGGCCACGCGGGGCGCCGACGACTGGTTCGCCGCGCTGACGCCCGCCGGGGTGCCGTGCGGGCCGATCAACGACCTGGCCGAGGCCTTCGCGCTCGCCGCCGAGCTGGGGCTGGAGCCGCTGGCGGACGGGCAGGTGGCCAACCCGATCGGCCTGGACGTGACGCCGCCCGCCTACCGGCTGGACCCGCCCGAGCTGGGCCGGGACGAGCAGTGGGTCCGTGGGATATTGGGCCAATGACCTCTCGCCGGCCGCCCACGGCTCAGCAGTTCGTCCTGGAGGAGCTCAGGCGGGCCATCACCACCGGCCGCCTGCGGCCGGGCGAGCCGATCCGGCAGGAGGTGCTGGCCGACGAGCTCGACGTGAGCCGCGTCCCGCTGCGCGAGGCGCTCAAGACGCTGCAGGGCGAGGGCCTGGTCGGCCATCGGGCGCACCGGGGCTACTACGTCGAGCAGCTCTCGCTCGACGACCTGCGCGAGGTCTATCTCATCCGCGACCTGCTGGAGGCCGAGGCCGTCCGGCGAGCGGTCGGGCGGCTCACCGACGCCGGGCTGGCGGCGGCCGAGGCGGCGCAGGCCGAGGTCGAGCGGGCCGCCGAGGCCGCCGACGTGCTGGCCATGGCCGAGGCCAACCGGCGCTTCCACATGGCGATCTTCGAGTGCGCGGGGCTGCCGCGCCTGGTGCGGCTGATCAGGACGCTGTGGGACTCGACCGACGCCTACCGCTCGGTCTACTACGCCGAGGAGGCCAACCGGCGGCGGGTCATCGAGGAGCACCGGGCCACGCTCGACCTGCTGCGCCGCCGCGACGCCGAGGGCGCGGTGGCGCTGCTGGCCGGGCACCGGGCCGCCGCGGTCGAGGCGATCGAGTCGGTGCTCGGGTGAGCTGACCGGGCGGGCGTCAGCCCCGGTCGCGGGCCGCGCCGTCGACGACCTGGTCGATGTGCGCGGCCAGCTCGACGTCCTTGGCGGTCACCCCGCCCGCGCTGTGGGTCGACAGGCGGAAGCGGATGCCGGAGTCGGTGCGCTCGATCTCCGGATGGTGGTCCAGCGCCTCGGCCTCGTTCGTCACCGCCTGGCGCAGCCAGTCGAAGTTGTCAGGCGTGATCGGGATGTCCCTGGTCAGCGCCGTGCCGTCGCGGCGCCAGCCCTCCAGGCCCGCCAGCGCCGTGTCGATCTCCTCGTCCGTCAGGAGCTCGGCCATGGTGTCCCCCCGTGTCGGTTGCCGTACACGTACCACGGGGAGAGCCGTTGACACCTGCGGCCGGGGGTCACCTGTAGACGGCGACGGCGGCTTCCTGCACGAGCGTGTCGACCATGCCGACCAGCTCCTTGACCAGCGGCGAGTGGCCGGTGGCGAGGGCGCGCAGCCGTTCGTTGAGCGACGGCAGGCCGAGGTAGAGCGCGGCCTCGATCTGGAGCACGGCCACCAGGCCGCACAGCGCGGCGCTGCGCGCGTCGGGGCTCTTGCGGCCCTCGGCCGCCGACCGCACCCCGGCGGAGGCCCGTACCAGCAGGGCGATGTCGGCGGGCTCGTGGCGGACGTAGGGCAGCATGCCCAGGCGGCGGCGGGTCACCGGCACCAGCAGGCCCGCGGCGGTCAGCGCGTCGCGGGTGCGGTCGTACACGTTCTCGGCCAGGCTCCTGACCCAGTACGGCGGGTCGTGGCCGATGCGGTCGGCGGCGATCACGTTCAGGAGGTCGTCGGCCACCGCGTCGCCGGCGGCGGCCCGGCCGGTGACGGCGGCCGAGCCCGCGGCGACGCTCACGTGCTCGGCGAGCACCAGGTCGATCAGCACCGCCCCGGCCAGCGCCAGTGACGTCGCCGACCGGTGGGCCAGCGGCTTGCCCGACTTGTCGTGCGCGATCAGGAACAGGTCGTGGTGGAGCGGCTGCCGGGTCACGCCGGCTCCTTGACCGAATCGCGCAGCGTGGGACGGCGCCCCATGGCGTACAGGATCGCCAGCACGACCGCGCCGACGCCGAGCCAGACGAGGCCCACCATCTGGGCGAGGATGTTGGCGTTGATCACCACGAAGACCAGGATCGCCATGCCGATGAGCGGCGCGGCCAGGTGGGCCCAGCGGTTGGCCGACTTCAGGCGGACCGTGTAGTGCACGACGACGGAGACGTGCAGGACGATGAAGGCGACCAGCGCGCCCATGTTGATCAGGCTGGTGAGCAGGTCGACGCCGCCGTCGACGGTCGACATCCACAGCCCGATGCCGACCGACAGCACCGACACGAGCAGGATGGCGTTGGCGGGCACCGAGTTGCGCACCGAGATGCGGGCCAGGAACGCCGGGAGCTGCCGGTCGCGGGCCATCGCGTACAGCAGGCGCGAGACCGCGACCTGGGCGACCAGGGTGTTGGCCACACCCCAGGAGATCGCGGTGGCGGTGGTGGTGAGATGCCGCAGCCATTCGCCCCCCGCGATGGCCGCCGCGTCGTAGAAGGCGGTGTCGGAGTTGAGCGGTTCGGGCGCGAGCAGGGCGGCCACCCACACCTGGGTGATGAACAGCACGCCCGCCAGGACGAGCGCCAGCCGCATCGCCCGGCCCACCTGCTCCGAACCGCCGGTCGACTCCTCGACCAGCATGCTGATGCCGTCGAAGCCGAGGAACGACAGCACGGCCACCGACACGGCGGCGAACACGATCGGCCAGGAGAAGGTCTCGGGGTTGAACAGCGGGGTCAGGCTGAACCCGCGGCCCGCCCCGTTGAGCAGCGCCCAGAGCCCGGCCAGCAGGAACAGGGCCAGCACGGCCAGCTCGGCGACGATCATCACCTTGGTGAGCTTGATCGTCATGCGGATGCCGCGCAGGTTGATCACCGTGTTGACCGTCACGAAGATGATCAGCCAGGCCCACACGGGCACCGCCGGGATGCTGGCGTTCATGGCGATGGACGCGATCAGGTAGAGCAGGCTCGGCGCGAGCAGGTAGTCGAGCAGGATCGCCCAGCCCGTCATGAACCCGACAGGCGCCGCGATGCCGCGCCCGGCGTAGTTGTAGACCGATCCAGAAAGCGGGAACGCCTTGACCATCTGGGCGTACGAGTTCGCGGTGAACAGCAACGCGATGATGCCGACGAGGTATACCAATACCGGCATACCACCTGAACGCTCATAGACCAGGCCGAAGATCGCGAATGGCGCGATGGGCACCATGAAGATCAGGCCATAGAACACCAGATCGGTCAGGCCGACCCCGCGGCGTAACTCCTGGCGGTAGCCGAACCGGCCGATGCTCTCCTGTGAGTCCACGACGGCGCTCCAAAAACGGCGGGGGGTTGATTGGGAGATCCTTCCGCAGGTCGCCGGAGCGTCGCAAGGTGTGAGTCTTGCCGGTTCGTCCTTGTCGGCTTTCAATGATCCTCATACGGGTGATCCCCAGGAGGAGCCGATGCGAGCCCTACGGGCAGCCGCAGTTGTCCTGACCGTCGTTCTCACCACGTTCGTGACGGCCGAACCGTCCATCCCGGCGGTCGCCGGGCCCACCGACCCCGAGCCCGTCTCGCTGGTCACACTCTCCGTTCCGGACCGCGCGGCGATGGACCGGCTGGTCGCGGCCGGAGCCGACCTCACCGAGCGGGTGCGGCCCCAGGCCGACGGCAGCATCCAGGTCGACGCGGTGGTGACGCCGACCCAGCTCGCGGCGCTCCGGCCGCTCGGCGCGACCCTGGCCACGGGCACGCCGGCCCCCAAGCCGGCCGCCACCGCCACCGCACGGGACCAGATCGTCATCGAGCGGGCCGTCTGGTTCAAGTCCCGCGACGGCTACTTCCTGTCGGTCGAGGCGTCCAGCAGCGCCGGCGGCGCGGCAGCGCTCACCGCCACCTGGAAGGGCAGGCGCGGCGCGACCGGCGAGGTCGCCATGGCGCCCTACCTCGACGCGGGCGCGTACCTGGGACACCAGTTCGCCACCCCGGCGCCGGTGGACACCCGGCCCGACTGGGTCACGGTCACCTCGGCGACCGGCGGCACCGCGCAGGCCCGCGTCAGCGAGTGGCCCGACGGCGAGCGCCCCGACCGCACCGGTCACCGCTACCAGAAGGACTTCATCACCCAGTACATGCCGCCCGCGCAGCTCAACGAGCGCATCAAGGCCCTGCACCGCAGCTTCCCCCGGCTCACCGACATCGTCGAGCTGCCGCACCTGACCAACGGCTACCGCCGCCACGCCCAGGCGCTGCTCGGCGCCGTCCCCGGTTCCGCCGTCGTCGTCACCTCACGCGCGTACGGGTCCGAAGGCGGCAACGACCTGGCCGTCGAGCTCGTCGACCCGGGAGCGCCCGACCGCGCGCTCGACGTGAGCGTGGACGGCAAGCGCGTCACGGTCAGCCTGGCCACCGACGGCTCCGGGACGCCCACCAGCACCGCCGCCCAGGTGGCCGCCGCGCTCGACGCCACCCCCGGGCTGCGCGCCTCCACCTACAGGGGCGACCCGGGCGCTGGGGTCATGGCGCCGGTGGCGCTCACCCAGCTCAGCGACTTCCTCAAGGCGCCCGCCGACGTCTCCCGCAAGCCCGCCAGGGTGCTCGCGCTGCGCATCGGCGTGCACCGCGACGGCTCGCGCACCGGCGTCCTGGCCTACGCCCAGGAGCACGCCAGGGAGTGGGTGACGCCGCTCGTCACCATCGAGGCCGCCGAGCGGCTGCTGCGCAACTACGCGCGCGACCCGGCCACCCGCAAGCTGCTCCAGCGCACCGACGTGTTCATCGTGCCGACCGTCAACCCCGACGGCGCCAACTACAGCTTCTACGACTTCAACTCCCAGCGTAAGAACATGACCAACCACTGCCCCGCCCAGCAGGCCGACCCGGCGCAGCGCAACACCTGGGGCGTGGACGTCAACCGCAACTACGCGGCCGGGTCGCTGCACGACGGTTACTTCGGCGCCTCCGCCAACTGCCAGAGCGGCACCTACGCGGGTCCGGCCGAGCACTCCGAGCCGGAGAGCCGCAACGTCATCTGGCTCGCGCAGAAGTACCGCAACATCAAGTTCGCCATGAACGTGCACAGCTACGGCGGCTACTTCATGTGGCCGCCCGGCGCGTACAAGCTCGACGGCCGCGTCACGCTGCCCCGCCCGACCGCCCAGGAGGAGGCGTACTTCCTGCGCTCGGCCCGCACGATCGAGGAGGCCATCGCTGCCGAGCGCGGCACCGTCACCTGGCCGCAGCAGACCGGCCCGGTGACCGACGTGCTCTACTCGGCCGCCGGCAACTCGGCCGACGAGCTCTGGTACGACTTCGGCATCTACGGCTGGGACTTCGAGGTCGGCAGCGACCTGTGGAACCCGGAGACGCGGAGATGGGAGGGCGTCGGCTTCCAGCCGCCGTTCAGCGAGGGTCACCAGGAGGCGATGGAGTTCGCCTCGGGCCTGATCTCGCTGATCGGGGTGGCGGCCGATTACCGGGAGCGGTGATTGTCGGCTCGATCTGGTAGGACAGGACTCGCCAATCCCCCCAGGCGAGGACATCCTGCCATGATCGAGTACGACCCCGCGCTCGGCTACACGCTGTCCTACATGGACATGTACGCCGGGCTGCCTGTCGCCCACCCTCCGCGGGACGGCCAGTCCCCGCCGGAGGGTGAGGTGGCCTGGCGGCTCCAAGCGGTCACCTGGCCCGGCGACGAGCGGACGCGCATGTCGCAGGTCATCGACGCCTTCGTCGAGTCCGTCGACCCGGCGCGGGTCACGGCGCTGGTGATCGGGGCCTGGGAGGAGTGCTACGAGACGAGCTCGGCGTCGGTCGTGGAGCGCCTGGTCGCGCACGCGCCCCGGCTGACCGGGCTGCGCTCGCTGTTCGTCGGCGACATCGAGTCCGAGGAGGCCGAGATCTCCTGGATCCAGCAGTCCGACATGACGCCGCTGCTGGAGGCGTTCCCCAGGTTGGAGCGGTTGGAGGTGCGGGGCGGCGCCGAGCTGGAGCTGTCGCCGGTGCGGCACGAGGCGCTGCGGGTGTTGCGGTTCGAGACCGGCGGGCTGCCGGCCGCCGTGGTCAGGGCCGTGGGGGCGTCGGATTTGCCCGCGCTGGAGCATCTGGAGCTGTGGCTGGGCGTGGAGGAGTACGGCGGCGACGCCACGGTGGCCGACCTGGCGCCGATCCTGTCGGGGGAGCGGCTGCCCGCGCTGCGGCACCTGGGGTTGCAGGACAGCGAGATCCAGGACGAGATCGCCGCCGCGATCGCGTCCGCGCCCGTCGTGGCCCGGCTGGAGTCGCTGGCCCTGTCGCTGGGCGTGCTGCGCGACGAGGGCGCCGAAGCGCTGCTCAGCGGGCAGCCGCTCACCCATCTGCGCAAGCTTGACCTGCACCACCACTACCTGACCGAGCCCATGATGAAGCGGATCACCGCCGCCCTGCCCGGCGTCGAGGTGGACCTGACCGGCATGGAGCAGTCCGACCGAGGCTGGACCTTCGTCGCGGTCAGCGAGTGAGCGTGGAGTTCGCGGTCGTCGGGACCCCCGGTGATCGGCGGGTGACGATGTTCGGGGCCGCGGTGACCGCCCGCGGCCTGGCCGAGCCGTACGTGATCCCGTGGCGTGACGTGCTCGCCGGGCGGGAGCTGCGCGCGCCCGCGAAGGCGCTGCTGCGGATCGACTCGCCGGGCGAGGACGCCGAGGCCGACGCGCTGCTGCGCGGGCCCGGCGACCCGGCGCGGGTGGGCGGCGGCGCGGCCTGGTACGAGGCCTTCACCGCCGGGCTGGCGCGCGTCGCGGCAGTCCCCGGGGTCCGGCTGCTGGGCGACGTGGCGGAGATCGGCGTGCTGTTCGACAAGCGGCGCTGCCACGCGGTGCTGGAGGCGGCCGGGGTGCCGGTGCCGCCCGGCTTCACCGCCTCGTCGTACGGGGAACTGCGCGAGCTCATGGCCGTACGCGGCTGGAAGAGGGTGTTCGTCAAGCCCGCCCACGGCTCGTCGTCGTCGGGCGTGATCGCGTTCCAGGCGCATGCCGGGCGGGTCAAGGCCGTCACGTCGGCCGCCCGGACCGGCGGCGCGTACCTGAACTCGCTGCGGGTGCGCACCTACGAGGACGAGGCGGACGTGCGGCGGCTCGTCGACTTCCTGGCCCCCGACGGGCTGCACGTCGAGCGGTGGTTCCCCAAGGCGTCAGTGGGCGGGAGGGCGTTCGACCTGCGGGTGGTCACGGTGGCGGGGAAGCCGACGCACGCGGTGGTGCGGTCCGGGCGCTGGCCGATGACCAACCTGCACCTCGGCGGCGAGCGCGGCGACCTGGAGCCGCTGCGGGCGCGCACGGCGCTGTGGGAGCGGGTGCTCGACACGTGCGCGCGGGCGGCGGCCTGCTTCCCCGGCACCCTCAGCACCGGGGTCGACCTGATGGTGGGCGCCGACTGGCGGACGGTCGCGGTGGCGGAGGTCAACGCGTTCGGCGACCTGCTGCCGGGGCTGGGCGACCTGGCGGGAAACGGCCGCGACACCTACGCCGAGCAGGTCAGGGCGGTGCTCGATGGACATGCGTGAGATCGTCGGCAGCCACGACATCCTGCTGATCACGCTCGACACGCTGCGTTACGACGTGGCCGACGAGCTGGCCAGGGCCGGGCGGCTGCGCAACCTGCTGCCCGGCGGCGCCCGGTGGGAGCGGCGGCACAGCCCCGGCAGCTTCACCTACGCCTCGCACGCCGCCTTCTTCGCCGGGTTCCTGCCGACGCCCGTGACGCCGGGGCCGCATCCCCGGCTGTTCGCGGCCACGTTCCCGGGCAGCGAGACCACGGGCGACGGCACGTGGGTGTTCGACGCGCCCGACCTGCCCGCCGGGCTGGCGGCGGCCGGGTACCACACGGTGTGCGTCGGGGGCGTGGGCTTCTTCAACAAGCGGACGCCGCTCGGGTCGGCGCTGCCGGGGCTGTTCGCGGAGAGCCACTGGGAGCCGGAGTTCGGGGTGACGGATCCGCGGTCGCTGGAGCACCAGATCGACCGCGTGGGCGACATTCTGCGAAATATCAGGACCCGGGTGTTCCTGTTCCTCAACGTGTCGGCCCTCCACCAGCCCAACCACTTCTACCTGCCCGGCGCCACCGCCGACTCGCGCGACACCCACGCCGCCGCGCTCGCGTACGTGGACCGCCACATCGGCAGGCTCTACGACCTCATGCCCCGCCCCACGCTGGTGATCGTCTGCTCCGACCACGGCACGGCGTACGGCGAGGACGGCCACGTCGGCCACCGGATCGGCCACGAAGTCGTGTGGACCGTCCCGTACACGCAGTTCATCCTGGAGCCCCATGCGCCCGTATGAGGGATACGTCTACGCGTACCCGCACAAGACCGCCTACCGCCCCCTCGACCCCCGCCCCGCGCTGGCCGACGTGTGGGCCGGCGAACGGCCCGGCGCCCTGTACGTGCACATCCCGTTCTGCGAGATGCGGTGCGGCTTCTGCAACCTGTTCACCCGGACCGGCGCCCCCGAGAACCTGGTCACCGCCTACCTCGACGCCCTCGAACGTCAGGCCGTCCAGACCGCCGGCGCCCTGGAGACCAGCGCGTTCACCACGGCCGCGTTCGGCGGCGGCACCCCCACCTACCTCAGCGCCCGCGAGCTGACCAGGCTCTTCGACCTGACCGAACGGGCCATGTCCGTCGACCTGGGCGCGATCCCGCTGTCCGTCGAGACCTCGCCCGCCACCGCCACCCCCGACCGCCTCGCCGTCCTCGCCGAACGCGGCGCCACCCGCGTCTCCATCGGCGTGCAGAGCTTCGTCGACGCCGAGGCCCGCGCCGCCGTCCGGCCGCAGAAACGCGCCGAGGTCGACGCGGCGCTCGACGCCATCCGCGCCAGCGCCGTCCCCGTCCTCAACCTCGACCTCATCTACGGCATCGACGGCCAGACCCCCGCCTCCTGGCTCCACTCCCTGGACAC
The DNA here is from genome assembly GCF_019396325.1 of Nonomuraea ceibae. Taxonomy (GTDB): domain Bacteria; phylum Actinomycetota; class Actinomycetes; order Streptosporangiales; family Streptosporangiaceae; genus Nonomuraea; species Nonomuraea ceibae. Next base: position 68,715 of record NZ_JAHKRO010000042.1, read on the forward strand.
CGCCCTCACCTGGAAGCCCGAGGAGATCTACCTCTACCCGCTGTACGTCCGGCCGCTCACCGGGCTCGGCAAGCAGGGCCGCGCCTGGGACGACCAGCGGCTGGAGCTCTACCGACTCGGCCGCGACCGGCTCGCCGACGCCGGCTACGAGCAGGTGTCGATGCGGATGTTCCGGCTGCCCGGCACCGCCAACGCCACCGAATACTGCTGCCAGACCGACGGCATGGTGGGCCTGGGCTGCGGCGCCCGCTCCTACACCGGCGACCTGCACTACTCCTTCGAGTACGCGGTCGGCGCCCGCCAGGTGCGCGCGATCATCGACGACTACGTGAGCCGCGACGACTTCGGCCACGCCAACGTCGGCTTCACGCTCACCCCCGGCGAACGCAGGCGGCGGCACCTCATCCAGTCGCTGCTGCAGGCCGGCGGCCTGGACCGCGACCTCTACCGGGAGCGGTTCGGCGCCGATGCGCTCGACGACTTCCCGCTGGCGGAGTTCCGGCAGTGGCTCGTGATCGAGCCCGACGTGATCAAACTGACGGCCGAGGGCCTGGCCTGGTCCGACGCCATCGGGCCCGCCCTGTTCTCGCCGCAGGTCAGAGCCCTCATGGACGGCTACGACGCATGCTGACCATCCTGTACCGAGGGCCGCTGGCGAGCTGCGACTACGACTGCGCCTACTGCCCCTTCGCCAAGCGGCGCGACACGCCCGAACAGTTGCGCGCCGACCGCGCCGCGCTCGAACGCTTCGCCGCCTGGGTGGCCCGGCAGGACTTCGACGTGGCCATCCTGTTCACGCCCTGGGGCGAAGGGCTCGTCAGGTCCTGGTATCGGAAGGCGCTCGTCGAGCTGTCATGGCTGCCGAACGTCCGCCGCGTCGCCATCCAGACCAACCTGAGCTGCCGCACCGGCTGGCTCGCCGACGCCTCCGACCGGGCCGCCCTCTGGGTCACCTACCACCCCACCCAGGTGCCCTACGACCGGTTCCTCGCCAAGCTCCGATCACTGACCGTGCGGCACAGCGTCGGCATCGTCGGCGACCCGGCGCACCTCGCCGACGCCCGGCGGCTGCGCGCCGACCTGCCTCCCGAGACGTACCTGTGGGTCAACGCCGAGGAAGGCCGCCTCTACACCGACGCCGAAGCCGCCGACTGGACGGCCCTCGACCCGCTCTTCCACCACAGCCGCTTCCCGCACCCCAGCCGCGGGCTGCCCTGCCGCACCGGCGACAGCGTCGTGTCCGTCAACGGCGACGGCGACGTGCGGCGCTGCCACTTCGTCGCCGAACCGCTCGGCAACCTCTACGACGGCAGCTACGCGCCCCAGCTGCGGCCGCGCGCCTGCCCGGCCGCCGCCTGCGACTGCCACATCGGCTACGTGCACCTGGAACCGCTCGGGCTCTACGAGGTGTTCGGCGACGGGGTGCTGGAACGCATCCCGGCCGCCTGGCCTCAGGTCTCGCGCTCCGGCCGGTAGCTCTCCTCGTTCACGCCGAACGTCCAGGCCACCCCCTCACGCGCCCGCCGCACCCACGGCGGCACCCGCAGGAAGTACGTACGCCGGGTGCCGTCGGGCTCGGGCGTGGAGTTGACCACCTCCACCATCGCGACCGGCTCGTCACCCGGCAGCTCGATCCGCCACAGGACGCCCGTCTCGTCCGAATGCTCCGGCCGCGCCCCCGACTCGGCCAGATAGCGGTCGACGCCGAAGTGCTCCAGCATGACGCGGCGCAGCTCGGCGTTGGACTCCTCACGGATGCGCGCCGGGGTCAGGTCCGTCATCGTGAACCCCGCGGGCACCGGCATGCCGTGCCAGGCATGTAGGGCGAACCCGTCGGACCACACCAACGCCGGGCCGTCCGCCGCGTGCAGGCGGCCCAGCTCGTCGAGGTGCAGCTCGGCGGGGCGGGCGCTGACGATCGCCACCCGCTCGTACGGCCACCACCAGCTCGCGCACCGGGCGACCCGCTCCAGCCCGTCGAGCCCCTCGAAGGCCGACAGCCAGGGGGCGTCATGCTGCCCGAGCACCGCATCGAGCGTCACCCGCCGCAACTCCTCCCCGACCTGCTGGCTGCCGTCCGCGGCGGCGGTGTCGCTTCCGGCGGTGACCTCGGTGGTGGCGGCTTCGGCGATGGCGCGGCGGACGTCGGCGACCAGGCGGCTCACCTGCGGCCACAGCCTGCCGCCGGTCTCCTCCCACCGGGCCGCCCAACCCGCCGGGCCCAGCTCGGCCGAGAGCGCGGCCCTGGCCCGCTCCCACGGCAGGGTCCGCACCTCATGCCGCACCGACCGCCCCGCCACCACCCCGACCGGCAACCCCGCAAGCACACCCGCCCCCTCCGAGGACTCCGCCCTGGCCGGGGTTTCCGGCCCACCCACAGCCTGGCCTTCGGGGGTTTCAGGCGCGGTCCGGGCGGATTCCTGGAGGTTCGGGGCGGCGGGCCGGGGGCGGGTGGGGGGGTCGGCGGTGGGCCAGGCGGTGGCGCGGGCGCCGGCGGGCGGCGAGG
>NZ_JAHKRO010000043.1 GCF_019396325.1 Nonomuraea ceibae
CCGCGTCGGCGGCATGCACGAACACCGGTACGCCGTGTTCGCTGCGCAGGCGCTCGGCGAACCCGATGTGGTCGGAGTCGCCGTGGGTCAGCACCAGCCCGCGGATGTCGTCGACGGACTTGCCGAGGGAACGGAGTTCGGCGTGCAGATCCCGCCAGTGGCCGGGCAGTCCGGCGTCGATGAGCGTGATGCCCTCGGGGGTGTCGACGAGGTAGCACGCGACGAGATCGTTGCCAAGGCGGTGCAGATGGGCTGCGAGTTTCATAGGACCTCTTTCTGAAGGCGTGGTCGGGGAGCGGCTAGGACTGTGGTCGCCGGCCGATCAGGTCGTGCAGTGCGGTGATGACGGTGCGGCCGGTGGGGTCGGTGAAGTCGCGCACCATGCTCGTGACGAAGCTCGCCACCGACGTCACCGTGCCGCCCGCGGCCTCGATCTGGCGAAATGCGGCGTTCTCCGTACGCTCCGACATGCCGCCGCACGCGTCGACCGGGACGATCACGTCATAGCCGTCGGCCAGGGCGTCGAGCGCGGTGTGAAGGACCACGATCTCCGAGGTCACGCCGCAGATGACCAACGTCTTGCGGCCCTCGGCGGCGATGGCCGCGCGCCATGCCCGGTCGTCCCAGCAGCACGGCCCGCCGCGCACGAATGGGGGCGTTTCGGGAAGTTCGACGATGACGCCGGGCCCGTCGGGCCTGGGCGCGACCGACACGGTGAACGGGATGTCCAGCGCCTGCGCGACCTTGGCGAGCACCCCGGCCGAGCGCCTGATGGTCTCTGGGCTGTTGGTGCCGCTCAGGGTCACGATGCCGTCCTGCAGATCGGCGAAGACGATCTGCACAGTGCGATGGTCGAGCATTGTTCTCATCTCAAATCGTTCATAGTTTGAATGGTTTGATGACGGTAGCATGCTGTTGGTGAACGATGTCAAGTTGACCGAGACGCTCAGCTTCCGGCTAGGCGCCGTGGGCGCCCTGGTCGCCGATCAGTACGCGGAGGCTCTGGCCGTCCACGGCCTGAAGCCCAAGCACGTCGGCCTGCTGGGAGTCCTCGACCTGGGACTGGCCGCCTCGCAGCTCGAGATCGCCAAGCTGATGCGGGTGGCGCCCAGCCTCGTCGTGGCCCTTGCCGACCACCTCGAGTCCATGGGAGCCGTCGAGCGCCTCCGCGACCCCGCCGACCGCCGCCGCCAGATCCTGAGCCTCACCGGCCAGGGACGCGATCTCCTCGCGGAATGCACGGCCATGGCGCTCGCCCTCGACGCGAAGCTCGTCGCCGACCTCACCTCGTCCCAGCAGGGCGCACTGAGCGCGGCCCTCGGTCACCTGGCGGCCTCCCACGGCCTGCCCGTACGCGAATGATCAGACGCTGCGGCGCGAAGGGCCTCGTCGTCCTCGACGGAGCGCCAGTGCCGCCGTTTCGACGGGGCGCCAGTTCCGGTAGGTGAACGGGCGCCGGTCGGGATCGAGGAGTGCGGGGACGACGCCCCCGGGGGTCGCCGCGAGTTGCCGGACGATCCCCGGGGTTAAACGCGTACAGCTTTCTGTGGTCCCTCGTCCGGCCCTGACCAGGGAGCGCGACAAGTCGAGGTCTCCGATCTCGGAGAACCGCCCTGGCCGCGATCACGGTGCATGAACTGGTGGCTGCTCTCACCGCCGGGCAGGTCCCGATCCCCCTTTCACTCAGCGCGGTGATGCCGCCAGGTGTGGAGGGGATGTCGGCTACCTGCCCGCGTGACGGGGGTGGCGGCGGTGAGCGCGAAACCGGCGCTGTGGGCTACGGCGACGCTGCCCCGGTTCTCCTGGGCGATGCGCAGGAGGACGTGATCCATCCCCAGGACGTCGTACGCGTAGCCGGTGATCAGCTGCACTGCGCGGGTGGCCAGGCGTCGTCGGCGGTGGCGCGGGCCGACGGCGTAGGCGAGTTCGGCCTCGCCGGGGCTCCCGGTCCGGAAGAGCAGGATCTCGCCCATCGGTGCGTCACCGTCGGCGGTGATGGCCAGTTGGACGTACAGGCCGTCGGAGCGGCGCTGCCGGGCCTGGGCCAGGTACGCGCGGGCGGCTTCTTGGTCGAAGGGGAAGCGCAGCGGGGTCCAGAGGTCGACCTGAGGGTCGTTGAACAGCTCGACCATCACGGGCAGGTCGTCATCGGTCCACTCCCGCAGGACGAGTCCGAGACCGGTGAGGCGGATGTCGGCGGGCAGGGCGGCTGGGATGTCGTCGGCGCTCATGACGGCATCCTGGTCGGGTTGTCGGCGAGAAGACAGGCCGCGGGCGGGTCGATGTCGAGGACCTCGACCCGGGGGTGGGCGAAGCCGGCCTCTGTGAGCAGGTCCTGGAGCTGGAGTTGACGGCGAGGATGGCGTCGAGCGGATGGTCGAAGCCCGGCAGCTGGTCCACGGACGCTTGCGTGAGGTGGACGCGGTGAGCCCGGACGGCGGCGGCGTTGCGCCGGCGGGCCTGGCCGACCATGACCTGTGAGTGGTCGACACCGTAGACGTGGCCCCGGGTCGCCAGGCGGGCGAGCTCGGCGATGGCGAGGCCTACTGCATGGCGTACGCGCTCACCCGGATGCCCAAGCGTCTGCGCGGCGCGCTGATGGTCGTTAACGCCGGATCCGTTCCGCATCTCTCTGGCCCCCGACACGCTGCGCGCATGCTGTCCTGGAGATGCTGCTGGAGGTGCCCGAAGGCCGGCGCTCCTCGGATCTGGAACGCCGGCGCAGGAGCCGGCGGCGCCTCGGGCAGGAATGCGCTGGGGCTCGCCGCAGAAATCCTCGGAGTGGGGCTGGAGGTGCCGCACCGGCGGATGGTCGATTCGGCGGCCGTGACCTCAAGGCGGGCCGCATTGATCAGTGGGCAGAACCGCCGATGCCCGGTCGCATGGCTTTGAGGAAGGCGTCGACGAGGGCGTCGGCGTACTGCGGGGTGAGCGGGCCGGAGCGGAGCAGCCAGCGCTGGTAGACAGGGCCGTACAGCAGCTCCAGAGCCAGGTCGAGGTCGGCGTCGGGGGCGAGTTGGCCGGCTCGCTGGGCGCTGCGCAGCCGGGCCTTCTTGGCCTCGTCGACCGGCCCGGCCAGTTTCTCGCGGTATTGGGCGGCGAGTGCCGGATCGTTGATGATCTCGGTGTTGAGTGCGCGGATCGGCCCCTCGAACGCGGGATCGGCGAACTCGGCCACCGTCGCCCGCATGACCACCCTGAGGTCGGCCTTCAGGTCGCCGGTGTCGGGCAGCGCCATGTCCTGCTCCGGCCCGCTCTCGCTGAGCGCCAGGAAGGCGTCCAGGACCACCGCGCCCTTGGAGGGCCACCAGCGGTAGATCGTCTGCTTGCCTACGCCGGCCCGGGTCGCGATGGCCTCGATGGTCAGCTTGGCATATCCCACCTCGGAGACCAGCTCGCGGGCGGCGGTCAGGATGGCCTGCCGGGAGCGCTGGCTGCGGCGCGCGGGGTTGGGCTGCTTGGCCATGTGCCGGATCATAACACCCTTGCGAGGCGAGACGTACCGTCTTGACACTATGGCGAGGCGAGACGTACCGTCTTGCTTCGTTGGAGCTGGACCCGAACACGAGGAGGTGGAGCCCATGACCCGGGTGTGGTTCATCACGGGCGCGTCACGAGGACTGGGCCGGGCGTTCACGGAGGCGGCGCTGCAAGCGGGCGACCGGGTGGTCGGGGCCGCGCGCAACGTCGAGCCGCTCGCCGATCTGGCCCGGCGCCATCCCGGCGACCTGGTACCGCTGCCGCTCGACGTCACCGACCGCGCGGCCGTGTTCGCGGGCGTGGATCGGGCGGCAGCGGCCTTCGGCAAGCTCGACATCGTGGTCAACAACGCCGGCGTCATGCTCCTGGGCATGCTGGAGGAGGCGACGGAAGAGCAGATCAGATCCCACTTCGACGTCAACCTGTTCGGCGCGATCTGGGTCACCCAGGCCGTGCTCCCCCACCTGCGCTCCCAGGGCTCCGGCCGCATTCTGCAGGTCACCACGATGGGCACCGGCGGCGGCTTCCCCATGGTCGGCCTGTACGCGGCCGGCAAGTCGGCGCTCGACTCGGTCTCCGAGGCCGTGGCGGGAGAGGTCGAGCAGTTCGGCATCAAGCTGACCATCGTGCAGATGGGCGGCTACGACACCGGCCTGTTCACCACGGGCACCACGATGACCGCATCCGCCCCGCACTATCAGGAGCTGCGCGACAAGCTGATCGAGATGTGGGGCGATGAGGCCGGTCCCGCCCCGGAGACCGCCGCTCCGGTGATCATGGAGCTGGTGGACCTGCCGGAGCCGCCGCGGCGTCTCATCGTCGGCGCCGCGTCCTACGACATGGTCCAGCAGGACCTCCAGGACCGGGTCGCGGAGTACCGTGCCTGGGAGCACCTCAGCCGCAGAGCGCCGGGATGACCCGCGCAGGACGAACAGAGCACGCCTGCCGGGGCGCGCCCGACGGAACACCCCGGCAGGGCGGAACGGTGACGCGTGATCCCGCCTTCGGTGACCGGCCATCCACCCGGACCACGAGCCGGGCCGGCGGCGTCCGCACCAACGCGGACCGGGCGCGGCGCGCGCTCTCACAGAACTTCCTGGTCGACCGCCAGGCCATCGATCTCGTGATCAGGGCAGCAGACCCGGCGGGGCTGGTGCTGGAGCCGGGGGCGGGCGCTGGAGCGCTGACCCTGGCGCTGGCCGGTGCGGGCGCGCGAGTGATCGGCTACGAGATCGATCCGCGCCTGGCCCGGCGGCTGGCCGCACGCACACGCGACGATCCCCGGGTCGAGGTGGTGCACGGCGACTTCACCACCGCGCCGGTGCCGGGACGGCCGTTCGCGGTCGTGGGGAACATACCGTACTCGGCGACGTCGAAGATCGTGAACTGGTGCTTGGGGGCGCCGTCCCTGACCTCGGCCACGCTGCTCACCCAGCGCGAGTACGCCCGCAAACGCGCGGGCGGCTTCGGCCGCTGGAGCCGCGTGACCGTGCGGTCGTGGCCATGGTTTCACTGGCGGCTCGGCCCCACGGTGAACCGGAGGTCCTTCCGGCCGGTACCGTCGGTCGACTCGGCGATCCTGCGGATCGAGCGTAGGCCCGAACCTTTGGTACGCGGCCGCCGCACCTACCAGGAACTGGTCGAGCTGGGCTTCAGCGGGCTCGGCGGCTCGGTGCGCGCCTCGCTGAGGACGCGTCACCGAGGAGTGGACGCCGCCCTGGCGGCGGCCGGCGTGCGTCGTGACGCCGTCGTCGGACACGTTCACCCAGACCAGTGGATCGCGCTGTGGCAGCGCCTGCACTGGTGACCCGCCCTGCGCTGTGGCAGCAGACCGGCAAACACTGTCACCTGTCGTCGACATATCCGCCGATGCCGGTGCGTGCCCGAGAGGTCTTCCGCCGGGCGAGTCTCCGCCTGAACATGATCGCGGCCACGGCAGCGCGATGAGAGCCTGATCCACAACGTCAATCCGAAACCCTGTGGGGGCACAACCGGTCGATTACGCCCCCACGACCAGGTCCAATCGCAGACACCCACCAGCCACACTCTGCCGCCCCTGGGCAGGGGGACACGATGACCCTGCTTAAACAGGCCGACTGGAATGGCCCCGGAGATCGCCTACATCACGGCCGAGTTCCCCCGGTACGAGGCGCGCGTCGCGAGGAGGTCGGCGAGATCCCGACGCCCGCCATATGAACGGAAAGCCACGGCAAGCCGCACAACGCCGCTCCGCTAACGGGACTTTTCGTTCGGATGCTCGTCATGCCCCGACGCCGGCATCGACGTCGCCTTCGGCGCCTTGTCAGTGGTCAGACCTGGCCGGTCCCGCCGTCGACGGGCAGGTCGATGCCGGTGACGAAGCTCGAGTCCGCGGAGGCCAGGAAGAGCGCCGCGGTGGCGATCTCATGCTCGTCACCGAGGCGGCCGACAGGCACCCGTGAGGCGATCTGCTCCTTGAACCCCGGCGGGAGGTCCGCGAACGCGGCGGTGTCGATCGCGGCGGGGCTGAGGACGTTGACCCGGATTCCGCGCTGCTTCAAGTCGGTGGTCCAGGTCCGGGCGAACGACCGCAGCGCCGCCTTGCTCGCCGCGTAGACGGTCGTTCCCGGATCGCCCTTGTCCGCGGCGCCCGACCCGATGAGCACGATCGAGGCGCCGTCGGACAGCAATGGCAGCAGTTTCTGCACGGTGAAGAACGTCCCCCGCACGTTCACCCCGAACACGGCGTCGAACGACTGCTCGGTCACGTCGCCGATGTGCTCGTTCCACGTCCAGACGCCGGCGCTGGCGATGAGCACGTCCACCCGGCCCGCTTCGACCGCCACGACCTCGGCCAGGCGGGTCACGTCGGAGATCTGGCCGACGTCGCCGAGCACGCCGGTCACGCCGTGGCCGATGGCGGCCACCGCCGCGTCCAGCCGGTCCTGGCGGCGGCCGGTGATGAACACGTGGGCGCCTTCCTGGACGAACAGCTTCGCCGTCGCCAGTGCCAGCCCAGAGGTTGCGCCGGTGATCACCGCGACCTTCCCGCCGAGCTTCGCCATGTCGCTCTCCCCTGTCTTGAAAAATGAGCATGCTCTCATTTTGGGTGCTGCTCACTGTAGCGAAAGTGAGAGCACCCTCAAAGTTGAGACGTATCGCACTTTGCTACGGTGACTTCATGTCTGCCGCAGGGAACCCACTGCCCGCTCGCCGGGATGCCCGCCGCAACCGTGAGCGGCTGCTCGAGTGCGCCCGAAGCGCGTTCGCCGGGCAGGGCGCACAGGCCGCCCTCGACGGCATCGCACGCGAGGCGGGCCTGGTGGTCGGCACCCTCTACCGGCACTTCCCGACGCGCCTGGACCTGCTGTGCGCGGTGCTCGAGCCGAAACTGCGCCACGTGATCGAGGAGGTGGAGGCCGCGCTCGGCCTGGAGGATCCGTGGCAGGCCTTCCGCGGCCTGCTCGAAGTCCTGTGTACGGCCCAGGCCGGGGACCGGGCGTTCGCCGACTTCCTGGCACGGCGCTTTCCCGGCGACGACCGCACCGAGACGGCGCACAGCGAGATCTGCGCGCTCGCGCAACGGGTGCTGGCGCGGGCGCAGGCGGCCGGCGTCGTCCGCCCGGACGTCACCGGCGCGGACCTCTTCCTGCTGTTGTGGGCGAGCAGCACGGTAGCCGAGGCCACCCGGCACGCCGCCCCGTCCCTGTGGCGGCGCCACGTTCACCTGGCGCTGGACGGGTTCCGGGCGCCGGACCGGCTCGACCTGGGAGAACCCGCGTGGGACGCGGACCGGCTCTGCCGCGCGATCGCCACCGGGCCATCGTGGCAGCCATGACGACGCTTGTGATCGCAGTTCCGCTGGTCTTCTTTCTGGCCGTGCTCGGGTAGTGCGCGCGAACGCCTGCGTGAGACGGACAAGACCGACAGCGTCGTCATGCGGCCCGTGAAACTCCTACACGGCGGTGGTCCACCGGCGCTGCCCCATCGATTCACCGCTGAACCTATACGGTGGGCGACTCAAACTGATCACGGTCGACCGCCGGCCGTAGGTACGCCTACCGCCCGAATGGGACACCAGGATCAGCTCACACGGTGGCTTCGATCTACGTGCCGCGTGCGGCGAGCCGGGCGAGCGCGGCGGCGCTGGGGCTGCCCGGACGCGCGGTGTAGATCACCATCCGCAGATCGGTGCCGGGCAGCAGCAGAGTCTGGCAGTCCAGCTCCAGCAAGCCCAGCTCGGGGTGGTGCAGGTGCTTGCGCAGCGTCGGTATGGGGCGTACCTCGTGGTTGCGCCAGCTGGCGGCGAAGTCGGGGCTGTGCGCGGCGAACTCGTTGACCAGCTCGCCGAGTACGCGTTCGGCCGGGTGACGGGCGCTGGCCGCGCGCAGCTGGGCGGCGGTCTGCCGGGCGTATTCGCCCTGCGAGCCGTCGGCGGCCGAGCAGAGGGTGCCGTTCAGCCGGATGGACAGCCGCACGGCGTTGCGTTCCTCAGCGGGCAGCGACCCGAAGTCGGTGATCAGGTCGGCTGCCGCTTCGTTCCAGGCCACAATGTCCTGGCGTTCGTCGGTGAGGTAGGCGGGCACCGGCCCGAGCCGGTCCAGCAGCTCGCGGGCGAAGGCGGGCACCGGCGCCCGGCCGGTCTCCGGGGCGGGCGGGGCCTGCCCGGCCAGCCGCGCCAGGTGCTCGCGCTCGGCGTCGGTGAGCCGCAGCGCCGTGCCCAGCGCGGCAATGACCTGCGGGGACGGATGCGGAGCGCGGGCCTGCTCAAGCCGTTCGTAGTAGCTGGTGGAGACCCCGGCCAGCGTGGCCACCTCTTCGCGGCGCAGGCCGGGAGTACGGCGGGCGCGGCGGCCTGGCGGGTGGACGGCCGTCGCCGGCAGCTGGTCCGGGCGCAGCGCCTCCCGCCGGCGACGGAGAAAGTCGGCCAGTTCAGCTCTGCTCACCCGTCCAGGCTGCCACAGTGGCGGCCGCCTTAGCCACGGACCAGGGGTCCGGGGCTTACCCGTCCGTTCCACGGCGCCCGGATCCGCGGCCAGGCTGGCATGACCACATTCCACGGGACACCGGAGGACGAACATGCCACGCACTCCTGAGGAGACGATCCGCCGACTGCTGGATCTGCTGCTGGCCAAGGACATGGATGCCATCGCCGATCTGTGGGCGGAGCAGGGCACCGCCGAGTTCCCGTTCGCTGCGGGGGACGCGCCGCGGCGGCTGGCGGGGCGGGATGCCGTCCGTGACTATCTGGCCGGATATCCGGAACGGATGGACGTACGGGAGATACCTGTAGTCACCGTGCATCACACGCAACGGCCGGACACCATCGTGGTGGAGTTCACCGCGCACGGGTACACGGTGCGCACCGGCGAGCCCTACCGCATGGACTACATCTCCGTGATCACGGTCCATGATGGCCTGATCACGCACTACAGGGACTATTGGAGCCCGCTGGCCGCCGCCTCGGCGACCGGGACGCTGCCCGAACTGCTCGGCTCGCTGCGCTCGGGAGCCTCCCGATGAGCGGCGTGCTGGTCACCGGCGGCACCGGGAAGACCGGCCGCGTGCTGGCGGAGCTGCTGCGGGGCAACGGCGTCCCGGTCCGGGTCGCCGCTCGCAACCCGGCTGCCGGGGATCCTGACGCCGTCCGGTTCGACTGGAACGACCCGGGCACGCATCGGGCCGCGCTGCACGCGATGGACCGCGTCTATCTGGTGCCTCCGGTGAATGCCGTGAATCCGATGCCGCTGGTCGAGCCGTTCCTGGACGAGGCGGAGCGGCTCGGCGTGCGCCGCGTGGTGCTTCTCGGCTCCGCCGTCGTGCTGCCGAACGCCCCCGGCGCGCTTGAGCTGGCCGCACGGGTACGGACTCGGCCCGGGTGGGTCGTGCTGCGCGCGTCCGGGTTCATGCAGAACTTCCTGCGCCCGCATCCGCTGGGCGAGCGGCTCCGGCAGCACGGCGAGATTCACACCGCCGCCGGTGACGGCCGGCTGGGCTGGATCGACGCGCGCGACATCGCGGCCGCCGCCTCCGCCCTGCTGACCAACCCCGATGACGAGCCCAGCGGGAGGCCCGATGAAGGGCAGGGCGACCGGCGTGACTACCTGCTCACCGGGCCGAAAGCGTTGAGCTACCAGGACGCGGCGGCGATCATCACCGCCCGCACCGGCAGGCCGATCAAGGTGCTGGCGGTCGAAGCCGACGAGCTGGCGGCCGGTTACCGGGCCGCCGGCATGCCGGCCGAATTCGCCGCCGCCCTTGCCGCCGTGGACGCCGGCCTCAGCGCCGGCCGGGACGACCTGGTCAGCACCGCGGTGCTGGACCTGACCGGCCGCCCGCCCCGCTCGTTCGACGAGTTCGTCCAGAACCACGCGTCCGAGTGGGCGAACGGCGTGGCCGGGTGGGATCGACGTTCAGCACTCCAGCAGCCGGTGTCGCGGAAGGCCGGGGATCAGGACCTGGGATGGGCTGGTGACGATGACGTCGCCTGCCTTCCTGTACGGTGCCCGGTTCACAATGGCGGGTATGGATCTGCGTGAGTTCGGCGAGTTCTTGAGGTCGCGGCGGGATCGCATCCGGCCCGGCGAGGTGGGCCTGCCGGTGCAGGCGCGCCGCCGCGTACCTGGGCTGCGCCGGGATGAGGTGGCCGCCCTGGCCGGTGCCTCAATCGACTACTACAACCAGCTTGAGCAGGGGCGCGGCGCGCAGCCGTCGGAGCAGATGGTGGCGGCGCTCGCCCGCGCGCTCCGGTTGAGCGAGGACGAGCGAGCTCACCTGTACTTCCTGGCAGGCCGCCCCATTCCGCCGAAGCACAGTCTCGCCGCGCACGTGCACCCCGGCATGCTCGACCTCCTGCAGCGGCTGCCCACGACCCCAGCGGCAGTGATCACCGATCTGCACGCCGTCCTCGTCCAGAACCGCCTCGCCACCGCGCTCCTCGGGCCGATCAGCAAGGCCAAGGGGCGCGAGGCGAGCTTCGTCTACCGCTGGTTCACCGATCCGCAGGCACGCTCGCGCTACCACCCGGACGAGCATGGTCATCAGTCGCGCGTCTTCGTGGCGGATCTGCGCGCCGTGGCGGCACGGCGCGGCCGGGACGAGCAGGTGGCCGGCCTCATCGGCGCGTTGCTGTCGGCCAGCCACGAGTTCGCCGAGCTGTGGGCACACCAGGAGGTCGCGGTACGGCGGGCCGACCGCAAGCGCCTCCTGCACCCGGAGCTGGGCGAACTCGAGCTCGACTGCCTCAGCCTGCTCAGCGAGGACGGAACGCAGCGGCTGCTCTGGTTCACCGCGCCGGTCGGCGGCGACTCGGCCGAGAAGCTCGCGCTGCTCGACGTTCTGGGCAGCCACGACCTCAGCGCTTCTACGGCTGGATGATGACCTTGCCCTTGGCGTGGCCCTGGGCGAGGTGGTCGAACGCCTCGGAGGCCCGTGCCAGGGGAACCGTGCGGTCAATCATGATCTGCAGCCCCGCGTCGGCGGCGGCGACGACCTTCGCGAGCCGCTCCGTGTCGGAGCCGTGGAAGACGAACTCGGCGCGAACGTTCCGGCCGGCGGCTCGTTCGACGTCCGGCGGGACGTTGAGGCCGACGAGCAGGCCGCCCGGCCGGAGCACGTCGAGGGAGGCCGCCTCGGTGTCACCCGCGATCGGGTCGATGACCACGTCGGCGTGAGAGACCACGGTGCGGAAGTCGGTCGCGGTGTAGTCGATCACCTCGTGCGCGCCGAGCTTACTGGCGATCTCGGCACCGGGCGGGGACACGGTGGTGACGACGTGCGCGCCCGCCTGGCGCGCGAACTGGATGACGAACCCGCCGACACCCCCGGCACCGCCATGGACCAGCACCTTCTGGCCGGGCTTCAGCTCCGCGACTTCGAACACCACCTGCCAAGCCGTGCCGGCGGCTGTCACCAGACTCGCGGCGAGGCCGAGCGGGACCGAGGCCGGGGCGGCCACCAGCCTCGTCGCCGTGACGGCGGCATGCGAGGCGACGGCCCCGCCCGAGCCGGGGTCGGTACGGGCGATCACCGCGTCACCGACGCTCCAGCCGGTGACTTCGGGCCCGACGTGCTCGATGGTTCCGGCGAGGTCGGTGCCCACGACCGAGGGGAAGGTGATCGGGAAGAAGTCCCGCACATGGCCGGCGCCGATCTTGACGTCCAGCGGGTTGAGCGCCGCGCCGGCGACCTTGACCAGCACTTGGTCGGCGGAGAGGACCGGGTCGGGGAGCTCGGCGACGACCGGGCGCTCGCCGTAGGCGGTGTAGTGCAATGCCTTCATCAGTTCGTGCCTTTCACTGCGTCGACCTGGTCGAGCCGGCTGAGCCAGTCCTCCAGGTGCCAGGTGCGGACGATGCGTCCGCCGGAGATTTCGTGGAATTCGTGAATGCGGACCTGGATCTCGCGGCCCGTCGGTGCGACGCCGAACAGCTCATGCTCCTGAGGAACTCGCACGACCGGGAGCACGGCCCGGTTCGCCCGCAGCCGGGACACCGCGCTGGTGTCGGATGTGCAGGAACGGCCCGCACGGGCGAGTTCCACGGCTGCAGCGCGGCCGATCCCGCTGCCGGCCCCGGTCACAAGAACAACCAGATTCTCGGACATCAGGCGATTCCTCCTTCGACTTTCGAGATCCCACGGTCGTCGGTTCCGCTCCCGGCGAGAAGGCGGCGCTCACACTGGTGATGACGTCACCGGGTTAACCGGCGCCTGGTGCCCGGCTGTCCGCTCGGCCAGCGTTTGGGGGGCAACCGAAGGAGATGTCATGAAGCTTTGGACAGGCGTGCTGGCCGCTGTCGTTCTCACCAGCGCCCAGACGCACCCGGTGCCGGCAGAGCGGCCGGCCGTACAGACCGAGCCGGTCCACGGTCAGGGGTGGCGGACGCTCGCCCCGATCGCCGGCGGCCCTCGCCAGGAGCACAGCGTCGCCGTCGTCGGCGAGAAGCTCTACGTGATCGGCGGTGTGCTCGACGAACCGGCCTTCCCCACCACGGCCCGCATGGAGGTCTATGACACGCGGCGCGACACCTGGTCGACCGCGGCACCGCTGCCGGTGGCGATGAACCACCCCAACGCGGTGACGGTCGGCGGCAAGATCTACGTTCTGGGCGGGCTGTCCGGCGGCACGTCGTGGCAGGCGCTGCGCGACGCCTTCGTCTACGACCCCCGCACCGGCCACTGGACCCGGCTCCCGTCGGTCCCTGCGACCATGGCGCGCGGCAGCGCCGCGATAGGCGTACGCGGAACGAAGATCTACCTCGCGGGCGGCATGCTCACGCTGACGCCGGGACCCGGCGGCCTCCAGGACACCGTGGCGACCGTGACGTCGTACGACGTGGTGAGCGGCCGCTGGGAGAAGCTGCCCGACCTGCCCGAGGCGCGCGACCACGTCGGCGGGGCCGTCATCGGCTCGACGTTCTACGTGGTGGGCGGCCGCGACCGCGGCCAGGTGAACGTCCGGGACACCGTTTACGCCTTCGACCTGCGAACGCGCCGCTGGTCGGAGCGTGCGCCCATGCCCACCGCCCGTGGCGGGATCGCGACCGCCGTCGTGGGCACGAGAATCTATACCTTCGGCGGCGAAGGCAGGCACCACGGCGGCAACCCGAACACCGTCTTCCCCGATGTCGAGGCCTACGACGCTGTCCACGACCGCTGGCAACGGCTCGCCCCGATGCCGGTGCCCCGCCACGGCACCGCCGCCGTCGCGGTGGGCGGCACGATCTACATCCCGGGAGGCGGTACGGCGGGCGGCGGCGCCCCGGTGGCCGTCAATGACGCCTACCGGCCTGCTCGCTAGGCACCGTACGAGGCCGGGCGCGATGACCACCTGCGCGCTCGGCCAAGCTCGGAAGCCGCCGTGTCACTCCCCCAGACCGAAGGGTCGCGCGACGAGCTCGCTGGTGGTGATGGACGCCTTGGCGCTGAGAAACCTCGTGATCCGGCGGTGTTCATCGCCGACCTGCAACGCCGCCACACCGCAACCCTCGACCGGTTGAACAAGGCATCGCGCAAGGACGGGCCAGCCGCGATGCCGCGTAACACCGTGACGGTGGTGGCATCCTCGTCCGGCACGTCGTTCAATGATCGAGCGTGGCGAGTGCACGCCGTGCGACATCGGGCGGGGCTGCCGCGATGACCCTGTCGAGTGCGCCCAGGGACGTCTGCAGGTCTGTGATCGACTGTGTGATCCTTTCCCGCTCCCGGTGAAGATCGGCGAGAAGGTCGGAGCACGTGGGGATCAGCCGGTCGCCGTCGTCGCGTAGGCAAGGGAGGATCGTGGCGATGGCGGAGGTGTTCAAACCGGCGGCCAGGAGGCTACGGATGCGACGGACGGTGTCGATGTCTTCGTCGCTGTATTCCCGGTAGCCGCTGGGGCGCCGCGCGGGGTGGAGCAGGCCCTGTTCTTCGTAGTAGCGCAGCAGGCGCTCGTGAACGCCGGTCCGTCGTGACAGGTCACCGATGCGCATGGCGCCTCCTTCGTGTGCCGCGGGAAATCGTCGCACGACTTGACTCTCACATCCATGTGAGACTCTAGCGTCCTCGCCATGAGAAAGACATTCGCGACACTCGCCGCCCTGTGCGTGAGCGTCTTCGTCGTCGGAACGTCGGAATACCTGATCGCCGGGCTGCTGCCTCAGGTCGGAGCGGACCTGGGCATATCCGTAGGCATGGCAGGCCAAGCCGTCACCGTCTACGCGCTGGGAGTCGTGGTCGGTGGGCCCCTTGTGGCCGCGCTGACTGCCAAGATGCCCCGTAAAGGACTGGCGCTCGGTCTGATGCTGCTGTTCGCGGCGGGCAGCGCCATCAGCGCTCTGGCCCCCTCCTACGAACTGCTGCTGGCAGGACGCCTGGTCTCTTCCTTCAGCCACGCCGCCTTCCTCGCCCTGGCCCTGGTGATGGCGACCAGCGTGGTGCCGCCGGACAAGACGGGGACGGCGATCGCCACGGTCGCCTCCGGCTTCACCGTGGCAACCCTGCTCGGTGTGCCTTTGGGCGCGCTGCTGGGTGAGAGCGCCGGATGGCGCACCCCGTTCGCCGTCCTGACCGCCCTGTCGCTGGCGGGCGTCGTGCTACTCGCAGCCGTCCTGCCCAAGCAGCCGGCCCCGGCTACGCGGCTGCGAGACGAGGTCCGCGTGGTGACCCGCCGGCCAGTCCTGCTGGCCATCGCCACCACCGCGGTCGGATTCTCCGGCGTCGCTACGGTGTTCACCTACATCGCCCCGCTGATGACGCGCGTGTCTGGATTCTCTTCCACAGCGGTCTCCGGGCTGCTGCTCGCCTACGGAGCGGGCAGCTTCGTCGGCAACCTCCTTGCCGGCCGGCTCACCGACAAGTCCATGAGCGCCACCGTGCGCGGCGTCTTCGGCGGGCTGGCCGGTGTGCTCGTGCTCATTCCGTTCGCCGCCGTCTGGCAACCTTCCGCGGTGGCGGCGGTCTTGGTGCTCGGCCTGCTCTCCACCGCCACCATCGCGCCGCTGCAGGGGCTGATCCTGCGCCACGCCGGCGATGCCCCCACGCTGGCCGTCGCCGCCAACGTGGGCGCCTTCAACCTCGGCGCGGCCGCCGGTTCGGCCCTGGGCGGCGTCATCGTCTCGGCAGGCGCCCTGCGCTGGACCGGTCTGGTCGGTGCGGTGCTGAGTCTGGCGGGCCTGGCCCTGACTTACCTCGTCCTGCCCCGAACTCGCGCGACAACGCAGGCGGCCGAAAACGACGTCCCGGCCACCATCTGACTCGCCACCGGCCGCGGCCGCGGTGGTCGCCGCAAGCTGGGGCGATCGCCGGGCCAGGCTGCGCGCCGTACGGTCGAGGCGTAGCCCCCCGCCGCTCCCCCAGCTTCCCCGGCGGCCGAGACCCGTCACAACACTTTCTCTTCCGGACCTTTGTCCACCTTCACATGCGGCAGCGCGTCCACGGTCGGGGCCCCTGAGCACTGCGCTGGCCCGTCACGTCCGACCTTCTGCCATCCAATACTCCGGGCGGTTCGTCGTACTGCTGCCGCCTGCACGCCGCGCGTGGAGACTTCGTCGGCGAGGTGTCCCGGTCGCGCTCGCTTCAGTGGTTGAGGCGCCGGAGTTGGGCTTCGTGGATGTCGCTCACCCACTCCCAGCCGGGCTTGGCCGATGGGCCGACCCGCGGGTCGGCGTGGACTTGGCCGTGCCGCAACGCGAGTACGTACGCCCGATCCCGCTCGATCCGTGCCCGCATCTGGTCGGATCCGCCGACGGAACCGTGGCCTGGGACGATGACGTCGACGTCACCCGCCACGTCCTCCAGCAGTTGCAGCGCGGTGAGGTACTCCTCGATCGCGGTGGCGGGGTCTCCGACGTCGAGCATCGGCACCAGGACATCGGACAGCATGTCGCCGGCGACGAGAACTCCGCGTTCCTCGATGAACAGCGCCGCGTGGCCCGGTGCATGCGCCTGATGCTCGATGATCCGGACCTGGGGGCCATCCCAGGGGATCCGCGCGGTTCCGGCGGGCAGGCCGGTGATGAGGCCGAGCAGCTCCAGGGGAACCTGCCCGGCGATCTCCGTCTCGAGCAGGTGAGCGGCGATGCGGGCCTTCGCCTCCGCGTCCGACAGCACTTCTCGCATATGAGCCGCGCAGCGGGCTGTACCGTAGCGGGGCGCGTCGCCGAGCTGGGCGTGCCAGAGCACGTGATCCCAATCAGGATGCGTCGAGAAGCCTGCCACGACGGGCTGGCCCGCCTTGCCCAGGTCGTCCGCGATGGCAACCATTTCGTCGCCCGTGATCCCGGGGTCGACGAGCAGCACACCGGCCCGGCCCTGCACCACAACGGTGTTGGTCTGCACGAACTCGCTCTCGTGGACCAGCACACCCTCCGCGACCTGCCTCAGCACGAGCTCGCCTCCTTTGCATACTGGATGGCATGACGATGCATCGTGACGCCCTCGTCGTAAGCGATATGGCCGTCGGCCGACACCGGCGCGCAACCCATGATGTTTCCTTTCGTCGCTGTGTAGTCCTGCAGGGTCAAGCGGTCACTCGGGCGAGCGCTCAAGCGCCCCTCTATCTGGGTCAGCTCCGCTCGGGTGCACGTGGCGGCGGCTTCCTCAACGACAGGCCGCGCTCTGTTGTCAGTGCCGTCCACGCGATCGAGCAGCGCACCGGGACGCCTGTCGCCGTCGAGTTCTAGGCAGGATGCCGCCAGGGGATCACCGGCGCACGATGGTCGATGGCGAGGCCGTGCGTGGGGCACGGCTGGCGCGGCCGGCGGGGGCACAGCACGAACGCCTCGCTGATCGTCGCGCGATACAGGCGCCACCCGGCCGGGGCGGTGACGTCCTCGAGTGACAGGGCGGAGCCGCCCCGGCCGGGGTCTCCGGGGTAGATCTCGATACCGCGGTCCAGGTCGCGGCCGGTCAGCTCGGCGGCGGTGCCGGACAGGTATACCGCCCGGCCGTGGTAGGCCGGCACCGTCGAGTCGAAGATCACCATGCTCAGCCGGGGACGCGCGGCGAGGTTACGGGAATGCCGCGTGTCGGGGCTGGACACCCAGAAGATCTCGGCGTAGTCGGCGGTCGCGAAGTAGACCGGCGACGTCCACGGGATGCCCTCGGCGTCGGCGGTGCCGAGAATCACGTACAGGTTGGCGTCCATCAGGTCACGGGCGTGGGCGTCCAGATCGATGTCGGTCATGACGCCGCCCTCCGCTGGGTCCGGTGGATCAGGGTCTCCGCGGCGGGTTCGGTGGTATCGCGCCTGTACGCGGGTGGGTGCCGCTGTTGGGCAGCGACGGCGGCCGGTGGATCGAGAGCTCGTCCCTGACGTGGTCGGGTGGGCATCGTGACCTCCTTGTTCGACGGTGTGCATCCAGGCTGGTGGGCGGCACGCATCCGGACATCCGTGCTGAGCACTGAGCCGGTACGGATCGGTCACCGACGTACGCCATCCTGATAAGCGTGGACTTGGCGAAGATCTCGACCCGGGAGGCCGATGTGCTGGCCTCCGTGGGCCGGCACCTGTCGAACGCGCAGATCGCCGGTCGGCTGCACATCTCGGTCAGGACGGTCGAGAGCCACGTCGCCGCGCTGCTGCGCAAGCTTGACGCGTCCGATCGACAAGCCCTGGCCGCGTTGGCCGAGCAGGCCAGGACCGGGCGGTTCGTCGGCCTGCCGGTCAGCCGGACGACCTTCGTGGGCCGCGTGGCGGAGGTGGCCGCCGTCGGATCGGCGCTGGAGGAGTCCCGGCTGGTGACCGTGGTCGGCCCGGGCGGGGTGGGCAAGACCCGGCTGGCAGCCGCCGTCGCAGAGCGGGCGCGGTCACGGTTTCCCGCCGGCGGCGCCTTCGTCGACCTCGTGCCGGTCCGGACCGCGGCCGTGGCCGGCTCGGTGGTGCAGGCCGTCGCCGACGCGTTGGACGTGACCGTGGGCCCGACGCAGTCCGTCGAGCGGGCGGTGTTCGAGCGGCTGCGCTCGGGCCGACCGCTGCTGGTGCTGGACAACTGCGAGCACGTGATCGACGAGGTCAGCATGCTGACCGAACAGGTGCTGACTGCTTGCCCGCAGGCCACCGTGCTGGCCACCAGCCGACAGCGACTCGGTGTCACCGGCGAGCGGCTCGTACACGTGCGCCCACTTGCCGGCACCGAGGCCGAGCAGCTGTTCCGGGATCGGGCCAGCGCCGCGGATCCCGGGTTCGCCGCGTCACCGGCAGTCGTGGCCGATGTCTGTGCCCGGCTGGACGGTCTGCCGCTCGCGGTCGAGCTGGCCGCCGCCCGGGTGGCCGCGCTCGGCGCCGACGGGCTGCTGACCGGCCTCGGCGATCAGCTGCGGCTGCTGGCCGGCGGCAGAGGGGCACACGTCCGCCATCACTCGCTGCGCGAGCTGATCGGGTGGAGCTACGACCTGCTCGACGCCGACGAGCGAACCTTGTTCCGCCGGCTGTCGGCCTTCGTCGGGGTGTTCGACCTGGACGCCGCGGCGGCGCTGAGTCCGCAGGCGACCCCGGCGGCGGTGGCCGATCTGCTGGGCCGGCTGGTCGATCAGAACCTGGTCGTGCGCACCGGCCCCGGATGGCGGCTGCTTGACACGATCCGCGCGTTCGGCCTCTCGCAGGCGAGCGCCGTGGGAGAGCAGGACGCGATTCGCGAGCGGTACCTGCTCTGGGCGTTCGCGACCGCCGCCGAGGTGGAGACCCGGCTCGACGCCGATTGGCGATCGGCGTTCGACGTCGTCGCCGATGACCTCCGGGCGGCGGCCATCGCGGTCGGATCGGACCCCGCGGCCCACGGCTTCCTGCGCACGCTCGCCCACCTGACCTTCGCCGCGGGCCGGTTCGTCGAAGCGCGAACGCTCTATCAGGCCGCAGCCCGGTGCGCTGCCGGAATCGAACAGGGCCGGGATCTGCGAGCCGGCGCCTACGCCGCGCTGGCCGTCGCCGACAACCGCACCGCCACCGAACTCATGCAGCAGGCCGTCGAGGCCGCGGGCACCGCCGACCTGCGTGCCGAGGCCGTGGTGGTCGGCGTGCGCTACAACTTCGGGCCGATCGAGTCTGCGACCGATGACCAGGCACGCTTGCTGGCCGAGGCGAGGCAGACAGCCGACGCGAACCCGAGCGATCAGCGGCTGGCCGCGCT
Source organism: Nonomuraea ceibae (assembly GCF_019396325.1). GTDB lineage: Bacteria > Actinomycetota > Actinomycetes > Streptosporangiales > Streptosporangiaceae > Nonomuraea > Nonomuraea ceibae. The sequence continues at coordinate 19,065 of NZ_JAHKRO010000043.1, forward strand.
GGTCGCCATAGCGACGGCCTGGCACGAGGGTCACGGCTGGATGCCCGACCTGGGCCGGGCCCGCGAGGCCGTGGAACTCGCCCGTGCGGCCGGCGATCGGCTGGTGCTACTCGCGGCGATGGACGCCCTGTGCAATGCCCTCGACCGCGCGGGGGCGACCCGGGAAGCCCACCGGCTGGCCGGCGAACGACTGCGCATCGCGGTCACCCTGCCGCGCCACGACCCGGCCGCTGCCGCCGAGATCGTTGACGCGTTCCACGTCGCGCCGAGGGCCGCGCTGGGCGCAGGCGACCTACCGTCCGCGCTGGCGCTGGCCCGGCAGGCCCACGCCGACGATCCGATCGGCGGGCATCCGTACCTGCAGGCCCCGCGGCTCGTGCGCGTGCTGGCCCTCACCGGCGACTTCGACGAGGCGATCAGCCGAGCCGAGACGTTGTGGGTGGCGTGGTGGCGCGACGGTAGCCCGTCGATGCCGTGGATGAACTCGGCGCTCGCCCTCGCCGGGATGGTCCAGGGCTTGCGCGGCAACCCGGCGGGCCAGCAGCAATGGCGTGAACGGGCGCTGACGGTGGCGGCCGGCTCGCCCGTCGTAGCGGCCTGCCGGGCGTTCGCCGACGCCCGGGTCGCCCTCCACTGCGGACAGTATGACGATGCGGCCAACCAGGTCGAACGGGCCTTCGCGCCGTTCTCCGATCAGCGGTGGGTTGGCTACGCGCGCGTCGTCGGGGCCGAGCTTGCCGTCATGGCCGGCCTTCCCGACGCCGGCGACCGGATCCTTGCCGCCGAGCCGTACGCGGGCGAGAGCGACTGGGCGGCCGCGTGCCTGGCCCGGGTGCGCGGCCGGCTCGGCGACCACGCCGCCTTGGCGGACGCTGCGGAGCGGTGGTACCGGCTGGGTGCGCGCTTCGAGCGGGCAGCCACGCTGGCGCTGCTGCCCGACCGGGCCGATGAGGGGCACGGCTGATCGGCGGTGACCCGCCGAACCTGGCCACTTGGAGAAGCCGTTGCAGGACTCGGCCTTGTTGGTCGTCGCGGGTACACGCGCCCGCAGCGCCGGATCGGCCAGGTACCGGAGCAGGGCGGCGGTCCGTACGCTGCGGCCGACCTTCCGGTGCGCCGCCCCACAGCGTGATCCTGCCGACGCCGGCGTACAGGCACGCACGGTCGGGGTGGGCAGGGTGTCAAGGAAGGCGTCACGGCGGGCACGGCGTCCTCCCCCGCAGATGATAGGACGTTGTCCGCGCTTGCGAGTGCGTCACGGGTCCGAGGCCTGCCGGGCGCGGCGAGCCCGGAGCTTGTGGCGGTTGCCGCAGCGCTCCATCGCGCACCATCGCCTGGCACCAGGTCGGGACGTGTCGACGAACACCAGCGGGCAGTTGTCGCTCGCGCACTCGCGGATGCGCCCGGAGAGTGGCCCGGACAACAGCTCGATCATCTCCCGGGCCAGTGTCGACAGCGCTTGCGCGGCCCGTACCGGCGGCGCCCATCCCGCGGTCGTGCCGTCGGCGGCCAGCTCGGGGACCAGTGGTGCCGCGGCTGCGGCCCGGTTGATGGTCTCGATCGCTTCGGCGGGGAGGGGCCGATGCGCCGCCCGGGCGTGCGCCGCGTCCCAGATGGCCTGGCGCAGGGCCTTGGCCGAGGTCAGTTCGTGGACCGTCAGGGGGGCCGTCATGACCGCGGCGATCGGCGGGTGGGCCAGCCATTCGGCCAGGTCGGCAGGCTCGTGGAGGGATTCGAACACCGCGTACGGACCCTCGCCGCCGGTGTGGGCGAAGTCCAGGCAGACGGCGCCGGCATCGAACCAGAACGACCCGCCCTTGGGGTCGTGCAACGTTCGCCCGGTTGCACTCGTTCGCATGACACCACTATAACTGGTGTCGACAGCGACACCCGTATAACTGGTGTCCTCAATGGAGGAGGTCCACACATGGGCGTACGACACATCAACCCCGCCGGGATGCACAGCAGCCCGGCTTTCAGCCAGGCCGTCGTGGTCGAGCAGCCGGCGAAGACGATCTACATCGGCGGGCAGAACGGCGTCGGCGCCGACGGGAAAGTCGTCGGGCCCACGGTCGGGGAGCAGTCCAGGCAGGCGTTCCGCAACCTCACGACCATTTTGGAGAGCGAGGGGGCAAGCCTGGCGAACATCGTGCACTGGCGCATCGCCGTGGTGGAAGGCAACACGTTCGACGAGGGCGTGGCCGCCTTCCAGGAGGTGTGGAACCGGGCCGACCCGCCGCCGGCCATCACCGTCCACGTCGTTGCCGGCCTGGGTCCCGGGTTCCTCGTCGAGATCGACGCCGTCGCCGTCGTGTAGCGCCCTCGGAGGCAGGACAATCCACCGGTCGTCGAATGGCCCGGTTCTGACGCTGAGGCGATCTAACGGCGACGACCAGGTGGAGATCACCCGTCAACGTGCCCGCTGCGAGCCCAGAGGTGGCAGATGCCGTGGGGGCGGCCTGCCCCGCCCCCATCCGCTTGGTACGGGCCGCGGGCCCGGCCACCGCCACAACCCCCACGAAACCACTGCCCGCTGGGCCTTGATCCGCACTCAAGCCGGCGAGCCAGCGACTATCCCGATACTGACGGGTTCAGGACAGGTTCCGAGCATGACGAACGTAGCTGATGCACCCCCTGCCGGGCGAGGCTCCACTAAATCGCCCGCCCCCGCCTGGTCGATCGTCGGCCTGGTCTGCCTGGCGCAGTTCATGATGGTTCTCGACGTGTCGATCGTGAACGTCGCGCTGCCCGCCATGGAATCCGACCTCCGCCTGGGTGCCGAGGGATTGCAATGGGTGGTCAACGGCTACATCCTCACCTTCGCCGGGTTCCTGCTGCTGGGAGGCCGGGCGGCCGATCTCTACGGACGCAGGCGTACCTTCGTCGCGGGCCTGGCTGTATTCGCGATTGCCAGCCTGGCGGGCGGGCTCGCCACCACGCCGTGGCTGCTGATCGCCGCGCGGGCGATCCAGGGGCTCGGCGCGGCGGTGGTCGCCCCGGCCACGCTGACGATCCTCACCACCGCGATCCCCGCCGGGCCGGCGCGGGCCAAGGCCATCGCCACCTGGGGCGCGGTCGGGGCGGCCGGCGGGGCGGCCGGGTCGCTCGTCGGCGGACTGCTCACGGACTACCTGTCGTGGCGCTGGATCCTGCTGATCAACGCACCGATCGGAACGGTCGCGATCATCGCCGCGCTCCGCCTGCTTGCCGAAAGCCGCGACCTCGGCACCCGCGGGCTCGACCTGACCGGGGCGATCACGGTGACGGTGGGGCTGTCGGCGCTGGAGTTCGGCGTGCTGCAAACCTCCGCGTACGGCTGGGGTGCGGCGCGCGCACTGATCCCCATGGGGGTGGGCGTGCTGGCCCTGGCCGTGTTCGTCCTGGTGCAGGCCAGGTTCGCGCGGGCGCCGCTGATGCCGTTACGGGTCTTCAGGGCCCGCTCAGTGTCCGGCGCGCTCCTCGTACAGTTTCTGCTGGGCGCTGCGGGCTTCGCGGTCTGGTACTTCCTGTCTCTCTACATGCAGCAGGTCCTGTACTACAGCGCGCTTCAGGCGGGCCTGGCGTTCCTGCCGCACACCCTCGCCATCATCGTCGCCTCCAAGGCCACGCCGTGGCTGGCCGGCCGGGTCGGCCTGCGTCCGCTGCTGGCCACAGGCGCGCTGATCTCGGCGGCGGGTTTCGCCTGGCAGGCGACGATCACGCCGGACAGTGGCCTGCTCGCCGGCATCGTGCTGCCGGGCGTGCTCATCACCGGCGGAATGGGCCTCACTTCCGCGCCGATCGCCATGGCCGCCACAGCGGGGGTCGGCCCCGGCGAGGCGGGACTGGTCTCCGGCGTCCTCAACTCCTCCCGCCAGATCGGCGGCTCGCTCGGCCTGGCCGCGCTGACCACCCTGGCCGCTTCCCACGCCAGCGCGCAGACCTCCGGATACTCCCTCGCGTTCGGAGCCTGCGCCGGCGTCGTGGCCGCCGGGGCGGTGGCGGTGCTCGTACTTCCGAAGACCCCGAAGAGACGTGCCTGACGCGCGCGGTCGTCATCGACGAAGTGAAGGCGGCATAGCCGCGATCTTGCCAGCCAGCTGGTAAGGCGGCAGGTTCCTGGGAGCTCTCTGCTGGAGAACTCCGTGATCCTCCGCGGACAGACCCGGTCCGCCATCCCTGGCCGAGCGGGTGACATGGACGTGGCAAGCGCTGACGAGCGGCGTACGACGGAGCGGGTGCGCACCCTGCTCGGGCTGCTGCAGCAGCGCCAGATCTGGACCGGCCCAAGCTCGCCGACCGGCTCGAAGTCACGCCGCGCACAGTACGTCGCGACGTCAGTGCGTCAGGCCAGAGCGAGGTTGTGGAGTGAGCGGGCCTTGAAGAAGGCCTGCGGCGAAGCCGGAACGGCATGGCCGGGTGCTCGGCCATCATCTGTGAGAGCGCATCGCCCCCGACCGGTGACCGAAGAGCAACCACCGAGCAACCGGCGGGCGAATTACGCGACCTTGAACATTGGCCCGCCGCTGGCAATGGGCCCGTCCGCCCACTTGCGGTTCCCGGCCTTCGCCATCCGGAACCGGGCTGCCACGAGGTAGCGCAGGCTGTACCGCACACCGGCAGCCGGTGGGATCGACCGCGCTACGGCCCGCGCGGCATGCTCCCCGGCAGGGTGACGGCCGCGCCACCCCGATCCCGTCAACGGCTCGACAGGTGCCGAATGTCTTGACCAGTCCCTCGGCCCGTATGGCGCTCACCACCGTCTCGGCACCTGGCCTCTGAAATCGCAAGTGATTCGACCCGAAGGAGACCTCGTGTCCCTCCCCCCGCCACTCCGGCGATCGATCCTCACCCGGACGCTCGTCGCCCTGGCCGCCGGGTTCAGCTTGTTACTCCCCCAGAGCCCCGCGAGTGCCGCCCCCGAACCAGCAAAGATCGACAAAGCAGTCCTGGCCGACCTGAAGGACGGCGAAGCCACCTTCATGGTCCGCCTCAACGGCGAGGCCGACCTGCGAGCCGCCCGCGCCGCCACCACCAAGGCCGCCAAGGGCAAGGCCGTCTACGACGCCAAGACCGCGTACGCGAAGAGAACACAGGCGAGACTGCGCAAGCTACTGACAGACCGGAAAGCGAAGTACACCCCGTTCTGGATCGTGAACAGGGTGCAAGTGACCGCCGACACCAAGCTCGCCGCCGAGATCGCGGCGCTCCCCGAGATCGCCTCCGTCAACCCGGTCGGCCGCGCCGAGCTGCCGAAGCCGATCCCCGGTAAGGCCGAAGCGAAGGCCAACGCCGTCGAGTGGAACATCGACCGGATCAACGCCCCCCGTGTCTGGAACGAAGACAACAACCGGGGCGAAGGCATCGTCGTCGGAATCATCGACAGCGGAGCGGACTTCGCGCATCCGGAGATCGCCGGAAGCTACCGTGGACTGCGGCCCGATGGCTATGTGGACCACAACTACAACTGGGGCACGTTCCTGGAGGGGTGCTTCTCCCCGGCTCCATGTGACAGCGACGAGGTCAGCCACGGTACCCACGTGACCGGAACCATCGCCGGCAAGAACGGCATCGGGGTCGCTCCCGGGGTCAAGTGGATCGCCGCCAGGGCCTGCGACGGGAGTCACTGCGACGAGGGCGCGCTCTGGGCGGCCGGCGAGTGGATGGTCGCGCCGACCGATCTGAACGGCCAGAACCCCCGCACCGATCTATCCCCTGACATCGTCAATTCGTCCTGGACGATCGGAACGAACGACCCGGCGTTCGAAAGTCTCATCAACACATGGGTCACCGCCGGCATCTTCCCGATGTTCGCCAACGGCAACGCCGGCCCGAACTGTGGAACCAGTCAAAGCCCTGGAAAATACGTTCAGAGCTACAGCGTGGGTGCGTTCGGCGCGGATGGCACGGTCCCCGGGTTCTCCTCCAGAGGCGCCGGCGAGAACGGTGAGATCAAGCCGAACATCTCCGCTCCCGGCGTCGACATCCGCTCGTCGATCACCAAGGGCCGATACGCCGTCTGGAGCGGCACTTCGATGGCCTCTCCGCACGTGGCGGGGGCTGTGGCGCTGATTTGGTCGGCCGCGCCTTCGCTGCGGCGAAACGTGGCCGCCACCCGGGCGCTGCTGGACGGCACCGCCATCGACACGCCGGACACGACGTGCGGCGGTACGGCCGCCGACAACAACGTCTACGGCGAGGGCCGTCTCGACGCCTACGCTGCCGTCCAGGCCGCACCCGATGATCCACTCGGCACCCTGAACGGCACCATCACCGCGAACGGCCGGCCCCTGTCCGGAGCCGACGTGACCGTCACCGGGCCGGTCGGCCGCACGGGCGGCACCGGCCAGGACGGCACCTACTCCCTGCTCCGCGTCCCCCCGGGCAGCTACCAGGTGACCGTGTCCAAGTTCGGATACAGCCCGGTCACCACCACCGCCACCGTCGTGGACGGCCAGAGCTCCACGGCCGATGTCACCCTTACCCGCAGACCGGACGCCGTGGTCACCGGGACGATCACCACCGCGGGCGTCCCCGAGCAAGGAGCCACGGTCGTGGCGTTCTCCACCAGGCCGGTGAAGGCCGTGACCGATTCCTCCGGCCGGTATGAGCTCACACTCCCGCACGACACCTACCGGCTGGAGATCACCTCGGCCTCCCGCTGTGTCGCCCCTGTCGCCCAGCAGATCACCGTGACCGGGAACACGACCAGGAACGCCACCCTGGCGAACAGACACGACGACTTCGGCTATACCTGCGCGATCGGCTCCGAACCGTACGTGGCGGGCACCGACCGTCTCCCCCTGGAGGGCAACGTCGAGACCGTGCGCGTGACAGCGCCGTTCCCGGTGCCCTTCTACGGCAAGGCGTATTCCGACATCTGGGTGACGCCCGGCGGCTTCGCCTCCTTCGGGAAAACCGCCGTCGACGCCGGCAACACCCCTCTGCCTTCTCCGTTCAACGTTCTCGCCGTCTTTCCCTACTGGGAGGATCTCGTCGTGGAGCCGGCCGGAGGGGTCTACACCGCCACCGTCGGCACCGCCCCGCACCGGTCGTTCGTCATCGAATGGCGCAACGTCAGGAACAACAGGTCACTGACCGCCCGCGTCTCCTTCTCGGTGCTGCTGGGCGAGAACGGCACGATCAGCTACCGCTACAAGGACATCGACGACAGCCCGCTCGAACGAGGCGCGAGCGCGACCATCGGCATCGAGAACGCCGATGGCACCGATGCGTTGCAGTACTCCCACAACACCCTGTCGATCAAGAACGGTCAGAGCCTGACCTTCACCGCCGCCGACTACGGCGTGGTGCGCGGCACTGTCACCGACGCCAACGACCATCAGCCCATCGCGAACGCGACCGTGGAGTTCCCTGACGTCGCGACCTTCACCACCGGCGCAGATGGCACCTTCACCGGCCAGATCCGCGCCGGTAGCCACAACGCCAAGGTCTACGCGCCGAACTACGGCACCACCTACAGGAACGTGACCGTCACCCACGGCGCGATCACCGCCATGGACATCGAACTCGTCACCGGCAAGATCACCGCCGCACCAGGCGAACTCGACCTGATCGCCCCACCCGGCGGCACCACCACGGCAACGGTCACCCTCACCAACCATGGCGTCCCCACTTCCTTCGAAGCCACCAGCGATTCGGCCTGGCTGACCGTTACCCCCGCCGAGGGCGGACTGGTGAAGAACCAGGCGGCGACCCTCACCGTCACCGCCGCCGGCGGCGAAACCGAACGCACGGGCAAGATCACCATCAGGTCCACCAGCGGCCGGAACCCCGTCATCGAGATCCCCGTGACCATCACCCCATGAGCACCGACCGACCTGCCGGCTGACCAGCGTGACGGGGGCGTGCCGGACCTGTTCGGCCCGCAGCGGCCCGGCGTCGTCTACTAAGGATCTTCACGTCTGGGCCCGAGGGCTGGTCCGGCCTGCGTCCGGCTCGCCCTTAGTCCCAGTCCACCCTCACGCTGATGGCCCAAGGACGTGTCGATCCGCACGTCGCCGCTGACGACCGGGTGCCAGGCACCCGATACGGACCAGAGAAGTTTTTGGTGTCGCCGCCGGTGGCCTTGGCCGAGCACGTCATGAAGACGCGGTAGAGCCCGTCTCCAGATGTGCACGAGGCGCTTCCCTTATCGGGGGCGCCGGGCATGTAGCGATTGATCCCGGCTTTGCAGATGCGGGGCTCCGCGTGCGCCGCGACAGGGGTGATCAGAACAGCTGTGCCTGCGGCGACGGCCATTGCGGCGGCGGCGAATTTCCTCATAGGTAGCCCCTCAGTGGTGAGGACGGATGGATGCCGAGAAGCCAACCAAACTTGGGTATGCCGGCGGTATGTTCACCTGCCGCCCTCTGCCGGCAGGTGAGCTGCCCCTCAGACGCGGGTCCGGTGGCCGGCGGGACGTTAGCGGCTGATAACGCCATCGTTGCGCCAGCACCGTCAGACGGCCCCCTGCTGGCCGCTTCTACCGGGGGAACCCATGACGCTGTACGCCGCCAACGGCACCCAACTGACCAAGACCACCGCCGCCGTCCCGGTCACCGACCCGATCGTCGAGGTCACCGAGGACCCTGATCGAGGGCTTCCGGCCGGAGGGCACCATCTTTCCCCCGCAGGCGCGCAAGCTGTGGAAGACCGTGGGGACGCTGATCCGGCAGTCGGAGTTCGACGCGATGTCCCCGGCTGCGGAGATCAGCACCGTCAGCCCGGCGACCGGCCCGGTCGCCGGCGGCACGGCGATCACGATCAAGGGCCGAAACTTCACCCTGACCGCGCCGCCGTGATCGGCATCATCCCGAACACCGCGGCGGCCTACCGCAAGCTTTCCGCCCATCTGGCCGAGGCGCGCCGACGCGGCGACTTCCCCGATTTGATCGACGCGGTGCGCAAGATCCACTCCCCGTAGGCCTGCACCGATCCCGGCGAGATCCTCGCCCAGGTCCCGACGTGTACCGGCGCGACCGGGCGGAGAACCAGCCGGTGGCGCTGCTCCTGGCCGCCGAAAAGGACACGCTGCGGACCCAGATCACCGGTTGGACCTTCGACGACGGCGATCCTCGCCCGGCGGTGCTGGCCTACGTCGGCGATGACGACGCCAGCGGCGAGGCGATCCTGACCGACTGGCTCGCCCGAACCAGCGGTTGCTGGTTGGCCGTGGAACAGATCGCGCTCACCCGCGAGCACGTGCTCGAGTACGGGGTCCCGGCCGCGCCCACTCAATGGGAGGCCGAAGCGCCCGACCTCGCCGCGCTCAGTGGGGATGAGCGGACGCAGCTCGCCGGCCTGCTCCAACCACTCGCCGCCACGCTGGCCGAAGGCGGCGACTAACGTCCGTGCCCGGTCCCTGCGATGACGCCTCGCAGGTCGGGGATTCGACACGTTCGTACAAGCTCTGACCGCGATCGCGCCGCACCATTGACATGCGCACGCAGAAACTCGAACTCTTCATGGAAAGGCGTGGTCCATGAGAAACGCACTCAAGGCAGTCGGCGCCGGCGCCGCAGCGATGGCCATGGTGGCCATCTCCGTCGCTCCCGCCCATGCCGATTCGGCGTGGGGAGGGGAGTACAAGGGCTGCAGCAACTATATCGTGTTCGACCGCGAGGGCGAGCGCATGTTCGGGATCGGCATGATGACGTGCAACAAGCCCCAGGCGATCATGCGGCCGGAGATCATTGTCTGGGCCCGCAACAAGATCTACAAAAAAATCAAAGGCTGTGTCAAGGCCGGCCGGGGACCCACATACTGCCAGACCGACAAGCTGTACGTGCCCTATGAGCCGGGCTACCGCTACCAGGCGTACAACGCCGGCACCACCAACTTCGACTACGTCTGGCCGACCTGGACCCACGCCCGCGTCTATGTGACCCGGTGACCGTGGCCCCAGATCGTTCGTATGGCTGTGGGAAGCCGTCCATCCGGACGGCTTCCCGTCTTTCGTAGAAGCGACTGACAGGTTGCGCGCTCTGCCGCCGTGGCCTGAGTCCTGAGCCGCAGGACGATGGTGTGTCAGTACCAGCGCTGGTAGTCGTTCGGGTTGTTCAGGTCGCATCGCCACAGTCCGACCGGGCTGCCGCTGCCTTGCCAGCGCGAGGAGTACCCGTCCAGGCAGGCGTACCACTGGCTCACCGGAGAGGCCAGAGCGAGACTGGAGCCGTTGCTGTAGAGCCTGAAGGTCTGGCCGCCGGCGGCGCCCTCCTTGCAGTCGTAGACGTTGAACTGCCAGCCGAGCTGGCCGTCGGCGGATTCGGGGTAGTCGAGGCAGCGTCCTGAGGCCTGGTTGACGAGCTCCCATCCGTAGTAGGCGGTGGAGCTGTAGTACCGCCACCGCCACTGCTCGGTGATGCCGCGGTTGCAGATCCAGAAGCCGACCGGCGAGTTGTTCGCCCCGTTGCCGCTGGCGAAGTTGTCCAGGCAGTAGGAGTCTCCATAGGCGCGTACGTGGAAGAAGAAGGGATCAGAGTCGTAGACGGTGACTCCGCTCGCCAGTCGCCGCCCGCCGACACCGTCCGCGGCGTTCTTCTTGACCTGCTCGTACGCCTCGACCGCTGAGACGGTGGGAGGCTCCGCGGCCGAGGCGGGAGCCGCCCCGAACCAGACGATGAGTACCGCGATGACGATGGATAAGAAGGACCTCATGCCACGCCTTTCTCTGGGGGGTTTGTCTGACCTCAGAATGCGGCGAGATCACCTGCGTGGCTTGTACGAACGTGTCGATCAAGAGAACGGGCACCTCTCAGCCCAGGGCTGGTGCGCGGCAAGAAGGGCAGTGGTGTTCTACCGGCGCTACCTGACCGTCGGGTCTGCGGTGCGCTACGTCAGCGTGGAAGACGCCGGGTGCGAATGCCGCTTGCCGACGCCGAGCGTAACCGCGAACGCGTCCTGGCCGCGGCCCGCCGCCTGTACGCCGGCTACGGCCTCGGCGTCTCCATGTCCTGCATCGCCTGCGAGGCCGTGCGTCGGCAAGGCCACCCTGTCGCGCCGCTTCGCCACCCGCGAAGACCTCATCAGCGCCGTCTTCGCCGACCGCATGGACGCCTACGCCGCCGTCGGCGCCGGACGACGCGAACGCCGGGGCTACTGGTCGCCGCTGTCGCGGGTGGCCGTGACGTGCTGGACGGCTACGGTCCGGGCCAGGTATGCGCGGTCTATCCCCGCCGCGGCGGGGTCCTCGTAGCGGGGCTTCTCGCCAGCGAGCCGGTGGCGGTCGACGACGTCGTGCTGGAAGGCCTCGTTGTGCGTGAGCAGGTTGTCTTCGAGTGCACGCCCCGGCCCCGGGCTCACCCATTGTCGACGCTGATGTACCGTGAGACCATCCAGCGATGCGTGTGAATCTGTGGTATCGCCATTTATCCCGCATCCTCCTGGCCCTGGTCACAGCCGCCTTCTCCATCGCATTCCTGGGCCTGGCCACCCCGGCATCCGCCACCGTTCCCGACGGCGACAACTGCTGGTCGGGCGCGCCGGGCAGCCCACCGAGCAAGACCGTCAACGGCAGTGCGGCGGTCCAGTGTGACGGTCCAGCGCGCCGCATCGACGCCGCCCCGGCATCCGCCGATCTTCCCGACGGCCACGTCTGCTGGTGGGTCTCGCCGGGCAGCCCACCGAGCAAGACCGACGCCAAGACCGTCAACTACACCGCGACGGTCCAGTGTGACGGTCCAGTGCGCCGCATCGACCTCACCGTGGAGCTGCTCTACCACGGGCTGATCGGCGGCCCCGGCGTAACCGTGACCGGCCGCACCGACGTTTGGCAGTACACCACTCTGGTCCCCCTGTTCGGCCTCGGCGCCCCCAGCCCGGGCGAGGTGTGCGAGTCCGGCTATTACTCGGGCCGGGCGACCGCCACGGTCCAATACCTGTCGGGGACTCCGGAGTTCATCACCCGATCGACGGGGTCTGGTCCGGTGTTGTTCGACTGCCCGCCGCCGGATATCCCCACGCCCTCGCCGGCGATGACGGTCGTCAACCCGGGCACCCAGAACACGTACCTCCCGGACCGCGTGTCGCTGCAGATGCAGGCCACCGGCGGGAGCGGGTCCTACACCTGGTCGGCGACCGGTCTGCCGCCCGGGCTGACCATCGACACGACGACTGGCTTGATCAGCGGCACGCCCCGTGTAGGAAGCTACAACGTCACGGTCACGGCCGTCGGCGGCGGCCAGGCAAGCACCACCTTCACCTGGCGCATCCGGCGCGATGCCCCCTGCCCCACCTGCTGATCTTGCGCCCCCACGGAAACTCTGCCGGAAAGCCACGGCGCGTACTGTCTGCGGTCCCGGGTCGGTCCTCCTCTCCGATCCCGTTCGGTGCGGATAGGAGAGGAGCAACCCGTGACACACGCCGTGAACGATCTTGTAAGGCATGTAAGGCACTGGGGCGAGCGGTAAAGCCATAGGCGCGAGGTCCGCGAACTCGTCCTGAGCTCTGCGCTGAGGGCCCGTAGAAGGCCGGCGGCTTCGAGTTGTCCTTCGCACTCGCCCCGCCGCGCGCCATCGGCTAGTACCGGGGGCTGTTCGGGATGGGCATGAGCGCGTTGGAGTTCCTCGGCCCGGCCGTCGTTACCCCGCTGTGCCTGGGTTGGAGCCGCCCGGCTGGATCGTCCTCGTCGGCCTCCTGACGCCACCCGTGGCCCGGCTCGCCGAACGGCGGGCCACCCTGGTCAGCGCCCGGGTGGCGGATCAGCGGCCGTGATAGTGCGGTAGATCGAGCGGCGGCACCGGGAAGCCGCCTGCGGTCGGCTCTTCGCCGAGCTCCTCGAACTCGGCGTCGACCTGTGCCTTCCTGGCTTCCCGTCGCCGCTGGCCGACGGTGTCGAACCGCATCCAGATGGCCAGTACGCCGACGACGATGATGCCCCCGAGCGCGACGGAGACGGTTCCCGGACTCTGCGTGATCGTCCGGACGGCGGCGACGAGGAGGATCCAGCCCAGGTTGACCGGGATGAGGATCTTCCAGCCCAAGGCCATGAGCTGGTCGTAGCGCACGCGGGGCAGCGAGGCGCGGACCCAGATGATGAAGCAGAACGTCAGCGCGAACTTGATGAAGAACCAGAGCATCGGCCACCAGCCCTCGTTCGCGCCCGCCCACAGCGAGATCGGGAACGGCGCCCGCCAGCCACCCAGGAACAGGGTGACCGCGATGCCGGAGGCGGTGAACGTGTGCAGGTACTCGCCCATCATGATCAGAGCGAACTTCAGCGACGAGGAGTACTCCGTCTGGAACCCGCCGACCAGCTCACCCTCACCCTCGGGCAGGTCGAACGGAATCCGCGCCGCCTCACCGAACATGCAGACCACATACACCAGGAACGACGGCAGCAGCATGACGCCGTACCACAGCGACGTCTGCGCGTTCACGATCTCCGAGGTCGACAGCGTCCCGGCGAAGATGAAGACGGCCACGAACGACAGGCCCATCGCGATCTCGTACGAGACGACCTGCGCCGCCGACCGCAAACCACCGAGCAGCGCGTACGGCGAGCGCGACGACCACCCGGCCAGCACCACCCCGTACAGCGAGATGGCCCCCATCGCCAGCATGAACAACACCGCCACCGGCAGGTCGACCAGCTGCAACGGCGTCTGGTGCCCGAACATCCACACCTTCGGCCCGAACGGCACGATCGAGAACGCCACGAACGCCGGAACCACCATGATGACCGGAGCCAGCAGATACAGCACCTTGTCCACGGTGTTGGGGAGGAGATCCTCCTTCAACCCCATCTTGATCGCGTCCGCCACCGACTGCAGGATCCCGAGGGGACCCGCCCGGTTGGGTCCGATGCGGTTCTGCATCCTGGAGATGAGCTTGCGCTCGAACCAGACCCCGAACACGACCCCCAGCGACAGGAAGAGGAACAGGAACACCGCCTTGACGATGGTGATCCCCAGCGGATCCCTGCCGAAGTCGGCGAGCGTGGCTCCCATGACGTGCTGCCCCTTCCCGTCCCGGCACGCCGTTCGGCCGGGAGCGGAAGGTCACGCTATTCGGCGAGCCGCCCGGTGTCTTGAACGAATGCGAACAGCTGCGCGGGCGTCAGCCGCGACATCGCCCTGACCTCCCGGGTGAGATGCGGCTGGTCGGCGAAACCGCAGCTCAGGGCCGCGTCCAGGGTGGCTGACGGGCGGCGCCAGCTGTCCACGGTCCGCTGGAAGCGGGCGATCCTAGCGACGGTCTTGGGTGACAGACCCACCACTCTGCGGAATCCGAGCTCGACGTACCGCCTGCTGACACCGAGCTCGGCGGCGAGGCCCGCGATCGTGCGCGGACAGTCCGGGGCCTGCAGCCGCCACCAGGCGCGCATGATCAGGTGGTCGCGTCCCGGGCCGGGGCACAGCCACGCCGTCAGGCGCTCCCACAGCAGGGCGAAGCGCTCATCCCAGCTCGCTGACTCGCCCAGCCGCCCCGCCAGCTCCTCGGCCCGGGCTCCGAGGAGGTCAGCGAGCGGCACGGTCGCCCCGGCCACTTCCCGGACCGGCGCGCCCGTCAGCCCGGACATCCCGGCGGGGGTGAGCCCGACCGCCATCCCGTGACGCCACGGCGTGTGAACCGCGAACGTCGCGGTGGCACGCGGGCCGGTGACGATCGGGCTCATGCCGGTGAAGTCGACGATCAAGGTGGCCGCGTTAAGCGGCAGCATCCGCGCGTCTGCCGCCGTCCGCGTCCGGAACCCCGCCGCCCCCAGCGCGTACGGGCGCAGGTGCGGCGGCGACCGCCGCACGATCATCTCGTACGGCTCAGCCTGCCTCAGCGCGGGCACCGAGTGGATCATGCCGTGGCCGGCAGGAGCATGGCGCGTGCCTGACGTGCGTCAGACACGTTCGGAATCCTTCATGTGCCTAGCATGCCTGACACTCCAACAGCACCGAAGGTAGCTGGTGGGCCCACGGGGCATCGCGCGTGGACCTCCCTGGCGAGGGATGTCCTTGATCGAGCCTCGCCTGCCGCTCGCTCCAGCTCGATCGGGGCCAGCGGGGCCCTTCCTCGATGGGTAAAAGTGGGTCCTGCTGGTCTCGGTGAAGCTGTGCTTGGCGTAGAACCGGCGCGCCCGGGTGGAGTCGCGGAGGGTCCACAGATGCACGTCGTCGTACCCGGCATCCCGCATCCCGTCCAGCACGGCCGTCAGCAGGGCCCTCGCGATGCCGCTGCCCCAGACGTCCGGGTCAGGAAGCGGAGGCCCCGAACACGGCGGGGCTCGTCGTCGAGCTGGAGGCGCGGTGCTGCCGCCGACGTGGCCATTGGCCCGGCTGTAGAGGATTGGGGAGCCGGCGGGGATGGCGTGTCGCCGCAGGTTGGGCATGCCGGCCTACGTTCCAGAAGGTCCGGATGCGGGCATGGGACGAGATCGCCTGGACTCCGAGATGCACCTGTGGGCGAACGGCAGCTGGTTCGAGTCCGACGGCGGCGGCTCAACCCTGCCGCGGTGCCGACCCGACGATCCGCCTCACCCTGGTCGCGCATGGGCGGCTCGATTCGCTCTTCCCGCAGGTGCGCAAGCAGTTGCTCACGCACCCCGGGCCAGAGCCCCTGCTGTACGGTCACTTCCGCCAGGACGGGTGGCCGTCTCTTTTGATCGTTACGGGTGGGACTGAGGCCTCCGCCTGGTGCGCGGCGGAGGCATCTCACCTTGGTGCGGGCACTACTCCTTGCCGCCGCCCGCCCCGTTCTTGGACTGGTTGAGCATGCCGCCGAGCGCGCTGAGACTACCGGCGGCCTGGCCGGCGGGGACGGCCTTCGACACCGCTTCGAGGGCGATCTGAGCCATCTTCTGCATGTGTTCGGCGGCAGTCTTCATGGCCTCGCCGGCGCGCTGGGCGGCGGCCTGGTCGTTGCCGGCCGCCAGCTCGATGCCCTTGGTGAGGACCTTGCTGACCTCGGCCATGCCGCTCATGTCACGGAACAGGTTGGCGGCGGCCACGGTGTGCAGTGCCGCGTCTATGCCGGTCGGGTTGGGGAGTGCCTGGATCGTCTGGAATCTGGCCTCGGTCGGGGTGAGAGGGGCGACCTTGACGTCGATGTCGCGGCTCCGGGCACCGGTGGCGATCGGGGCGATGTCGGTGGGCAGGATGGGCGCAGCCGAGTCGATTTCGTGCTCGGCCGCGCCGACGTGCCTGTGAGGTAGCGATCAGTCGGCCTGGTCGTCGTGCTCGGACCTCGTTCCCGTGTCGAACCTCGCTGTCACGGGCGCGGTGCTCCAGTCGCTCACCTCATCGCCCCTGTCGACGCGCAGCAGCCGTGCCTGCGTGGCTTCCATCAGTTGGTCGGCGCCAGGTAGGAACTCCGGGCCGTTGACGAAGTGCATGACGGCTCCGACGACGTCGTGGCTGTCGTCCTCGTCGAGGGCCTCGGCGTCGAGCGGCCTCCAGCCCGTTGCGGTGGCCGCCGCGAGTAGGCGAGCGGGGTCGTGGACGTGCACCTCCAGCAGGCTGATCGTGCGTACGACCGGCCCTGGGAAGGCGTCGAGGCGGGCGTCATGCGGCGTGCGGCTCTCAAGGTCGCCACCGAGGCCGGCCGAGTCGCCGCGGCCGCGCCGCAGGGACTCCCACGTGCCGGCCAGCTCAGGGGCGTCGGCCCAGGTCCCGTTCACGACATCGGCCAGCGTACGGCGGAAGGAGGCGGCGGGCGCGTCGGGCAGAGCCGCTGCGATCCGCTCCGACTCAGCGCGGGCGGCGGGGCCCAGGCCGTTCTCCAGCACCGAGGAGAGGAGGTAGGCGGCGTGCTGAGCGAGGGCGGGATCGGTGCAGGTCAGTATGGCATGCAGGGTCGCGGGCTGGCCGGAGCGCTCGACGAGGGCGTACACCCTGCTCTTGGCGCGGGTGTGCTCGCAGTGGAAGGCGCGAGGGACGGCAGAGGTCATGACGGGCTCTCCATCAACGTGAGGTACGTGGAAAACCGCTGGTGGGCGCGGTACGGCCACGCCCCCTGACGGAGAAGTCCTGCCCGCTGGTGCTGCTGGTACGGCCAGCTGCCCGGTTCGGTGTTTGCATCGTACCGCTTGGGTGTTGTTTCGGACCGGCGGGCGGCCGGAGAAGCACCCGCGGCGGGAGATCGTCGACGCCATCCTTTACGTGGTACCTGCCTACCGACCTGCCTCCCTGGCAGACCGTGTACTGGTACTTCCAGCAGTGGGAGCAGGTCGGCGTGACCGAGGCCCTTCTGTGCGAGCTGCGCATCAAGGCTCGCCGCCAGAACGGCCGTGACGGCGAGCCGTCCGCGGGAATCATCGACTCCCAGAGCGTCAAAGGCGCCGACACTGTCGGGCGTGACAGCCTGCTCGGCGGCATCCTTGCTGCTGAGTGGCCCGGACTGGACGCGCTGAATCCTGGCTGGACTGGCCTTGGCAGGAGGGGCCAGCTTGATCATCGCGTTCCTTATCGGCCCAGCGGCCCGCCGCCTGGCCGGCGAGACCACCTCGCTGACGGCCGCTGAACGCAGGCAGCTGACCCCCAACGAGCGCGTACGCCGCCCGTCACACCCTGATTCAGGCCGCCACCGGCCTGGTCGTCATCGGCGGCGTGGTGCTCACCGCCCAGGGCCTCTGGTACACCGCCAAATCCTTGGAAACCTCCCTATGTCCGAGATCACGACCTCTGCACCTCGCATGACAGCAGAAGCGAACTCCCCGAGCAGTGCACCGCCGCAAGCCTGGGGGCCTCGAGGTGATGCCGCTCGCCAGACCTGAGACCGACGTGCTCGCGGCCCTGACCATCGCTCCCGGCTTGGCTCCGCAGTTACCGTCTCCACCGCCATGTTCTGGAGTTCAGGGTGGAGCTTGAGAGTGTGCACGCTGCGCCTTGTCGTCACGGCGCTGCACAGGCGGCACAACCGCCGGCAGTTGCGTCGCGCGCCGGCGGCGCCCGGCCCTGGGCGCAGGCGTCAAGGAGTCTCTGGTGGAGTGGTCCGCCAGGCCAGATCCGCCGGCTCCAGCCGCTCGGCCACGTCGCGGCGGAGCGGCAGCAGCTCCCCCGTCACCGTGTGCACCACCTCGGCCTCCCCCGAAGGCGAGCCGTGCGGCCGAGTGCCCTTCACCGCGACCAGCGGGACTGCGCCTTCACCACGCCCGGCCGGGCACGGAAGGCTCCACCCCCAGGAACGCGCACAGCCCGTGCCAGTCGGGACGGGAGTGCGCGCCCTGGATGCGTTAATCCATGCCGTTGGTTGTTCTCCTCGATGGCCGGCATGCCCGTCGTCCAAGGGGTCGGGGGGAGCCTCAGGCCGTGACGGCCGAGCCCGAGGCCACCGACTGGTAGGCGAGCTCGATGACGTGCACCGCGTACGCGCCGTCCTCGGGCGAGACGGCGGTCGGCTCGTCGTCCGCGATCGAACGGGCGAAGCTCTCCACCCCGGCCGCGATCGAGTTGTACTTCCAGGTGCCCGGCTCGTACGTCGTGCCGGGCAGCGGCGATCCGGCATGGTCACGCTTGCCGCGGAAGATCATGGCCGGCGGGTTCTGGTGCTGGTCGACGACGATGAGCCCTTCGGTCCCGTGCACTTCGAGGCGCTCGTTCCACGGCCCGCCGGAAGTGAACGTGGATTCGACGGAGAAGAGCGCGCCCGACCGCATCCGGCCGGCCACGACCGACCAGTCCTCGACCTGGCTGACGTCGACGAGACGCTCCGACAGCGCGCGCAGCGAGGCGACCTCGCCGAACATCCACTTCAGCAGGTAGAAGGAGTGGGCGCCGGCGTCGATGATGGTGCCGCCGCCCGAGCCGTCCTGGCGTCCCTTCCACAGGCTCGGGTTGCCGAGCCGCCCGAACTCGTTGCCGCTGATCAGGGTGCGGACGAGGGTCACGTCCCCCACCTCGCCGCTGGTGACGGCGTCGAGCGTCGCCTGATAGGCGGGGACGAACCGGGTGTTCTCGTTCACGGTGAACTTGAGGCCCCTGTCGGCTGCGAGGGCGACGAGCTCGCGCGCGTCCGCGGCGCCGACGGTCATGGGCTTCTCGATCAGTACGTGCTTGCCCGCCTCCAGGAACTCACGCGCGATCTTGTAGTGCAGGTGGTGGGGCAGGACGAGGTCGACGGCCTGGATCCGCTCGTCCTCGAGGAGCCGGCGGTAGTCGGTGCCGGCCTCGGCGCCGAGCGACTGCGCCGTCCGGGTGGCGACGTCCTGGTCGAGGTCGCAGACGACCACGGCCTCCAGGCCGGCCGCCCGCTGGAAGGCGAGATGGTGGGCGAGCTGGTAGATCTCGCCGAGGCCGACGACGCCGAAGCGTACGGGTCCGGTCACTGCATCGGGTCGATCGCCGTGTCCGGGCCGACCTCCCGCCTGCCGGAGAGCCGTCTCATCGAGCTCGGCGCCACCCTGGTCCACGAACGTACGCACGCGTTGTGAACCGGAACTGAACCGCGCAGCCGCCCGGCACGGCGCGACAGCGGCGGAACGCTCGTGCCCGCACCCGTCCGGCACTGCCGTCAGGGGGCGGCGGAGCTCAGGAGAAGTGGCGCTTCTCGTACTCGTCGATGACCTTGCCGAGCTTCGCCGGCCGCTCGGCGAACCCCACGTTCTCCGCGCCCGCCGCCCTTGCCGGGCAGGGCCCTCACGATCCCCGCGTCCGCGCCGGAGTTGTTCACCCAGCCGTTCTTGTGGGCGTACGTCACCTCGGCCGTCTGGTTGCGCGGCCGCACTTCGCGCCCGTACGAGATGCCCTGGCCGGGAATCGTCACGGTGCCGTCAGCGCCGATCCACCGCGAGGCGTGATGGGGTGGCCGGCGCCGCACCGGTTGGTGGTGGAGCGGGCGACGTTCATGCCTTGCTCGGCCAGCCTGCTCCTGAAGAACGGCGGGAAGCGTCGCTAATGACGTCGGCGCTGATACTGGTGCCGTCCGGGGTCTGCCCTAGGGTGCCGGTCCCGCCGTTGACCAGCATCAACAGCTTGGCCCTGCCGAGCGAGCTCATGGTGACCGGATTGCCCGCCGGGCGCCGTTTGTGGTCTTGGCAGCCTGCGCCTTCTTGTGAGCGAGCGAATCGGATGACCCCTCGACGCGGGCTGCCCACCGGTCAGCGTGCTTGCGGCGTAGGTCGAACACCGCGCCGGCGTAGGTGCGTAGACCGTTACGCGCTCCTACCGGAGCCGCAATGGGCCGGGCTCACCACGCCTGAGCAGCCGCCGGTCAAGCGACACCGCCCGGGGAGTCAGACACGACACCGACCGTGTCGGCTGCCTCCGGCCCGGGCTCGCCGACAGCCCGACCGCATGGGTCGCCCGGCATATCGGGGAGTACGTGGAGTCGGGCGGCGAACTCCGCCGTACAGGCGAAGGCATGTACGGGCCGGGGAGATACATAGTGGTGGGGTCCGGTGGAAGTCTGGCCGCGCATCCGGCCTGGTATCTCAATCTGCTCGCTGATCCGCAGGTCGGCCCGGAGAGCTTCCCGCTCGGGCGTCGGAGGCCATCGGGGCCGATCGAGGGCGCCTGTGGCGGATGATGACGCGATTGTGGCCGCAGTACAACGGCTGCCGGAGCAAGCTCGACCGCCGGATTCCAGTGATCGTTCTGGAGGGGATCAGCGCGCCCCGCAGAACCTGACCCATTCGGCCTGGCCCTGGCCCGACGACGACGCCATGCCCGCGCCAGCTCGTCCTGCCGCCCTTCCCCCTACACGGATCAAGAGGCCGGTCAAGACGCGTTCTTCTTGACCGGGAGCCGGACCGGGCGATGGATCAGTCCGTCGTTGGTCCAGCGGAGCGTCGACAGGTCCTCCTGGGCGCGGAGGGAGGGCAGCCGCGTCACCAGGGCGCGGAAGGCTTCCTGCAGTTCCATCCTGGCCAGATTCGCCCCCAGGCAGTAGTGGGGGCCGTGGCCGAACGTCAGGTGCGGATTGGGCGGCGCCGTTCCGGCGAACCTCCGGATGTCGAACCGCAGCGGGTCGTCGAACGCCGACGGGTCGTGGTTGGCGCCCGTGGGGTTGGGTAGCACGACGGTGCCTTCGGGGATCACGCCGCCGGGCAGCTCGATGTCCTCGGTGACCAGCCTGAGCAGGCCGTTCCCTCCGGGACCTTCGCAGCGCAGAATCTCCTCCACCGCCGGTTCCAGGAGTTCGGGGCGGGCCGCCAGCTGCGCGTACTGGTCAGGGTGACACAGAAGGCGGAACGCGCCTCGGATGATGATCGATGCGGTGGTCTCGTGCCCTGCCATGATCAGGGTGAACACCATGTGGGTCAGCTCCGGCTCGCTGAGCCTGTCCCCCTCGTCGCGTGCCTCGATGAGCAGGTCGATGAGGTCGTCGCCCGGTTTGACGCGATGCTCGGCGATCAGCTCCCCGGCGTACGCCATGAACGCGGCGAATCCCTCTCCCCTGGCCTCGGCGCTCGCCTCGGACGTGGACAGGAACATCTCCGTCCAGCCGCGGAACTGGTCGAACCGGTCCATCGGGACGCCGAGCATCTCGCAGATCACGCGCGCGGGCAGCGGCAGGGCGAAATCGGTGACCAGGTCGAACTCCTGGCCGGCCGCGTCGATCAGCTCGCTGGCGATCGCGGCCGCGCGTGGCCGCCAGCGTTCGATGTGTCGGGGGGTGAAGGTGCCCTGCATGATGCGGCGGTATCGCGTGTGCTCCGGCGGGTCCTGGTTGATCAGTGCCGAGGGGTCGTCCTCGAGGGAGGTGCCGCTGACCATCCTGGGAAGCCCGGGTTCGCGCAGGTTGCGGCTGCTGGCCGGCGAGGCGAGAACGGTACGGACGTCCTCATAGCCGACGATCATCGGCACCTGGTCCCCGCTCGGCATCGTGACGGGCTCCGCCGGAGCCTCGGCGAGCCTGCGGGCCAGTTCAGGGGAGGCGGTGCCGAGCGGACCGGGCGGAAGGTCGGGCCATGGCCATGGGGTGCTGGACAGTTCCGTCATGAGCGCCTCCCGGCGATGCCGTCCGACGAGCCCCATGAACGTACGAAACAACCCGTGTGCGGTCAATGACTCATCGGCCACATCCCTTTGGGACATCCCGCCGTGTCTCCGGCGACTGCAGCCGACGCTTGATCCACTTGGCCGGAGATCAGTAGGGTTGGGCGTTTTCCTCCCCATCCCCCATGCCGGAGTGCCTCATGCGCCGCCATCGTTTCGGCCGATTCGCAGCCGGCTTCGCGGCCCTCTACGTGGCCGCCGTGAGCGTCCTCGCCGTCGTCGGACTGGTCACCGGCGACCTCGTCCCCCTGTGGAGGGTCGTCGCGGACCCGAACGGGTACATGGCGGACGAGATCCGGGCGTGGCCGTGGCTGGCCGCCCTGCTGGTGCCGATCGCCGCGGTGCAGGCGTGGGCGTACCGGGAGGTGTTGCGCGGACGGCTGCGCGGGGAACCGGCGCGGTACGGCCGGGAGGTGCGGCTGCTGCGGGTCGCTCTCTACGCGATGTCCGTGTACGTCCTGTCCTGGGACCTGCCGATCCCCTACCTGTGGTGGATGTCCCTGGTCGCCAATGTGGTCGAGCTCGTGGCGATATGGCTGTTCTTCCGCGTGCTGCGGGGGAACCCCCGCCGATGGCCACAGGTGCTCATGCTCGTGACCGGCACGCTCAGCGTGGTGCACGACGGCGTCATCACCATCGCGTACCAGAGCGGCAACTACCTCTTCGCCGGGCAGAACTGGACCTGGGCGCTGGACGCCCTGTGGTCGGTATGTCTGGTGGCCCTGCTGGTGGCGCAGGCGCGGGATCCGCGCTGGAACGGCGCGACGGTACGGGCCGGCGTGATCGCGGTCTTCTTCTCGCTCCTTTCGTCCGGCTCGATCTCGATCGTGGCGTTCGGCGGCGCGGAATCGGTGGCGTGGGAGCTGCTGATGCCCTCGCTCCTGAGCGCGGTTTCGGTCTTCTCGCTGGTCTGGTGGGCGCGTTCCGCGCACGACCTGGGCACGCTCCAGCCTCCCTCTCCCCGGACGGAGCCCGTGCGGGTACGCGCCAGGTGGTGGCCGCTGCCGGCCGTGGCGATCGTGCTCCCGCTGGTCCCCGCAGCCGTCAACCTCGCGCAGGGGATCCCGTTCTGGCTCGGGCCGAAGAACGTGCTGGGCGACGTGGTACGCGAGTTCACCGGGTCGGAGGCCACCGCGTACTGGTTCGCGCTCGACCTCCTCGTCGGCGTCGGCGCGCCGGCGGTGCTGATCCTGGCAGCCGTGCGGCGGCGGACGCGCACGTTACTGCGCGGCACGACGCTGAGCCTGTTCCTGCTGGGCGGGGTCGGCGCCGTGAGCGCGTTCACCTCGGAGCACTCCACCTTCTTCGGGGAGCTGTGGCTCTACCCGGAAAGCCTCTACGTCGAGCCGGGCGCCACCTTCCCCTACGAGAGCGCCCAGCTCCTCTCCCCCGGCATCTCCCCGCTCTGGTACGCCCTCGCGCTCACCGCCTCCGGCCTCATCCTGCTCCTCCTGTACGCCGCCCCGCCCGCCCATCGCATCCGCCACCATGTCCTCCTGGCGGGGCTCGCCTCGACGGTGGCCCTGTGCCTGCTGCCCGCAGCGGACCAGGCCCGCGGCCCCGCCACGGACTGCGACCTGCCCGCGCCGTGGGAGGTCGACACGGGCCAGGCGGCGCCGCGCGAGCTGACGGCCGAGCAGAAGTTCGTGTGCTCCCTGCGCAACCACGACGGCGCGCGGGGCCTGCACGTGTTCCCCGCCACCACGCCCGACCAGGTCGTGCTCGCCTACGGGCGCCGGCTGTGCGGCGTCCACACCCGCAACGACCCACGGGAGCTGGCCCGGCTGAAGATCGGCCGCGCCTCCCTCACCGATCCTCTGGCCGGCATCTGCCCCAGCGCCACCGCCATCGTCGAGGCCGCGAAGGCCAAGCAGGACGAGGAGATCGCGGCGATGCAGGCCGACGCCCAAGCCATGTGCGACGCCACGCCGCGCCACCGCCCGCGCATCAAGCCGGCCAGGGCGATCCGGATGAAGGAGCCGCAGTGGACCGACTACGGGGTGCTGCAGACGTACGAGGGAGGAGAGGAGGAAGCGGCGTCGGACACGGACCCCGGCAACGGGCTGGTCTCCTCCTCTCGCGGCATCCTGGCCGTCATGACCCACCCCGACTTCGACCTCTGCGTCACCCTGGAGACCTACACCCGCCGGCCGCCTGTCGAGACCAAGGGCTGGGACGAGGTGGTCGAGGTCGGCTACTACAGCCCGGGCGGCGAGATCGTGCTCTACGACAGCCTCAGCGGCACCGAGCTGCCCAACCTCGCCCTCGACGGGCGCAAGGGTCACTACCGCATCCGCGTGCACCACGCCTGGTTCCCCTGGAAGGGCGAAGCGGAGAGCGGGCAACGGCTGCTGATCATGGCGTATCCGGGCAAGGGCGACAAGGAGGTAGTTCACCGGAAGCGGAGGTGATTGGTCCTCATGTGGGCTCTCGACCCGATCCCGTCATGACCAGCGGCTGAGCCGGCACACCCACCAAGATCTTCAGGATGTTCCCAGGACTGCCCGGGCGGCCAGGCGGAGACTCTTGAGCATGGGTTCGGGTCGCCCCTGCGGCCGGCCAGGACGACCTGGCTGGGCGGAGCGCCCTCGATCGAGACGGTGACGAGGTCGGGACGCAGTGAGCTGCGCCGATCGCCGACCGGCAGGACGGCGATCGCCCGGCCACCGGCGACGAGTTCGAGCTTGTCCTCGTAGCTCTCGATCTGCGGCACGCCGGCTCCGAGGATCCGATAGGACGTCCAGTCCGCGGTCTCGAACGCGCACGGCGCCGCTTCCTGGCCGGCCAGTTCTTCCGCGGTCACCGACGCGCGGCCGGCCAGGGGATGGCCGCGAGGGACGACGAGCATCCGGGGTTCCTCGTACAGCGGGGTGGTGGATACGTCGTCGGCGGCCAGCGGCAACGGGGTCCTCGCGATCAGGGCGTCGACGCGCCTGTCGGGCAGTGCGCCGACGTCGCGGCAGCTCAGATGCCGGGTGGTGATCTCGGCGTCCGGGTGACGGTGGCGCAGTTCCCGTACGACGGTGGTGATCACCAGGTCTTCGACGTAACCGATGGTGATGCGCTCGCTCCGGGCTTGCTCGCGCACGGCCACTTCGGCCCGCGGGCGGCCTGCAGCAGGGCTTGGGCCCGGGGCAGGAATGTCCGGCCGGCCGGAGTGAGCCGGGTGCCCTGGGAGGTGCGGTCCAGCAGCCTCGTCCCGAGGTACTTCTCCAGCCGCTGGATCTGGCGGCTCAGCGCCGGCTGGGCCACGTGCAGGTCGGCGGCGGCCCGGCCGAAGTGCTGGTGTTCCGCCACCACGGTGAAGTAGCGCACCAGCCGCAGTTCCAGGTCCCGTCCGAGATCGTTCACCGCTTCAGGGTACGCGTCATGCTGTTTCGGAATGACCCGTTTGCCGGAGGGGTCTTGGACGGCCACGCGGTCCAGGGTCTTGACTTAGGGAGCAACGTTTCCCCTGAGAAAGCGATGGGCGCGATGAAGGCGATCCAGTTCCACGAGGCGGGCGGGCCGGAGGTTCTGCGGTACGAGGAGGTGCCGGTTCCCGGGATCGGCCCGGGCGAGGTGCTCGTCCGGGTGCACGCGGCGGGCATCAACCCGCCGGACTGGTACCTGCGTGAGGGGATGAAGGTCATACCGGCCGAGATGAGGCCGGTGCTGGAGTTCCCGCTCATCCCCGGAACGGACATGTCGGGCGTGGTTGAGGCGGTCGCTCCGGATGTGTCCGGGTTCGCCGTCGGTGATGAGGTCTTCGGCATGCTGCGGTTCCCGGGATTCGACGGCCGCACGTACGCCGAGTATGTGGCCGCTCCGGCTTCCGACCTGGCTCACAAGCCGGCCGGTATCAGCTTCGTCGAGGCGGCCGGTGCGCCGATGGCTCTGCTGACGGCCTGGCAGTACCTGGTCGACCTCGGCCACGACGTGCCCTCTCCCTTCACCGGCCGGGTGCACCGGCCGGTGCCGATCACGCCGGGGATGACCGTGCTGGTCAACGGAGCCGCTGGCGGAGTGGGTCATTTCGCGGCGCAGCTGGCGAAGTGGAAGGGGGCACGCGTGATCGCGGTGGCCTCGGGGCGGCACGAGCAGTTCCTGCGCAAGCTCGGCGCCGACGAGTTCATCGACTACACCACGACGCGGGCCGCGGACGTGGTCAGCGGCGTCGACCTGGTGATCGACACCGTCGGCGGCCCGGACAGTTTACGGTTCCTGACCGTGCTCAAGCGTGGCGGCACCATGCTTCCGGTGTTCTTCGCCCAGTACGACCCGGAGGAGACGGCGCGTCTGGGCATCACCGTCTCGATCATTCAGGTGCGTTCCAACGGCCCCCAGCTCGCCGAGATCGGGCGCCTGTTCGACGAGGGCAAGCTCCAGGTCGGGGTGGACAGCGCCTACCCGCTGTCCGAAGCGGCCAGCGCGCACGCGCGGGCCGCGCGGGGGCACATCCAGGGCAAGATCGTGCTGACGGTGTCCTCCTGATCGCCGGCCTCCGCCGCTCCATGACCCCGCTCAGGAGTCATGGAGCGGCGGCCGGGCGATGAGTTCGGCAGAGCTGACGGATCTATTCATCCAGAGGATCCGAACGCTGGAGGCACTGATGGACAACGCACGAACCTACGCTGTGACCGCGGCGACCGGACACGTCGGCGGCCACGCGGCGCGTGGGCTCCTTCGAGCCGGTCACCAGGTCCGCGTGATGGGCCGCGACCACGCGCGTCTGAAGGAGCTGGAGGCGGCCGGAGCCGAGGTCCTCGCCGGTGACCTGGCCGACCAGGGCTACGTGGAGGACGCGTTCGCCGACGTCGACGGCGCCCTGCTGATCGTCCCGCCGCGTCCTGCCGCACCGGACTTTCCCCGCTACCAGCGTAGGATCGCCCGGGTCTACGCCTCGGCCGCCGAACGGACCGGGCTGCGGCATGCGGCGTTCGTCAGCACGAAGGGGGCCGACGACGGTCGCGTGGGCGGCCTGATCGCCGGGCACGCCGCCATCGAGTCCATCCTCAACCAGGTGGATGGCCTCAATGTGGTGCACGTCCAGCCGCCGAGCTTCTTCGAGATCCTCTACTACTTCCTGGGGCCGCTGCGGGAGCGGGCTGTGCTCAGCTCGCCCCTCGGCACCGACGCCACCCTTCAGCTGGTCAGCGCGCGCGACGTGGCGGCCGTCGCCGTACGCCTGCTGGGGGATCCGCATTTTCGCGGGGTCAGCGCCGCACCCGTTCATCCCATCCGGCCCATGACCATGCGGGAGATCGCCACGCTGCTCAGCGAGCACCTCGACCGGCCCGTAGGGGTGGAGCAGACCTCCGCCGAGGCCGACATCGCGGACCTCATGGCGGCGGGCACCGGCCGCAGCTTCGCGACGCTGCTCAACCAGACCTGGGCGATGGCCACCGCGCTGGGCGAGGCACCGCGGGAAGAACCCCCGCCCGCGACTCAGGCGGCGTACCGCATCGAGGACTTCATCCGCGATGAGCTGGTGCCGGCCATTCGCTCGTCGCGGCCGATCTCTGACTATTCAACCGCGACCCGCCCGCGGCCCGCCGCCTGACATCCGTTCACCGGATCAGTAAATGCGGGATGCGGGACGCGCCGCCCGCGGCGTGATCGATCGGTGGAGAAATACAGAGGAGTGTTCATGGCAGAGCGCAGAGCAGCCGTCGACGTCGCGACGGTGTTCATCAAGGCATTCGGAACCGGTGACATGGCCACAGTCACGGAGTGCCTGGCCGAGGACGTGGTGTTCCAGAGCCCCCGGGTTCGACTCGAGGGCGCCGAAGCGGTGGCGGCCGCGATCGGGGGGTTCGCTCAGGTTGTCACGGGAGTGGACATCATCGCGGCGCTGGGTGACGCCGAGCAGGCGGTGGTGGTCTACGACATGAGAACCGGACCGTTCGGTACGTTGCGCACCGTCGATCACCTGGTCGTCCGGGACGGCAAGATCATCTCTGATGTGGTGGTGTTCGACACGTACGCGATGCGCAAGGCGGAGGAAGCGCAGGCGGCAGCCGCCGGGTGACCTCCTTCCGGGGTGTTCCGTGCCGCGAGCTCGGGGGCGCGGAACACCAGCCCCAACGATCCGCCGCTGCGGAGGCGGACGGGAGTCGATGTGACACAGCCAGTGAGGCCCGGCGAGGAGTTCGCTCGCCTGGCCGACCCGTACCGCGACGAACTGCTCAAACTGTGCTACCGCATGGTGGGTTCCGTGCACGACGCGGAAGACATCGTGCAGGAGACCTACCTGCGCGCCTGGCGCTCCTACGGGACGTTCGCCGGCCGGTCCTCGCTGCGGACGTGGCTGTACCGGATCGCGACCAACGCCTGCCTCCGCGCCGCGGAGCAGGCCGGCCGCCGCCCCCTGCCGTCCGGCCTCGGCGGGCCCGCCGGCGACCCTGCCGCACCGGCCGAACCGCGCTGGGACATCCCGTGGCTGCAGCCTTTCCCCGCCCGCGTTCCCGACGAGGCGCGAGACCCGGCCGAGGTGGTAGCTGATCGAGGAACGCTGCGCCTGGCGCTGATAGCCGCCCTCCAGGTGCTCCCGCCCAGACAGCGTGCGGTGCTGATCCTGCGCGATGTGCTGATGTGGCGCGCCGCCGAGGTCGCCGAGCTGCTCGACACCACCGTCGCATCCGTGAACAGCCTGCTGCAGCGGGCCAGGACACAACTCGGCAACCTCCCCGGGCCTGATCTGCAGCTCGCCGAACCCACCGAAGAGCGTCAGCGCGAGCTGCTGCGGCGCTACATCACCGCGTTCGAAGGGGCCGACATCGACGCGCTGACGCGGACATTGGCACAGGAGGCCACCTTCGAGATGCCGCCGATCCCCACCTGGTTCGCGGGCCGGGAAGCCGTCGCCCGCTTCCTGGCGCCCCGTCTGCCGGCCCCCGGGCAGGCGCGGTTCGTCCGCGTCGACGCGAACGGGCAACCCGGCGTCGCGATCTACCTCGCGACCCGGGACGGTGCCTGGCGCGCCCACGCCCTCCACGTGCTCGCCGTTTCTCCGGCCGGGATAGAGCGCATTGTCGCGTTCATGGACAGCAGTGTCTTCTCCCTGTTCGGCCTGCCGCAGATCGATCCGGCGATCGGCCAGGCGGTACGCCGATGACGGCTGGGTGGGGTTGCTGGAGGCGGCCGTCCGGTACGCCTGTCACGGAGCGCGCGCCGTCGGCCCTGCCGGCCTCGCCCGTGGAACCTGGGCATGCTGCTCGCGCACATGTGCGCATCGGCCGCAGCCCTTCACCTTTCCCGGTGCCGGGAAGAGTGTCTGAGCAATTAGACGGTCAGCGGCACGGGGTGGATCTCGTCGGCCGGGTGCCCCGCACGCTGGTGGATCCTCTGCACGGCGTCGGCGTCCGGCGCCTCGGACAGGCAGTAGACGAGCCCGGAGTCGGGATCGGCCCACGCCGTCTCGAAAGTGACCCGCTCTTCTTCCTGGATGGCCAGGTCAGCGTCGTGGGCCTGCTTGAGCTGGTCCGCGGTGATGCCGGTCATGCCATGGTGGACGTCCATGAATTTCATGGTTTCCTCCCAATTCCATGTCCATCCCAGCGTAGATCCGACCCGGGCCACCGGTTTCCCCGTATTGGTTCAAAGCCTGTCCACGGCGAGAAGCAGCCGGCGGGTTCTCACAGTCCGGTGGTGTCGGCGTTGCCGTGGTGACCGCAGGGCCGCGTGCTACTGAACTTTCCGCGAATCCGTCGCATCCAACCCGGTATGAACAAGCTGCAGAAGATCGCCGTGCTGTCCGTACTGCCCGTCGCCGCGGCTGTGGTGGCCCTCCCGGCCCAGGCCGCCGAGCGCCCCAACTGCCCCGTCCCGACCAAGGCGGAGGTGAAGCGGTCGTACGACTCCAAGATCGACAAGCCGCCGAGGGGCGCCACCGCTATCAAGGGAGTCCGCGTCAACCACATCCCGAAGGGGTTCAAGAACGGATCGGTGGTCGTCAACAAGCACGACGGCATCACCGAGTATGGCTACCAGTGGACTGACGACCGCAGCGAGGTGGATCGCCGGAGCCGGTCGCTGTGGGTCAGGGTGGTGTGCTGGCCGAAGGCGAGCAAGCTGGCGCAGCTCAAGAACGGGCCGTTCGACATCGGGACGTTCTCAGGAAAGACCAAGACCGTGAAGATCGGTGACCGTCAGGTGCTCACCCAGCAGGGCGACGGCGCGCTGGGCCACGGCCAGTACGCGGGATGGGTCGAGCGCAAGGGTGTCGTCGTCACCGTGATGGCCAGCCAGCCTCTCGTACCCGAGCTTGCGCAGATCATCAAGGGCATCCAGCTCTGAGCCGGCCGACCTAGCCGTCCAGCCGGGGATCCGGGGGCCCCTCGCCGACCTGCCATACCTGGGCCGAACCGGGTAACGGCGACCGGATCGTCACGTCCCGGTGCTGGGGCGGGGACAGCCAGAGATGGCAGCTCCAGAACGCCAAGCGCCCGCTGGCGCAAAGTCGGCGTCTCGGGAGGATCCGCGTCCGGGCGGGTAGCGCTGGGACCGGCCGGAGCGATACCCAGGTGGCGATCGCCGTACCGGCTCGCGGAGGGGTGGCATGGGAAGCGGTTCGAACGAGACCTCGGGTGCCGGCCAGGGCGTGCTGGCGGTGGACGGCGGGCCGGGCCAGGTGCGGGAGCTGCACGCGTGGCTGTCCGAGGATCCCCTGGTCCGCCGGTGGGTGCGCCTGGTCGAACGCGAGCCTCCTCCCGGGGCGCTGGGCCCGGTGGCCGAGGCGGTGCAGGTGGTGACCGGCTCAGCCGGCGTGGTGGCGGCCGTGGCCGGCGTCCTGATCGCCTGGCTGCGCTACCGCACCAGCGACGTGACGGTCAAGGTGCGCAGGACGGACGGCGACACCGAGGTCGAGGTCAGCGCCCAGCGCGTCAGGACGCTGAACGCCGAGCAGACCCGGGCGCTGGCCGCGCAGGTCGAGGCCGCGCTCAAGGACGGGCTGCCACCCGCGGAGGGCCCGCGTGACTGACCGGCCGGGGCTGCTGTCCGGCCCTGGGGTGCGGGCGCTGCTGGTGGGGTCGAGCCGGCATGTTCCCGGAGCGCTGACGGGCGACGTGCCCGCGGCGGCCACGAGCGCGCGGGATCTCGCCGACGCCCTGGTCAAGGCCACCGGGCTGGCCCGCGAGCACGTGACCTGCCTGCTGGATCCGCCCGATCCCTCCCACCTGGCGGCGGAGATCGACGCCCTGGCCGGGCGGGCGGGCGAGGTGCTGCTGTTCTGGTACGCCGGTCATGGGCTGATCGGGCCGGACAACCGGCTGTACCTGGCCACGCGGGCGAGCGTGGACCTGGGACGGGGGCCGCCGCGCAACCAGGCGCTGCCGTACGCCGAGGCGCGCGAGCTGCTGACCAGGAGCCGGGCCGGGCTCAGCATCGTGATCATGGACTGCTGCTGGGCTGGCCGCGCCGCGGGCTGGCCGGACAGCTACCTGCTGACCGCGACCAGCATGGACGAGGCCGCCTGGTCGCTGCCCGGCGAGCGGCACACGGCGTTCACCGGGGCGCTGATCCGCCTGCTGTCGGAGGGGGATCCCGCCGGGCCGCCGCTGCTGTCCCTGGACGACGTGCACGCCGCGCTCAACCGGGATCTGCGGGCGCGCGGCCTGCCTCTGCCGCGCAGGCAGGCCGCCGACGCCGCCGGGCGCCGTCCCTTCGCGGTCAACGTCGCCTACCGGCTCCCCTCGGGACGCCCGCTGCCCGCCCCGGCGGCGCAGGACGGCAGCCGCAGCCCGTTCCTGGGACTGCACTCCTACGGGGAGGAGGACGCGGCGCTGTTCTTCGGCCGCGCGGAGCTCACGCGCACGCTGGAGGAGCGCGTGCGCCGCTGCGGCGGGGAGCCGCTGCTGGTCGCCGGCCCTTCGGGGGCGGGGAAGTCGTCGGTGCTGCGGGCCGGGCTGATCCCGGCTCTGGGCGTGCGCCGCTGCCTGCTGCTCACGCCGGGCGCGGCCCCGCCGGCGCGCCTGCGCGAGGCGATCGAGGCCGTCGCCGACGTCCCGGAACGGGCGGAACCGGCGGAACAAGCGGGATGGGCGGAGCTGGTGGAGGCCCTGCCCGGCGACGCGGTGATCGTGGTGGACCAGTTCGAGGAGCTGTTCACCGAATGCACCGACCAGGCGCAGCGGGCGGCGTTCATCGCGGCGCTGGCCGCGGCGGCGCGCCGCGCCGCGGTCGTGATCGGCGTGCGCGCCGACTTCTTCGGTCACTGCACCTCCTTCCCCGAGCTCACCCACGCGCTGGAGCACCCGGTCGTGGTCCGCCCGCTCAGCCGCGAGCAACTGCGCGAGGTGATCGAGCAGCCCGCCCGGCTGGCGGGCCTGGCCCTCGAAGAAGGGCTGGTGGAGCTGCTGCTGGAGGACCTGGGAGCCGGGCTGGGCGGCCCGCCGCTGCCGTTGCTCTCCCACGCGCTGCTGGCCACCTGGCAACGCCGCGAGAACGGCGTGCTCACCCTGGGCGGGTACCGGGCCACCGGCGGCATCGGCCAGGCGCTGGCCCGTACCGCCGATCAGACCCTGGACGGGCTGGGCGAGGACGGGCAGCGGCTCGCCCGCCGGATGCTGGTGCGGCTGGTGCACCTGGGCGAGAACACCGGCGACACCCGCAGGACCGCGCCGCTGTCCGACGTGCTGCCGGCCCGTGAGGAGCACGACCTGGCCCGTACGGTGCTCGACGCCTTCACCCGCGCCCGCCTCGTCACGGTCGACAGCGACCGGGCGGAGATCGTCCACGAGGCGCTGATCCGGGCCTGGCCCCGGCTGCGCGCCTGGCTCCAGGCCGACCGCGCCGACCTGCTGGCGCTGCAGCAGCTCGCGCAGGACGCCGCCCGCTGGGACGCCCACCACCGCCAGGCCGGCTACCTCTACAGCGGCGCCCGCCTGGCCGCCATCGCTCCCGCGCGGCGGCGCTGGGAGGCCGACCCCGCCCAGCACGCCGCGCTCGGGGAGGTCGCCCGCGACTTCCTGCGAGCCGGCGACCAGGCCGTGCGGCGGCTGGCGCGGCGGCGGCGGGCGACGTTCGTCACGCTGGTGGCTCTCGTGATCACATCGCTGGCGGGCGCCGGGACCGCCGTCCTCGCGGCCCGCGACGCCGACGCGCAGCAGCGGCTGACCGAGACCCAGAGCCGTCAGGCCCTGTCACGTCAGCTCGCCACGCAAAGCGAACGCGTCCTGACCCGCGACCCCCTCCAGGCGCAGGCGCTCGCCGCCACCGCCTGGCACTTCGCGCCCACCGACGACGCCCGCCGCGCCCTGCTCAGCGCGTCGAGCACACCCGGCAAGGGCTCGCTCATCGGGCACGCCGAGGCCGTCGAAGGAGTGGCGTTCAGCCAGGACGGCCGGACCGTGGCCAGTTCCGGTCAGGACGGCACCGTCCGGCTGTGGGACGTGACCACCCGGCGCCAGCTCGGCGCGCCGCTCACCAGCGGGAAGACGGAGATCGACGCGGTGGCGTTCAGCCCGGACGGCCGCATTCTCGCCGCCGCTGCCGCCGACGCCACCGTACGCCTGTGGGACGTGGCCACGCGCCGCCCGCTCGGCGGGCCGCTGAAGAGCCGGGAAGACCTCAGCACACTGGTGTTCAGCCCGGACGGGCGCACCCTGGCCGGCTCCGGTCACACCGGGAAGGGCGCCCAGCTGTGGGACGTGGCCACGCGCCGCCAGATTCGCCTCCTCGCAGGACAGGGCTACGGGATCGGGTCGGTGGCGTTCAGCCCCGACGGCCGCAGGCTCGCCACCACCAGCGAGAAGGTCGTGACGTTGTGGGACGCGGCGACCGGCGGCAAGATCGGCACCGTCGGCTTCGAGGACGAGATCAAATCGGTGGCGTTCAGCGTGGACGGCCGCACGCTGGCCGGGGCGGGCAACGGCACGGAGGTGGCGTTGTGGGACGTCGCCACCCTCCGGAGCAAGGGCTCCATCAGCAGCGGGCACGACCCTCACCACGTGGCCTTCTCCCCCGACGGCCGGGTCCTGGCCACCACCGGGGGTGACGGGACCAAGCTGTGGGACGTGGCCACCCGGCGCCAGCTCGGCGCCACGCTCGGCGGCCACACGGACGAGGTCGTCTCGATGGCCTTCAGCCGCGACGGCCGGACGGCGGCCACCGCGGGTCTCGACAAGACGGTCCGGCTGTGGAACGTGTCCATCTTCCGCCAGTTCGGGACTCCGCTCACCACCGGGACGGACGATCTCATGTCAGCGGGGTTCAGCGCCGACGGCCACACCCTGGTCACGACGGACGAGAACGACAAGGCGCGCCTGTGGGAGGTGGCCGCCGGCCGCCCGATCGGCGCCCCGTTCACCGGCCACCTGGCGGCGCCGGCCCCGGACGGCCGCACGCTGGCCGTGGTCACCGGGGACGGCACGGTGCAACTGTGGGACGTGGAGGGACGCAGGCGTCTCGGCAAGCCCTTCACCGCCGATCGCTCGTACGTCGATGACCTGCTCTTCAGCCGCGACGGCCGGGCGCTGCTCACGCTCGGCCGGGAGGGGACGAGGCTGTGGGAGGTGGCGACGCGCCGCCCGATCGGCGTCCCGATGCGGCTGGAAGGGGCGTCGTACCCGATGGCGGCGTTGAGCCCCGACGGTCGGGTCCTGGCCGCCACGACCCAGTTCGACGGCAACGTCGTGGACCTGTGGGACGCGGGCGCCCAGCGCCGCATCGCGGCCCTCACCGGTCATACGGGGACGATCACGGCGCTGGCGTTCAGCCCCGACGGCCGCATCCTGGCCAGCGCCGGCAGTGACGTGGACAGGACGATCAGGTTGTGGGAGGTGGCGACCCGCCGCCAGATCGGCACGCCGATGACCGGGCACGACGGGGGCGTCACCTCGTTGACCTTCAGCCCCGACGGGCGGTTCCTGGCCAGCGGCGGCAACGACAGGAGGATCCGCCTGTGGGACGTGGCCACCCAGCAGCCGATCGGCGCCGCGATCACCGGCCATGAGGCGTATGTCGCGGCGATGGCGTTCAGCGCGGACGGGCGCACGCTGGTCAGCGCCGGAGGTGGCGTCGAGGCGGCCATGCGGCGCTGGGACGTCGGACTTCCCGCCGACCGTGACCTGTTCGCCTCGGCCTGCGTCGCGGCCGGCAGGTCGATGACGGCGCAGGAGTGGCAGGAGTTCAACCTGCCGGCACCGCATCGCCGGGCGTGCTCCGCTGTGCTCGGCCGGTGAAGCAGCCGTGCGCCGCGCTCGGCCGGCGGTGCGGCCGCGGTCATCGACGCCAGGCGGACGTCCGCGCTGCGGTCTCGGCCTCTCCGGCAGCGCGGCCGGCGCTCCAGACCATCGTCCGCTGGTGGACCCGCCGGCCGTCGTGCCGGAGGCCGGGCACCAGGGGCGCCGGGCCGTGCTCGGCGAAGCCCATGCGTTCGAAGAACCGCACCGCCCGGGTGTTCTCGACCAGGGTCTGCAGGTGGCAGCCGGGAGATCCGGCCGTCCTGAGCCGGTCGAACCACCGGCTCATCAGCCCGTCGGCGGCGCCGGTCCCCCGGGCCTCGGGTGCCACGTTGATGTGCAGGTGCGCGGGCCACCGGGTGTCGGCGAACTCGCCGACGCGGGGCTGCCTGCGGACCGCGGCCCACGCCAGGTCGGCCAGGCTGCGCGCGAAGAAGGCCGCCGGCCTGGCCCGGAACATCAGCTTGTAGGTCCGCATGGCCTTCTCCATGCGCTCCCCCTCCCCGGGGAACCTCGCGCTGTCGAGGCAGCCCGTCAGGTAGCCCACCAGGGCGCCCCCGGAGACCGCGACGAAGAGCGAGTCCGGCTCCAGCTCCATGTAGGGGTCCAGGTAGACGGCCGCCTCCGAGTCCACGTGCCCCCACAGCGACGCCGTGGGAGCGCCCTCCCCCACGCGCCCGAACAGCTCGCGCAGCTCAGCACGGTCGCCCGGTGCGAACGTACGGATCTCCATCACGCCTCCATCATCATGTACGCCCTACTCTGTACGTCATACGCAATTATTAGCCTATATGACATACACAGATCCCGATCGCACGAGAGGATGTTCGATGGCAGAGCTGCCACCCGTCGTGGCGCGGATGTGGGACCGCGAACCCACCACGCGCAGAGGCCCCCGGCCGCGCCTGGACCTGGCCACGATCACGACGGCCGCCATCGAGATCGCCGACGCCGAAGGGCTGGCCGCCGTCTCCATGAGCAACGTCGCCGCCCAGGTGGGCGTCGCCCCGATGGCGCTCTACCGGTACGTCGGCAGCAAGGACGAACTGCTGACCGTCATGGCCGACAGCGCCGTGCCCCCACCACCCGAACGCGGGAACCTGCCCTGGCGCCCCTACCTGGCCACGTGGACCCGGCTCACCCGCGACGTCCTGCTGTCGCGGCCCTGGCTGCTGGAGCTGCGCCCGAGCACCCCGCCCATGGGCCCGCGGCGGCTGCTCTGGCTTGACCGGGCCCTGGACGCGCTGTCCGACACCGGGCTGGACGACGGCCAGCGATTCCACGCCGCCACGGTGCTGACCGGCTACGCCCTCACCGACGCCACACTCACCCACTCGCTCGGCGCCGGGGGCACCGAACTCGCCGCCAGGGCCAAGGGCGCCACCGAGTACGGCGAGATACTCACCGAGGTCCTCGACCCCGCGACGTACCCGGCGCTGTCGGCCATGATGCGCGCCGGCCTGCTCAGGGACTCCACCGGCTGGACCGAGGACGCCGACTTCCAGTTCGGCCTCAACCTCCTGCTGGACGGCATAGAAGCGCTGATCTCCCGCCCAGCCCGGTAACCGGCCCCGCCGGCTCCGAACGCGACCAGGCAGGCGGGGCCGGTCCGCTGTCGGCCATCCCCCAGCGGACCGTCCAGGGCGCGGTGCGGGACCTGGCCGACCGGTGCGGAGATACGGCTCGCACAGGGTGGGACAAGTCCAGCGCGATAAGCTTCCGGCTCCGACATGGCGGGCGAATGTGGAGGTGATCACGGTGCATCCGGTATTGTGACAGCCCCATCCCGGGGCGTCGCGGAGCCGAAAGGTGACCGTATGAGCAAGACCGACAAGACCCGGCCCTGGTGGGTGGGCATGGCTGAAGCGCCGATGGCGAACTGCCGTCCCGTGCACGATCATCGGTTCGGGCCGTGCACGCTGCCGGAGGAGATCACCGCCGACAGCGCGTTCATGAACCGCCGCGGAAGAAGCGGCTGCTACTGGGGCGCCACTGACCACTACCTGTTCGAATGCGGCATTCTCGGCGGCGGCCGGGAGTGGAGTCACATCCGCCGCGAGGACCGGCGCCGGAGCCGCCACCAGGCACGCCATGAGCTGCGCACCTGCAACGGCAGGGGCTGAAGGACTCCACGTTACTGGCCGCGCACTGCTGCAACATCGGCTGTGCCCCGGTCACCGGAGCCGCGACCGGCTCTCCTGGTTTGACTGCGGAGGGGCGGCTGTGCGAGCCTCTTGTGTCATCTCTCCGAAAGGGCTGGTCGTGACGCTAGGCATGGTTCTCGGCGATCTCTCCTCTCGCGCTTCGACGCGGGAGCGGTAGCCCTACCTGCCCTGACACGCGCGCCCGTGCTGCAGCAGCACGGGCCGTCCGCCCTGCTCCTCGTCGAAGTGCTCTTCGTGCCCTGCACGTTCGATTCACGAGGAGTACGTGGTGTCCACCATTCACTGGACCGAGACAGGCATCCTCCGTTCCGCTCACTGGCATTCCGAGAGTGCGACACCGCCTCCCAGCCGGGTCGTCGGCGCGGACGACCGTGTGAAAGCCGACACTGCTCACCGTCTGGCCTGCGAAGGAACCGCCTTGCTGTGGCAGGGCGACTTCCACAACGCACGTCAACTCCTGCAGGCGATGGGCCGCCGCATCGACCGGAAACCTTCCCGGCAGGGCGGCAGCCCGGCAGAGTCCTTCCACCTGCACCGCAGAGCCCGCGCCCACCGGGCCCGCGTGCTCGGCCGGCTCCTCGTTCTGCTGGAAGACGACTACAGCCTCAACCTGCGCAGAGCCCCCGACGTGCGCCAGGCATGCACCGAGGCGTACGGGCCGCCGTCCGGGCCGATGGCTGTCTCGCTCACAGAACTACTGGGCGTGATCGGAGCGCACCAGTGGCGTACGAAGGGCGTGGAAGTACCGGCCCTCGACGCTCGCATTCACCCGCACTACGGCGTGTTCTCCCCGGTCAGGGGCGAATACGTCGACCTCGTCGCACATGCACCGCTCCCCGCGGGGCGCCGCACCGCGTTCGACCTCGGAACGGGAACGGGAGTGCTCGCCATCGTCCTGGCCCGACGGGGAATCGACCACGTCGTGGCCAGCGACATCAGCCCCCGCGCCCTGGCCTGCGCCCGCGAGAACATCCGCCGGCTGCGCCTCACCGGACGCGTCGACGTCGTGGGCCCCGGCCTCTTTCCGGACGGAAACGCGCACCTCGTGGTCTGCAACCCGCCCTGGATCCCGGCCCGGCCCACCTCCGCCGTCGAGCAAGGCGTCTACGACCCGGGCAGCAGCATGCTCCGCGCCTTCCTGTACGGGCTGACCGCACACCTCGAACCGGGAGGTGAAGGATGGCTCATCCTGTCGGACCTGGCCGAGCACCTCGGGCTCAGGACGCGGAGTGAACTGCTGGCCGACATCAAGGCAGCCGGCCTGCACGTGCTGGACAAAATCGACACCAGGCCGCAGCATCCACGAGCGCGGGACACCGCTGACTTCCTCCATGCCGCCCGCGCTGCGGAAGTCACCTCGCTCTGGCGTCTCACCGGCGCCGCCACCCGGCCGCTGGGTCCTTGGTCGCGCTGATTCGCAACAACCGATCGCCAAGCCGCAACGTCCGCACCTCACGGCGACCCCCGGCCCAGCGCGAGACTGGCCCGCATGAGCGCAAAAAGATCGCGTTTTGCCACGTCAATGGCGAGCCCGCCGATCCGGCGGCTACTCGCTCTGGTCACCGGCGGCTGCCTTGCCCTGACCGCGTGCGTCACACAGGCCGCGGCGCAGCCATCCACGGCGCCCAAGCCACGCCCGTCGATCGTGAAGCTGGACTCGGGCCGGATACGGGGAGTGGACGACGGCGCCGTCAGGACGTACTCGGGGATCCGCTTCGCGCAGCCGCCGCTGGGCAGGCTGCGGTGGAAGGAGCCGGTGCGGGTTGCCCCGTGGCGGGGGGTGGCCGACGCCACCAAGCCCGGCCGGCCATGCCCGCAGGCGGACAGGGGTAAGCAGCTCGGCGGGGAGGACTGCCTGTTCCTCGACGTGACCGCACCGGCCAAGGCGTCTCGAAAGCCGCTGCCGGTGATGGTGTGGCTGCACGGCGGCGGCTTCGTCGAAGGCTCCGGCAGCATGTACGACGCCCGGCGGATGGCCGGCCAGGGCGAGGTGATCGTGGTGACGCCGAACTACCGGCTCGGCGCGTTCGGCTACCTCGCGCTGCCGGGGCTGCCGGGCTCGGGCACCTTCGGGCTGGCCGACCAGCTCGAAGCCCTGCGATGGGTGCAGCGCAACGCTGCGGCCTTCGGCGGCGACCCCGGCAACGTGACGCTGATCGGCCAGTCCGCCGGCGGGATGAGCACCTGCGCGCTGCTGACCTCCCCGGCCACGCGCGGCCTGGTCGACAAGGCCGTCATGCAGTCGGGGACGTGCACACTCAACTGGCCGTCCGGCACCTACGTCCCCGTTCCGGACATGCCGCCGTTCACGCCATACGCTTCGCTGAAGACCAGCCGGGACATCGGTCTGGCCGCGGCCAAGCAGCTCGGCTGCGCGGCGGGCAAGGAGCTGGAGTGCCTGCGCTCCAAGCCGGTCTCCGAGCTGATGAAGATCAACGAACGGTTCGGCAGCGCCCTCGCCCACGGCACGCCGCTGCTGCCGCTGGACCCGGCGCAGGCGCTGCGCACGGGCAGGTTCCTGCGCGTGCCGGTGATCTCCGGCGCCACCAGGAGGGAGAGCAACGGCTTCGTCGCCGGCGCTGCACAGGCCGGCATCCCGGTGACCGCCGAGAATTACCCCGCTCTGATGAAGAGCGCGTTCGGCGATCAGGCCGGCACGGTGATGCGGGAATACCCGCTGACGGCCTTCTCCTCGCCCGGCCTGGCCTGGGCGACGGTGAGCAGCGACCGCGCATGGGCCTGCCCGACCCTGGAAGGCAACCAGGCGCTGGCCGCCCGCACCACGGTGTACGCCTATGAGTTCGCCGACGCCCAGGCCCCGAACATCGCCGGCATTCCCTCCGGCTTCCCGCTGGGCGCCCAGCACGCCAGTGACCTGCCCTACCTGTTCGACCTGGACGGCGAGTCCTGGGACGGGCTCACCTCCGAGCAGTGGCGGCTGGCGCAGCAGATGATCGGCTACTGGACGTCCTTCGCCCACAGCGGCAAGCCCCAGGCCGCCGGCGCACCCGCCTGGCACGCCTTCACCCCGTCCGGCCAGACCGTGCTCAGCCTGAAACCCGCGAGCCAGGGCGGCATCGGCCCGGTCGACCTCGGCGACGAGCACCGGTGCGCCTTCTGGCGCGGACTTACCGACTGATCACCGCCGTGGTGCCCGGGCCCGGGCACCACGGCCCGCCAGGGCGGATGGCAGACTCAGCAGACATGATCAGGATTCTGCTCGCCGATGACGACCCGATGGTCCGCCGGCATCTCAAGACCATCCTCGGCTCCAGCACGGAGCTCGACGTGGTCGGCGAGGCACAAGACGGGGCAGAAGCGGTCGAGGAGGTCCTGCGCAACCAGCCCGACGTGGTACTGATGGACCTCAGGATGCCGGGCGTCGACGGGATCACTGCGACGAAGGAGATCACCGCGCTGGCCGCGCCGCCCGCGGTTGTCGCGCTCACCACGTTCGACTCCGACGAGCACGTCCTCGGCGCCCTGGAGGCCGGAGCCGCGGGCTTCCTGGTGAAGGCCACCCCGGCCGAGGAGCTGCTCAACCTGGTCAAGGTCGCCGCCGACGGGAACGTCGTGATGTCCCCGAGCGCGGCGCGCAGACTGATCGCCCAGTCCTCCAGAGGCGACGAGCGGCGCGACGCCGCCCGATCGCGGATCGCCACGCTGGCCGAGCGCGAACGCGAGGTGCTGGCCTGCCTCGGTGAAGGACTCACCAATCCCGAGATCGCCCGGCGGCTGTTCCTGTCGGAGACGACCGTCCGCAGCTACGTCTCCCGCCTCCTGGCCAAGCTCGACCTCACCCACCGGACGCAAGCGGCCCTGCTCGCCCACCAGGCCGGACTCCTCGACGAGCCCGCCTGAACACGACCCGCGACCACCCGGCCGCCACGGGCGACACCACGGCGGCCTTCCGAGGTACCCCGCTGTGCACACACTGTCCCGCTGGCCGGAACTCATCGTCCGCGATCGAAGAATCATGCTCATGGCCGCCATCGGCGCGGCCATCCTCTGCGCCGTCGTCCAGATCGTCCTGTACACCACGAGCGGGGACGGCCGCGGCCCCGGCTCACTCGCCGGGCTCGCCCTGAACCTCCTGCTCAACGCGTCCTTGCCGCTGGTCGTCCGCCTCCCGCGGACGGTAGGAGCACTGGCCGTCGTGGTCACGACGGTGCTCGCTCTCGGGGCCGGCCTGATGCCGGAGGCGGTGGCAGCGCAGACCGGCCCGATCACGACACCCGTGGCAACCCCGGTCGTGGTGTCCTTCCTGGTCACCCTGCTGCCCTGGCACCAGGCGTTCGCCTTCGCCGCCGTCCTCGCGCTCCCGGTGATCCCGATCTGGGCTCCCTCGTGGGGAAACCTGTACGAAGCGCTGTCGTCCACCGCCCTGCCCGCGCTGGGCGCCCTGTACCTGAGGGCCCGGCACGAGCTGGTGCGATCACTGCGCAAGCGGGCCGAGCTGGCCGACTCCGAACGCCGCCTGCTCGCCGAACGCGCCGAGACCGCCGAACGGCAGCGCCTGGCCGCCGACCTGC
Source organism: Nonomuraea ceibae (assembly GCF_019396325.1). Lineage (GTDB taxonomy): Bacteria > Actinomycetota > Actinomycetes > Streptosporangiales > Streptosporangiaceae > Nonomuraea > Nonomuraea ceibae. The sequence goes on from NZ_JAHKRO010000043.1 coordinate 60,830, forward strand.
ACGACATCGTCACCCACCACGTCACGGAGATCGTGCTGCACGCCGACGCCCTCCGCGTCACCACCCGCGACGACGACGCCCGTACGGCGGCTGAGCAGATCCGGCGAGCCGGCACCCGCACCCTCACCGAGCTGCGTGATCTCATGCGTGTGGTCACCACAGGGGCCCGGCCCGCCCCCGCCGGGCGTCCCCAGAGCGACACCGGCGGCGACCTCGCCGCACTCGCGGCAGCCGACCACGCGGCCCTGCACGTCGAGGGCGACCCCGACACGGTGCCCGCCGTCGTGGCCCGGGCCGTCTACCGGGTGGTGCAGGAGTCGCTGACCAACGCCCGCAAACACGCCCCCGGAGCACCGGTCACGGTCACCATCTCCTACCCCGGCGACCGGGCCGACGTCGAGGTACGCAACGCGCCGCCCCGGCGGAGCGCCGATCCCTCGCTGACCCGAGCCGGCTCAGGAATGGGCCTGACCGGGCTCGACCGCCGGGTGACCCTGCTCGGCGGCACCTTCAGCGCGGGACGCGACGGCGAGGGCGGCTTCACGGTCACCGCCAGCCTCCCCGCCTCCGCCACCCGCAACGCCGCCGCACCAGAACCCCGGGCCTCCGGCGTGACGTGAGGAGGCGTCCACAGTGAGCGGGTTGCGAGAAGAACCCGAGGACTTCGGACGGAAGCACCGAAATGACTGTCTCCTCAGCTCAGGTTCGCGCCTGGGTCGAGGCCGGTCAGGTCGGCGGACGCGGCCCACAGACGCGCCGCCAGTACGGGGTCGGCCAGGTGACCTCGGACGGGTTCGAGGGTAGGCAGGCCACGGATCCCGAACACCCGAGGCCCCCAGAGCTGGCCACCGCGTACGGACGGGTCGAGGACGGCCCGGACGGCGGGCCAGGCGGCGGCCTCCTTGCTCTGCAAGAGCAGACCGGCCGGCAGGCCGCGCAGTCGTTCGCCGGCCGTTCGGACGCGGACCGGCGGACGTGAGGGGGTGAGGGAGTCGAGCGCGCCGCCGGGGTGGGTGACCACGCTCAGCGTCGTGCTGCCGGCGGCGCGCAGGCGGCGGTCGAGTTCGAAGCCGAAGAGCATCTGCGCGAGCTTGGACCGTACGTAGGTGCGCTTCGGCCGGTAGTCGCGCATGCTCTGGAGATCGTCGAGGTCCAGGCTCTCGGATTTCGCCGTGAAGCTGCCGGTGGTGACGACGCGGCCGGCGGGTGCAGCCGCAAGCAGGGGTGCGAGCCACGAGATCAGCGCGAAGTGCCCCAGATGGTTGGTGGCGAACATCAGCTCGTTGCCGTCCCCGCTCTCGCGCCGTGGCGGCTCGTCGAGCAGCACGCCGGCGTTGCAGACGACCGCGTCCAGCCTCTCCAGCGCCAGGGCGTCCGCGCAGGCCTTGAGCGAGAGGAGGTCGGCGAGATCCAGGCGGATGTGACGGACGCGCGCACCCGGGACGCGGGCGCGGATCGAGACCCGCGCGGCCTCGGCCTTGGCGGTGTCACGGCAGGCGAGGACGACCGTGGCGCCGGTGCCGGCCAGTTGTTCGGCGACGAAGTAGCCGATGCCCGCGTTGCCGCCCGTGACGAGGAAGTTCTTGCCCTCGGCACGTGGCAGGCGCCGTACGTCCCAGGGGGCAGGGCTGTGGAGGAAGGACACCGTCCGGGCTCCTTACGTTGATCGCGTCTGGGTCAGTGCTGGAGTTCAGCCGGCGCTCGTCTGGGCATCAGGGTCACGGCCGGGACGGTGACGGCGGTCAAGGCCACGACGACGACGAGGCTGGCCGTCATGGCGGAGCCGAAGCCGGAGCCGGCCGCCTGGAAGAAGACCGACGTGACGGCGGCCGAGCCGGCCCCGGCCGCCAGTTGCTGGATCGCCGACAGGGAACCGCTGGCGCTGCCGGCCTCGCCGGGATCGATGTCGCCGATCGCGACGTCGAAGATCGTGCCGTAGCAGGCGCCCATCCCCAGGCCCGTGAGGAAGACAGCCGGCGCGAGGGCCCACAGGCTCAGGTCCGTGCCCGAGGCCGCGACCAGGACGAGCAGCCAGCCGCAGCCGGCCAGGATGACGGCCAGGCCGAAGAAGATGAGCGTACGCCCCAGCCTCCTGATCAGCGCCATGCACGCCCCCGAGGCCACGATGATGCCGACGGTCATCGGCAACAGCCCCAGGGAGGCGTCCCGGGCCGAGGCGTGCAGCCCTTGCTGCATGAACAGCGACAGGACGTAGACCAGCCCGGTGGTGGCCGCGAAGACGATCAGGCCGACGAGCAGCCCGGAGCTGAAGCCGCGGTTGCGCAGCAGGGACGGCTTCAGCAGCGGGTCGGCAGCGGTCCTCTGGCGGCGGGCGAAGGCGGCCAGGAACACCAGGCCGGCGGCGACCGAGAGGATCGGGACGGCGGTCCAGCCGTTGTCCGACCCCTCGACCAGCCCCAGGAGCAGCCCGAACATGGCGGCGGCGAGCAGCCCGGAGCCCACCCCGTCCACGCCGGTGGCGGCGTCGCCGCCGTCGTGCGGCAGCAGCCGGACGGCCAGGACCAGGCCGAGGCCGCCGAGCACCAGGTTGACCAGGAAGATCGGGCGCCACGACAGCCCGGCGAGGTCGGCGTCGATCACGAACCCGGCCAGGACAGGGCCGCCGACCGAGGCGGCCCCCAGCAGGGGCCCGAACAACGCGAACGCCTTGGTGAGCATGTCACGCGAGAACGTCTTCGTCATGATCGCCATGCCTTGCGGGATCAGCAGCGCGCCGAACGCGCCCTGTGCGCCGCGGGCCAGGATCAGCAGGGCGGGGTCGGGCGAGAGTCCCGCCACGGCCGAGGCGATCGTGAAGCCGCTCATGCCCACGAGAAACAGCCTGCGCTGGCCGTACTTGTCGCCCAGCCGCCCGCCGACCACGAGCAGGACGCCCATGGCGAGCATGTACGCCGACCCGAGCCACTTGATCAGGCCCTCGCCGCCGTGCAGTTCGGCGGCGATCGTGGGCGCGGCGATGTTGGTGACCGTGGCGTCGATCATGTCGAGGGCGTCGGCGAGCAGCACCAGCCCCAGGATCGCCCACATGCGGCGCGTGGACGCGGACGCCGGCGGGCCGGCGGTTGCGCGGATCGTCATGACACATCTCCGTTCGCGAAAAACCTGAACTGACTCTGAAACTATAACCACTATAGATTCAGAGGCGTTTCAGGTTACGGTACGATGGAGACATGCCGACGACGATGGGACGCCGCGAGCGCAAGAAGGCACAGACCCGCCAGGCACTGTCGGAGGCCGCACTCCGGCTCTTCAGCGAGCACGGCTACGACGGCGTCACCGTCGCCCAGATCGCCGACGAAGCAGACGTCTCCATCGCCACCCTGTTCGCGCACGTACCCGACGGCAAAGAAGCACTGATCTTCGACGACGGCTCCGAACGACGCATCTGGCTGACCGCCGCGGTCCACGACCGGCCCCCCGGCCAGTCCGTACTGGAAGCCCTGCGCCGCAGCATGGCAGCCCGAGGCCCCTTCACCGACGACCTCCCACCCGAACTACGGCACAAACGCGACCTGATCGTCAACACGCCCGCCCTGCGGGAATACTCACGCAAGCTCTGGATCGCCTGCGAAGAAGCCCTCGCCGAGGCGATCGCCACCGAGAGCGGCCGCGACCCCTCCGACATGACCATCCGCGCGCTGGCCCGCTACGTCCTGGAGATCCCCGAACTCGCAGGCACCGAACCCGACCCCCTGGCCGCGCTCAACGCCATCTTCGACCTTCTCGAACACGGCTGGCCCGAATCCCCCGGCAAAACCTGACCAGCCCCACCCCGCCGACCCAGCGGACCCTGCTGAAAGGACGGCAGACCGGTCTCAGCCACTACGTCCGCCTCGGCGAGGGTTGTCACAGGGCGAGCGTGCGGCGTAGCCAGCGCAGCCGTGCCGTCTTCGCATCCTGGGAGAGCACGGCTTGGGGGACCATCACATCGAACCCGTGGAAGCCGCCCGGCCAGACGTGCAGTTCAGCCTTGCCGCCGGCTTGCCAGATGCGGGTGGCGTAGGTGACCCCCTCGTCCCGGAAGGTTTCGGCGGAGCCGACGTCGATGAACGCAGGGGGCAGCCCGGACAGGTCGGTGGCGCGGGCCGGGGCGGCGTGGGGGGACACGTCGAGACCGCCGCGCTGCTCGCCGAGCAGCGCGGTCCAGCCCATCTCGTTGCGTGCGTGGTCCCAGACGTCGATGCCGGCCATCTGAAGTGAGGACGGGGTGTTGTTGCGGTCGTCGAGCATGGGGCAGTTCAACAGCTGACCGGCCAGCGCCGGTCCCTTCCGATCGCGGGCCAGCAGGACCACTGCCGCGGCGAGACCACCGCCTGCGCTGGGCCCTGCCACCAGGAGACGAGATGGGTCGATGCCGAGGTCTGCGGCGTGTTCCACGGTCCAGAGCAGGCCGGCGTAGCAGTCCTCCACGGGGGCGGGATGCGGGTGCTCGGGGGCGAGCCGGTAGTCCACCGACACCACGGCCAGGCCCAACTCCGTCGCCATGTCCAGGAGGGGGTCCGCGCCGATCATGCGGTGGGTTCCGCCGATCATCCCTCCGCCGTGGATGTAGTACACGGCGGCTACCGGGGTGGCGGCCTCGGCGGGCCGGCAGATCAGCAGGGGGATCTCGGGTGCGTCAGCGGGACCGGGAGCGGTCCGCTCCGTGACGACGAAGGCGCCGTCCCGGCTGATCTGCTCGTTGCTGGGAGGCGGGGCCCATTCCGCGGCCTGCCGCCGAAGTGCCGGGATCATGTCCAGGGACGGGACCGTGGTGGGGATCTGCCGGCGCAGCACGGTCAGCGCGGCGTCGAGCTCCGGGTCGAAGGGCGGCGGCGTACCGACCGGGGTGGCGGTTGGCTGCGCGGGAGACTGGTCGATGTTCATGAAGAGGCCTTTCCGACCGGACGGACATGAAGAGTTGCTGAGCGATCACCGGCGGCGACGGGGCGGTGACGGGGTGGCGACCGTGCTCGTGGTGGCGGTGCGCGCCGCCACCGGTGACGGAGACGCTCTGCGTCAGGAAGTGCCGGGACCCGACGGCGGGATGTTGTGGTTGATGCGGAAGAGCTGGTTCGGGTCGTAAGTCGCCTTCAGCGTGCTCAGCCGCTGGTGGCTCGCCTCGGTGTAGGCGCGCCTGACCCGCTCGGGAGCGGAGTCGTGGTCGAACAGGAACCCCGGGAGCATGGCGCCGGTGTCCCACGGCCGGAGCCGTTCCAGCACCTCGTCGGCGGCCGTGCGCGCCGCCTCGGCTCGCTCGGCAGGCGCCGGCATCCGCAGCCACAGGTGGAAGGCCGCGCCCTGGGTGCTGACCGCGTGCGGGCGGCCGGGCGGCCGGTTCAGCGCCCCGCCCAGGTGACGTAGCTCGATGCCGGGGAACGGGCCCCCGGAATTCGACGGGTCGATGAACGAGACCAACTCGGCCACGGCCTCGTCGTCGAGTTCGCGGAGCAATGCGCTGCGCAGGTGCGCCGAGACCGGGTTCCTGGGATCCTGATAGATCTCGGTGATCTGCGTGTACGGCAGCGCGGCGCAGTTGTCCTTGTCTTCCGGGCCGAGCGCGCGCAACGGCTCCACCAGCCGCGCGCCTTGCTCCTCGCCCCCGGTGTAGACCACCCGGATCTGTATGAACGAGCGGCCGCGGAACTCCTCGGGCAGTTGCGGCGCATCAGGCAGGCGCATCAGTGTCACCGAGGACGACATCTCCTCCGGCTGCTCCTTGGCCCAGGCCAAATAGGAGCCGAGCACGTGGGCGGCGTGCGTGGGATCCTCCCCCGGATACCAGAGCTCACCGCCGTAGACGGTGCGCAGCGGCAGCAACTCGATCTCGGCCGCGACCACGACACCGAAATTGCTCTTGCCGCCCCGCACCGCCCAGAACAGGTCGGGCTCCTGGGCAGGCGAAACCGTGCGCAGCAGGCCGTCGGCGGTGACGATGTCGAGCGAGCGGACGTGGTCGGCGGCGAAGCCGTACGTGCGGCCGGTCAGCGGGAGCCCGCCACCGGTCAGGTAGCCCATCACCCCGACCTGAGCGGATGAGCCGCACAGCGGCGCGAGACCGTGCTCGGCCGCCGCGGCGAGCACCTCGCCCCACCGCAGGCCGGCTCCGATCCGTGCCGTGCGGGCACGCGGGTCCACCGACAGCTCGCGCAGCTGTCCGGTGGCGATGAACACGGCGCCGTCCGCCGGCACCGACTTGCCGTGCCCGGTCGACTGCACCGCAACCGGGAACCCTGCCTCCGCCGCGAACCGGACGGCGGCGGCCACGTCATCGGCGTCCGCGGCGACCACGACCACCGCGGGCCGGTGCTCGACCGTCAGCAACCAGCCGGAGCCGGCCTCCTCGAAGCCCTCGTCACCGGGGTGGAGCGTGCGCCCCCGGATCAGCTCGCGCAGGCTCACCAGGTCGCGCCGGTCGACCGTTGCGTTCGTATGCAGCATGTCAATCATCCGCCTTTCAGGCATGTCACTCATGTGCCTTCTCGAAAGAGGTTCATCTGGTCGTCGGTTTCCGCGGGCGACGGAGGAGCCGGCATCCGCGCGTCGCGCAGCAGGATCACGGCGGCTACAGCCAGCAGGGCAGCGAGCACCGCACCGACGACCGCGGTCGCCTGCAGGCCGTACACAAATGCCTCACGGGCCACCGACAACAGCCGGGCTCCGTCGCCGACCGGCAATGTGCGGGCGGCGTCGACCGCGGCGGCCAGGGTGTCCTCGGCCGTCTTGACGACGGCGTCGGGCAGCCCCTCGGGGAGCTTGCCGGTCAGGTTCGCCCGGTACACCACGAAGCCGATGCTGCCGATCACGGCGATGCCCATCGAGGCGCCGAGGTCGGTGCCGGTCGAGGCGATCGCAGAGGCGGCACCGGCCCGCTCGGGCGGTGCGGCTCCCACGATCAGCCCGGTGCCCAGCGAGATCATCGGCCCGAGCCCGAGTCCGATGACGGCCGCGCCTATCACTGCGACATACAGGCCGGAGGGACCACTGAGCTGGGCCAGCACCACCATGCCGAGCGCCGCGACCACCAGGCCGCCGGCGAGCAGCGTGCTCAGCTGCATGCGGCTCGCCGGGGCAGGGGCCCCCATGGCGCCGATCATGACCGCGATGGTGGTGGGCATCGACCAGAGCCCGGCCTCGATCGGGGACAGCTCGCACACCAGCTGCAGGTACTGCAGGACAAAGAACTGCGAGCCCCCGGAGATCAGGGTCCCCAGGACGAGCATGCCAAGGGCCGATCCGAACAGTTTGTTCTGGAACAGCGAGAGGTCAACCAGTGGCTGCTCGATCCGCCGCTGGCGAGAGATGAAGAGCGCCCCCAGCGCCAGGCCGGCGACGATGGCGATGCCCGACTCCGGGCGCAGGCCGTCCTCGGCGATCCGCTTGAGACCGAAGATCAGGGCAAGGACGCCGACGATGGACATGATCGCGCTGATGAAGTCCGGGCGGGAGACCGACTCGTCCCGGTACTCCGGCAGCACGATCGGGCCGAACCCGATCAGCAGCAGCATGATCGGGACGCCGAGCAGGAAGACCGAGCCCCACTGGAACAGCTCAAGGAACGTACCGCCGACCAGGGGCCCGATGACCGTGCCGAGGCCGAAGAAGCCGGTCCAGGCCCCGATCGCGGCACCCCGCTGCTTGGGGTCGGTGAACATGATCCGGATCAGGGAGAGCGTGGAAGGCATCAGTGTGGCGCCCGCGAGGCCGAGGAGCGCCCGGGCGGCGATGAGCATCGCCGCGTTGACCGCGAATGCCGAGAGCACCGAGGCCACCCCGAACGCGAACGCGCCGATCATCAGCAGCCGCCGGCGGCCGATCCTGTCCCCGATCGCGCCCATGGTGATGAGGAAGCCGGCGGTGAGGAACCCGTAGATGTCCACGATCCACAGCAATTCGGCGTTGCTGGGCCGCAGGTCGGCGGTGAGGGCGGGCAGTGCCAGATGCAGGACGGTCAGGTCCATGGCGATCAACATGGTGGGAAGCGCGAGGACCGCCAGCCCCAGCCATTCTCTTCGGGTCGCCCGCGGTGCGGCCGCCGTACCGACATCGGTACTCAACGGAATCTCCTTGTCTGGTGGCTGAAGGTTGAGGTGTGGCCGGTGGCCACGGTGCCGAGCGCCGTCCAGCGACGTGGCGGGTGCGCTGGAGCGGATCTCAGGCGGCGGACAGCAGCGTGTTCGCGCGGGACAGGACGGTGTTCAGGACGCGGCCGGCGGTGGCCAAATCCTCCTCCGGCAGGTCGCCCCACAGCTTTTCGGTGATCCGGGCGATGGCGGCGCGGACCTGGTTCCACTGGGCCCTGCCGTCCTCGGTCGCTTCGACGATGCCGTCCTGGCTGGTGCGGACCAGGTTCGCGGCCGTCAGTTCGACGATGCGCTGGTGTGCCGTGGCCTGGTCGACCTTCAAGGAGTGGGAGATTCGCTCGGCCAGAGCATCGCCGGACAGAGTTCCGTTGCTGACCACGGTCAGCGTCAGCGTCACCCACTGGGGTTCGGTGATGCTGGTCCCGGCCAGCTGTCGCTCCAGGAGGGTGTTGAGAGCCTTCTCGGTCTGGCCGATGACCTGGGGGCCGAAGACGGGCCCGGCCGGCTGTGCGATGGTGGTCATGTCTGAGCTCCTCAGCGTCATGAAGACAAATGTTGGCCAAGCCAACGTGGGTGAGACCAACGTTGGTTTGGCCAACATTACATATAGTCGTGGGTCCTGCCAACAATTTGCTAGATTTGGCTCGTGGACACTCCCGAGGGGCCGCCGCCGGAGCGGCTGCGCGCGCTGCCGAGCAGGCTGACCTACGGTGCGGCATTGATCGCCAACCGGATTGTGGATCGGGCGTTCGCCCAGGCCGGCATCCGGCGCCACCACTACTCCCTGCTTGCCACCCTGGAGGAGTACGGCCCGGCCAGTCAGGCCGCCCTCGGTCGCCGCACCGGCATCGATCGCAGCGACATGGTGGCGACCGTCAACGACCTCGCCGAACGGCAACTCCTCGAGCGCGCACCCGACCCGGAAGACCGCCGCCGCAACATCATCACCATCACCCCGGCAGGCCGAAGGCAACTTGCCGACCTTGACCGGCTGCTCGCCGCCGCCCAGGACGAATACCTCGCCCCGCTGTCCGCGGCCGACCGGCAGAACCTGATCAACCTGCTCACCCGTTTGGCCGATCACCACGGCGACAAGCACAACTAAAGGGCGGCCGGTTCTGTCGATGACAAGTGACAGCGCCCCAGGGCTTGTAGTGCGCTTCGCGGGATGAGGTGGCGCTGGCCCGTACGCCTCGGTCCTGATGCCCGCAGAACTGAGCCACTGAGCGCATGTGACAGCTCACACTGATGCGGCCCCGCTCCGGCGAGCGTCGAGCTGGGCGGACGCGCCTGCGGCCCGGCGTGCATGACGGGCAATACGGATTCCCTGTCACTCGTTGATGCCGCGATGCGCCGGCGTCAGCGGCGGGGCGCCACCTCTCCCCTGCGTAGCCTTCCGGATTGACATCGCTAGCTATTTCAGTCATGTTTGAAATAACTAGCCAACAGTACGGAGAGCCATGGAACACGTGACCTTCAACAGCGCCGGCACCCGCTGCGCGGGAGATCTCTACCTGCCCGAGACGAGCGACACCGTCCCCGGGCTGGTGCTCGGGCACAGCGGGGTGATGGTCAAAGAGGCGCTGGCGTTCTTCGCCCCGCACTTCGTCAAGGCCGGCTTCGCGGTGCTGGCCATCGACTACCGCACGGTCGGCTCCAGCGAAGGCGAACCACGCGGCCAGGACTACCCGGAACGGCAGGTGCAGGACTTCCGCAGCGCCGTGTCCTACCTGCAGACCCGCCCCGAAGTGCAGCCGGAGCGGATCGGGGTGTGGGGGGTGAGCATCGGCGGCTCGGTGGCAGCCCAAGCCGCCGTGCTCG
>NZ_JAHKRO010000044.1 GCF_019396325.1 Nonomuraea ceibae
GGCCGGGGTGCGGGGCCGGGGTGCGGGGCCGGGGTGCGGGGCCGGGGCCCGTGCGGCGGGGTCGGCCTACAGGTCGGTGACGCGGCCGTTGGCCCAGGCCCAGGCGGCGATCGCCACCCGGTTGCGCGCGCCCACCTTGCGCTGGATGGCCGCGATGTGGTTCTTGACGGTGCCCGGCGACAGGAACAGCTCGGCGGCGATCTCCCCGTTCGTCCTGCCCTGGGCGACCAGGGCGACGATCTCGTCCTCCCGCTCGGTGAGGACGACGGCCGTCGCCTCCCGGGGCAGCGCGCGCTCGCGCAGCAGCCGTACGGTGAGCTGCGGGCTGATCAGCATGTCGCCGTTCACCGCCGCCCGCACCGCCTCCACGAGCAGCGCGGGCCCGGAGCGTTTGAGCACGAAGCCGGAGGCCCCGTGCCGCAGCGCCGCGTGCACGTACTCGTCCAGCCCGAACGTCGTCACGATCACCACGTGCACGCCGGTGCCCGACAGGGCGCGGGCCACCTCGATGCCGTCGGCGCCCGGCATGCGGATGTCGGCGAGCACCACATCCGGCCCGATCGCCCTGGCGGTCTCGATGGCGGCCAGCCCGTCGGCGGCCTCGGCCACCACGGTGATGTCGGGCTGGGCGTCGAGGATCAGCCGGAACGCTTCACGGATGCCGCTCTGGTCGTCGGCGATGAGGACACGGGTGACCATTCACGCCATTGTGTCAGGCGCGCTGTGTCAGGGCCGCCGGGTCAGGGCCGCCGGGTGCCGGTCGGTGCCGTACGCCCCGGCCGGTCACTTCGGGTGCGCCTTTCCGGGCGTCTGCTGCTGGACCTCGGTGTCCAGGAGTTCGTAGCCGGCCTCCTCGACGGCGGCGCGCACCTCCTCGACGTCCAGGGGGCGGTCGCTGGTCACGGTCATCGTGTCGTGCTCCACGTCCACGGCGACGGCGGTGACCCCGGCGACGCGCTCCACCTCCTCGGTGACGGCGTCCGCGCAGTGGCCGCACGCCATCCCGGCCACGGTGTACGTGCCGGCGATCATGCGGACTCCTTGACGGTGCGGGTGAAGGAGTTGCCCTCGCGCAGGCGGCCGTCGGGCGCGAACCGGCCGAAGAAGTGCACCTCGATGGCCAGGTCCTTGCCGCGATTGTGCACGTACAGGGTGTAGCGGGCGGCGAGCCGGTCGCCGTCGGCCAGCGCGTCGTGCACCTCGATGCGGCTGGTGGGCCGGTTCTTGCGGACCGGGCGGGTGTGCGCGATGAGCTTGCCGCGGTCCATGCGGTTGCCGTCGGCGTACTGGACGACGTCCGGCGTGTGATAGCGGTCGACGATCACGGCCGCGTCCTCGTCGGTGGAGACGAGGTCGTCGTGGAAGGAGGAGTAGAAGTCGGTGATGAACTGCGCGGGATCGGTGGTGATCACGGTCTTCCTTCGCCAACGGTACGATCTCTTACGCGTTGTAAGATATGCGTGGCCCGACAATTTTGACAAGGTGTAAGAGATGACTCCGAACCGCCGTGCGGACGCCCAGCGCAGCAGGGCCGCCGTCCTGGACGCCGCGGTACGCCTGCTCGGCACCCGGCCCGACGCCAGCGTCGAAGCCATCGCCACGGCCGCCGGCGTCACCCGCCAGACCGTCTACGCGCACTTCCCCAACCGGGACCGGCTGCTCGCGGCCGTCGTCGACCGGCTCACCGAAGAGACCGCCGCCGCCATGGACGCCACCGGCCCCGACACCGGCCCGGCCGCCGCCGCGCTGCTGCGCCTGCTCGACGCCGGCGCCGAGACCGCCGGGCGCTACCCCGCCCTGCTGGAGAAGATCAGCTCCGTGGCCGTGCCCCCGCAGGACGACCACGAACGCCACACCCTCATCAGCGACCGCCTCCTGCGGGTCATCCGGCGCGGCCAGGACAGCGGCGAGTTCGACGACCGGCTCCCGGCCGCCTGGCTGGCCACCGTCACCATCAAGCTCGCCCACGCCGCCGCCGAGGAGACCGCCGCAGGCCGCCTGCCCCGAGCCGAAGCCACCCGCGCGTTCCACACCACCCTCCTGCGCGCCCTCGCCGCCCCACCCCCACTCCCCGAACCCGGCAAGACCGCATAGGGCGACCACCCGGCCGGCTCGACGACGCAGTCCCGCGCCTGGGAAGCCGCACGTCGTACGCGCCCGTACACGTGAAACAACCTCACCGGCGAGAGCGGCCCTTGCCGCACGGGCTTCTGCGGCTCGCCCCCGCGCCGAACGCGCCGATGCCGATGTTGCGCAGGGGGCCGCTCCGCGCATAGGCGCGAATGGGCCGTCTTTCCCGGGACACTGGGTCACTCGTTGTGCAGGACGGTGGCGATCGTCTGGCGGGCCGCCGAGCGGGCAGGGAGCAGGGCGCCGAGGACGGCGATCACCACGCCCGACAGCGCCGCCCCCGCGAGCTGCGGCGCGTCCCAGACGTTCTTCATGGCCTCGGGGAACACGACGGTGCCCACGTTGTCGACGATCAGGCGGTGCGCGGCGATCCCGCCGGGGATGCCGAGCAGGCCGCCCGCCACGCCCAGCGCCGCCATCGACGTCACCATCATGATCGTGACCTGGCGGGGCGTCATCCCGATGGACTTGAGCATGCCCAGGTCGCGGCGGCGTTCGCGGGCGTTGAGCAGGACGGTGTTGAACACGCCGAGCGACGCCACGACGATCAGCAGCGTGGTGAAGACGGAGGCGACCGCGACGACGGTCGCGGCGGCGCGGGTGTCGGGGCGGGCGACGGACGGGTGGAGGCCGGGGTCGGCCGCCCTGACCGCGGCGGCGTAGGCGTCGGCGTCGGCCCCTGGGGTGAGCAGCACCTCGTAGTGGTCGGCGCCGGTGCCCGGGGCGAGCGCGGTCAGCGTCTCCCAGGTGGACCAGAGGAAGCGCGGGTCGCCGCTCATGATCTGGCCGACGACGGCGGCGGGGACCCGTCTGCCGTCGAGCTCCAGCGTGATCCGGTCGCCGACGGCCAGGCCGCGCTGCGCCAGGAACGCCGGCGGGGCGGCGACCTCGCCGGGCGCGGCCGGCCAGCGTCCCTCGACGATCTGGGCGGCCATCGCCGGTGGGTCGCCGCGCTGGAAGTTCACGGCGCTGCGCTGCGCGTGCCCGGTCAGGTGCACGTCGACGAACACCTTCGCCGTCACGCGCGACGCGCCCGGCAGCGACCGCAGCAGCGCCTCGATCCGCTCGTCGTCGAGCTCGGGCGCCACCTGCTGGAACGCCGGCTGGCCCGCCCGCACGCCGACCCGCGGGACCGCGCCGGCGTCCGCCTCGGCGAAGGCCACCAGCGTGCTGGTCAGGCCGGTGGTGAGGGTGACGGTGACGACCCCGAGGACGATCGCCGCCATCGTCATCGCGGTCCGGCCCAGGCGGGCGAACGGCTGACCCAGACCCAGGCTGACGGCGCGGGGCAGCCGGGTGCCGCCGAGCAGCCGCTGGACGCGCAGCCCGCGGCCCCGTAGCGGCGCGCTGCCCGCGCTGATCGCCCGCGCGGTCGGCAGCCGGTGCGCGCGCAGCGCCGGCACCAGCGCGGCCAGTACGACGACGAGCGGCATGCCGGCCAAGCAGACGGCGGACACCCACGGGCTGATCCCGATGCCGGCGCTGCCGCGCTCGACCCCCTGGAAGGCGGTGTCCAGCACGGGCCCGGCCAGTGCGTTGCCCAGCAGCGTGCCCGCGACGCACCCGGCGGCGCCCGGCAGCGACACCATCGCCAGATAGACGGCGACAACCTGGTTGGGGGTGAACCCGATGGCCTTCAGCACGCCGATGTGGCGCGAGCCCGACACGACGGCGCCGCTGACCACGTTGGCCACCATGAGGACGGCGACCAGCAGGCCGAGCACGCCGAACAGCGTCATCAGCGGCAGATAGGCGCTGGCGGCGCTGGAGAAGGCGCGGCGCAGCGAGAGATGGGACTGCGCTACCGTCAGCGCGCCCGCGGGCAGCCCGGCGGTGGCCGCGTCGAGCCCGGCGCGTACGGCCTGCTCGGTGGAGGCGTCGCCGGTGAAGCGGTAGAGCATCTGCACGCCGGTCGGGCGCAGCGCGGCGGCCTGGGCGGGCGTGACCCAGGCGTCGGCCGACTGGCTCATGCCGGAGGCGACCCCGACGACCGTCAACGGCGGCAGTCCCGGCGCGCGGAGCCGCGCCCCCAGCATGCCGGGGCGGAGCAGGCCGTCGGCGTCGCGCAGGTTGAGGACGATCTCGCCGGGCGCGGTGGCCCAGCGCCCGTGCAGCGGGTGGACGCGATCCACCGGGCCGCCCGGATCGGCCCGGCCCACCAGCTTGAGCGGGCCCTCCGCCTCGGGGATGTCGGTGGTCCTGGGGAAGTCGGCGACGACCTGGTCGAACGGACCCGCCGCAGCCTCGACGCCGGGCCGCCCGGCGGTCGCCGCCAGCGCCTCCTTGGCAGCGTCGAAGGAGGCGACCACGTGAGCGCCGCGCTGCCCGGCGAACGCCCGGTCGAACGGGGAGGTGGCGGCGTCGAGCAGGCCCAGGGTGAGCATGATCGTCGTGGTGCCGCACAGGACGACCAAGCCGGTGATGACCGTCTGCAGCCTCCGCCGCCGCACCGCCGCCCGCGCCACCCGCCACACCGCCCCCGCCCCCGCCCCAGCTCGGGCTCGGGCTCCTGCCCCCGCTCGGGCCCCGGCCCCAGCCCCGGCCCCAGCTTGCGCCTCGGCCACAGCCCCAGCTTGCGCCCCGGCTCCAGCCTGAGCCCCAACTCCAGCTCCTGCCCCGGCTCTGGTCGCAGCCCCAGCTCGCGCTCCGGCCCCTGCCCCGGCTCCGGCTTCCGCCCGCCGCCCGCCTCGGTGCCCGGACCGGTGCTCGGACGGGCGCGTGGGCGGGCGCTCGGTGGAATGCCCGGACTGGTGCCCGGTGGGGTACTCGGAGGGGGATTCTGCGAGGTGCTGTGAGCGGGGTTCGGTGGGCTGCACGGCGGGGTGCTTGGGCGGCGGGGCTGAGGGGTCCCCGGCCGGGTGCCCGGTGGGGTGTTCGGACAGCGGCTCGGCTGGGGGTTCGGGAGTGCCTGGGTTGGGGGTCACTGCGCACGCCCCAGCGGGCTTCCTTCGGTGCTGCGCATCCCGGGCCTGCAGGCATGTTGCACGCTCGATGTGCTCATTCGGTGTGCTCCAGGGTGTTCTCGCGGGCCACCCGGCCGTCGGCGAGCTCGATGAGGCGGGTGGCGCAGCGGGTGGCCAGGTGGGGGTCGTGGGTGACGAGCAGCAGGGTCTGGCCGATCTGGTTGAGGTCGATGAGCAGGTCCATCACCTGTTCGCCGAAGCGGCTGTCGAGTGCGCCGGTCGGCTCGTCGGCCAGGAGCAGCGCCGGGCGGTTCATCAGGGCGCGTGCCACCGCGACGCGCTGCCGTTCGCCGCCGCTGAGCACCGCGGGGTAGGCGTCCTTGCGGCCCGCGATGCCGAGCTCGTCCAGCAGCTCCAGCGCACGCCGTCGCGCCTGGCGGGCCGGGATTCCGGTGAGCTGGGCCGGCAGTGCCACGTTGTCCAGTGCCGGCAGGTCGTCGACCAGGTTGAAGAACTGGAAGATCATCCCGATGTGCCGTCGCCGGAACAGCGCCAGCCCCGTCTCGTCCAATCGGCTCAGATCCTGGCCCGCGACCACGACCGAGCCGCCGGTCGGGCGGTCCAGGCCCGCGATCAGGTTGAGCAGGGTCGACTTGCCGCACCCCGACGGGCCCATCACCGCGACGGCCTCGCCCGCGCCGATGCGCAGGGACACGCCGTCCAGCGCCGAGGTCTCGCCGTAGTCCTTGCGCACGCCGTCCAGCCGCACGATGTCTTGGCTCACGCGCAGCACGCTAGGCCAGCACCCGATAGGCCCACATCGGTCCGGGGACCGATCTCGCCCGGCCATGTCGTACCGGGGGCGTACGGGATGGGCCTGGGAGGGCGGGTGCTCGAGGGCGTACGGGACGGGCCTGGGAGGGCGGGTGCTCGTCGTGTCCGGGGCGTGCGGGGCTGATGCGCGTCGTGTCCGGAGTGTGCGGATGGCCGGACGGCGGTGGGGGTCGTACCGGGGGCGTACGGGATCGGTCCCGGAGACTGATGCGGGCCTCGGGGGCGGTCTGGGAGAGTAGTGGCGTGTGGTCGTACGTCGCGCTGGGGGTGGCCTGCGCCGTCGCCTCGGGGCTGGCCGTGGCGCTGGTGAGGGCGCGGCGCCTGCACCGTAAGGCGCTGGAGGAGCGCGGCTGGCTGCTGGAGCGCGAGCGTGAGAGCGCCGCCCGCACCGCCGTCGACGCCGAGCGCGCCCGCATCGCCCGCGAGCTGCACGACATCGTCAGCCACAACGTCAGCCTCATGGTGGTGCAGGCGGCCGCCGCCCGCGAGGTGCTGCCCACGATGCCGGGTGAGGCGGAGGCCGCGTTGAAGGCCGTCGAGGGAGCAGGGCGCGACGCGATGACCGAGCTGCGCCACCTGCTGGGGGTGCTCGCGCCGTCGCAGAGCGGCGACGACGAGCCGTACGGGGGCGGCGAGCCGTACGGGGGCGACCTGGCGCCGCAGCCGAGCCTGAGCCGGTTGGGGCCGCTGATCGACCGGATCGCCTTCGCGGGGCTGCCCGTCGACGTGCGGATCTCGGGGGAGCCGCGGCCGCTGCCGGCCGGGATCGACGTCACCGCGTACCGGATCGTGCAGGAGGCGCTCACCAACGCGCTCAAGCACGGCAGCGGTGTGACGGCGCAGGTCACGGTGCGGTACGCCGACCGTTCGCTGCGGGTGGAGGTCCTCAACACCGGGCCCAGCGTGCTGACCTCCGCCGATCGACCGTCCGGGACCGGCCATCAGGAAGGGGCTGGTCATCAGGAAGGGGCCGGCCGGTACCGAGAAGCTGGTCGCCAGGAGGGGGCTGGGCGCGGTTTGCTCGGGTTGCGGGAGCGGGTCGCCGTCTATGGCGGCGATCTCGACGCCAGGAGACGGCTGGGCGGCGGCTATCGCGTCCGGGCTCGCATCCCGCTGGACGGCACATGACGGCGTACGAAGAGCCGCGGGTGCTCATCGCCGACGATCAGGCGCTGGTGCGCAGCGGGTTCCGGCTGATCCTCACCACCCGGGGCATCCCCGTGGCCGGGGAGGCAGCCGACGGGGCCGAAGCGGTCGCCGCCGCGCGGGAGCTGCGTCCCGACGTCGTCCTGATGGACATCCGCATGCCCACCATGGACGGGCTCGAGGCCGCCGGTCACATCCTGCGGGAGCTCCCCGGCTGCCGGGTGATCATGCTGACCACGTTCGACCTCGACCGGTACGTCTACGCCGCCCTCCAGCTCGGCGCGAGCGGCTTCCTGCTCAAGGACGTGACCGCCGAGCACCTGGCCGCCGCGGTGCGCCTGGTCGGCACCGGTGACGCCCTTCTGGCGCCGTCGATCACCCGGCGGCTGGTGGAGCGGTTCGCCGCCGGTGACCGTCAGCCGGCCCGCGCGCCCGCCCCGCACCGTGACCTCGCCGCCCTGACACCCCGGGAGCTCGAGGTGCTGACGCTCGTCGGGCAGGGCCTGTCCAACGCGGAGCTGGCCGGTGTGCTCACGTTGAGCGAGTCGACCGTCAAGACCCATGTCGGCCGCATCTTCACCAAGCTCGGTCTGCGTGACCGCGCCCAGGCCGTCGTGCTCGCGTACGAGACGGGGCTCGTCTCCCCGGGAGATTCCTCGTACTGAGGAGGGAGCCAGCCCGCTTGATCGAGCTGCGGGAGCACCGGGAGGTCGCCCGCTGCCGGCCTCGGGCGCGACGGATGGCGCCGAGCCCGGCGGGCCGGGCGCTGGAGCTCGTGCGGGGCCTGCCGCTGTGGTGCCGGAGGCGGGCGGGCCGGCGCCGCAGCCCGGCACCTTGCGGCTCAGCGTGACCGGGTGAGGTGCTGCTCGACCGCCGCCGTCATCCGGCTGCCCGCCTCCAGGGCCGCGGCCTTGGCCGCGACCGGGTTGGTCCCGGCCGCCTGGCCGAGGATGACGCCGAGCACCAGGCGGCCCCGTACCCGGGAGGCCCACATGAGGTTGCCTCCGGCGGCGGTGCCGGAGCCGGTCTTGACGCCGATGACGCCGTGCCTGCCGAGCAGCGTGTTGGTGCTGGGCAGCGTCCGGGCGTCACCGGGGACGGCCGTGCCCGGTGACGCCACGATCGCGCGGAACGCCGGGTCGCGCATCGCCGCCCGGGCGAGCTTGAGCTGGTCGGTGGCGGTGCTGACGGTGGTGTCCTCGTTGCCGCTGGCGCCCGTGTAGGTGGTGTCGGCCATGCCCAGGCGGCGGGCGGCGGCGTTCATCCGCTGGACGAACCGCGCCTCGGAGCCGGCGTCGTGACGGGCCAGGAGGCGGGCCGCGTTGTTGCCCGAGGGCACCAGCATCAGCTCCAGCAGCCGCCGCAGCCGGATCGTCTGACCTTCGCGGACCGGGACGGTCGACTCCTGCGGCGCGTACGCCTCCTCGGCGGCGGTGCGGTCCACCGTGATCGGCGGGCCGTCGTCGCCGGGCCGGAGCGGGTGACGGCGCAGGATCACGTAGGCGGTCATGACCTTGGTGAGGCTGGCGATGGGCACCGGTTCCCGGTCGCCGGTGGCGCCCAGGCTGCCCAGGCCGTCGACCTCGACCGCCGCCTGCCCTTCGGCGGGCCACGGCAGCGCCGCGGCCCCGGACGGAACGGCCGAGCACGCGCTCACCAGCAACAAGACAAGCATGAACGTACGTCGCATGCCGGAAACGGTGCGCCATCGCCGTATCCGTCAGGCCGTGACCGTGTCTCCGCCGCCGCTCGGCCGTGTATCGGCCGCGTATCAGCCTGCGGGCCCGAGGGGGAGGCGCAGCACGGCCACGGCGCCGTCCGGGGTGTTGGCCAGGGACAGCTCGGCGCCGATGACCCGGGCCTGGCCCAGCGCGATCGTCAGCCCGAGGCCGTGGCCGTGGCCGCGTTCGGCGGCGCCGGTGCGGAAGCGTTCCGGCCCGCCGTCCAGGAGCTCCGCGGGGAAGCCCGGCCCCCGGTCGCGGACCTCGATCACATGGCCGCCGGTCGTGACGCCGATCGTGATCTCGACCGGCGGGGCGCCGTGGCGGTGGGCGTTGAGCACGAGGTTGGCGAGGATCCGATCCAGGCGGCGCGGGTCCGTCTCGGCCACCGGGTTCCCGCCGGCGATCACCCGCGCCTCGACGCCCAGCCGGGCCGCCGACTCCTCGGCCAGCTCGGCCAGCGGCACCCGGGCCCGCTCGGCGACCTCGGCGCCCGCGTCCAGCCGGGAGACCTCCAGCAGGTCCTCCACCAGCTTGCGCAGCACCCGCACCCGGTCGCGTACCAGGTCGGCCGCCTCGCCCTCCTCCAGCAGCTCGACGACGGCGACCAGCCCCATCAGCGGGGTGCGCAGGTCGTGGGCGACGTCGGCGGTGAACCGCTGCTCGGCCAGCAGCCGGTGCTGGAGCGCGGCCGCCATGGAGTCGACGGCGGCGGCGATGTCGGTGATCTCGTCCCGGCCGCGCCGGCGCGGCGGTGCGGGGCCGGTGCGGGCGTCGAGGTCGCCGGCGGCGATCCTGCGGGCGGTACGGGCGACGCGGCGCAGCCGCCGGTTGGCCGGCTCGGCCAGGCCCGCCGAGACCGGCACCACCACGGCGAGCGCGGTCAGCGCGGCCTTGGCCATGTCGCGGTCGAGCGCGTGCAGCCGGAGCAGCTGCGAGCCCATCGAGATTTGCACGCTGACCGCGTGCCGGCCGTCGCCGTACGGCTGGGCGGCCCACATCCACGGCTCGTCGCGGTGGTCGAGGCCGTACTGGACGGCCGGGCGGCCGGGCCGCAGCCGGGCCGCCAGGTCGCCGGGCAGTTCGGCGAGGGCGACCACGCCGGGCCGGCCGGAGGCGAGGGACTTCTCCAGGGCCTCCAGGGCCTGGGCCTCGCCGGTGTCGAGGGCGCGCTGCCAGGTGGCCTGGTGCACGAGGAGCCCGACCATGGCGGCGGCGACGGCGGCGGCGAGCGTGACGAGGGCGGCGATCTTCCACCGCAGCGAGGCCGGGTTCACGTGGTGGTCAGCTTGTAGCCGAACCCGCGCACGGTCTCGATGCGGCCGGCGCCGATCTTCTTGCGCAGCCGCTGCACGCAGAGGTCGACGACGCGGCTGTCGCCGTCCCACCCGTAGTCCCAGACCGTGCGCAGCAGCGTGGCGCGTTCGAGCACGATGCCGGGGTGGGCGGCGAACTCCAGCAGCAGCCGCAGCTCGGTCGGCGTCAGCTCGACGCGCCGCCCGGCCCGCCGCACCTCCAGCGCCCCGGTGTCGACGCTCAGCTCGCCGAACGTGAGCACCGCGCCCGCCTGCCCGGACGCGGGGGAGGGCTGGGCGACGGCGGCGCGGCGCAGCAGGGAGCGGATCCTGGCCACCAGCACCGGCAGGTCGACCGGTTTGACCACGTAGTCGTCGGCGCCGCCCTCCAGCCCGGCGACGACGTCCAGGCCGTCGCCGCGGGCCGACAGCAGCAGGACGGGCACCTGGCTGCTCTCCCGGACCCTGCGGCACAGGCTGATCCCGTCCAGGCCGGGCAGCATCACGTCCAGCAGCAGCAGGTCGTGGCCGCCCGCCAGCGCCGCCTCCAGCCCGCCGAGGCCGTCGGCGGCGGTGGACACCCGGTAGCCGTAGCGCTCCAGGGCCCGGCCGACCGAGGTGCGGATCACCGCGTCATCTTCGACGAGCAGCAGGGATGTCATGAGATGAACAATATTGAGCGAAATGCGGTGATACGTGCCTGGTGTGATCTGCTGCTCACCCCGGGACGGGTGATACCGTCATGGTCAGGTGAGCCGGGAAGTCTGGTCGGCACGTCCCATCCCCGTCGAATGAAGGATGTGCGCGTGCGCGCCCGAGACCTCCTAGCCGACTTCCCCGTCGTCGGCCCCGACACCCCCGTGCTCGAAGCCGCGAGACTGCTGGCCGAGCAGGACCTGCCCGGACTCATCGTCACCGGCGGCGACCGCGCGCCGCTCACGATCCTGCCCGGCGCCGAGGTGCTGCGCCTGGCCGTGCCGGGCTACTGCCAGGACGACCCGGCGCTGGCCCGCGTGGTGGACGAGGAGCACGCCGACGCGTTCCTGGACCGGCTCGACGGCCGCACGGTGCGCGAGGCGCTGCCGTCCGGCCGGTGGCGCGAGCTGCCGATCACCGACGAGGACGCCACCGTGCTGGAGCTGGCCGCGCTGATGGCGCGCACCCGCAGCCCGCTGGTCGCCGTCGTCCGCGACGGCCGCCTGCTGGGCGCGGTCACGCTCCAGGCGCTGCTCGACCGGGCGCTCGGCGCATGACGGCGCTCGCCTGGGTGAGCGTGGCGGTGTTCCTTGTCGCGTACGCGTTGATCGCGTCGGAGAAGGTGCATCGGGTGGCGGCGGCGCTGGGTGGGGCGGGGATCATGTTGTTGATCCATGCCACGGGTGCGGAGGCGGCGTTCTTTTCGGAGCATTCCGGGATCGACTGGAATGTGATTTTTCTGCTGCTGGGCATGATGATCATTGTGGGGGTGCTGAAGGAGACGGGGGTTTTCGAGTATCTGGCGATCTGGGCGGCCAAGCGGGCGCGGGGGCGGCCGTTTCGGTTGATGGTGTTGCTGGTGCTGATCACGGCGCTGGCGTCGGCGTTGCTGGACAATGTGACGACGGTGTTGCTGATCGCGCCGGTGACGTTCTTGGTGTGTGAGCGGCTGGCGGTTTCTGCGGTGCCGTTTTTGATCGCGGAGGCGATGGCGTCCAACATCGGTGGTGCGGCGACGTTGGTGGGTGATCCGCCGAACATCATCATCGCCAGCCGGGGCGGGTTGAGTTTCAACGACTTCCTGGTCCACATGGCGCCGATGGTGGTCGTGTTGATGGCGGTGTTCGTCGGCCTGTGCTGGCTGATGTTCGGGCGGACGTTCCGTCATGATCCGGAGCGGGCGGCGGCGGTGATGGCGTTGGACGAGAACGAGGCGATCGGTGACCGGCGGCTGCTGTGGCAGTCGCTCACCGTGCTGGGCCTGGTCATGGCGGCGTTCGTGCTGCATCCGGTGCTGCACTACGAGCCCTCGATCGTCGCCCTGCTGGGCGCGGGCGTCCTCGTCGCCGCCACCAAGATCACGACTGAGCAGGCCATCGCCGAGGTGGAATGGCCCACGCTGGTGTTCTTCGCCGGGCTGTTCGTCATGGTCGGGGCCCTGGTCGAGACCGGCGTCATCGCGCAGCTGTCCGAGGCCGCCGTGGACGCCACCGCCGGGCAGCTGGAGCTGGCCACGATGGGCCTGCTGGGCGCGTCCGCCGTGCTGTCGGCCATCGTCGACAACATCCCGTACGTCGCCACCATGAGCCCCATCGTCGCCGAGCTGGTCCAGGCCGGCGACGGGCCGACGCAGGTGCTGTGGTGGGCGCTGGCCTTCGGCGCCGACCTCGGCGGCAACGCCACCGCCGTCGGCGCGGCGGCCAACGTCGTCGTCCTCGGCATCGCCGCCCGCAACGGCACGCCGATCAGCTTCTGGCAGTTCACCAAGTACGGCCTGATCACGGCCACGGTGACCGTCGCGCTCGTCGCGCCGTACCTGTGGCTGCGCTACCTGGCGTGAGGCGGCCCGCCCGGCTAGGGCCGGGCGGCGGCGGCCAGGTCGGCGTCCTCCAGGATCCCGCAGGCGTCGGGCACCAGGACGGCCACCGAATAGTAGGCGCTGACCAGGTACGACATGATCGCCTGGGAGTCGACGCCCATGAACCGGACGTTCAGGCCGGGCTCGTGCTCCTCCGGCAGGCCCACCTGGTGCAGGCCCACGACCCCCTGGTCGTCCTCGCCGGTGCGCATCGCCACGATCGAGCTGGTGCCGCGCTCGCTGACCGGGATCTTGTCGCACGGGAAGATCGGGATGCCGCGCCAGGAGGGCACCGCGTGGCCGTCGACGTCGGCGCTGTCAGGCACCAGGCCGCGCCTGTTGCACTCGCGCAGGAACGCCGCGATCGCTCGCGGGTGGGCGAGCAGCAGGCGCGTCCTGCGGCGCATGCTGATCAGATCGTCCAGGTCGTCGGGCGTGGGCGGCCCCGACCGCGGCCGGATCCGCTGGCCGTAGTCGGTGGCGTGCAGCAGCCCGAAGTCGCGGTTGTTGAGCAGCTCCCACTCCTGGCGCTCGCGGACCTCCTGCACGGTCAGCCGGAGCTGCTCCTGGAGCTGGTTCATCGGCCCGTTGTAGAGGTCGGCGACCCGGGTGTGCACGCGCAGGACCGTCTGCGACACGCTCAGCTCGTACTCGCGCGGGCGCAGCTCGTAGTCGACGAACGTGCCGCCGAGCACCGGCTCGCCGGTGTGCCCGGCGGCGATGTCGAGCGCCGCCTCGCCGCGCCGGTTGACCGGCCTGCCGGCGAGCTCCGCGAACCGTTCGACATGCTCGCGCAGCGCCGCCGACCGGCCGGCGATCCGCCGCAGGTCGGTCTTCCGCGACACCAGGATCGTGCTCGCCGTGGCCGCCCGGATCGTGTACGGCCAGCGCGCGTCGTCCTGGCTGAGCAGCTCGTCGCCGAACTGGTCGCCGTCGCCGATCACGCCACGGTGCTGCGCGGAGCCGTACGGGCCGGTGGAGAGCCGGTCCAGGCGGCCGTGCGCGATCACGTAGAGCTCGCTGACGGGCGTGCCCGCCTCGACGACCACCTCGCCGGGCCGTACGTCGCGCTGCCGGAACGTCGCGGCGATCGTGTCCAGCACGCCGGTGTCGGCGAAGCCGCGCAGCACCGGGATCTCCGTCAGCGTCTCGGGGACGATCCGTACGTCGTCGGCGCCGGTGTGCGTGATGCCCACGCGCCCGCGCCCGACGGCGTGCGTCAGCCGGCGGTTGACCCGGTAGGTGCCGCCTGCCACGTCGACCCACGGCAACCGGCGCAGCAGCCAGCGGGACGTGATCGCCCGCATCTGCGGACGGGTCTTGGTGGTCGTGGCCAGGTTGCGCGCGGCCTGGGTGTCCAGGCTCAGCCGCGGCTCCGTGGTCATGGTTCCTCGCAATCACCGATCCGGACCGTTCGCTCACTGAACGTAATCAGCTCGCCACTCTCTGTAGAGTGGCGTGACGGCGAGGGAATGCTGGCGGCCCGCAACGACGATCTAGCGTCTGGCCGCCCACACCGTCCGGGTGGTGCGCACCTCCAGGTCGTCGCGCTCGCCGATGCCGTCGAGCAGGGCGTCGAGCGCGGCGAGGGAGGCGGCGTCGAGCGTGCCGTCGAGGCCGTGGCGCATGCGCCGCAGCGACCGTTCGGCGTAGCGGCCGGCCGAGGCGGGCAGCGGGTGCGTCAGCCGCACGTCGAAGACCCGTTCCGCCTCGACGGTGAAGCCGGCCGAGGCCAGGCGCGGCCCCCAGTCGTCGCCGAAGTGCGGCAGCGCTTCGGCCCGGCGCCGGTCCAGGATCGCATGGCAGCGCTCCTCCAGGCCGGCGTGTTCCTGGGGCAGGAAGCGCGGGAAGCCGGCCGTCTCCGCGGCGACCAGCAGCCCGCCGGGCCGCAGCGCGGCATGCGCCTCGGCCAGGACGCGGCCGGGCTCGGCCAGGTGGTGCAGGGACGCCGACGCCCACACCAGGTCGACCTCGCCGACCGGCGGCCAGCCCGTGTCGAGGTCCGCCTGAAGGGTGCGGACCCGGCTCGCCAGCCCGCGCTCGCGGGCCCGCCCCTCCAGGTGGCGCAGCATCGGCTCCGACTGGTCCAGCGCGATAGCCTCGGCGTCGCCGAAGCGCTCCAGCAGCGCGAACGTGCCGGTGCCGGTGCCGCTGCCCAGGTCGAGCAGGCGGTGCGGCGGCCGGTCGGCGGTCAGGTCGCGGACCCAGGCGGTCACGTCGGACAGGTAGGAGTGCAGGACCTCGCCGTCGAGGTCGAGGATCTCGGCCAGCGAGTGGTCGTCGTGGTGGTGATGGTTCGCCATGCCGCCGACTCTAGGCACTGCTTGCGTGTGCGGCATACGGTCTTGCGTAGGAAGCAAGAAAGAGGCGTTCGCCCAGGCCGACGGCGCAGCAATCTGCGGCCTTCGGGGTGATTCTTGCCCCGATGCGCGGATGGTGCTGGCGCTCGCTTGGGACGGCACCGGGAACCTCCCCGTTACGTGACGAAGGAGGACGCCTTGGCCGGCAAACGCACGACCAGGAACGGCAGGAAGGCCGACAGCCAGCCGTGGCCGCACCTGAACGGGGTGCAGATCCAGGAGTACGGCACGGTCCGGATGTTCCCGCTGGGCCTGTCGTACGAGGCCCGCATGTACTCGTGCCAGCGCCTCAACCAGATCCTGGCCGACACCCAGATCCTGTACGCCCTGTACAAGAAGCACCACTGGCTGATGCGCGGCCCCACCTTCTACCAGCTCCACCTGCTGCTGGACAAGCACGCCGAGGAGCAGAACAAGCTCGTCGACCTGATCGCCGAACGGGTGCAGACGCTCGGCGGCGTGGCCGTCGGCGACCCGCGCCACGTCGCCGAGATCACCGTGGTGCCGCGCCCGCCGGACGGCGCCGAAGAGGTGCCCGCGATGCTGACGCGCCTGATCGAGGCGCACGAGACGATCCTCGTCGCCGCCCACGACGCCGCCGCCCGGACGGCCGAGATGGGCGACGACGGCACCAACGACCTGCTGGTCTCCGACGTCATCCGCACCGGCGAGCTGCAGACCTGGTTCCTGATCGAGCATCTGGTCGACACCCCGCTGGTCGAGCCGCCGCCGGGAGACTGACGCGGGTGAGCGCGGACCTCCCGGACCGGCTCGCCCGGCACGCCGCGCCGGCCGGGTTCACCGGCGCGGCCATCTACGTGGCGGACCCGTGGCAGCGCTTCCTCGTGCCGCTGCCGGGCCAGCGGGACGCCTCGGGGGCGGTGCTGGAGCCGCTGGGCGTCGACGACAGCGTGGCGGGCCTGGCCTTCCGCAGCATGGAGCTGGTCCGGTCGGGCGCCTCGGCGGCCGGGGAGCAGGTGTGGGCGCCGCTGCTCGACGGCACGCAGCGGATCGGCGTGCTCGGCCTGACCGTGCCGCTGTTCGACGCCGCCGCCGAACGGCGCGTCCGGCGGCTGGCCGCCCTGCTCGCCACGCTGGTGGCGGGCAGGCGGCAGCCCGGCGGCCACCAGGAGTGGCGCCCGCTGCCGGTCCGGGCCTTCGCCGGCGAGCGGGTGCTGGTCAGCGCGGCGCTGGAGCCGGCCTACGTGGTCGGCGGCGACGCCTTCGACCAGGCGGTCACCGGCGACGTCCTGCATCTGGCGATCTTCGACGCGATGGGGCACGACACCTCCGCCGGCCTGACGGCGGCGATCGCCATGGGCTGCTACCGCGACACCCGCCGCCGCGGCGCCGACCTGTGCGCCGCCGCCGAGGCGATCGACGCGGCGATCGCCGACCGGTTCGCCCGCACCCGGTTCGCCACCGGCGTGCTGGCCGCCCTCGACACCGCGACCGGCGAGCTGACCTGGGTCAACCGCGGCCACCACCCGCCGATGGTGCTGCGCCGCGGCCGGGTCGCGGCCACGCTGGAGACGCTGCCCGACCCGCCGATGGGCTTCCGGCTGGGCGCCGAGGCGGGCCCGTCACGCTTCAGGCTCGAACCCGGCGACCGGCTCGTCCTCTACACCGACGGCGTCGTCGAGGCCAAGAGCCCCGCCGGGGAGCCGTACGGGCTGGAGCGTTTCACCGAGTTCATCCTCCGCCGCGAGGCCGACGGCGTGAGCGCCCCCGAGACGCTGCGCCGCCTGATCCGGGCGATCCTCGACCACCAGGACGGCCACCTCCAGGACGACGCCACCGTCCTGCTGGTCGAATGGCGGACGCTGCCGCGTCGCCACCCACGCCGCGAACGCCACTAAGTGGAACGGCACGTGCCGTGTTGACACTCTGCCCGGCATCCGCCCAGAATGAGCCAGCTCTCCCGAGATTCAGGAAGAAGGCCGTGTTCGATTCCCCCGTTCCCGCCGTCGAGGTGGCGGACCTCACCCAGCGCTTCGGGTCCGCGGTCGCCGTCGACCGGCTCAGCCTGAGCGTCCCGCCCGGGATGTTCTACGGCGTCGTCGGCCCGAACGGCGCCGGCAAGACCACCACCCTCATGGCCGTGTGCGGCCTGCGCGAGCCGACGTCCGGCACGATCAGGATCGCCGGCCACGACCTGCGCACCGCGCGCGAGGCCGCCCTCGCCCAGCTCGGCGTCATGATGGACGGGCTGTCCCTGCCCGAGCGGCTGACCGGCGCCGAGGTCCTGCGCTACAGCGCCGGGCTGCGCGGCCTGGACGACGGCTGGCAGGCCCGCGCGGGCGACCTGCTGGAGATCCTCGGCCTGGACGCGGTCCCGCGCACGCTGATCGTGGAGTACTCCACCGGCATGCGCAAGAAGATCAATCTCGCGCTCGCGATGCTGCACCGGCCCCGCGTCCTCGTGCTGGACGAGCCGTTCGAAGCCATCGACCCCGTCTCGGCCCACTCCATCGAGCAGGTGCTCAAGCAGTACGTCGACGGGGGCGGCACCGTGCTCCTGTCGAGCCACATCATGGACTTCGTCGAACGCAACTGCCGCCGGGTGGCCGTGGTCGCCGGTGGACGGGTGCTGGTCGAAGGGCCGACCGAGGAGGTGGCTGCGGGCTCCACGCTGAACGAGCGCTTCATCGAGCTGGTCGGCGCCGACCCGGTGCGCCCGCTGGAGTGGCTGCGATGACGGGCGCCCTGTTCGCGCTCAAGCTGCGCCTGCTGCGCAACGGCCCGCACAACGAGCGGGCCTTCGGCCTGGTCACCGGCCTGGTCCTGGCCGCCCTGGTGGTCGCGGGCTCGGCGCCGGCCGCCCGTGGCGTGATCCACGAGGGCTGGGTCGCGGTGGCGCTCACCGTGTGGGGCGGCATGTGGGTGTTCGGGCCGCTGGCTCAGCCGCGCCACGACCCCTCGGTCATCTCACGCGAGTGGCTGCGCGGCTATCCGCTGCGGCCCGGGCGGCTGGCGCGCGCGCTGTCCTGGACGGAACTGCTCGGCGTCGGGCCGCTGATCACCCTGGCGTGCCTGGCGTCCCTGGTGGTGCTGGCGGCGCCGGGCGGCCCCGCGGCGGCGGCGATCGCCGCGCTGGCCGCCGCCGCCCAGCTCTACCTGCTGATCTGGGCGGGCAAGACGGTGGCGGCGCTGGCCGCCTGGCTGCTGCAGACCCGGGCCGGGATGACCCTGGCGGCGCTGCAGACCGCGATCATGCTCGCGCTGTCGTTCGCCGGATGGGTGCCGATCGCCGCCTGGCTGCTGCCGCGGCTCGGTGAGGGGGACACCGCGCTCGTCATCCCCACGTTCGGGCATCTGCCCGCGCCCGTGATCGACGCGCTCACCGCCCTGCCCACCGGCTGGGGTTACGGCGTGGCGGTCGCCGTGCGTGACGGCGCCGGCTTCGGCGAGGTCGCGGCGCCGCTGGCGGGGCTGCTGGCCTGGGGCGTCCTGCTGCAGGCGGGCTGGATCGCGCTGACGGCGCGGGCGCTGCGCCGGCCGCCCCGCCGGGCGGTCCCGCGACGGCCGGCCGTGCCGGGCCGCCCGCTGCCGCTGCCCGGCACCAGCCCGCAGGTGGCGGCGGTCGTCTCGCGGGAGCTGGCCACCTGGCTGCGCGACCCGGCGCGCGGGGTGGAGCTGCGCAGCGCCTGGCTGACACCGCTGCTGATGGCGGCCGTCATCGCGCTCACCGACTGGAGCTGGGCCCTGCCCCTGGTGGGGCCCGCGGCGGCGGTGTTCGGCGCGATGGTCGCGATCAACACCTACGCCCTGGACGGCACGGCCCTGTGGCAGCTCCTCACCACCCCGGGCGCGCTCCGGGCGGACGTGCGCGGGCGCATGGCGGCCTGGGCGCTGCTGTTCGGCGTCCCGTCGGTGGCGCTGGCGGCCGTGCTGTGGGCCGTGACCGGCTCGCCCCTGGGCGGTGCCGCGCTCGGCGGCGCCGTCACGGCCGCCGCCGCCGGCTGCGCGGCGGCGCCGCTGCTCGCGCTCGTGATGCCGGCCGTGGGCGCCGACGCCCGCGATCGCGTCCACCCCGGCCAGCAGGCGGGCGATCCGACCGGCGGCCAGATGACGATCTTCCCGGTGGTCCTGGCGGCCGCCGCCGTGCCCGGCGTCGCCGGCGCGCTCGCCGGCGGCCCGGGGTGGGTGGCCGCCGCCGTCCTCCTGGCCGGTGCTCTCCTCTACGCCACCCCGGTGCTCAGCGTGCGCCTGCTCCACCGGCGCGGCCCCGGCCTCCTGGACGCGATGGCCTCGCGCGACGCCGCCGTGCTCCGCCCGGCCGCACTCAAGGCCGAGCGGTAGCGGCGGCCGGGCTCGTCACTGGACGGCCTTGATCACCGCGTCCGCGATGGCGCGCGGGCTCACCCCGAAGTGCTCCCGCGCCGCCTCCCGCGTGTCGGACAGGCCGAAGCCGTCGGTGCCGAGCGACGTCCACGGGCGGCCGATCCACGGGTGGATCTGGTCCGGCACCGCCCGCATCCAGTCGCTCACCGCGATCACCGGCCCCTGCGTGTCCGCCATCGCCCGCTGCAGATACGGCACGCCGTCGGCGGCCATCGCGTCGCGCCGCAGCTCGCTCCAGGAGGTCACCGACCACACGTCCACGCCCAGCCCGTACTCCTCCTTCAGCAGCCGCTGCGCCTCCAGCGCCCAGTGGATCGCGGTGCCGCTGGCCAGCAGGTGGGCCCGCCCGCCGCCCTCGGAGCAGCGGTAGAGGCCCCTGAGGATGCCCTCCTCGACGCCCTCCGGCATCGCCGGCTGGGGCAGCGGCTCGTTGTAGAGCGTGAGGTAGTAGAACACGTCCTCGCCCGCCGGCCCGTACATCCTGCGCAGCCCCTCCCGGACGATCACGGCCACCTCGTAGCCGAACGCCGGGTCGTAGGCCAGGCACGCCGGGTTGGCCGAGGCGAGCAGCTGCGAGTGGCCGTCGGCGTGCTGCAGCCCCTCGCCCGTCATCGTGGTGCGCCCGGCCGTCGCGCCGACGAGGAAGCCGCGGCCGAGCTGGTCGGCCAGCGCCCACATCTGGTCGCCGGTCCGCTGCCAGCCGAACATCGAGTAGAAGATGTAGAACGGGATCATCGCCTCGCCGTGGGTGGCGTAGCTGGAGGCCGCGGCGGTGAACGACGCCATCGACCCGGCCTCGGTGATGCCCTCGATGAGGATCTGCCCGTCGACCGCCTCCTTGTAGGCCAGCAGCAGCTCCCGGTCGACCGCGTCGTAGCGCTGGCCGAGCGGCGAGTAGATCTTCGCGGTGGGGAAGAGCGACTCCATGCCGAACGTCCTGGCTTCGTCGGGCACGATCGGCACCCACCGGCGGCCGGTCTCCGGGTCCTTCATCAGCTCCTTGACCAGGCGCACGAACGCCATCGTGGTGGCGATCCGCCCGCCCCCCTTGGCCGCCGCCTGGAAGGGCCGCTCCGCGGGCGGGGGCAGCGGCGCGTACGAGACGGTCCGGCGCGGGATCGGGCCGCCGAGCGCGGCCCGCCGCTCGGCCAGGTAGCGCGCCTCCGCCGAGCCGGGGCCGGGGTGCAGGTACGGCGGCAGGTCGCCGCTCAGCGCCTCGTCCGGGACGGGCAGGCCGAGCCGGTCGCGCATGGCGGCGAACTCGTCCTGGGTGAGCTTCTTCATCTGGTGGTTGGCGTTGCGCGCCTCGACCCCGGCGCCGAGCGTCCAGCCCTTCACCGTCTGCACCAGCACCACCGTGGGCGCGCCCCGGTGGTCGAGCGCCGCCCGGTAGGCGGCGTGCACCTTGCGCGGCTCGTGCCCGGCCCGCGACCCGCCGACGATCGCGCGCAACTGGTCGTCGCTGTAGGGCGCGGCGACGGCCTCCAGCCCGGCGAACAGGCTCTGCCTGATGTACGCGCCGGTCGAGGCCGCGTACGTCTGGAACTGGCCGTCCGGCACGGCGGAGAGCCTGGCCACCAGCTCGTCCGAGCCGAGCAGCCCGTCCCAGTCGCGGCCCCACAGCGCCTTGACCACGTGCCAGCCCGCGCCCCTGAACACGCTCTCCAACTCCTGCACGACGCTGGTGTTGCCGCGTACGGGCCCGTCGAGGCGCTGCAGGTTGCAGTTGACGACGAAGGTGAGGTTGTCCAGCCCCTCGCGGGCGGCCAGGGTGAGCGCGGCGGTGGCCTCCGGCTCGTCCATCTCCCCGTCGCCGAGGAACGCCCACACGTGGCTGCGCGAGGTGTCCTTGATCCCCCGGTTCAGCAAGTAGCGGTTGAACCGCGCCTGGTAGACGGCGTTGAGCGGGCCCAGGCCCATCGACACCGTGGGGAACTGCCAGAAGCCGGGCATCGCCCGCGGATGCGGGTAGGAGGGCAGCCCGCCGGCGGTCTCCCGCCTGAACAGGTCGAGCTGCGCCTCGCTCAGCCGCCCCTCCAGGAACGCGCGCGCGTACACGCCGGGGGAGGCGTGGCCCTGGAAGTAGACCTGGTCGTCGGCGCCGTGGAAGAAGTGGTTGAACCCGACCTCGTACAGCCAGGCGGCCGAGGCGTAGGTGGCCATGTGGCCGCCGAGGCCGAGGACGCTGCCCCGGGTGACCATGGCCGCCGCGTTCCACCGGTCGTAGGCGGCGATGCGCTCCTCCAGCTCCAGGTCGCCCGGGTAGGCGGGCTCCCGCTCGGTGGGCACGGTGTTGAGCGGGCGCGTGCCGGTGGCGAGCCTGCGCAGCAGGAACTCGGCGCGCTCGTCACCGGCGGCCCGGCGCACCGCCTCCAGCGACTCCAGCCACTCCGCGGTCTCCTGAGGGTCCAGATCTCTCTCCATGCCTCCATTAAACACCCTATGATCGATCATCCGGTCTATGATGGTCGGATGAATCCGGTCGAACGGTCCCCGCTCCGCGACGAGATCCGCCAGGTGCTGCTGGACGGCCTGATCGACGGCCGGTGGGAGCCCGGCGACCGCATCGTCGAGCGCCGCCTCGCCACCGAGCTCCAGGTCAGCCAGGCCCCGGTCCGCGAGGCGCTGCGCGAGCTGGAGGCGCTGCGGCTGATCGAGACGGTCCCCAACCGGGGCGCCCGCGTGCGCGCGTTCACCGCCGCCGACCTGCGCGAGGTCTACCAGGTCAGAGCCTGCCTGGAGGAGAAGGCCGCCACGCTCGGCCACCCCGACGCCGACGCGCTGGAGCTCCACCTGACCCGGCTGCACGAGGCCGCGACCGCCGGCTCGCTCACGGACCAGGTGCGGCACAGCGTCGCCTTCCACCGCGAGATCGTCGCCGCCTCGGGCAACGCCGTGCTCGCGTCCGTGTGGGAGTCCCTGGGCATCGAGGTGTGGACCCACCTGTCGATCCGCCTGTTCAGGGTGCGGCTGCACGAGAACGCGGCCGACCACGGGCCGATCGTCGAGGCGTTCCGGCGCGGCGACCCGGCCGTGGGCCGCCTGCTGCACGACCACGTCCTCGGCTACGCCCCTCCGCAGCCATAAGCCCCAGCGGAGCGGGCAGGGGCAGCGGCATGGGCAACGGGTACGACAAGGTGGCGATCGTCACGGGGGCCGACTCCGGCATCGGCAGGGCGACCGCCGTGGCACTGGCCGAGCAGGGATTCGACGTGGGCATCACCTATCACGCCGACCGCGACGGCGCCGAGGAGACCGCACGGCAGGTGCGCGAGCTCGGCCGGGCGCCGGCCGTGCGCGGGCACGACCTCACCGATCCGGAACGCGCCGCGGGCGTCGTCGACGAGCTGGCCGACGAGCTCGGCGGGCTCGGCGCGCTGGTCAACAACGCCGGCACCGGCACCGCCGAGCCGCTGCTGGACATGGGGTACGACCGCTGGCGCTCGGTCGTGGCGGTCGACCTCGACGGGCCGTTCCTGTGCGCGCAGCGGGCCGCCCGCCGCATGATCGCCTCCGGCAGGGGCGGGCGCGTCGTCAACGTCACCAGCGTGCACGAGGAGCACCCGCGCGTCGGCGCAGGGCCGTACTGCGCGGCCAAGGGCGGGCTGCGGATGCTCAGCCGGGTGCTGGCCCTGGAGCTGGCCGAGTACGGCATCACGGTCAACACCGTGGCGCCGGGCGAGATCGCCACGCCGATGACCGGGCAGGAGGACCTGCCGCCGCAGCCGGGCACCCGGCCCGGCTACCCGGTGCCGAGGCCGGGCGACGCCCGCGAGGTCGCCGCCGTGATCGCCTTCCTGGTGAGCCCCGGCGCCTCGTACGTGACGGGCGCGAGCGTGTTCGTGGACGGCGGCCTCGGCCTGATGGGACCGCAGGCCGCCGGCGCGCTCGGCTCGGGCGACTGGCGCACGGGCTGAGCACGCGGGCTGACCGCAACAGCAGGCCGCGCCGGACCGTCAGCCCGCCAGGCCGGCCTCCTTGGCGGCGGCGTCGATGGCCGCGAGCTCGTCGGCGGTGAAGTCCAGGCGGTCCACGGCGGCCACGTTCGCCTCCAACTGCTCGGGGCTGGAGGCGCCCACGAGCACCGAGGTGACGCGCGGGTCGCGCAGCGCCCAGGCGAGCGCGAGCTGGGCCACCGACTGGCCGCGCGCCCGCGCCAGCCCGGCGAGCGCCCGGACGAACGCCAGCACCTGCGGCGTCACCCGGTCCGGCGTGAGGAAGCGCC
Organism: Nonomuraea ceibae; assembly: GCF_019396325.1. Lineage (GTDB taxonomy): Bacteria > Actinomycetota > Actinomycetes > Streptosporangiales > Streptosporangiaceae > Nonomuraea > Nonomuraea ceibae. The sequence continues at coordinate 23,513 of NZ_JAHKRO010000044.1, forward strand.
CCTCGGCGGCACGCGAGTCGGCGGGGATGCCGTCGAGATAGCGGTCGGTGAGCAGCCCCTGCGCCAGCGGCGAGTAGACGACGCAGCCGACCCCGTGCTCCTCCAGCACGCCCAGCAGCGAGTCCTCGATCTCCCGGTTGAGCAGCGAGTAGGACGGCTGGTGCACCAGGAGCGGCGTGCCGAGCTCGCGCAGCAGCCGGGCGGCCTCGGCGGTGCGCTGCGGGGAGAAGTTGGACACGCCCACGTACAGCGCCCGCCCGGTTCGCACCAGGTGGTCGAGCGTCGCCACCTGCTCCTCCAGCGGGGTGTCCGGATCGTCCCGGTGCAGGTAGAAAATGTCGACGAAGTCGAGCTCCAGCCGGGCCAGCGAGCGGTCCAGCGTGGCGAGCAGGTGCTTGCGCGAGTTGCCCTTGCCGTACGGGCCGTCCCACATGGGGTTGCCGCCCTTGGTGGTCACCACCACCTCGTCGCGCAGCGAGCGCGGCAGCAGCCGGCCGAACGCCGACTCGGCTGCGCCCAGCGGCGGGCCGTAGCGGTCGGCGATGTCGACATGCGTGATGCCCAGGTCGAAAGCCTTGTGCAGGATCGCCCGCTGCCCGTCGAGCGGCTTGCCGCCGCCGAAGTTGTGCCACAGGCCGAGCGACACGGCGGGAAGCAGGAGGCCGCTACGGCCACACCTTCTGTACGGCTGGCGTTCGTAGTCCACGGTGCACCTTCCGGCGTGATCAACAGGATGGGCGACATATCCGTCGTGCCCTGATGAATCACCGTAGCGGCATCTCCCCGGCCCGCCCGGGTCAGCCGAGCTCGATGGCCGCCCCCGGGCACACCGCCGCCGCCTCACGGACCGCGTCGTGCTGGTCCGCGCCCGGCTCGGCCTGGAGCACGACGGCGATGCCGTCGTCGTCACGCTGGTCGAACACCTCCGGCGCGATCAGCACGCACTGCCCGGCGCCGCAGCACTTGTCCTCGTCGACGATGACCTTCATTCCGATCCTCCCCTTTCCGATGACCAGCGGACCGGCTACCAGCGGACCGGAACGGTGCGCAGGCCGCCGACGGCCAGCCCCTCCACCCGCTCCAGCTCCCCGGCGGGCACGGCCAGCTCCAGCGTGGGCAGCTTGCGCAGCAGCACCTCCAGCACGACCTGCAGCTCGGTGCGGGCCAGCGCCTGCCCCAGGCAGGAGTGCGCGCCCGCGCCGAACGCCAGGTGCGGGTTGGGGCTGCGGGTCAGGTCCATCTCGCCGGCGGCCTCGAAGGCGCTCTCGTCGCGGTTGGCCGCGGCCATGCTGCACACCACGGTCGTGCCGCGCGGCAGGACCGTGCCGCTGACCTCGGTCTCCTCGCCCAGGTAGCGGGGCAGGCCGAAACCGGCGTTGGCGTCCAGGCGCAGCGTCTCCTCCACGGCCGTGCGGATCAGCTTCGGGTCGGCCAGCAGGCTCTCCCAGCGGCCGCGGTCGGCCAGCAGCATGGAGACCATCTTGCCGATCATGTTGGCGGTCGTCTCGTGCCCGGCGACCAGCAGGCCCATGCCGGTGACCACGATCTGCAGGTCGGACAGGCCGCCCTCCTCGGGGCCGCCCACCGCGATCAGCTCGCTCAGCAGGTCGTCGCCGGGCGCGGCCCGCTTGCCCGCCACCAGGCCGGACATGTACTGGAAGAACTCCGCCTGCGCGGCGTCGATCTCCTCCTTGCCGTAACGCGTGAGGTTGAGCAGCGTGTCGGACCAGTACGAGAACCGGTCACGGTCCTCCGCTGGCACGCCGAGCATGTCGCAGATGACGTAGACCGGCAGCGGGAAGCCGAGGCTGGCCCTGAGGTCGCCGGGCGCGCCGCCCGCGACCATCTCGTCGATCAGGCCCTCGGCGATCTCCGTCATCGACGGCCGCAGGGCCGACATCCGCTTGGCGGTGAACCACCTGCCGACCAGGCGCCGCCAGTGCTGATGCTCCTCGCCGCCGTCGGGGATGATCGTCGCCATCTCGTTGCTGAACACGCCGCCGCCCTCGGCCGACAGCCGGGCCGCGTCGGGCGCGGTGAGCTGCCGGGTGAAGCGCGGGTCGGCCAGCACCTGCTTGACGTCGTCGTAGCGGGTCAGCAGCGTGGCGGTGTCGCCGCTGGGCAGCTTCACGTGGGCCACCGGGCACTCCTTGCGCAGCTCCGCCCACTCGGCGGGCGGGTCGAGCGCCGCGTCACTGGGGATCGGGTAGCGCAGGACCTGCTCGTTGACGCTCATGCGGCATCTCCTCTGCGGTAGTGGTTGGTCACGCGCGGACGGGTCACGCGGGCGCGAGCGGCTGGGCGGCGAGGACCTGCTGCCTCAGGACACGCGCCTGCTTGGGCATGTTCCAGCCGAGCACGCCGGTGACCCGGCCGTCCTCGCGGTAGAGGGCGGCGAAGCGGTGCTCCTCCGGGTCGCCTTCGGCGACGGTCAGCTCGGCCGCCGGTGACGGCAGCCCGTGAGCCTGGATCTTGACGTCGTACTGGTCGGTCCAGAAGTAGGGGATCGGCGTGTACGGCCGGTCCGCGCCGAGGATGTTGGCCGCCACCGCCTGGGCCTGCTCGGTGGCGTTGGTGCGGTTCTCCAGGCGCAGCCGCCTGCCGAGCCCTTCGTGCGGCCAGCAGCTCGCCCCCGGCCAGCCGGACCCCGGTGACCCGGCCCGCGGCGCCGGTCAGCTCCTCGACGGTGACGCCGAGCCGCAGCCGGACCCCGCGCTCGGCGTGGGTGCGCGCCAGCAGCGCGCCGGCCACGTCGCCGAGCTGCGCGCCGAGCGGCGTGCCGCCCATGCCGGCGAGCGTGACGTCCAGGCCGAGGGTGCGGGCGGTGGCCGCGACCTCCGCGCCGAGCACGCCGTCGCCCACGACCACCAGCCGCCGCCCGGCGGTCAGGTCGCCGCGCAGCGCGAGCGCGTCGTCCAGCGTGCGCAGCACGTGCACGCCGGCCAGCCCGTCCTGGCCCGGGAGCCGGCACGGGGTCAGCCCGGTGGCGACGACCAGGGCGTCGGCGCGCAGCACGCGGCCGGAGGCGGTGGTGACCTCCCGGGCCGCCGCGTCCAGCGTGACGGCCGGGTCGCCGAGCGCGAACTCCGCCCCCAGCGCGTCCAGCCGCGCCTGGTCACGGAGCTGGACGCGCTCCGGCTCCCACACCCCGGCCAGGACCTGCTTCGACAGCGGCGGCCGGTCGTAGGGCAGGTGCGGGCCGGCGTCGAGCAGCGTCAGGCCGCCCTGGTAGCCGTGCCGCCGCAGCGCCTCGGCCGTGCTCAGGCCGGCCGCCGAGGCGCCGACGATCAGCACGCCGCCGGGCGGGGTCACGAGCGGCCGCCCCGGGAACGTGTGCGCATGGTCGTGCTCCCTTCCGGACGCCACATTACCCTACACATGTAGGAAATCGTACACATGTAGTCAGAAGGTAGGGTGAAATGCGTGTCCACTAGCAGAAACAGCACCCCCGCGGCCGACCGGCGGGTGCGCCGGACCCACGCCGCCCTGGCGCGGGCGCTCCTCCGGCTCGTCGAGGAGCAGGACCTGTCGCGCATCAGCGTCGCCGACGTCGCCGAGCACGCCGGGGTGAGCCGCTCGACCTTCTACGACCACTACCGCGACGTGCACGAGCTGGCCGAGGCCGCCTGCACGGCGATGATCGACGACCTGATCGCCTCCCTGTCCGCCCCCTCGCCGGGCTCGCCCGACCTGGAGCGGGAGGCTGCCCTGTCGCTGGAGGCGTTCTTCGCCAGCCTCGCCGGGCACGCCGGGCTCTACCGCGGCCTGCTGGGGCCGCAGGGCAGCGCGCGCGTGGCCGACCACATCCGCCGCCGCATCACCGCGGCCGTCTACGACCGCCTGCGCGAGGGCACCGGCCTGCCCGCCCGCGCCGGGGCCCCGCTCGACGGCCGGCTCGACATCCCGCACAACGTGCCCGCCGCCTTCACCGGCGGGGCGATCATCGGGGTGGCCGCCGACTGGCTTGAGCGCGGCTGTCCGCGCTCGCCCGCCGAGATGGCCGCGCTGACGTGGCCGCTGTTCAGCGCCCTGTACGGGGCCGGCGTGCATAAGCAACTCTAGTTGCTAGGCTTGCCCGCATGGCAAGCGAAGATCCGGCCGACGCGCTGGCCGCCGTGGCCGCGCTGCGCCGGCTGGCCGACCAGCTCGAGGACGCCGCCGTCGAGCAGGCGATGCGGGCCGGCTGGAGCTGGCCGCAGGTCGCCGAGGCGCTCGCCGTCACGCGCCAGGCGGTCCACAAGAAGCACGCCAAGCGGCTCATCGCCGCCGGGGTGACGCTGCGGAGGCGGGCATGAGCGAGATCGACCTCCACCTCCAGGAGGTCCTGGGGCGCGCCGAGGAGGAGGCCGCGCAGGACGGCTCGGCCACCATCGAGGCGCACCACCTGCTGCTGGCCATCGCCGCCGGCCCCGATCCGGCGCTCACCGCGGCGGGCCTGGACCACGCGGCGCTGAAGGCCGCCCTGCGCCGCGAGTTCGAGCACAGCCTGAGCGTCGCCGGGGTGTCGCTCGGCGACTTCGACCTGCCGCCCGCCACCCGCGACCCGGAGCGCCGGCTCGGCCTGGGCGCCTCGGTCAAGCTCGCCCTGGACCGGATGGCCAGGGCCCACCGCAAGAAGGACCTGCGGCCGGGCCACCTGCTGATCGCCGTCCTCCAGGCAGAGGCGGGCACGGTCCCGCGCGCCCTCGCGCTGGCGGGCGTCGACCGGGCCGCCCTGATCGACCGCGTACGGGACGGGCTCGCTGGCCGGTGAGCACACGCCGAAAACGGCGACTCGGACACCCGTATCAGGCGCGCGCTTGAGATCGCGCCGGGCTCGATGGATCTTAGAGTCCGGCTCGTCTGAAGGGCGTCGCTACACATGCAGCCTCCACCCCCGAGCGACCCGCGCGACCCGGGCGGACGGGGCTCACTCGGCTGGCGGGACCCGCTCTTCCTGGCGTCCAGGCCCAGCGCCGAGCGGGTGCGCAGGTTCGTGGCGATGCTGCTGCTGCTCCAGCGGCTCAGCTACCTGCTGCCCGCCTGTTCGAGCCTGTTCACCGCGCGGGGACCGGTCACCGTGCTGTCCGCCGGCCGGGGGCTCGACGTGGCGCTGCTGGCCGTGGCCCTGGCGTGGAACGCGGCGCTGTTCCGCTGGGTGGCGCGGCGCGGCTGGTTCGACCCCCGGGCGGTGGTGATCGACGTGGCCGCGACCTGCGTGTTCATGATCGGGGTGACCGGGGCGTGCCTGCCCTCGTCCGGCACGTGCGTGTCCAACTGGTCCTCCCACGCGCTGCTGGCGACGGGCGCGCTGATCGGCGCGGTGTGCGAGCGGCCGGTCCAGTTCGCGGCGCTGCTGCCTCCGGTCGCGGTCTACGCGCTCGCGCACGCCGGCGACCTGGGCCAGCGCCTCCCGGCCGTGGTGGAGCTGGGCGTGCGGGTCAACAGCTACGTGTGGTTCGCGGTCATCGTCTTCTTCATCCGCCGCTACCTGGCCGCCCAGGCGACGCGGCTGGACGCCCTGGCCGAGCAGCGCTCGGTGGCCGAGGCCGAGCGGGCCGCCGAGCGGGCCAGGCTGGCGCACTACCGGCAACTGCACGACACCGTCCTGACGACGCTGACCGCGATCGCCCGCGGCGGCCTGGACCACCGTACGGAGGAGGTGCGGCGGCGGTGCGCGGCCGACGCCGCCTACGTGCGGACGCTGATCAGGCAGGACGCGATCGGTCCCGCCACCGGGCTGGGCAACGGCCTGGCCCGCGCGGTCGCCAGGGCGGCCGGGCTGGGGCTGTGCGTGCGCTACGCCGCCGAGGCGCTGCCCGGCGGCGTGCCCGACGAGGTGGGGGAGGCGATGGCGGAGGCCGGTGCGGAGGCGCTCAACAACGTGGCCAGGCACTCGGGGGAGCGCGAGGCGTGGCTGACCGCGGTCGAGGTGGACGGCGTGGTCACCGTGCGCGTCGTCGACCGGGGCACGGGCTTCGACCCCGGCCTGGTCGAGCCTGGTTACGGGCTGCGGTCGTCGGTGATGGGGCGCATGCGCGAGGTGGGCGGGCGCGCCGAGGTGATCACCGCGCCGGGCGAGGGGGTGTGCGTGGAGCTCAGGTGGCCAGACCGTCCTCCCTGACGCGGTCGGCCAGGTCCAGCTTGGTGTAGGCGGGGCGGCCCGCCTTGCGGTACTTGTCCTTGACGCGTTCGAGGTAGTTCCTGGCGGTGCCCGGCTGTACCCCGGCGCTGCGGGCCGCCGCGGTGAGCGTCATGCCGGAGGCGTAGGCGAGCAGCACCGCGCGTTCCTGCGGCGACAGGACCGGCCGGTCGCCGTCGCGGTCGGCCAGCCAGCCGAGCGCCAGCTCGGGCGAGATCGCCACCCGGTCCTCGGCCACCTCCCTGACCTTGGCCACCAGCATGCCCAGGTCGTGATCCTTGGTGAGGTAGCCGCCCGCGCCCGCGGCGATCATCTGCCTGGCCATGTCGCCCGAGGTCACGACGCTGACCACGAGCACCCGGCGGTGCAGCCGTACCAGCGTGCGCACGTTGCCCGCGGGGTCGGAGCGGTCGGCGAGCAGCAGGTCGAGCAGCACCACGTCGGCCGGCGAGCGCTCGGCGGCGAGCAGCTCGGCGACGGTCGCGGCCGATCCGATCAGCCGGACGTCGGGCACCGCGGCGAGCCAGGCGGCCAGCCCGTCGATGAGCATCCGGTCGTCGTCCACGACGGAAACGGTGATCACGCCTGTCTCTCTCATATCCGGAATGTCGTGTCAAGTGCGCAGTTTTGACGTCTAGCCGTCATGAACCCGGCACCAGATCATGACGCCAAGTCCGAGAAGGGAGCAAGGATGACCGTCACCCTCGAAAGGGCCGAGGAGATCATCGCCGCCTGGAGGGCGGGCGACGAGCCGGACAGCCCGGTGGGCCCGCTGCTGCAGGGCACGTACGCCGAGTCCGAGATCACCATGACCGGGCCGGGCGCGTCCGGGAAGTGCGGCACCGCCTGCTCGGCTTCTCGCACCCGTTACTGCTGCTGAGCGGGGACGGGAGCACATGGCCGGTGAGTTCGACCCACCGCTGGACCCGCTGATCGGACCGGCTCTGGCCGACCTGGAGGCCCGGCTGGGACGGCTCACCGGCCTCGCCGGGGCCGAGCGCGCAGCCGTCCTGGCGGGCTCGGCGCGGTCCCTGGACGAAGACGTCCGCCGCAGGATCACCAGAGTGCTGGTCCTGGAGGTGAACGCCGCCCGGCTCTCCGGGCGCCTGACCGCCCCCGACCCCGCCGCCCGCTGGGAGCAGTGGAAGCGGACCGTGGCGGAACCGGCGTTCTGGCGCGGACTGGACGGCCCGTACCCGGCCATGAAGGCCCGGCTGGCGACCGTGATCCGCAACCGCTGCGAGGCCGCCCACCGCTTCGCCGCCCGCTTCGCCCGCGACCGCGCCGCGCTGGCCGCGCTGCCCGGCGCGCCGGCCGGCGAGCTCACCCGCGTCGAGTTCGGCGCCGGAGACAGCCACCGCGGCGGGCAGACGGTCGTGCTGGCGCACGGCGAGGACGGGCGGGTGCTGTACAAGCCGCGCTCGCTGGCCGTCGACGCCGAGCTCGCCCGGCTGCTCACCCACCTCGGCGACTCCACCATGCGAGTGCCCGAGGTCGTGACCCGCGACGGGTACGGCTGGGCCGAGCACATCGAGCACCGCCACTGCGCCGACGCCGCGGAGCTGCGCGCCTTCTACCGGGGCATGGGTCACTGGCTGGCCCTCATGCGCCTGCTCGGCGGCAGCGACCTGCACGCCGAGAACCTCATCGCGGCGGGCCCGCACCCCGTGGTCGTCGACTGCGAGAGCCTGTTCACCCCGCACGCCAAGGCCCGCCCCTCCGGCTACGGCCAGGCCGTCGACCTGGCCGTCGAGCTGGTCAACGCCTCCGTCATGCGCACCGGGCTGCTTCCCGGGCGCGGCGTCGCGCTGGGCTGGCGGGGCGTCGACATGTCGGCGGCCGGGGCGCTGCCCGGCCAGCAGCCGGAGGTCGAGCTGCCGGTCGTGCTCGACGCCGGCACCGACAGCCCGAGAATGGGCACCGAACGGGTGGAGCTGCCTCCGGCGGCCAACCACCCCAGCCCCGAGCCGGTCCTCGGCCACTACTGGGACGCCATCATCGCCGGGTTCGACGAGCTCGACGAACGCCTCGCCGAGCTGGACCGGTCGGCCAAGCTGGAGCCGCTGCTGGCGGGCTTCGCCGACTGCCCGGTCCGCGCCGTGCTGCGCTCCACCGAGTCCTACGCCGAGCTGGCCCGCATGCTCTGGCATCCCGTCGCGCTGCACGACGAGGCGCCCGCCCGGGCCAGGGCCGCCGCGCTGCTGGCCAGGATGTCCGAGAACGTGCCCGGCGCTCCCGGCGACGCCGCCGTCATCGCCGCCGAGGTGGACGAGCTGTGCCAGGGCGACATCCCGCTGTTCGACACCACGCCCCGGGTGGGCGTGCTGCGCGGCCCCGGAGGCAGCCGGTGCGGGCCCGAGCTCGACCTGGTGGCCGACGCCGTGGCCCGCTGGCGGGCGCGTGATCACGCGCTGGACCGCCGGGTGGCGCAGGCTGCCCTGGTCAGCGCGTACCTGAACGAGGGCTGGATGCCGGAGGACAAGCGGCTGTCGCCCGGCCTGCTCCTCACCGACCGGCTGGAGCCCAGGCGGCGCGCGGCGGCGGCCGGCATCATGCGGGGCGTGCTGGACGCCGCCGTGCGCGGGCCCGACGGCACCGTCACCTGGATCACGCCCGTGCTCAACCCCACCGGCTGGGCGGTGCAGCCGCTGTCGGCCGACCTGTACGGCGGAGCCCACGGCGTGGCCGTCCTGCTGGCCGCCTACGTGAGCGAGGCCGCCGCCGGCCGGGCCGAGCCCGTCGACGAGCTGCCCGGCCTGCTGGCGGCCGTCCTGCGCACCGTACGCCTGACCGAGGACCGCGACGCCGCCCAGCGGCGCGCAGACATGCGGCTGCGGCCGGAACCGCCCGGCGCGTACCTCGGCATCACCTCGCAGGTGTGGGGCTGGCTGCTGCTGCGCGCGCTCGGCGCGGCCGGGGAGGAGGCGCCGGACCGCGCCCGCGCGCTGGCCGAGCTGCTGCCGGAGGCGATCGACGCCGACGACGGCTACGACCTGCTGTCCGGCATGTCCGGGGCGATCGTCCCCCTGCTGCGGCTGGCCGAGCAGACCGGGGAGCCGCGCTGGACCGCGCTCGCCGCGTCCATCGGCGAACGCCTCGCCGCCCTGGCCGAGCACCGGACCGGCGGGGCGTGCTGGCCGGGTGCGCGCTTCCCGCAGGGCCTCGGCGGGCTGGCCCACGGCGCCACCGGCATCGGCTGGGCGCTGTCCCGGCTGGCGGACACCGCCGCCGCCCCCGCCGGGACGCGCGAGCTCGCCGACGCCGCGTTCGCCTACGAGGACACCCTGTACGACCCGGACCAGCGCGGCTGGGTGGACCTGCGCGGCGACGGGTTCACCGCCGCCGCCTGGTGCCACGGCGCGGGCGGCGTCGGCATCGTCGCCGCCGACCGGCTCGCCCGCGAGGGCGGCGCCCGCTGGCGCGACCGGCTGGCCCGCGCCGCCGCCTCCTGCTGGGCCGACGGCACCGGCTGGAACCACACGCTCTGCCACGGCGACCTCGGCTCCTGGGAAGTGATCGAACACGCGCGGGCCGCCGGGGTCGCGCCGGTGGACCGGGCCGTCCTGGACGCCCACATCCTGGGCGGCCTGGAGGTCAACGGCCCGGTCAGCGGCCTGGCCAGGGACGCCTTCGCGCCGGGCCTGCTGCCCGGACTCGGCGGCGTCGCCTACCAGCTCCTGCGCATGCACCCGGACTGCGCGCTGCCGTCCGTCCTGCTGCCGGACCCGGCGTGAGCGGCATGACGGCGGACGCGCAGGACGAGCTCGTCACCCCCTACTGGCACCTCGACAGCCCGGACGGGCCCCGGCACACCCTGCGCCGCCTGCCGGCGCTCGTCGCGCCCGTGCTGCGGCTCGTCTGGGAGTGCGGGCGCCGTCCCGCGCTCGCCGTCCTGGCCCTCCAGCTCGCGATCGGCGCGGCGACGGCGGGCGGCCTGCTGGCGACCACCGCCGTGCTGGACGAGCTGCTGGCCGCAGGGGCGGCCCCGGAACGCATCCTCGCCGCGCTGCCCGACCTCGTCCTCGTCGCCGTGATCGTGGCGCTGCGCGGAGCCGCCGTGGCGGGCGTCGAGCTGGCCAGGGCGCGGCTCGAACCGGCGCTGCGCCGGGCCGCGCAGGAGCGGCTGTTCGCCGCGGCGCTCGGCGTGCAACTGGCCGACCTCGACGACGTGGACTTCTTCGACGGCCTGCACCGGGCCCGCGACCGCGGGCTGTTCCACCTCGACCGCTCCGCGGGCAACCTCGTCGACCTGCTCGGCGCCGCCTGCGGGGTGACGGCCGCCGCCGCCGGGCTCGCCGTACTGCACCCGCTGCTGGTGCCGCTGCTCGTGGCCGGGGTGATCCCGGAGGCGTGGGCGGTGCTCAGGGCCGCCAGGCGCGGCTACGCGGGCATGCGCGCGATGGTCACGCTGAACCGCCGCGTGGACCTGCTCACCTCCCTGGCCACCGAACGCGAGCCGGCGGGCGAGCTGCGCGCCTGCCAGGCCGAGCCGTCCGTGCTCGCCGAGTACCGGCAGGTGGCGGACGTGCTGAAGGCGGAGGAGACGCGGGTCGGGCTGGCCATGGCGCGGGCCACCGCCGCCGGCCGCGCCGCCGCCGGGCTGGCCCTGGCCGGGGTCCTGGCCGCGCTCGGGCTGATGCTGCACGCCGGCTGGATCGCCACCGCCGCCGCCGGCACCGCCGTGATCGCCGTCAGGGTGGCCGCCGGGGCGCTGCGCCAGCTCACCCAGGCCGCCAACCAGCTGTTCGAGCAGTCCCTGTACGTGGCCGACTACCACGACTTCCTGGCCGACGCCGAAGCCAGGAGGCGGCCCGAGGGCGGCGTGCCCGCGCCCCGCTCACCCGCGCGCATCACCCTGCGCGACGTGGGGTTCACCTACCCGGGCGGTGCCGGGCCCGCGCTGCGCGGCATCGACCTGACCGTCCACGCCGGCCAGACGATCGCGCTCGTCGGCGAGAACGGCTCGGGCAAGACCACGCTGGCCAGGCTGCTGGCCGGGCTGTACCGGCCCACCACCGGGACCATGCGCTGGGACGGGCTCGACTGCGCCGGACTGGACCCGCGCTCGCTGGCCGACCGGATCGTGCTGGTGCCGCAGCACCCGGTCCGCTGGCCGCACGACGCCAGGACCAACGTCCGCATGGGCCGCCACGACCGCCCCGACCCGGGCGACCACGCCCTGCGCGAGGCCGCCTCGCTCGCCGCCGCCGACGACGTGATCGCCGGGCTGCCCTCGGGCTGGCGGACGCTGCTGTCCAAGCAGTTCCGGGGCGGTCACGAGCTGTCGGCCGGGCAGTGGCAGCGCCTGGCCGTCGCCCGGGGGCTGTTCCGCGACGGGCCGCTGCTGATCTGGGACGAGCCGACCGCGCCACTGGACGCCAAGGCGGAGTACGCCGTCTACGAGACGCTCCGGCGGATCGCCGGCGAGCGCACGGTCGTGCTGATCACGCACCGGCTGACCAGCGTGCGGCACGCCGACCGCGTCTACCTGCTGCACCAGGGCCGCATCGCCGAGCAGGGCACCCACGAGGAGCTGCTGGCGCTGCGCGGCCGCTACGCCGAGCTGTACGCGCTACAGACCGGCAAGCCGGCCCGCCGATGACCGCGCCGCGGCTCATCCATCCCGGCGAGCCCGGTTACCAGGCCCGCCGCAAGCCGTTCCTGGGCACGCTCGACGAGGCGCTGCCCGCCGCCGTGGCCTGCTGCGGCTCCGAGGCCGACGTGATCGGCGCACTGGAGCTCGCGCGCGTCCGCGGCCTGCCGTTCGCGCTGCGCGGCGGCGGCCACAGCTTCGCCGAGCACTCCTCGACGACCGGCCTCCTGGTCGACCTCGGCGGGATGCGGACGATCGAGGTCGGCGACGGCACCGTGCGGGTCGGGCCCGGCGTGCGGATCGGCGAGCTGGCCCGGCGGCTGGCCGAGCACGGGCGCATGGTGCCGTGCGGCTGGTGCCCGGCCGTGGGCGTGACGGGCGCGGTCCTCGGCGGCGGCTACGGCGTCTTCTCCCGCCTGTACGGGCTCGGCGCCGACCACCTGCTGGCCGCGCGCGTCGTCCTGGCGGACGGGCGGGCCGTCGAGGCGGGCGACGACCTGCTGTGGGGGCTGCGCGGGGCGGGCGGCGGCACGTTCGGCGCCGTCACCCGGCTGACGCTGCGCACCCGCCCGATCGTCCCCGTCACCGCCGTCCGGGCGATCTGCGGTTTCGGCGACGCCGCCGCCCTCGTGGACGCCTGGCAGCACTGGGCGCCCGGCGCGCCGGACGAGGTCAACCTGGAGATTGCCGTCATCGCCGGCGACGAGCCTGAGGAGGAGCCGTACGCGGTGCTGTTCGGCGTCGTCGCCGGGCCGGAGGAGCAGGCCGCCGAGCTGGTGGCCGGCCTGGCCCCGGTGGACCGGCTCACGCTCACCCGGCTGGAGGGCGCCGCGGCCGCCTGTCACCACTCCTACGCCGACGGCGGAGCCGGAGCCGCCACGGAGCTGCCGCCCGGAGAGCGGCCCGGCCTGCGCCTGAGCAAGTCGGGATTCCTGCCCGGCGCCCTGCCCCGGGAGGCCGTCGAGGACCTGCTGGAACGGCTGGCCGCCGACCGGGTCTACGGCGAGATCCGCGACCTGGAGTTCGTGCCGTGGGCGGGCGCGATCGGCCGCGTCGACCCCGCCGCGACGGCCTTCGCCCACCGCACGCCGCGTTTCCTGCTCAAGCAGGCCGTGCAGGTCGGCTTCCGGGCGAGCGACAGCCGCCGCCGGGACGCGCACGCCTGGCTGCGCCGCGCCTGGGAGCGCATCTCCCCGTGGACGTCCGGCGTCTACCCCAACTACCCGGACCCGGACCTGGCCGACTGGGCGCGCGCCTACCACGGGGCCAACCTGCCCCGGCTGCGCGAGCTGAAGGCCGTCCACGACCCGCACGGCGTGTTCGGCTCGGCCCAGCCGCTGGGCTGACCTGGCGCCGGTTACTCGAATGGCGTATGTTTTACTCATGCAAGTAAGAACGTTCACGGGGGAGGCCCGGCGCGCGCAGATCATCGCCGCGACTGTGGAGACCCTGAGCGAGGCCGGCTACGGCCAGACGTCGTTCGCCCGGATCGCCAAGCGGGCCGGGCTCAGCAGCACGCGGCTGATCTCCTACCACTTCGCCGGCAAGGACGAGCTGATGGCCGAGGTCGTCGGCCACATCATCGGCAAGCTCGGCCGCCACCTGGGGGAGCGGATGGCCGGGCTGCCCGGCGCCGCCGCCCGGCTGCGCGCGTACATCACCGGGCTGGTGGAGTTCAACGCGACGCACGCCGGTGAGATGCAGGCGCTGATGACGATCTTCCTCGACTGGCGCGGCGGCGCGGGCGAGAGCCGGTCCTACGGCCCCGACGAGGAGAACGGCGTCCTCGGGCACCTGGAGGCGATCCTGCGTGACGGGCAGAGCCGGGGGGAGTTCCGGCAGTTCGACACGTTCGTCATGGCGGCGACCATCCAGCGCTCGCTCGACGGGCTGCCGTTCCTGCTGCGCACCAAGCCCGACCTCGACCTCGACGGCTACGCGCGCGAGCTCGTGACGCTGTTCGACCTGGCCACCCGGAGCGGCGGGTGAGCCGGGCCCTGTCGTTCGCGCTGAACGTCGTGGTGCCGCTGGGGGTCTACTACGGGCTGCGCGCGCTCGGGGTCAGCGTCTATCTCGCGCTGCTGGTCGACGCGCTGGTCCCCGCCGTGGTCACCGCCTGGCAGTTCGCCCGGGGGCGCAGGCTGGACGGGCTCGGCCTGTTCATGGCGGGCATGATGGGCATCGCCCTGCTGGCCGCGCTGGTCGGCGGGGACGAGCGGCTGCTGCTGGCCAAGGAGGGGTTCGTCACCGCCGCCGCCGGGCTGTGGTTCCTGGCCTCGGTGTGGTGGGGGAGGCCGATGGCCTACGAGTTCACCCGCCCGCTGGTGGAGCGCAGGCTCCCGCGCGGGCCGCTGCGCGAGCCGTGGGACGTCTACTGGGAGCGGCTGCCCGCCTTCCGCCGGATCTGGCGGGTGTCCACCGTGATCTGGTCCGTGGCGCTGCTGCTCGACGCCGCGGCCCGGGTCGCGATCGCGTACACGCTGCCCGTCGACCTCGTCAGGGCGGCCGGGCTGGGGCTGTACGTGGCCATGACGCTGCTCGCCGTGCTCGCCACCAACGTCCACTACTTCGCGACCGGGCTGTTCAACGGCTGGAGCGCCCTTTACGCGCCCATCAGGGAGCGGAGCCTGCCCGTCACCGGCCCGTCGTGACGACGATCTTGCCGACCTGGGCGCCCGACTCCAGATAGCGGTGCGCCTCGGCGACGTCGGCCAGGTCGAAGACGCGGTCCACGGCGGGCGCGAACGCGCCGGCGCGCAGGCCGGAGGCGACGAACGCCTCGGCGCGGCGCAGCCGGTCCGGGTCGGTGGTCGTCTCGTGCACGGTGTAGGTGCGCATGTTCAGGGCGGGCATGCCGAGCGCGAACCCCGGATAGGGCGTCACCTCGCCGCTCAGCGCCCCGTACATGATCAGCGAGCCGCCCGGCGCGACCGCCCGGCCCAGCTCCAGCACGCCGGGACCGGCGACGGCGTCGAAGACGAACTCGGCGCCGCGCCCGCCGGTCAGCGCGAGCACCCGCGCGGCCACGTCCTCCTCCTCGGTGACGATCACCTCGGCCGCCCCGGCCGCGCGCAGCCGCGCCGCCTTGGCCCGCGTGCGGGTGGTCGCGACGGGCACCGCGCCGACGCGGCCGGCGATCTGGATCGCGGCCAGGCCGACGCTGCTGGAGGCCGCCGTCAGCACGACCGTGTCGCCCGCGCGCATCCCGCCGACCTCCACGAGCGCCCCGTACGCCGTCAGGTACGGCATCCACACCGCCGCGCCGCCGACCGCGTCGAGCCCGGCGGGGCGGGGCAGCACCGCCGCGGCCGGGACCACCGCGCGCTCGGCGTAGACGCCGTAGTCGTTCATGGAGAACGCGGGCACCACGCTGATCTCCTGGCCGGGGGCGAACCCCGTCACGCCGGCGCCGACGCCCTCGACCACGCCCGCGGCCTCGGCGCCGAGCCGGGAGGGGAACTCCTTGACCGGCTCGATGTAGTGGCCGCTGCGGAACAGCGTCTCGGCGCGGTTGAGCCCGATCGCGTCGACCCGGACCAGCAGCTCGCCGGGGCCGGGGTCGCCGGGCTCCACGTCCTCCAGCCGCAGCACCTCGGGCCCGCCGAGCTCGTGGAAGCGCACCGTCCTGGTCATCGCGCATCGTTCCTTCCGTGGTGAGGGGTTCACTCAAGCGGAAAGTATGATCGCTGTCAAACTTCGATGGTGGCCGTACTTTGCTAGGGTGGGGTGATGACGGTGGCACGGCGAACCG
Source organism: Nonomuraea ceibae (assembly GCF_019396325.1). GTDB lineage: Bacteria > Actinomycetota > Actinomycetes > Streptosporangiales > Streptosporangiaceae > Nonomuraea > Nonomuraea ceibae. The sequence goes on from NZ_JAHKRO010000044.1 coordinate 38,978, forward strand.
GGCGGGAGCGCGTCCCGCCACACCCGGACATCCGGACGATCACCCTCCAGCAGGTGCTGGAGGCCCTCGTCGACCCCGTGCGCCGCCACATCGTGAGCGAGCTCTACCGGGCCTGCGAGGACGTCAGCTGCGGCACCATCGAGCTGCCCGTCAGCAAGTCCACCGCCACCCACCACTTCAACGTGCTGCGCGAGGCCGGCCTCATCCGCCAGCACTACGTGGGCACCTCCCGGATGAACGCGCTGCGCCGCGACGAGATCGACGAGGCCTTTCCCGGCCTGCTCCAGGCGCTGGTCGGCCGCTGAAAAGCAGTGGACAGCCCCGTTACGGTGGCTGCCATGACTGTTGTGGACGTGGAGCGTTTCGTCGCCGACGGATTCGTCAAGCTGGAGGCCGCCGTGCCCCGCGAGGCCGGCGACGCGGCCAGGGCGGCGGTGTGGCACCAGATCGGCCTGTCGCCCGACGACCCCGCCGGATGGCGGCAGCCCGTGGTGTGGGCCGCCGACGTCACCGGCCAGGGGCCGTTCGGCGCGTTCGTCCGCAGCGCCCGCCTGGCCGAGGCGCTCGACGCGCTGGCCGGGCCGGGCGGCTGGAAGCCGCGCGGAGCCATCGGCAACATGCCGGTCCGCTTCCCCGGCAGGTCCGAGGTCGACGACCGGGGCTGGCACATCGACGCCTCCGTGGCCCGGCCCGACGGCTCCTGGGCGGTGTCCGGGCGGCCCGAGACGATGCTGCTGCTCACGCTGCTGTCGGAGGTGGGCGAGGACGACGCGCCGACCCGCATCCGGGTGGGCTCCCACCGTGACGCCGCCCGCGTGCTGGGCGAGCGGGTGCTCGACCCGTTCGAGGCCGGGCCGCTGCTGGACGAGGCGTCCCGCGACCGCCCGGTGGCCCGCGCGACCGGCCTGCCCGGCGACGTCTACCTCGTGCACCCGCTGACCGTGCACGCCGCCGACGAGCACCGCGGCACCCGGCCGAGGTTCATGGCCCAGGGGCCGGTCTTCCTCGCCGAACCGGTCGCGCCCGGCGACGGCAACGCCCTGGCGCGCGCCCTACGGGACTGAGTCCCGCCGCCGTCCAGCGTCCGGGCTGACAGGAACGTGTCACGGCGGACATCATGCTGGCCCGCACAATTCCGGATACGCGGCGGCCCGGACCGCACACTTGCAGTATGCAGGCGAATTCGGCGGACGAAGGGACGGCAAATGGCACAGGTGAATTGGCCCCCGCGACGGCGGGAATTCGTCAACCACGCGGGCGGAAAACGCCCGCACATTACCCTGGTTTCGGATGAGCCGGGAATTCGCGGGCTGTTCCGCTACCGGCCCGAGGCGGCGGCGCCGCTCACGCAGTTGTCGGAGGTGCTCCTCTCCGGCGACGACACCCTGGACCGCGCCGAACGTGAGCTGATCGCGGCGTACGTGTCGTCGCTGAACCGGTGCCGGTTCTGCTTCCACACCCACGCGGCGTTCGCCGCGGTCCGGCTGCCCGAGGGCATGAAGCTGGTCGACGCGGTGCGGGCCGACCCGGACACGGCGCCGATCTCAGCCAGGCTGCGGGCGCTGCTCGCGATCGCGGCGGCGGTGCAGCGCGGCGGGCAGCAGGTCGGCGCCGACCTGGTCGAGGCCGCCAGGGCCGAGGGAGCCTCGGACCTGGCGATCCACGACACGGTGCTGATCGCCGCGGCGTTCTGCATGTACAACCGCTACGTCGACGGGCTGGCCACGCTGGCCTGCGACGATCCGGAGCACTATGCGGCCAGGGCCCGCCTGACCAGCGGCTACGTGGCCGTCTGGCGCAAGGAGCTGGCCGAGAGCGCGTGATCAGGAGGCGAAGAACGCGTCCACGGCGCCAGGATCGTCCGGGTAGCTCCACCGCTCGCTGATCCTGCCGCCGGAGACGCGGTAGACCTGCAGACCGGTGTCCTCCAGGACCCGGCCCTCGCGCTCGGCGTAGACGCTCAGCATCGCCGCGACGTGGTCGTCGCCCACCAGGTACGTGCGCGGCTCCATCCGCAACGTGTCGCCGGTGCTCTGGGCGAGGCGCCTGAGATAGCCCAGCACCTCGTCCTTGCCCCGGTAGTCGCGGGCCAGCGAGCCCTGGCCGGGCACGTGGAAGACCACGTCGTCGGCGAGAAGTTCGTCGCGCAGGTAATCCCAGTTGCCCTTCGCCATCGCGTCGTAACTGTTCGCGGCGACGGTGATGTTCGGGTGATCGGCCATGACGCACTCTCCGGTCGTTAAACGGGGTTCACGTGGCGTGCGTGACATTACGCCGGGCGGTTACGCCCGACAACCCTTGTCCCGCCGCCAGGAAACAAATGGGGCCGGCGACCGGAAAGGAGGCGTTGACAGGCGCGCATTACACAACGATCATGCAGGTGCCCGGTCGTCCGAAGGAGTTGTGTCTTGCCCCACGTCACCATCGATTCCGGAATGCCGGGCATCCGCGGCCTGTTCGCGTTCCGGCCCGAGACGGCCCGGCCGCTGAACGCGCTGGCGGAGGTCCTGCTGCGCGGCGACAGCACGCTGACCCGCGGTGAGCGCGAGCTGATCGCCGCCTACGTGTCAGGGCTCAACGCGTGCTCCTACTGCACCGCCTCCCACTCGGCGTTCGCCGCCGCGCAACTGCCCGAGGGCGCGGACCTCGTCGCCGCGGTCCACGCCGACGCGGCGACCGCGCCGGTCACGCCGAAGCTCCGTGCGCTGCTGGCCGTCGCCGCCGCCGTGCAGCGCGGCGGCAAGAACGTCACCCGCGAGCTCGTCGCCGCCGCCGAGGCCGAGGGCGCCACCGAGGTGGAGATCCACGACACCGTGCTGATCGCCGCCGCGTTCTGCATGTTCAACCGCTACGTCGACGGCCTGGCCACCGACACGCCGGACGACGACTCCTTCTACGCCGCCTCCGCCGAGCGCATCGTCGAGCGGGGCTACACGAGCGTCGCCGATGGATGACGAGCGGCACCGCTACGTGATCATCGGAGCCGGTCCCGCCGGGCTCCAGCTCAGTTACTTCCTCCAGCGCGCCGGCGCCGACTACCTCACCCTCGAACGCGAGCACGCGCCCGGCGGCTTCTTCCGCCGCTACCCCCGCCACCGGCGGCTCATCTCGCTCAACAAGGTCAACAGCGGCGAGAAGGAGCGCGAGATCCAGCTCCGCTGGGACTGGAACTCGCTGCTCTGCGACGACGGCCCCGACCTGCGCTTCGACGCCTACTCGCGCGAATACTTCCCGCACGCCGACGACCTGGTCCGCTACCTGGGCGACTTCCACGCCCTCCACGGGCTGAACGTCCGCTTCGACACGCCGGTGACCCGCGTCGGCAAGCGTGACGGGCTGTTCGAGGTGCACGCCGGCGACCGCGTGGTGCGCGCCGAGTGCGTGATCGTCGCCTCCGGCTGGAGCGGCCCGTACGTGCCCGACATTCCGGGCATCGAGCTCGCGACCGGCTACGAGGACGTGCCGACGGCGGGCGAGGAGTTCACCGGCCGCCGCGTCCTGATCATCGGCAAGGGCAACGCCGCGTTCGAGACCGCGATGGCGCTGCTGCCGCACGCGTCCGTCATCCACCTGGCCAGCCCCAGCCCGGTCCGGCTCGCCTGGACCACCAAGCACCCCGGCCACGTGCGCGGCCAGTACGGGGCGCTGCTGGACAGCTACTGGTTCAAGACGCTGCACGCCGTGCTGGAATGCACCGTCGACAAGCTCGAACGCCACGGCGAGGGCGTGCGCGCCTCCATCACCTACACGCTGGCCGACGGCGAGCGGGCCGAGCTCGACTACGACGCCGTGGTGCGCTGCACCGGCTTCGTCATGGACACCGGCCTGTTCGCCGAGGAGTGCCGGCCGCAGATGGCGCCCGGCGGGCGGCTGCCGGCCATCCGGCCCGACTTCCGCTCGGCCAACGTCGACGGCCTGTACTTCGCGGGCACGCTGATGCAGGCGCGCGACTTCAAGCGGGCCTCGTCGGCGTTCGTCGACGGCTTCCGCTACAACCTGCGCGTGCTGGCCGCGCTGCTCGGCGAGCGCTACGACGGCGTACCCCTGCCCGAGGGCGCGGTGCCCGCCGAGGCCGAGGCGCTGACGCGGTCGATGCTGGCGCGGGTCAACCACAGCTCGGCGCTGTGGACGCAGTTCGAGTACCTGTGCGACGCCTACGTCGTCGACGGCGGCGTACGGCACTACCGGGACCTGCCGGAGGACTACGCGGTCGAGCGGTTCGGCGGCGGCGGGCTGACGTTCACGGTCACGCTGCGGTGGGGGCGGCGCGACTACGCCGACGTGTTCGCCATCCGCCGCCACCCGGAGCCGGAGCGGGCCGAGGAGTGCGCGTTCCTGCACCCGGTCGTCCGGGCCTGGCGCGGCGGCGAGCTGCTGGCCGAGCGGCACCTGCTGGAGGACCTGCAGGCCCGCTGGGACGACCCGGCCCGGCACGCCGAGCCGCTGCGCGCGTTCCTGGCCCGCTGGCTGCCCGGCTGAGCCCGGCCGGTCAGCGGGTGAAGCGGCCGATCAGGTCGTCCACCACGTCCGTCAGCAGGCCGCGCCGCGCGAAGGCGGCGCGCTGGCGGGCCGCGCCGCTGCCCGACGCGCGCAGCCGCCGCCACAGCTCCTGGACCGCCTCCAGGTCGCCGCTGGCGGCCAGCGCGGGCCGGACCAGCTCCAGCAGCTCGGCCACCAGCTCGGTGGCGGGACGCGGCACGCCGGTGAACGGGTCGACCGCGTGGCCCTCCAGCCCGTCGCGGGCGCTGCGCCAGTAGGCCACGCGCAGCAGCGGCTCGGCCGGCCGGGGGCCGGGGTCGCCGTCGCGCGCCCGCTTCGCGCACACCGTCACCAGCGCCCGGACGAGCAGCGCCAGCAGCGTCGCCTCGGCCGTCGAGGCGGGCACGTCGCCGACGCGCACCTCCACGGTCGGCAGGCGGGCCGACGGGCGGGCGTCCCAGAACAGGGTGCCGGGGTCGACCACCGCCTCGGACGCGGTCAGCGCCGCCACCAGCCGGTCGTGCTCGGCGGCGCTCGCGCAGTAGGGCGGCGGCCCGGCCACCGGCCACTTGCCCCAGGCCAGCACCCGCCAGGCGGCGTAGCCGGTGTCGCGGCCCTCCCAGAACGGCGAGTTGGCCATCAGCGCGATCAGCGCGGGCAGCCAGGGCCGCAGGTGGTTGCAGACGAGCACGGCCAGCTCGCGGTCGGGCAGGTGCACGTGCACGTGCCCGGCGCAGATGCTCTGCTCGTCGTGCAGCGCCCGGTAGGCGGCGATGCCCTGGTCGTAGCGGGCGCCCTCGGTGATGGGCGGCGGCACCGCGCCGGGCAGGACGGGCGTCCCCGACGCGATCACGGCCAGCCCTTCGGCGCGGGCCGCGGCGGCCACCGCCCGGCGCATGCCCGCGAGCTGGCCGCCCAGCTCCGCCACGCCCGCGCACGGAGCCGTCTTGGCCTCCACCTGGAAGCGGGTGATCTCCGCGCCGACGCGGTCGCCGAGCTCGGCGGCGGCCCGCTCGACGACGGCCCGCGCCCGCGGGGCGACCGCCCGGGTGGCCGGGTCGACGAGCAGGTACTCCTCCTCGACCCCCATGAGCGGGGTGACGGCGTCGAAGGGGAGGTCGAGCGTGGTCTCTGCGGTCGCGGTCATCTCATCTCCGGCTCACGGGCGGACTTCCTCCCGATCATGCTGCCGTAACCGCCACCCGGCCGCGAGGACCTTCGCCAGGTTCAGGGGTAGCGTGCGTGGCCCGGCCCAGGGAGGCCGGCGTCGCTATCCGGCGTCCTCGCTCGGGAACAGGATCGGGCTGAGCAGGTAGCGGGACCGGCCGGGTCCCGGCTCGTTGGCCAGCTTGGGCGCGATCGCGGCGCGCAGCCCGGTGATCAGCTCGTCGAGCTCCTCGGGGCTGAGCCAGACGGCGTGCTGCCGGTAGCCGACCAGGTCCGCGATCGGGTCGGCGTGCTCCCGGTCGAGGTAGGCGTTGAACTCGGCGAGCAGGATCGCCATCGCCGTGGCGAAGCCGCGCCGGTGGTCGTCGGGCGTCAGCGTCCGCATCAGCTCGGCGTCGATCACCGCCCGGTCCTGCCGCAGCCGGTAGCGGCGCTCGACCGCGCCGCGCACCCGCTGCTCGCCGGCCACCTCCAGGACCCCGCCGGCCGCCAGGAGGTCGACGTGCCGGTAGACGGTGGCCTTGGAGACGTCGGGAATCAGGCCGCACAGCTCGGTCGTGGTCAGCGTCCGCCCGCCGCGCATGGCGTGCACGACGCGCAGCCGTACGGGGTGGCCCAGGAGCTCCAGCGTGTTCACTCCCGTACGATCTCATGTCGTGCTACCGTTCTCAAACTATGAGAATATTAACGGGGGCGGAGACGACCGCCCGGACGGTCGCCGAACTCGCGCACACGGGACGGTTCGCGGAGCTCGAGCGGCTGTTCGCGGCGCCGCTGCGCAAGCTGATCGACGCCGAGGCGGTGCGCGCGGCCTGGGCGGGCGCGATCGCCGAGCGGGGGCCCGTCACCGGCATCGGCGAGCCCGCGACCGAGCGGGCCGGGCCGGGCCCGGCCCGCGTGAGCGTCCCGGTCACCGGCGAGGGCGGCGGGCTCGCCGTCGTGGTCGCCGTCGACGCCGACGGCCTGCTGCACGACCTGCGGCTCACCGCGCTCACCCCGCCCTGGGAGCCGCCGCCGTACGCCGACCCGGCGGCGTTCGGCGAACGCGACGTCATGATCGGCGACGGGCCCCTGGCCGTCCCCGGCACGCTGAGCCTCCCGCACGGGCCCGGCCCGGCGAGCCTGCCGAGCGGGCCCGGCCCGCGTCCGGGCGTCGTCCTGCTGAGCGGGGCAGGGCCGTTCGACCGCGACGCCACCAGCGGGGCCAACAAGCCGCTCAAGGACCTGGCCTGGGGACTCGCCACACGCGGGGTCGCGGTCGCCAGGTTCGACAAGGCCACCCACGTCCACGCCGCCGCCGAGCTCACCATGACCGGCGAGTACGTGCCGTACGCGACCGCCGCCGTCCGCCTGCTGCGAGACGAGCCGGGCGTCGACCCGGACCGCGTGTTCGTCCTCGGCCACAGCATGGGCGGCAAGGTCGCCCCGCGCGTCGCCGAGGCGGAGCCGGCCGTCGCCGGTCTGGTGATCATGGCCGGTGACACGCAGCCCATGCACGAGGCCGCCGTCCGCGTCGTCCGGCACCTCGCGTCGCTGGACCCGGGGCCGGACATGGACGCCGCCGTCGAGACGATCACCCGGCAGGCCGAGGCGGTCGCCGACCCGGCCCTGTCGCCCTCGGCCCCGGCACAGTCGCTGCTGTTCGGCCTGCCCGCGCCGTACTGGCTGGAGCTGCGCGGCTACGACCCCGTCGCGACGGCGGCAGCGCTGGAGCGGCCCATGCTCATCCTCCAGGGCGGCCGCGACTACCAGGTGACCGTCGAGCACGACCTGGCGGGCTGGCGCGCCGGGCTCGGCCACCGGCCCGACGTCACGATCCGCGTCTTCGACGCCGACGACCACCTGTTCTTCCCCGGCACGGGCCCGTCGACCCCGGCCGGGTACGAGCCCGCGCAGCACGTGGACCCGGCCGTGGTCGCCGACGTCGCGGCCTGGATCGGAGGCTGGTCGGGGGAGGCGCCGGCCGGGTGACGGGGCGCGTGAGCCGACTCCGGGCAGGGTCGTTGCGGATAATCCGGATGGGGACGATTGGCTAGGCTGGTGGCATGACCGCAATGGCGCCCGGCCGCACTGAGCCCGACCTGTCGTTCCTGCTCGACCACACCAGCCACGTGCTGCGGACGAGGATGGCCGCTGCGCTGGCCGAGATCGGCCTGACGGCGCGGATGCACTGCGTGCTCGTCCACGCCCTGGAGGAGGAGCGCACGCAGATCCAGCTCGCCGAGCTCGGCGACATGGACAAGACGACGATGGTGGTCACCGTCGACGCCCTGGAGAAGGCCGGGCTGGCCGAGCGCCGCCCGTCGAGCACCGACCGGCGGGCACGCATCATCGCGGTCACCGAGAAGGGCGCCGAGATCGCCCGGCGCAGCCAGGAGATCGTCGACGGCGTGCACCGGGAGGCGCTGCACGCCCTGCCGGAGGGAGAGCGCGAGACGCTGCTCGCGGCGATGCGGCGGCTGGCCGAGGGCCACCTGTCCACCCCGGTCGAGGTCGCGCCGGGTGCGCGCCGGGCCCGCCAGTCCCAGAAATAGGTCCGACGGGGATCGTCTACAACAAAACCATCTGTTAGGGTCTCACCTGTCCGCATCTGAACAGGAGAGGCCATGTCCCCCACCCCATCGCGCCCGCTCGCGCTGATCGCGCTGTCGGCCGCCGGCCTGATGACCATCCTCGACGGCAGCATCGTCACCGTCGCGATGCCCGCCATCCAGCGCGACCTCGGCTTCACCGCGGCCGGGCTGAGCTGGACCGTCAACGCCTACCTGATCCCCTTCGGCGGCCTGCTGCTCCTGGCCGGGCGGCTCGGCGACCTGATCGGCCGCAAGACGGTGTTCCTCGCCGGAAACGTGATCTTCGCCGCCGCGTCGCTGCTCGCCGGCCTGGCCGCCACCCCCGCCGTGCTGATCGCCGCCCGCTTCCTCCAGGGCGCCGGCAGCGCGCTGGCCTCCGCGGTCGTGCTCGGCATCCTGGTGACGCTGTTCACCGAGCCACGCGAACGGGCCAAGGCCATCGGCGTGTTCAGCTTCACCGGCGCGGCCGGGGCCTCCATCGGCCAGGTGCTCGGCGGCGTCCTCACCGACGCGCTCTCCTGGCACTGGATCTTCTTCATCAACCTGCCGATCGGCCTGGCCACCGTCGCCCTGGCCGTCCGCGTCCTGCCCGCCGACCGCGGCGCCGGCCTCGCGGCGGGCGCCGACACGCTCGGCGCCGCCCTCGTCACCGGCGGCCTCATGCTCGGCATCTACACCGTCGTCAAGATCGAGGAGTACGGCTGGGCCGCCGGGCACACGCTGGGCCTGGGCGCGCTCTCGCTCGCGCTGCTGGCCGGGTTCTTCGCCCGCCAGGCCACCGCCCGCAGCCCGCTCATGCCGCTGCGCGTCCTGCGCTCCCGCAACGTCGCCGGCGCGAACCTCGCCCAGATGCTGAGCCTGTCGGCGATGTTCGCCTTCCAGATCCTCGTCGCGCTCTACATGCAGAAGGTGCTCGGCTACGGCGCGCTGGAGACCGGCCTGGCGATGCTCCCGGCGGCCGTCGCCATCGGCGGGGTCTCCCTGTTCGTCTCCGCCCGGCTCAACCACCGGTTCGGGGCCCGTGCCGTGCTCGTCGCCGGGCTGGTGCTGCTGCTCGCCGCGATGGCCTGGCTCACCCGGGTGCCGGTGCAGGCGTCGTACGTCCCCGACCTGCTGCCCGTCATGCTGCTGATCGCCGGAGGCGGCCTGGTGCTGCCCGCCCTCGCTACGCTCGGCATGTCCGCGGCCAGGGCCGACGACGCGGGGCTCGCCTCCGGCCTGTTCAACACCACCCAGCAGATCGGCATGGCGCTGGGCGTGGCCGTCCTGTCCACCATGGCCGCCTCCCGGACCGGCGAGCTGCTCGGCCAGGGCGCGACCCAGGCGGCGGCCCTGACCGGCGGCTACCGGCTGGCGTTCGGCATCGCGGCCGGGCTCCTGCTGGCGGCGCTCCTCGTCGCGCTGACCGTGCTGCGCCCGCCCGCCCGCGCCGCCGCCGCGTCACCCGCCCCCGTGGTCACGCACTAGGACGCGGGCGCGACGTTGTAGTTGAACCGGAACACGTTGCCCGGGTCGTACACCGCCTTGATCACGGCCAGCCGGGCGTGGTGGGCGGCCGGGTACGCGGTGCGCACCAGCTCCGGGCCGGCGGCCTCCCCGTGGCCCATGAAGCTGAGGAAGCGGCCCAGCGTCCACGGCTCCAGCTCGCGGAACACCTCCGCGGGCGCCGGCCGCCCGTCCATCGTCAGGACCGCCAGCATGAACGCCGCGTCCCGGTGCCCGACCGCGTTCGGGTGCGCCGGGGGAGCGGCCAGCGCGCCGCCCAGGTGACGCAGCTCCACGATGACCTCCGGACCGGCGTGCGCCAGGATGATCCCCGCCGCCTTCTCGTCCAGCTCGCGCAGCATGGCGTTGTCCGCGCCCCACGGCATCGGCGTCGGCGGGTCGTCGTGGATCGAGGCGCACTCCGCGTACGGCATCTCCCGCAGCGTCTCCAGCACCCGCGGGCCGACCCGCCGCAGCGGCTCGACCAGGCGCTCGCCCTCCTCCGCCGGGCCGGTGTACGCGATCCGCACGTGGCACAGCCGCCCGTCCGGACCCGGGATCAGCGCCAGCGAGGAGTTCATCTCCGCCGGGACGCCCGCGGTCCACTCCCGGTACGCCTCCAGCGCCCCGGGGGCGAGCCGGGCGTCGAAGAACAGGCCGCCCCCGTACAGCCGGGACACCTCCACCAGGCCGAACTCCAGCGCCGTCACCACGCCCACGTTGTCGCGCCCGCCCACCAGCGCCCAGTACAGGTCCGGCTCGGAGTCCGGCGTGACCCGGCGGGCCCGGCCGTCGGCGGTCACCACGTCCAGCGCCAGCACCCGGTCGGCGGCCCAGCCGTGGGAGCGCCCCAGCAGCGCGAGCCCGCCGCCCAGCACGTACGAGACGACGCCCACGTGCGGCGCCGACCCGTTCAACGGGGCCAGCCCGTACGGCGCGGCCTCGGCGATCACCTGGCCGAGCCGGGCCCCGGCCGCCACCCGGGCGGTCCGGGTCTCCGGGTCCACCTGGACGCCGGTCATGCGCCGGGTCGAGATCAGCACGCCGCCCGTCGCGGGGACCGAGAACCCGTGCCCGGCGCTCTGCACCGCCACCGGCAGGCCGTGCGCCACCGCCGCCTCGACAGCGGCCGCCACGTCCCCGGCCTCCCGGGCGCCGACGATCACGTCGGGGCGGTGCCGCACCGCCAGGTTGAAACCGGTCAGCTCCTCCTCGAACCCGTCCTGGCCAGGCAGGAACACCGGTCCGGCCACCCGGCCGGCCAGCGCGGAGGCAAGGGTGCGCGTCATGTCGTACTCCGTTCGTCTCGTCAGGGTCAGCACGGCCAGCCTGGCGACATAACATGACATCTGCCGTCATATTCTGAACGGGTGAAATTCGACCGGCTGCTGTCGATCATGCTGGTGCTCCAGCACCGGCGCCTGGTCCCCGCCAAGGAGCTGGCCGAGCTGCTGGAGGTGTCGCAGCGCACCATCTACCGCGACCTCGAGGCGCTGTCCGCCGCCGGCGTCCCCGTCTACGCCGAGCGCGGCAAGCACGGCGGCGTCGGGCTGCTGGCCGGGTTCCGCACCGACGTCACCGGGCTGACCACCGACGAGGCCAGGGCGCTGTTCGTGCTGAGCGCCCGGGGCGCCCACGCGGCGCTCGGCCTGGACCAGGCGTTCGGCTCCGCGATGCGCAAGGTGATGGCCGCGCTCCCCGCGCCGCACCGGCCCGCGGCCGAGCTGACCAGCCGCCGCATCCTCGTCGACCCCGACCGCTGGCTCGCCGGCCCCCGCCCCGACTTCCCGCTCGACACCCTGCTCGACGCGGTCCTCGCCGACCGGCGGCTGCGCCTGCGCTACCGCCACAGCGGCCAGCGCGCCGTCCGCGGCTACACCGTCGACCCGTACGGGCTGGTCGCCAAGGCCGGCGTCTGGTACCTGGTCGCCGACCACCGGCGCCGCCCGTACCTCTACCGCACGGAACGCATCTCCCGCGTGACCGTCACCCCCGAGCCCGTACGCCGCCGCCCCGGCGTGGAGCTGGCGCAGGTGTGGGACGAGCTGCGCCGCCAGGTGGAGCAGCGCGGCGACGGCATCCGGATCGAGACGCGCATCCGGCGGTCACGCCTCGACATGGTGACCCGCATCGCCGGCGGCTACTTCAGCGGCCCGCCCGAGGACGATGGGCCCGACTGGGTGCGCGTGCCGTTCACCTACCCGGAGCTGGGCGCGGTCTGCCACCTGCTGCAGTTCCACGCGGACCTCGAGGTCACCGCGCCCCCCGAGGCCCGCGACTACCTGTCCCGCGCGGCCTCCGCGATCTCCGCCCTGTACCGTGACTGACAGGGCGGCCGAGCTCCAAGAGATCTTCGACCGGGCCGGATGCCAGGGCGCGCTGTGCGTCCGGCCGCTCACCGGCGACGCGGAGATCGGCCTGCGCCCCGCCGAGCCGGTCGTGCCCGCCTCCGTGGTCAAGGTGCAGATCGCCCTGGAGGCCGAGACCTGGTTCGCCGATGGCCGCCTCGACCCGCGCGAGCGCGTCCCCCTCCGCGCCGCCGCCCGCACGCCTGGCCCGGTCGGGACCTCGCTGTTCGAGGACGACACGGTCATCTCGTTACGGGACATGGTCACGCTGGCGCTGACGATCAGCGACAACCACACCGCCGACACGCTGCTGCGCCGCACGGGCGTCGCCGCGGTCAACGCGACCGCCGCGCGACTCGGGCTGGCCGCGACCGTGGTCGAGTCCGACCTGGCGGCCATGCTCGACTCGATGGGGCGCGAGCTCGGCCGCGCGGGCTGGGAGGACCTGGTCACCTGGTCGGCGGGCGCGCCGCCGGAGGAGGTGGCGCGGGCCGAGCGGCGGCTGCCCGGGTGCCGCGCCCTCGACCCCGCGCGCGGCACCCGCACCACGCCACGCGACATGACCGAGCTGCTGCGGCTGATCTGGTCCGACGCCGCCGGCCCGGCCGCCGCGTGCGCGCGGGTGCGGGCGCTGATGGGCCGCCAGCTCACCCGCCACCGCATCGCGAGCGGCTTCCGGCAGCCCGTCCGGGTGGCGGCCAAGAGCGGCGGCCTGGCCGGGGTCGTCCGCAACGAGGTCGGCGTCATCACCTGCCCTGACGGCGGGCGCTACGCCGCCGCCGTCTTCACCCGGTCCGAGCCCGGCGCGGACGACGCTGCGATCAACGCCGCCATCGGCGCCGCCGCCGCGCGGGCCGTCGCACTGCTGCGCGACGGTGCTGGTCAGGGATAGCGGGCGTTGACGAACGGGCTGGTCAGGTGGGCCGTCGCCAGCGTGGCGCGGCGGCGCCTGGCGTCCGCGAGCAGGGCGCGGCGCGTCTCGGCGGCCACCGCCTGGTCCGCCTCCAGCGCGTAGCCGACGTCCGGGGCGACCAGTTGCACGGCGTGCACCAGCACGTCGCCCGTGATCACCATGCGCCGGCCGTGGCCGTCGACCAGCACCGACTGGTGGCCCACGGTGTGCCCCGGCGTCGGGATCGCGGTGAGCCGGCTGCCACGCGCGCCGGCCAGCCGCACCTCGCCGTCGATCTCGCGGAGCTGCCCCGTGCGCTGCAACGGCACGATCAGGTAGTCGCGCATCGGGCTGGTCGCCGCGAGCCGCGCCACCTCGGTCCGCTGGACCACGTACCGGGCGTTCGGGAACGTCGGCACCCCGTCCGTGCTCACCGACCAGCCCATGTGGTCCTCGTGGACGTGGGTCAGCACGACCAGGTCCACGTCCGCCACGTCGATGCGGGCGGCGGCGAGCAGCTCGGGCAGCACGCCCGGGGCGGCCCACGCCGAGCCGGGGCTGCCGGCCGGGCCGACCCCGGCGTCGACCAGCGCGATCCGCCCGCCCGGACGCCGCACCGCGTAGCAGCGGAAGTCGAGCTTCCAGGCGAGGTCGGGGCCGAACGCGCCCGGGTCGGCCCGGCGGGCCCGCTGCCAGTCCGCCTCCGTCGCGTCCGGGAACATCTCGGTACGCGTCGCCGGGAAGGTGTCGGCGGAGTCGCGGAGCGCCACCACGTCGAAGGCGCCCACGGATTTGGACGTGATGGCCCCGCCCGGCGACGCCCCGGCGTGGGCCGCCGCGGGAACGGCGGCCGAGGGCAGGAGCGCGCCCGCCCCGGCGGCGACCGCGCCCCACAGGAACGTCCGACGATGCACTCCGGTCATGATGTGTCTCTCCTCTGCGTTCGGCTCCGGGATCATCCTGATCGGGGCGGCGAAGGCGGCAGGAGTAGCAGGAATGCCAACATGCGCTACATTCCTGCCATGCGCAGCGTCGCTCTGCTTCTGCATGACGGGATGAGCGTGCTGGACTACTCGGTCGCCTGCTGGGTGTGGGGAGCCGACCGCTCCCAGGCCAGGGTGCCGCGCTTCGACCTGCGGCTCTGCTCGGTCGACGGGGCTCCGGTCACGATGGAGCCCGCCGCGCGGGTCCAGCCCGCGCACGCGCTCGACGGCCTCGCCGACGCCGACCTGATCGTCATCCCGGGCGCCGGCGTTCCCCAGGGGCCGCTGGACGGGCGGCTCGCCGACGCGCTGCGCGCCGCCGCCGGCCGGGGCGCCGACCTCGCCGCCCTGTGCAGCGGCGCGTTCGTGCTGGCCGCCGCCGGGCTGCTCGACGGGCGGCGCGCCACCACCCACTGGCTGCTGGCCGGCCGGCTCGCCGAGGCGCACCCCGAGGTCACGGTCGATCCGGACGCGCTGTTCGTGGAGGACCGCGGCGTCTGGACCTCCGCGGGCGCCACCGCCGGCATCGACCTGTGCCTGCACCTCGTACGGCTCGCGCACGGCGTGAACGTGGCCAACACCATCGCCCGCCACCTCGTCGCCGCCGGTCACCGCGACGGCGCGCAGGCCCAGTACGTCGCCAGGCCGGTGCCCGCCACCGGCTCGGCCGCCCCGGACATCGCCGCCACCCAGGCGTGGGCGCTGGAGCGGCTCGACCAGGCGCTGACCGTGGCCGACCTGGCCGCGCACGCCCGGACCAGCCCGCGCACGTTCGCCCGGCACTTCGCCGACTACACCGGCACCACCCCGGCCCAGTGGCTGCTGCACGCCCGCATCGCCCGCGCCCAGCAGTTGCTGGAGTCCACGACGCTGCCCATCGACCAGGTCGCGGCCCGCTGCGGCTTCGGCGTCACCGCGCTGCTGCGCCGCCACTTCGCCCGGCTGATCGGCACCACGCCGGGCCGCTACCGCCGCCTGTACGGCCACTGAACCCAAGCGCGGGGGCTGTCCTCAGGGCGACATCAGCTGGTCGGCGAGCGCCGTCCGCGCGTACAGCACCTGACGGCCCGCCCTCGTGCGGGACAGCAGGCCGTTGCGCCGCAGCACGGCGAGATGCTGGGAGACGGCGCTGGGCGTGACGCCGTGCCGCCGGGCGAGCTCCGACGTCGACATGGGGTCGTCCAGGGTCGCCAGCAGGCTCGCCCGCGTGGGCCCGATCAGCTCGGCGAGCGCCTCCGGCGGCGGTGCCGGGGACGTCTCCCACAGCGTGCCGATGCCCCGGCACCGGTAGATCACGGTGGGCGGCTCGCCGGGCCCGACGGGGGCGATGGTCTGCGGCGCGAACAGCGTGGGCACCAGCCACAGGCCGCGCCCGGCCACGTCGGCCTCGTAGTCCAGCGAGGCGCCGCCGTACACGCGCAACGCGCCGTCGGCGAAGCTCACCCGGTGGTCGAGGCCGCGCAGCACGGCGGCGGCGCCGTCGGCGGCAACCTGCCGCGCCCGGTGCAGCAGGTCGGCCTCCAGCACGGCCCGCATCCGGGGCCAGTGCGGGGCGACGGCCGCGTCCCAGTAGCGTCCCAGCACGCCGGCGATGGCGGCCGGATCGGTCGTCGCGGGCAGCGGATGTGTGCCGTAGACGGCGCGGAAGTCGGCTTGGGCGCGCTCGGGCGGGGTGCCGCGCAGGCGGTCGAGCTCGCCGGCGATGTCGGGTGAGCGTACGGCGGGGCGCGGGGTGAGGAAGTCGGGCAGCCAGTCGCGGCCGGGGCTGAGCAGGCCGTCGAGCACGGCGACGTCGGCGGGCGCCGCCCCGGCGAGCGCCGCGCGGGCCCGCCGGATCCAGGGCAGGTGGATCGCGTGCCGCTCCGGCCGCCGCAGGGCCCACAGGCTGGTGACGGCCTCCAGCAGCGGCGAGCAGGCGAAACGCACGTCCGCGAGGTCGTCGACGGACAGCCGGTAGGTAATCATTAAGCCAGAGCCTAAATCAGTGTCGGCGTGAGGCGGCTCCCGGTTGACTCCTCGGCCATGGCTGTCATCGTGCATCAGGTGGCCCGGCCCCACGAGTGGCCGGACACCGGAGACTTCGCATATGTCAAGATCCCCGACCCGGTGCCGGGCCCGGGACAGGCGCTGGTGGAGAACCTCTACCTCTCGGTCGACCCGTACATGCGGGAACGGATGGACACCGACGACCTCGGCATCCCCCTGGAGGGCCGCTCCATCGGCCGGGTCGCCGACTCGCGCGACCCCCGGCTCGCACCCGGTGACCTGGTCTTCCACCGCCAGGGGTGGCGCAGCCACGCCGTGGTTGCGCCGGAGGACGTCCGGATCCTGCCCCGGGCGCCCGGCGTGCCGGTCACCGCGTACCTGGGCGTGCTGGGCGGGACGGGCCTGTCGGCGTACGTGGCGCTCACCCAGGTGGCCCGGCTGCGCGAGGGGGAGACCGTGTTCGTGTCGGCGGCGGCCGGGGGAGTGGGCAGCGCGGCCGGCCAGTTCGCCAGGCTGCTCGGCGCCGGGCGGGTCGTCGGCAGCGCCGGCTCGGCGGCCAAGGCCGCCTACCTGACCTCCGAGCTGGGCTTCGACGCCGCGATCGACCACCGGGCGGGCGACCTCGGCGGCCGGCTCGCCGCCGCCGCGCCGGACGGGATCGACGTGTACGTCGACAACGTGGGCGGCGACCACCTGGAGGCGGCCATCGACGCGCTGCTCCCGCACGGGCGCGTCGCCTGGTGCGGCGCGGTCGGGCAGTACAACACGCCGGTCCCGCCCGCCGCGCCGCGCAACCTGTTCGACGTCGTGGGCAAGCAGCTCCGCCTGGAGGGCTTCCTCGTCCGCGACTACGGGCACCTGCAGCCCGAGCTGGAGGAGTTCGCGATCCCGCACCTGCGGGCCGGGCGGCTCGTCGCGGCGGAGACGGTCACCGAGGGCCTCGACGGCATGGCCGACGCCTTCATCGCCATGCTCCGCGGCGGCAACGTGGGCAAGATGATCGTCAAGCTGTAGCGGGACCGCGCCGCTACCGCGCGCCCGCCCGGCTCTCCAGCCAGTGCACCAGCCCGCCGCTGAGCGGGATCTGGACGTCGGTGACGTCGAGCAGCACCACCTCCACCCCCCACCGCCCGCTCGTCTCACTCACCCGGTCGGCCAGCGCGGCGTGGTCGTAAGCCGCCAGCGCCGGCAGCTCGGCCAGGTCCCGCTGGGCGATGTGACGCCGCAGTTCGCCCTCGACCGCCATCGCCGTGGCCGCCGCCGGGCTCTCGACCGCCGTCGCGAACCGTACCGGGTCGGTCACCGCCGTCAGCGCGGCCGCCGTGACCTGCACCGTCACCCCGTCCCTGGTCACCGCGCCGGGGCAGAACAGCTCGAGCGGCTCCAGCCGCAACGGCACCCGCACCTCCCGGTCCAGCACCGGCCACATGACCACCGGCCCCGGCCCGCGCACCCCCTTCGTCCGCCCGAACCTGCGCACCACCAGCCGCTCGTCCTCGCCCACCACCCGGAAGCAGCGCCCGGCGATCACGAGAAGGGACAGGCCCAGCAGGATCCACAGCCCGGGCTCAGCGATGTCGAGTGCGTCCATATGGGCCCTCTCCCTCCATGGTCGTGCCGCGGCCATGCGGGTGAGCAGGCGCTCCGGGGGACCTTCCGCCCCTCACGCATGGCCCTACAGTCTGCCCGTCCCCGGCCGGGAACTCCATCGGGCCTGGCACCCATCTCCGGCCGGGCCACCATGTAGACGGGAACCGCAGGTCGCGCGGTCAGCGGCGGCAGGCGGCCAGGGTGGTGAGCCCGCCCTCGGCGAGCCGCTCGCGCGGGTACGGGCCGCCTTGACGCCGTCCTCCGGGCCGGCGAAGCCTGACCCGCCGCACCGCATCCGGGCTGGTTGTCAATACCTCTGGGGTCTTGGGGTCGGGGGACCTGGCGGAGACGCGGGGGCCCGGGGTGGGGCGGGATCGTCGACGGCATGCGAATCTCCAGGCTTCAACTCGCGGCGGCGGTCGTGTCGCTGCTCACTCTCATCACGGCCCTGGTGACGGCGGGGCTGCCCGCGCCGTCGTACACGGCCGGGTTCGCGCCCCATCTCGTGACGGCGGGGGCCGCGCTGGCGGGGGCGGTGTTCGCGCTGGTCCCCCGGCTGGCGCCGCTCGGGTGGGCGGCGGCTGTGCTGCTGCTCTGGTCGGCGGGCGGGGTGGTGCTGGACGGGTTCCGGGCGTTCTTCGCGGTCACCGGCATCCCGGCGGGCGACTTCGCGACGGTCGACTGGCCGGGGATGGCGGGCCGGGCGCTAGCGCTGGCCGCGACCGGGCTGGTGGGCGCGCTGATCCTGCGGCGGACCCGGGTGCCGGGCGGGCCCTGGCTCGGCTACACGGCGTTCGCGCTGGGCTTCGTCTACCCGACCGCCAAGCTCTACTGGTCGTTCGGCGGCGAGTTCCTGCGCCCGGCGGTGTACGCGGAGGGGTTCCCGTACGGTGAGCTGGTCATGCTGGTGGTGGGCGCGGCCGGGTCGCTGGCGCTGGTGCAGGGGTGGGGGCGGCGGCTGCCGCGCCGGCTGGTGCTGGCCGGCGGCTGGACGGGAGCCGCCATGCTGGCCACGATGGGAAGTATGTCGGTTTTCGGCACGCTTGCGCAGCTTCTCGGGGTGACCGACGGCCCGGTGCCGCTCGGTGACGCCTCGGCCGTCATCATGGTGTCCGTGGTCTATGGAAGCTGGCTG
This sequence comes from Nonomuraea ceibae, assembly GCF_019396325.1. Taxonomy (GTDB): domain Bacteria; phylum Actinomycetota; class Actinomycetes; order Streptosporangiales; family Streptosporangiaceae; genus Nonomuraea; species Nonomuraea ceibae. The sequence continues at coordinate 57,616 of NZ_JAHKRO010000044.1, forward strand.
CTGTTCGGGCTCGCCGTGGGTGGGGCCACGCTGGCCTTCCAGCGCGGATGAGCCCCGCCCGCAGGTTCGACGTCACCGTCGCGTTCGTGCTCGGACTGCCGGTCTTCCTGCTGTCCGCCGTCGTGGCCGTGCTGTCCGTGCCCGGCCCGAGGGCGATCGTCCTGGTGGCGGCCTGCCTGGTGGCGCACGTGGCGTTCGCGTTCCGTCGGGACCTGTGGGCGTTCGCGGTGATCGCCGGGGTGATGGCAGTCCAGGCGGCGGTGACCGGCCTGTTCATGGTGCTGCCGACGGTCGTGCTCTTCCCGCTCGCGCTGTATTCGCGCACCGCGTACGGCAGTCCGTACCCGCCGCTGGTCGTGGGCGTGGCGGGGGCGGGGCTGGCGGCGGCCAGGTTCGCCACCGACGCCAGCGTGGCCGCCGCCCGGCTCGGCCCGGACCCGTGGATGCTGCTCGGCCTGCTGCTGGCCGTCGTCGTCGCGGCCTGGGGCCTGGGCCTGCACCGCAGGAGCCAGCTCCGCTACGTGGCACTGCTGGAGGAGCAGGCCACGATGTCGGCCGAGCGGGCCACGCTGGCGGAGCGGGCCAGGATCGCCCGCGAGATGCACGACGTCGTCGCGCACGCCCTCGCCGTGATCGTCGCCCAGGCCAGGGGCGGCCGGCTGGCGCCCGCCCGCGCCCCGGAGGTGCTGGCCACCGTCGAGGAGACCGGGCGGCAGGCGCTCACCGAGATGCGCGGCCTCGTCGGCGTCCTGCGCGCCGAACCGGCCGGGCTCACGCCGCAGCCCGGCCTCGCCGACCTTCCCGGCCTGCTCGACCGTACGCGCGCGGCCGGGCTCGACGTCACCATGACCGCCTCCGGCGAGGCCAGGCCGATCGGCCCGGGGGCGGAGCTCGCGCTCTACCGCGTGGTCCAGGAGGCGCTGACCAACACGCTCAAGCACGGCGGCGGCGCGGCCCGCTCGTCGGTGGACGTGTCGTGGACCCGGGGCGCGCTGGAGGTGACGGTGACCGACGACGGCCCGCCCCCGGCCCCGGGCGCGCCCCCGGGACACGGGCTGGCCGGGATGCGCGAGAGGATGGCGGCCGTCGGCGGCACCGTGTCCGCCCGGGCCGAGGGGGAGCGGGGGTTCGTGGTGAGGGTCCGGCTGCCGTACCGGGAGGGCTCGCGATGACGATCAGGGTGTTCGTGGTCGACGACCAGGACCTGGTGCGCACCGGCACGGCCATGGTGATCGACGCGCAGGACGACATGGCGGTCGTCGGCGAGGCGCGCGACGGGCTCGACGCCCTCGCGGGCCTGGCGCGCGTCAGCGCCGACGTGGTGCTGATGGACGTGCGGATGCCGCGCCTCGACGGCGTCGAGACCACCCGCCGCCTGCTGGCCGGGGGCGGCCCGAAGGTCATCGTGCTGACCACGTTCGACCTGGACGAGTACGCGTTCGCCGCGCTGCGGGCGGGCGCGTCGGGGTTCCTGCTGAAGGACGCGCCGGCGGACGAGCTGGTGGCCGCGGTGCGGACCGTCCACGCGGGCGACGCGGTCATCGCCCCGTCGACCACCCGGCGGCTGCTCGACCACGTGGCCCCCACGCTGCCTCGGCCCGCGGACCCGGGCGTCCAGCTCACCGAGCGGGAGCGGGAGGTCCTGCGGCGCATCGCGGCGGGCGAGACGAACGCCGAGATCGCCGGCCGCCTCTACATGGCGGAGGGCACGGTCAAGACCCACGTCGGCCGCATCCTGGCCAAACTGGGGCTCCGCGACCGCGTCCAGGCGGTCATCTGGGCCTACGAGCACGGCTACGCCAGGACCGGCGGGCCCGGCCCTCACGCGTGACCCCGCCGCCCCCTGACGAACAGCACCGCGCCCACGGGGGTGAACAGCAGCCCCAGCCCGCCGACGATCAGCGGGCCGAGGAACCCCGACGAGAACGAGGCGATCCGCGCGTCCGCCGGGTCGCCCGGGTCGTAGGCGACGGGCACGCTCTCGCCCGTCGCGTAGGACGGCGGGTTGCTGCCGGTGGAGTCCCGGAACGTGTACGTCCGGCCGCCGACGCTGAACTCCACGGTCGGGTACCACACCGACTCCCGGCGCCGGTGCCCGTCGGAGTTGCGAGGCTTGGTGGTGATCCGCTCCGTCATGTCGACCACGGTCCCGTCGGCCCGCCCGGCCGAGGACAGGAAGCTCGCAGAGGAGACGGCCAGCGCGACGCCGACGCCGAGCAGCACCAGCCCGACCACGCCGAAGATCGCGCCGAGCAGGGTGAGAGGCCGTCCGATGTGCATGGGACGAGTGTGGCGCAAAGGGACAACTGATTTCGACTGCGCGAACCGTTGATCAACAATACGGTGGGGGCATCGCGAGTGCGGGAGCGTGGTGCGTGACGGAACTGGCCTGTGGCGTCCTGGGTCCGGTCTTCCTCCGGGTGGCCCGGCGAACCGTCGAGCTGAGCGGCAAGCAGAGCGCCCTGCTCGCCGTCCTCGTGCTCGACGCGAACGCCACCGTGTCCCGGGACCGCCTGGTCGCCGCCCTGTGGGACAGCCCGCCCACCTCGGCCGTCTCCAACCTGCAGACCTACGTCGCCCGGCTGCGCAAGGCGCTCCCGGCCGGGATCCGCATCCTCACGAAGGGCACCGGCTACCTGCTGGAGGCCGACGCCGACCTGATCGACCTGCTCGTCTTCGAACGGGAGACCCGGCTCGCCCGCTCGGCCGCGGCCGAGGGCGCGCAGGAGGCCGCCGCCGGACACTACGAGCGCGCGCTGGCGCTGTGGCGCGGCCAGCCCGCCGAGGGCGTCCGCCTGCCGGCCGGCGTGCTCGCCCGCCTCGACGAGCTGGAGGAGCGGCGCACGCGGACCCGCCTCGACCACGCCGAGACCAAGCTCGGCCTCGGGCACGCCCAGGACGTCATGAACGACCTGCGCCGCCTGCTGGCCGAGCACCCCCTCCAGGAACGGGCCTGGTACCTGCTCATGCTGGCGCTGGCCCGCACGGGACAGCGCGACATGGCGCTCGACGTCTTCCGGCAGGCCCGCGACGTGCTCGTGGGCGAGCTCGGCGTGGAGCCGGGCAAGGACCTGCAGCAGCTCCAGGCCAGGGTGCTGGGCGGCGACCTGCCGTCGGGCGCGGCCCCCGGGCCGCGTGACGGGGGCGTGTGCCAGCTCCCGCCGGACGCCGCCGACTTCGTCGGCCGGGCCGACGAGCTGGCGGCCGCGCTGGAGACGCTGCGCCCGGCCCGCCCGCAGGCGGGCCCCGAGTCGCCCGTCCCCGTGTGCGTGATCTCCGGTCAGGGCGGCGCCGGCAAGACGACGCTCGCCGTCCACGCCGCCCACCACCTGCGGCGCGACTTCCGGGACGGCCAGCTGTACGTGAACCTGCACGGCGCGGGCCAGTCGCCGGTCACGCCGGAGACGGCACTGGGCCGGTTCCTGCGCGCGCTCGGCGTCGACAGCGCCGCGATCCCCGCGAGCCTGGAGGAACGGGCGGAGATGTACCGGGGGAAGCTGGCCGACCGGCGCTTCCTCGTGGTGCTCGACGACGCCGCGGACGAGGGCCAGCTCCGCCCGCTGCTGCCCGGCACCCCGGGCTGCGCGGTGCTGGTCACCAGCAGGCGGCGCCTGACCGGCCTGCCCGCCGCGCGCCGGATCGAGCTGCCGCTGATGCCGCCCGGCGAGGCGCGCGAGCTGCTGCGGTCGGTCATCGGCGCCGAACGGGCGGCCGAGGCGGCGGGCGACACCGACCGGCTCGTCCAGCTCTGCGGCGGCCTGCCCCTCGCCGTGCGGATCGCCGGGGCCAAGCTCGCCGCCCGCCCGCACTGGAACGTGGACCAGCTCGTCGCCCGGCTGCGCGACACCCGCGACCGCCTGCGGCACCTGTCCCACGGCTCCCAGGCGGTGCGGGCCACGCTCGCCGTGGGCTACCAGGGCCTGACGCTGCCGGCGCAGCGGCTGTTTCGCCTGCTCGGCCTGCTGGAGGCGCCGGACTTCGCCGCGTGGACGGCCGCCGCCCTGCTCGACGCGCCCCCGGCCGAGGCCGAGGACCTGGTCGAGGAGCTGGTCGACGTCCGCCTGCTGGACGTCGCGGGGCGCGACCGGAGCGGGCAGACCCGGTTCCGCTTCCACGACCTGACGCGCGCGTACGCCCGCGAATGCGCCGAGGCCGCCGAGACGGAGGCCGAGCGGACCGCGGCGGTGCGGCGGGCGGTGAGCGGCTGGCTCGCGCTGACCCGCCAGGCCCACATCAAGCTGTGCGGCGGCGACTACCAGCTCCCGCGCGGCGGCGACCTGCTCTGGTCGCCCGGCCCGCAGGTCACCGACGGGCACGTCCTGCCCGACCCGCTCGCCTGGATCGAGGCCGAACGCGCGGCCCTCGTCGCCGCCGTCCGCCAGAGCGCCACGCTGGCGGCGTGCTGGGAGCTCGCCGCCGCGGCCATGCACCCGCTGGAGACCCGCGGCCTCTACGACGAATGGCACGCGATGCACGAGACCGCCCTGGCCAGCACCCGCGCGACCGGCGACGTCCGGGGCCAGGCGGTCGCCCTCTACGGCCTGGCCCGCCTGCACTTCGCCCGCAACGAGCTGGCCCGCTGCGAGCAGGTCATCGAGGAGTCGCTGGCGCTGTTCGACAGGGCCGCCGACCCGTACGGCCACGCCCTGGCCCAGGTCACCCTGGCCGAGCTGCACCGCCTGCGTGGCCGCGCCGCCGACGCGCTCGCCTGCTACGAGCAGGCGGGCGACGGCCTGGCCCGCGCCGGCGACCGGTTCACCGAGATCACCCGCGTCCGCGGCATCGGCCGCCTGCACTTCAGCCAGGGCCGGTACGACCTCGCCACCCGCCACATCCGGCGCGCGATCAGGCTCGCGGACCGCACCGGCGACGTCCGCTCCCGCGAGTTCACCCGGATCGTCCTCGGCGAGATCGAGCTCGAACGCGGCGACCTCGCCGCCGCCGAGGACTGCTTCAGCCGGGCGCGGGCCTGCCTCGACGAGCTCGGCTTCCCCATCGGGATCGCCTACGCCGTGCTCGGGCTCGGCATGGTCAGGCTCGCCCAGCACGACCTGGCCGACGCCGAACGCCGGCTGCGGCACGCCCTGGAGATCTACCACGGCGTCCAGGACCGGGTCAGCCAGGCCCGCGTCCTGTTCACCTGGGCCGACCTGCGGCGCAGGCAGGGCCGCTCCGGCGAGGCGATCGCCACGCTGACCGAGGTCATCGCCATCGCGGGGGACATCCCCGCGCCCCGCCGCCAGGGCCTGGCCCTGCGCGCCCTCGGCGACCTGCACCACGAGCTCGGCGACCTGCCCCAGGCCGCCGACGCCTGGCGGCGCGCCCTCACCGTCCTCGGCGCCGCCTCGCCCGAGGCGGCCGAGCTCACGACGAAGCTGGAGCTGCACGGCCGGCCGTGAGGCGCCGATGTCACGTTCGCTGCCGCTGGATCCGTCTGGATGCCGGTACGCGGACGATGACGAGGAGGCTGTCATGAAGGTTCTGGTCGCGGGGGCCACGGGGGCGATCGGCCGCCCCCTGGTGGCGGCGCTGGTGGAGGCGGGCCACGAGGTGCTGGCCCTCACCCGGAACGCCGGGGTGCGGGTTCCCGGCGCCACCACGGTGGTGGCCGACGTGCTGGACCGCGACGGCCTGCTGCGCGCGGTCGGCGGGCTGCGCGCCGACGCGCTGATCCACGAGCTGACCGCGCTGGCCAAGACCCCGGCCCGCTACGCCGACATGGCGATGACCAACACGCTGCGCACCACCGGCACCGCGCACCTGCTGAAGGCCGCCCGCGCGGTCGGCGCGCGCCGGTTCGTCACCCAGTCGATGGTGCCCGGCTACGGCTTCCTCGACCACGGCGTCAGGCCGCTGACGGAGGAGGACCCGTTCGGCCAGGCGCGCGGCGCGAGGACCGACCCGGTCGTGGCGGCCATGCGCGCCACCGAGCGGCAGGCGTTCGAGGCCGACGGGATCGACGGCGTCGCCCTGCGCTACGGCGCGTTCTACGGGCTGACCGCGTCGCGGAGCTTCGTGGAGGCGCTGCGGTCCGGCAGGCTGCCGGTGCCGCGCGACGGCGGGCGGACCATGGCGTGGATCCACCTCGCCGACGCCGCCTCGGCCACCGTGGCTGCGCTGGAGAAGGGCGCGGCCGGTCAGGCGTACAACATCGTCGACGACACGCCCGTCACCTGGGGCGAGATGTTCCGCGAGCACGCGCGCGCGGCGGGCGTCAGGCCGCCGCGCGCGCTGCCGGACCGGGTCATCCGCCTGGCCGCGCCGTACTTCGCCGCCCTGATGGTCGACACGTCGATGCGCGTGTCGAACGCCAAGGCCAAGGCCGAGCTCGGCTGGACGCCCGCCCTGCCGGGCTACCGCGACGGCGTGCGGCGCGACCTCACCTCCCGTACGGCCCCGGCCGGCTGACCGGGGCAAGGCGGTCAGCGGCCGAGGGCGTCGGCGAGCTGCCTGCGTGAGGTGACGCCCAGCTTGGGGAAGGCTCGGTAGAGGTGGTGGCCGACCGTGCGGGGGCTGAGGAAGAGCTGCGCCGCGATCTCCCGGTTGCTCACCCCGGCGGCGGCGAGCCGGACGACCTCCCGCTCCTGCGGGGTGAGGCGGCCGAGCGGGCTGCCGGTGGCGGCGGTCTCGTCGATCACCTCGCCGGTGCCGCGGAGCTCCGCGCGGGCGCGGGCGGCCCACGGCGCGGCGCCGGCCCGGTCGAAGCCCTCCAGCGCGGCGCGCAGGTGGCGGCGAGCGTCGGTGCGTCGGCGGCGCCGGCGCAGCCACTCGCCGTACAGCAGGTGCGTGCGCGAGCGTTCCAGGCCCGGCTCGTGGTGGCCGAGCGCCGCGCCGAAGTGGTCCTCGGCCTGCTCGCCGGTGCTGGTGAGGGCCCGGCAGCGGGCGGCGAGGGCGAGCGCGGCCGGGCTGCCGGTCCGCCGCGCCCACCGCTCGTAGCCGGCCGCGGCGTCGGGGCGGGGCGTGCCGGTGCGGGCGGCGGCCTCGACCAGGCCGGGCAGCAGGAAGGCGGTCAGCATCGGCGGCCCCGGCGGGACGCGGTCCAGGTGGGCGAGCGCCGGGGCGGGGTCGCCGGCGCCGAGGTGCAGGAGGGCCAGCGCGTGACGGGCGTGGGCGGCGGCGGAGCCGATGTCGTGGGCGGTGGCGTGCGCGAGGGCGTCCCCGGCCAGCTCGCGGCAGCGGGTCTCGTCGCCTTCCAGGGCGGCGACGGTGGCGAGGGTGGCGCGCAGGTGGCAGGCCCGGTGGTCCAGCCCCGCGTACTCGGCGTGGCGCAGTCCCTCCGCCGCCGACTGCCCGGCCAGGTCCAGGGCGCCGAGCGCGAGCCGGCTCTCCGCGAGCAGGTGCAGGCACGTCGCCTGCCAGCCGAGCAGCCCGTGGGAGCGGCAGTGGTCCAGCAGGAGCGCGGCGAGCTCGCCCGCCAGGCGATGGTCGTCGACGGCGTACGCGGCGCGGGCGGCCAGGAAGCGCTCGCTGAACAGCGCCCCCGCGTCCCGGGCCGCGTCCTCCCAGCGGGGCGTCGTGGCCCGGCCGGTGAGGAGCAGGGCGACGCCGGTCAGCGTGCCGTGGGGGCCGGGAGGGGCGGCGAGCGCCCGTTCGCACACGCGCGCGGCCAGGCCGGGGTCACCCGCGGACAGGGCCGCGTGCACGGCCTCGACGGCGATGGCGGGCTCGCCGAAGTCCGCGCCGAGCAGCACCCGGACGGCTTCGGCGGCCGAGCCCGCGTTCAGCTCGAGCGCGGCCCGCACCCGGGCCGCCTCGGGCGAACCGGTCCCGTCGCCGTGCTCCAGGAGCGCGGCGACGCGGTGGAACAGCCCGGCGTCGGCGGCGACCTGGGCCGCCGTGACGAGGCGGCGCTGCCGGGCGGCGGGGTCGGCGCTGAGCTGGGCGGCGCGCTCGTACGCGGCGGAGGCCGAGGCCATGCCCTGCCGGCCGGTGGCGCGTTCGGCGGCGCGTTCCAGCTCGGCGGCGGCCCGCTCGTCGGGGCCGGTGGCGGCGGACGCCCGGTGCCAGGCGCGGCGGTCGGCGTGCTCGTCGCCGTGCAGGACGGCCACCAGGGCGTCGTGGGCGGCGATCCGCTCGGCGAACGTGGCTCCCTGGTAGGCGGCGGCCCGCACCAGCGGATGCCGGAAGGCCAGCGTGGAGCCCGTCAGGTGGATCAGCCCGGCCTTCTCGGCCGGTTCCAGGTCGGGCGCGGCGGCCCCGGCCGCGGCCAGGACGACGGCCGGATCGCCGGTGTCGTCGGCGGCGGCGACGAGCAGCGCCCGCCGGGTGAGCGGCGGCAGCAGGCCGAGCTGCGCGCCGAACGCGGCCTGCACGCGACCCGCCGCGCTGAGGCCGCCCGGCGCCGCCGGGAGCGGGCCGAGCAGCCCCGCGCGCTGCTCGGCGGTCATCGCCCGCGACAGCTCGACGAGGGCCAGCGGGTTGCCCTGCGCCTCCGCCGTGACCCGTTCGCGCACGTACGCGGGCAGCTCGCCGCCCGTCCGCGCCGCGAGCAGCGCCGCCGTGGCCGCCTCGTCCAGCCTGCCCAGCCGCAGCTCAGGCAGACCGAGCGGACGCGGCTCGCGCAGGGCGAAGAGCATCACCACGCCCTCGGCGTCCAGCCGCCGCGCGGCGAAGGTCAGCGCGTCCAGGGACGCCTGGTCCACCCACTGCGCGTCGTCCACCAGGCACAGCAGCGCCTGCTCCCCGGCGTGCTCCGACAGCAGCGTCAGCACGGCGAGCCCGATCAGGAAACGGTCGCGGCCGGTGGCCGCGGTCATGCCGAACGCGGCCCGCAACGCCTCCGCCTGCGGCCCGGGGAGCAGGTCCAGGTGGTCCAGGGCGGGCCGCAGCAGCTGGTGCAGGGCGGCGAACGGCAGCTCGTTCTCCGACTCGATCCCGGTCGTCCGCAGCACCCTGCCCGCGCCGGACGCCAGGTGGTCGAGCAGCGCGGTCTTGCCGATGCCCGCCTCGCCGGTCAGCACCAGCGCGGCGCTCGCACCGGCTCCGGCCTCGGTGAGGAGGCGGCGCAACTGTTCTTCTTCGGCGGCCCGACCGTACAACACCCGGCAAATGTACTGGCATGCCGGTCAGGGCGATCGGTCGCATTAGGTCGTCATGACCGATTCGGCGGCGGGGGCCGGGTGCCTACTGTCGGTGCCGTACCCCTACGCCGGCCTGGTTCCGGCCTGATTCGGCAGGAGAGCATGATGACGTTCACCCTGGAGACCGCCCGGCTGCGGCTTCGCCCGTTCACCGAGGAGGAGGCCCGGCACGTGGTGGCCGGGTCGCGCGAGGGCCGTAACTGGAGCCCCGGCTACCCCAGGGACGACGACCGGGACATCGCCGGGCTCGTCCTCAAGGGCGCCGGGGGTGATCCGCTGTTCGGGCCGCTGCAGATCGTGCTGCTCGGGTCGGGCGCGGTCATCGGCGGCCTCGGCTTCTTCGGCCCGCCCGACGAGGCGGGGACCGTCGGGTTCGGGTACGGCGTCGCCCCCGAGGCCGAGGGGCGCGGTTACGCGACCGAGGCGGTGCGGGCGCTGCTGCGGGAGGGCTTCGACGACGGCCGGGTCCGCCGCGCGCTGGCCGACACCGCGCACACCAACGTCGCCTCCCAGCGGGTGCTGGAGAAGGCCGGCCTGCGCCGGGTCTCCTCCGACGACAGCCTGCACTACTACAGTACCGAGGATTGACGCTGCGGTGTCGTGCAATTGCGAAATTGCGCAACTGCGTCGACACTGGAGCGCATGAATGCGGGATGCGATGAGTGAGGCCTTCGCGGCGGAGATCCGCAGGCGGGCCGACGAGGCGGCCGAGGCCCTGCGCGCCGCCGAACGGGCCGGTGACGCCGAGGCCGCGCTGGCCGCCGCCGGCGACCTGGACGAGGTGCTCCGGCTGGCGCGCGCCCACGGCGTGACGACGGGCCACGATGAGACGGGCCACGAGACGGGCCACGAGACGGGCGGCGAGGCGGGCGGCGAGAGACCGGGGGAGGGGAATGCGTGATGTCCGTCCCGCTGTACGAGGCCAAGGCGGAGCTGTTCCGGCTGCTGGGGCACCCGGTCCGGATCCGCGTGCTGGAGCTGCTCCAGGACGGGCCGAAGCCGGTGCGTGACCTGCTGGCCGCGATCGAGGTGGAGCCCGCCGGGCTGTCGCAGCACCTGGCCGTGCTGCGGCGTTCGGAGCTGGTCACCGCGCGCCGCGACGGCTCGACCGTGGTCTACGCGCTGTCCGGCGGCGACGTGGCCGAGCTGCTGCGCGCCGCCCGCCACCTGCTGCACGCCAAGCTGGCGGGCCGCCACGCCCTGCTCGACGAGCTCGAGGCGGAGGCCGGCAGCCGGTGAACCAGGCGCTCGCCGGGGCGTGGGCCATCGACCGGCTGGAGAGACGGGTCCTTCCTCCGGATGACGGCGGCGGGGCCCGTCCGCATAGGGCTTTTCCCGAAAGCGTCAGCTAAGGTCCCGGGTTAGGAAAGTTTCCTAACTAGGGAGTTCGCATGAAACTCGCCGTGATCGGGGGCGGCTCGACCTACACCCCCGAGCTCATCGACGGCTTCGCGCGGCTGCGCGACGAGCTGCCGCTGACCGAGATCGCGCTGGTGGACCCGGACGCCTCCAGGCTCGGGCTGGTGGCGGGCATGGCGCGCCGGATGCTGGCGCACGCCGGGCACCCGGCCCGGG